>JAAYXB010000020.1 GCA_012516125.1 Bacillota bacterium | reverse complement strand
TTTCTCCCAAACCCTAACCCTTATCTTTTATAATATAACCCTAACCCTAACCCTAACCCTGACCTTGACCCCGACCCGGACCCTGACTCCCGCCCGGGCTCTAACCCAAACCCCGGTGAGCACAACCGCGATCCGGACAGGCGGACGGGCGGCCCTGCCGCAACAGCCCCGCTCGTCCAGTCTATTTTGACCTTGCGGGGTGCACCTTCGAACCGAAGCATCACTTCCACGCCATCCTTCCCATCGCGCAACGCCTCCAGGAGCCTCAGAGCGTCAGCCTGAGATAGAGCCGGCTGCTCGAAGCGACCTGCTTCGCAGCGCACCTCTACTCGCCCGCCCAGTTCGAGGATATGGATGAGCTCGGAAGAATCGTAGACTTGCTGGTCCAGGGGCCACTCGAGCAGTGCGGGGTCAGGCAGAATCCCCACGTAGTATGCTGGTGGCTCGCTCACCACGAAGACCCCTAGCCAGTGCACCCACCCGAAAGCGTCCGTTTTCTCCGGAAGACGGGACCGGGCGAGGTCACTTATTAGCTCAGGCGTAGGCGGCGTGCGGCGGACGTGCTCTCCGTCTCCGGAGGACCCGACTTCCACCCGCACGGCAAACTCGCCCCGCCGACCCGTGCTGCCTTCCCCGCGTAAAGCGACGGTGCGGCCCGCAACGATCCCGAGTAGCACCGCAGCCACACTCCGGCCTGGCGGCACACCCGCCACCACGCCCGCGACCTCCGCTTTCCGTGCGGTCAGCCGCCTGAGCACGCAGTCTTTCACGCGCGGCTCTCCGTCATCGATCACCACGACCGCGGCGTTTGCGTCGTCGCACGGGAACGCGGGCACGCCACTGCTTGTGGCCCAGGGGTCATCCGTATCGAAATGGATCAGGTAGTCGCCGGCTTCGAGAACCGCGCGTCCCTCACTGCCGCATCCTCTCGGGCACTCGACGGCAAGCTCGGTCGCCCCATCAGCAACGGTCCATGTCAGAGGCTGGGCCCAGGGCTGCCAGAGGCGCCACATCCGGAGCACCCTTTGAGCGGCGCATCCCTGTTCCCGCCATGTGAACCGCAGGCGCCGCCTGTCGTAGGAGCCGTCGCCCTTAAGGATCTCGGACGACACGCACACGTCTGAGACTTCCCATCGCGAGCGCACCCGGATGACCGGGCCATCTGCGACGAGCTTGCGGCGCGGCCCGAAAACCCTAATCGAGAGCGAGCGCACCGCCGGGCCGGCTTTCAGGCTATCCAGGAATCGAAGCAGGTTAAAGCCGGCGCGGTCGCCCTCGACGCGCGTGCCCACCCGCTGCCGCTGCGCCTCCTGCCGCTGGTCCCCCTGTCGCTGGCCCCCCTGCCGCTTGGCCGCCTGCTCCTCATCGTCGAGGGTCAGTTCAGCATACTCCGCCACGCCCGGGGGGAACTTCACCTCCAGCGTGAGCCCGTCACACTGCGCCCAGGTTCCGGACCAGACCTCCTCAACCGTAGATGACCAATCCGCGTGCTCACCGTCTTTCATACCACGAAGCCGCCACAGGACTTTGGGAATGGCGATCTCGAGCGGTAGGTGATATATTTCCGCCTTTCGCCCCGGCTCCGGCCGATCAGCGTTGCTGGTTACGTCTCCGCAGACCTCCTCTTCCGCCTCTCCGGTCAGGGGGCCTTCTTGCGCTGCCCCCGCCTGGCCCTCCTCCTGCGTCCATTGCTCCGCTTCCTCTATCGCCGCTCCGTTCGGCCCTCGCGCCCCCTGCGTCCATGCCGCTCCTTGCGGTCCCTGCGTTTCCTCCTGCAGTTCCCCCGTTTTCCTTGCCTCCCCGAGAAGCACAAGCTCTCCCCTCACCACGTCCTCGCTGCAGGGGACCGAGATGTCGTGGACATCATCCTCCCTCCCCACGACCACCGCCGGAGCCTCTGGGATGAACTCCCCATCCCGAGGAGGGATGACCGTCACAGTAAGACGTGGGGCACCCTCGGGGCAGTCTGACTGGAAGGGGAGAACAATCGACGGTTCAAACTCGACGATCAAGCCAGGCACCACTGCAAAGCGAAATTCAAAACGCTGCAAGCCCCGCTTGTGACGGTGGACGGCCACCGTGTAGAGCCCCACAGGGGAATCTCCGATAACCTCCGGTGTGCCCAGCGACACCTTCGCCCAGCGCCCGCCATGCTCCAGCGCGACGCCAGGCATCTCGCTCAGGTGAAAGCGGCGTCGCGCAACCTCCGGCCCCGGACCGGTAACCCGGCGGACGATCACCTCCCACGGTTCGAGCCCCCTATCCCGGTCCACCGGAACCATGAGCGCGGGTAGTTCCCCTGTATAGACAGGCGCGCCGTCGGACGACAACCCGGGGAAGGCCTCCCCGCCGGTGAGCATCGGCGTTTCCGCCGCCTCGTCATCCGAGAAGACCAGGTAAACACGTTCGCCAGCCTCTGATACAAGGCAGGCATCGTCCACGTCGGAAAGGTCACCAAGCAGGAGATGATAGCGCCCCGCAAGAGAAGCGGGGGTCGCCTCCTCCACCACGGGGACAGAGCAGGAGAGGTCGAAACCTGCGGGCACCAGAAACCACAGCCTTTGCCGGGGCAAACATCCTGCGTCAACCTGGCGGCCGCTCTCGTTGAAAGCTGCAAACGGGTGGGCGTCACTGAACAATGCGACCTCCCAAGAGCGATAGACGCTATCCGCGTTGAGGAGGGAAACCCGGTAGCGCTGGGACAGGTCCCTGAGAGACCATTCGACAGGAGACGTCTCCACAAGCCCGCTGCGATGCCGGTACGCTCTGAGCGGAATGGTCTTCAGTATTTTGGACTGAGCGGGACCGGCAAGATCAGTAGGGCCTACGGCACCCACAGGACCTCCGGCACTGACGGAACCGGCGGCACTGACCGAATCAGCGGTACCGACGGAACCAGCGCAACCCACGTCCGCGATCTGGAGCGCCAGCCCGGGGCGCTGCATGGCGGAGGAAAGCCTCATGACCTGCCGATCAACAACCAGCTTGACGTCGCCACTAGGGGGATCGAGCATGAGCACCGGTGCCGAGAGCCTCTCGTCGTCCCGCCAAGCCTCGGGTGCCTGCGCGCCGTTCTGGCCTCCGGCAACATAGTCTCGGCCGTCCTCCACAGGTCTCCGGTCACTCCATTCGCTCCACCATTCCCTGAGCGCCTGCACAACCCTTTCAGGTAGGTCCGGGCAGGCGGTCTCCTCAGGCATACAACCTTCTCTCAACGCGCTTTCCACGGCCCTGGCGGCAACTGCGAGCCAGCTCTCCGCCCACTGCTGCCCGTGAAGGAGGAAGCACCTTACAGGCTCATCTGCATGCGGAAACACCGGTGGGCAGGCCCTCAGTTTCCCCTGCTTCTCCTTTATGAGCGCGTCGATGCTTTCTAGCTCACGCGCCCTCTCCTCGTGAGCCAGCGCAACCTGCTGCTCGCTACACTTAGCATAGGTTCGAACGACGGCGGACGACGAGGCCAGTCGCGCCAGGGCGTTGCGCACTTCCGCAAGCTCTCGAAGGGCGGCGCGACGGCGTTGTAGCTCGCGAATCCCTGCGGCAAGGTCGCCTGCGCCGAGATCGCAGACCTGCTCGTCGAGGAGTTCAATCTCTCTTCGGAGCGCGGCAGCCCTGCTTTCCAGGTCGTTGAGGCGCGGCTCGATCTCCTGCTCGAGTCGCCTCCTTGCTTCGTCGGCACGGGAACGTCTCTGGCGGGATTGGGCGAGCTGCTCTGTGAGCTCTTCAAGTACTTGGGAAATGTGCGTGTAAGCATTTGCTTCCAAAACATGCGCGTAAGCGTCTGCTTCGAAAACGTGCGGATCAGCGTCGCATCCCACCAGAGAGGCTATTTCCTCCACACGTCGTTTCCACTCCAGATATCGTCCCTCAGCACCGCATGTCGCGCGGTGGCAGTCGCTCCAGAGACGGTACAGCTCCTCCAGGCGTCTGAGGCGCTCTACGAGATCGTCCGGCAGCGTCCCCGGCTGACCTTGAGCGAACGGTAGACCGGGAAGATGTCCAACGATCTCGTCCTCGCAAAAGGCCAGCTTCGCTTCAAGGCTTTTCAGTTCCTCAGAAAGAACGCTCGCACGCTCGCGGCCGAGCTTTTCCGCCCGGGCGGCCTTTCGGAAGCGCCGCCAGCTGCCGCCGGCAACGGCACCTCCCAAGACAGCGACGAGGATACCTGCGGCATCTGAGGCGGTGAGCACCCAAATGCCCGTGCCAAGTAGCGTGAGGCCTAGACCAAGCCAGAGAAGGGGGCTGAGGCGTGCCCGAACCCAGGTAATACTGGCGCGTTCCGAAAGCGCCGCTGCGTGGCGGGCTTTGAGCGCCTTGCGTCTTTCGCATGCCTCGGAAAGGCGCGGCCACGGCACGGTCTGTAAGGCTTCAGCATAGCGGTCGTTCCACGGCCCGTGCCACAGGGCCTGGGCTGCCGCGTCCAGCCTTTGCCTGTGAAGAGCCTCTTCGGCCCGGAGGGCAGGGATCGTCGCGAGCTCACGGGAGATCGAGAGGTAGTCCTGCTGGCACTCCTCGATGGCGGCCTCGCAGGCCAGGATCTGGCGGTCGGGCGGTGAGAATTCCCCCAAGCGCCGCAGGGCTTCGCTTTTCTCCGCTTGAAGGCGGGCGATTTCGTCACCGATCTGTGCAAGTCTGGCCAGGGCATTGAGCCGGTAGCTTTCGTAGTCTTCAGGAATGTGCTCCCATTCGTGCGCGCCCCGCACGTACCCGTGCTCCTGAGCGTCTCCCTGGCCCGTCGCCTGTCGTCGCCTTTGTCCCTGTCCTCGTCCTTGCTCCTGACCTTGCCCCTGGCTGCGCTCTCCTCTGTGCTCCTGTCCCTGTCCCTGTCCCTGTCCGTGTGCATGTCCACGTCCATGTCCACGTCCATCCTCCTGATCATGGCCAGGGCCGTAGTGGTGGCGGCGGTCGTTTCCCTCTCCCTTTACATCCGATTCTCCGTCTCCGTTTCCGTTTCCGTCCGCGTCTCTATCTCCGTCTCCCCCTCCCTCTACGCCTCCGCTTTCGCCTCCGCCTCCGTTTGCATCCTCATCACTCTCCGTTCCTGCCTGCACCCGTGCCTGCAGCTGCGAAAGCCGACGCTTCAGGTCAAGCAGGCGAGCCAGCTCCTGCGTCTCCCGGCCGAGACCGTCCTTCCGACGCTCAAGCGCCGCGATCTCCCGTTCCAGCGCAAGCCTCTTCCCCTCGCGCTGCCGCAACGTGGCAAGCTCGTCCCTTACGTCTTCATCGCTGGTGAGGTCCAGCTCAACCATGGGCAGGACAACATCTTCGAAGAAGCTGGGAAGACAAGATTGCGGTATACCACCGTGAACGAGGATCGGCGCGACGAATCGGTGGGACCCCCCGGTGCTGGGTACCGGCATATTTCGTTGAGCAAGGAACTCGAGGAATAGCGTGCCAAGTTTGTGGTGCCAGGCAGGGTCGGCGAGCCCTGTCGCGTCGGAGACCGCCGACCAGTAGTCGCCTCTGTCGTATCCCCAGATGCCTTCGCCGGTTAGAAACGCAGCGATGCAGGCGGGCGCACGCCGAGCGAGAGAATCGAGCACGTCGCCAGTTCGCCTGAAATCAGCGGCGATCTCCTTCCTGATGAAGCTGCCCAGCTTCTCAACGTCGTCCCGCGATAGCCTCATCTGGCCGACGAAAGCCACCGTGCGGGTTTTCTCATCCAGAATTCGCTCGCATTCCGCCAGAGTCAGGCAGCGCTCCAGCATAGGATACACCACCCCGTTGCCCGACAATGTTGGCTTACCCCGCCGCAAGCGCTCGCAACGACTGTGCCTCGGCCTGCAGCCGCGAAGGCCTGCAGGCGCGTGACGTTGCACCCTCTTTTAAAACTTCGCCCGTCTTGACAGTTTTCCTGCGAAACTGTAACCGGTCAAGCACCCGTCGAACATAGGAACATGGAAACTACCGCCCTTTGGGGCCGGACGGCCGGACGGTCGGTCGGTGGGTCGCTAAGTGGGGGTGCGAAAATGGTCCCGACTTTTGGGAGGGGTTGCCGGTGATTGCACGAGGGGTGTCAAAATCCGGCCACTGGCCGGACGGGCCGGATTTTGGCGAAGCGCGCCCCGCATGGGGCGCCGTCCCCGAGTGCAACACCGACAACCCGGCAACCACTGGAAAAGGGGCGAGGATTAATGCACCCTCACTTAGTAGCTTCCTCCAAAACCCACGCCCGACCTCGGCGATGGCACGCTCACGGAGCAAATCCGCAGCTTCGAGGCGCGACGGTCAGCCCGTGAGCGCAATGCAGCCGCATTTGGAGCAGGCTTCTAAGTATGAGGTCATTAGTTTTCTCTCGTTTTCGGAGGTCTTGGGTTGCCGGTGACTCAAAGAGAGAGTGCAACACCGGCAACCCTGCACGGCGCGTGCGCTCTCTGGAACCAGCGATTACTTATGGCGATCTACTTAGGTGGGTCGATTGGTTGGCCGGTCAGTATGTCAGTATGTAGGTAGGACAGGTAGTTAGGTAAGCAGGTAGGTAGGCAGGCAGGTATGTGTGTGCAGGTAGGTAGGTAGGTAGGTAGATGCGTAGGTACGTAGGTAGGCGCAAACCTGGACTCGAGTGGTAGGGCAGACGTCGACGCGACCCACGCAGCCTGGCCGCGCGAACCCCATGCTTGTCGCGGAGGAACGCAAGAGTTGTGGTCGGAGGGAAGACAACCGTGGTTGTCGTCACAGTCCTATTGCTCACGCAGATCAGCAGGGTGCCGAGGCCGCACCACTGCGGCGAGGCGCCGGCGACCTCTTCCGCCGCGAGCGCCTCGCCACGCCAAACGCGTAATCCTCTTCGCTTATAACCCCCCAGTCCTGAAGGAGATGGAGGGTAGCTTCAAGCGCGGCCTCGTCGCCGAACAGCTGACGGATGGCGCGCAGGTACTCCACGTTATGTGTGACGTACCTGTGCCGCGGCCCGAGCCGTTCTATTGACTGGTCCATGAGCTTATGGACGAGTGGGTCCGCGTGCCCCAGGAGGACGGCAGCCGCCCTAAGATGTTCTTGTCTCCTGGGCATCCTTCTTCGTTTCCTTGAACAGGCGCTCGAGGTCCGACAGAAGCAGGTCGGGGATCATGGCGCTTCTCTCCATCACATCGCTTGCCTTGGCGACCCACCGCTGCCAGATCACCCTGAGATGCTCGTCGCTCATGGTGGGAGCGGGCGTCTTCCCCTTGCCCTCTCCCTCGACGTAGAATATCTCGGACGGCTTCGTTTCTTTGAGCCACCTCACCACCGACGACAGCGTCTCCAGCGCGGCCAGCCGTCTTTCGTCCATTGCTGCACGTTCTTCTCTGATGTCCATGTGCCGCCTTCACCCTCCTCGACTTTCGCTGACTTGCCGCCACGCCTCCCATGAGCCACTCTGCCACTTGGTCTTGAGCCACTCCGCTGCCTGGCGTACGTGCTAAGCTTCGTGGCCTCCCGGGGCCAGCTTGGACTGCCTGAGACTGGCTGGGACTGGGTCCGGTGCGGCACTTCTGGATTCGACACGGCTAGCCAGAATCCTTCCGCGGCGGCGGCCCGAAGCTATTCTTGTCTCTCGCGGTGCATTGCGGCACAACCATCGCGCGGCTCGGACGTTTCTCGCTCAGCCCACGTGCCACAGATACCCACAGATACCGCAGGGACTCGAACCAGCCGATCCCTGCTCCGCCTTGGTTGTTTCCCGATCCTTTCGCAAAGTCCGAGCGTCAGCTCTGATGGCCGACACGAGCCATCGCACGACCCGAGCGGCCTGCATAACATGTACGAGACTGTTGATGTTTCCCACATAACGCGGTTTCCCACATAACGTGAACGCAGCCGGGTTCAATCGCGCAGAACCGTCGGCTGCCGTGCTCGGCCAAACTGGTAGCTGCCGGGGACACTCAACAGTCTAATGGACGAGGCTGTTGACGTTTCCCACACTGTGGCAAAGTAGCCCTGTTGACTCGCGTAAAACAGCTGCCGCGCTCCGCCAGACTACCAGCCGCTGGGGAAATTCAACAGTCGCAATGTACAACCACGTGACACAAAAACACCGGCTCTCGCAGCGACGCCCGTCGTTCAAGAGCGCGAGGGCCCTGGCACAAGGGGTGACCATGATGACCCGGGACGACAATCAACCGGAGACTGAAGCCTGGGGAGAGATTCCGAGCGTGCCTCCAGGTGGGCACCGGCTTCCGCCGCTCCCGTACGCCTATAATGCGCTTGAACCCTATATCAGCGAGACCCAGCTCCGGATCCATCACGATCGGCATCACGCCGCCTACGTCGAAGGGCTTAACACCGCCGAGCTAGCCCTATTAGACGAGAGAGCGCGGATGGATTTCTCGCTGGTCCGATACTGGGAACGAGAGCTTGCTTTCAATGGCTCAGGGCACATCTTGCACAGTATATACTGGACGAACATGAGCCCGTCGGGGGGTGGCGAACCAACCGGGCTGGTGAGAGACCACATCGTCGCGTATTTCGGCAGCGTACAGGCATTTCGTGAGCAGTTCTCCCGGGCAGCCCTGGATGTGGAAGGTTCCGGCTGGGGCGTGCTCGTCTGGCAGCCGCAGTGGGGGCGCCTCGAGATCCTGACGGCCTGGAGGCATGAGGACCTGACGCAATGGGGCACGATACCCGTGCTGGTGCTGGACGTCTGGGAGCACGCTTACTACCTGGACTACCAGAACCGGCGCGCCGACTATATCAGGGCGTGGTGGAACGTGGTGAACTGGCCTGACGTAGAGAGACGCCTGCGACTTGCGATGGGAGCGCAGGTCCCGATGCAGTCCCACGGCGCGCCGGGGCACGGGCCCATGCTGTCCGCGCCGATCCCGGGAGGCCCGCTTCCTGGCTGAAGCGGTCCCGTAGGGCCGGCGCCAGGGCCGACCTCAGGGCCGGGGTTCCCGGGGCTGGGGGGCTAGGCATGACGTCATTAGTTTTCTGTCGTTTTCCAAGGTCTTGGGTTGCCGGTGATTGCACGAGGGGTCTCAGAATCCGGCTGCCTAGCCAGACGGGCCGGATTTTGGCGAAGCGCGCCCCGCTTGGGGCGCCGTCCCCGAGTGCGACACCGGCAGCCCTGCACGGCGCGTGCGCTCTCTGGAACCGGCGATTACTTATGGCGACCTACCTAGCGTGAGGCTCCCGGCGCGGCGTACGTCGGCCATCCTGGAAGCCCTCGCGCCGGAAACGTCTGCCCTTGATAGGGGGCCTTACTTGTGGTAGTATGATGGTGTCCGGACGCGGCAACGGCCGCGCGCAGTCACGCCAATTGCATAGCACGATTCTTTAGGTGGGCCATTAGCTCAGATGGTAGAGCACCGGACTTTTAATCCGGGTGTCCCGGGTTCGAGTCCCGGATGGCTCACCAGCTATTTATGGCCTGCTACGCAGCTTGCGTGCCTCGTCTTCACGTCGCTTTTTCCAGCCGGTTACGTAGCAAGTCCGTTGTCTTAAAACCAACCTAAACAGGACCACCGGACTCCTCCTGATGGCGAAACTAGGTTTCCATATCAGGAGGTTTTGGGTATGGCAAAGGTCCTTCGGATTGACAAGCGGCTCCCCGACACCTGGCAGGCCGCGCTAGGCGACTTTCTCGCATGGAAGCAGGCTCAAGGCGTGGCGGCGCGGACACTCAGCGACTACCAGGAGCACGTCACAAGGTTCTTCACCAGGTTCCCCGACGCATACGACCCTGGCACGGTCCGGCAGCGAGTGCTCGCGTATATGGCAGAGGATGTTGCACCCGCGACCGCCAACATCAGGCGCGCATACCTTAAGGCGTTCTTCTCGTGGTGCGTCCGCGAAGGCATCTTCCCCGAGAACCCCCTTGGCGACGTTGCCTCCTTATTTTGCCTCACCTCTGTTTCGCCACAGAGGCCCCGGGACTTGCCAGTTCGATTTCTACGGACTACGGGACATCCTCCGCACCCTAGGGCAGCGAGGTTCGCCCCGAACCTTGGTCATCGACAGTCCCATTGTAAGGGAACAGGCACCCAAGAAGGAAAACGCTGCCTAATGAGCGAAACCAGGTTGTGGTGTCCGTTGGCCACTGAGGCTTCACCATGATGATGTTGTCCGGACAAAGAGGAAACGGCCTCAATAAGCACTTTGGGAATCTGATGGGGAAACCGAGGAGGTGTCCGAGGTGGTAAGCCAATTCCGAGACAACGAGCTTGTTGAGACCTACGAACAGGTCTTGGCGAATGTGCGGCAGTTCAATCGCGAACTCGATGAGCGCAATGAGGACATCCTGTTTCAGCTGAGTCAGTTCAAGCAATGGTACTTCATCCCTCAGCTCGATATGTTCGGGCCAAGTAAGTACATCGGTTACAAAGACATGAACGCTACCTTCTACAACAGAGGGCGCAGGCTGCCCGGGCAGACGGTCCAAAAGGATGGGAGGGTGACGGAACGCCCCCTCTCAAAGTGGTTCATCAAAGTAGACGAAAGCAGCGATCTTGCAGTCAAGCTTCGGGGCAAGTTAGAGCGGCGTTTATATCCGTTGGGAAAGGTGCCTCAGCGGGGTTGTCACTTTCATGTCCCGAGATGTGAACCTCGATAGCATCTTCTGAGCCTCGGCCGAGGGTAAAACCGCTACTCCGGTCGCGACTTCGTTTGTAATAGCGGATGAGTGAACCCCCTCCAGGCGACGGAGAAATCACTTACGGCTAGTGGAGGTAATGGTGCCATGAGGCAAGTGGCCCAGGTCTTTCGAAGACGAGGGGCTCGGGGAAGGGTTGCGGAATGCCTAGTTTACCTGGACGGAGAATCGATCGACCCATCCTGGGGAATCGCCGGATTTGTTGATACAGAGACCACCGGACGTGACCACGACACAGATGAGATCGTGGAACTAGCCTTAGTGCTATTCGCTTTCGACCGCAATACAGGGCGAATCATGGGCATCGTAGACGAATATGTCGGGCTCCGGGAGCCGGCCGTACCTATCCACCCGGGAGCGTACCGCGTCCATGGCATCACGCTCAAAGATGTTCGTGGCAAGCGTCTTGATAACGTCCGGATCGAGGCTATGCTGGACCGGGCTGAGTTCCTGGTGGCGCATAACGAGCGCTTCGATCGAGGGTTTGTGGCTCGCCTATTCCCCAAGTGCAAGTCAAAGAAGTGGCTTTGCTCAATGAGGGGGATCGATTGGAGAAGACATGGCTTCAATTCGAAGAAGCTTGAGAACCTGCTGCAGTGCCACGGGATTCGAACTGAGCAAGAACACCGGGCTGGGTCTGATGCAAGAGATGCTGTCCTGCTTCTATCTCAACGTAGTCGAGATGGTCAAAGCTACTTTCTAGAGCTCTTGAGACACTACCAACCGATAGGAGGCTCTGCCATCGTCCGGTCTTGCGATGGAGCGCCCACACGAAGTTGGATATTCCAATGTAACCCGAGGCGCTTTGACATCGACCGATACCTCACTGAAAACGATGGCCCCTTAGGCTGGTTCGTCAGGCAGAAGCATTTCCTTGATCAGATAAGCGAAGGCGATGAGGTGTTCATATGGCGTTCTGACGGCGGCCGAAAAGAGACGGGCGGGATTATCGCAAAAGCCAGAGTCGTGAGCTCGCCGGATGAGATGTCAGGTCGAGGGCTTAAAAGCTATTACAGGACGAACGAATGGAGGCATGCAGGCATCGGGGTATGGCTTGAGATACTGGAGGCAAGGCTGGGAGACGGCATGATCAAGAAGTCTTCTCTCTTGACACATCGTGTGTTGAAGGATCTGAGGATTCTCCGCGTGCCCGTTGAGACGAACTACCTGCTCACCAAAGAGGAGGCCGCCGAAATACGACGGCTTTGGAATATGTAAGTGACAGTCGTCCGGGCTGTCTCGCCTGAACCGAAACCTTCCGTCCTACGACACCGTGAAACTTCTCAGCAGGCATTTTGCTGGAACCCCAAGCCTTCGTGCAGCGAGCAGGTACGGTAAACTGAGCTACAGCCCTGTGTGCTGCACTGGTCACTGTATTGCCGTGTGGTAGCGCGTGATCCGGCGGATGTCAAAGTAGGGTTTGGCTCTGTAAGATAACCGTTAGCTGATCTATCCGGCTTCTTCCAGATCCACTCCCCGACTTGTGAGGTACTGGGTCAGCGCCTCGGTGGTCGGGAAATGTTTGTCCGCAATGGCGAGGTGCTCCTCGATCAGGCTCAGGCTGTGGCCTGTGACCTGGACCATGAGCTTCTTCGGAAGCCCGAAGTATCGCAGGACCAGGAGCCGGTCGAAGGTCTTCAAATACTGGTCCACCGCTTCGGGCGAGTGGTAGATCCTCCGCGCGATCTCCTGGGTGCTCATCCCCGAAAGGGACATCTCCACCACGATGGTCTTGTGCGTCAGCGTGCG
>JAAYXB010000019.1 GCA_012516125.1 Bacillota bacterium | reverse complement strand
GTGGGGGTGAAGCTGGGGCTGGGGATTCGGCTCGGTGTGGGCCCGGGTCTCCGTCTGGGTTTGGGGGCGCAGAGCGCCCAATTCCCGCCACATCCGGTAATACGGCGAGTTTGGCGCAGTGCCGGCCAGATTGTGAATGCAATAGTCAAATGTGTAGCCCTTGCGCCTCCACGCCGTACAGAGCCCGCCCGGTTTATCGTGCATCTCAAAGATTTGCGTGGAAAAGCCGTTCATCTGGGCGTAGCACCCGGTTGAAAGCCCGGCGATGCCGGCGCCGATGATCAGGACGGAGGTAGCCACTCAGAACACCTCGCATATGCGTCCATACTTGTGGCCATTAGTCTCATCTTAGCCGAAGCTGGTCGATAATTGATGAACAGACGGTTAAAATCGCGTTGACTCGTCCGAATTGACAGTTATGCTGAATACAGTTCTCCCCGACAGACAAGGTGACGTGGGGATGCAGCGAAAGCGACCGGACTACACCTTCTCAATCGGCGTACCACAAGTTGGCCATTTCCTTAATTGCGGAGATCTTGTCCTCCTGCAGCCCATCAAGTTCGGGTTCGTCCAACCAACCTTCTCTTAGCAGTCTAGCGAACACGAAGATAAGAACCGAATACCTATAGTCGTACTTCTCCTCCACCTCCCGGCGTTTCTCACTCAAGAAATCGTGTACGCGCCAGACGTCATTAGCGTTAGCGAGTTCGGCCAACATGGCGCTAACGCGCTCTCTGATAGCGTCACATTCTCGTTGATACGCACGCTCAAAGGCCTGCCTTGCGATCTTCTTCTCCCGGTTGGACCACTTGAGGGCTCTCAGGTCTCTCATGGCTCACCAGTTCCTTTTGGCTCTATTGATCTCGATCTGTGGCCCAGCGGAGCCCGCTTACCTGTCACGAGTCGGCTTCAATCCCAAACGGGTCACCTAAATACGCTTGTTGGGTGAGGATACCGCTACCCGGGTCGGACGCCGTGGGGGCGCCCATCCTAACCACCGGAACGTTTGGCTTCCGGTCCTCTGACCGCCCTTCCGTGTGACGCCCTCGTCGCCGGCCACAACTTCAGCACATTATTCGTCTCACACTGAGCCAAGTCCTACTTCTTCTGCAAGCGATTTAGACGCCCTTCGGCGTTATTCTGTCAAAGGAGCGCCTTGCCCACACGGTCTATGCCTCTATGGTCAGCAGCACCGGCAGCAGGCTTCCCTCAGATCCGAAGGCGCGGATCTGAATGCGTAGCGCCGCTTGGTCGTCCAAAGAACCGGGTCTGTGCACCGTCTGAATAGTATTACTTCATCAGATCCGAAATGCCACCCCCGCTCATAGGCTTCGTGGGTCTGGCGGGTACGGGAGGCTTGTCAGGCAGGACAGCTCCCGGCCCTCGTGGTCCATGACCGTGTACTCGCTTCCGTGGCCGTGAACTTTCCTCCGTGACCCTGTGCTCCCGGGCCGTGCCGCAGCCATTCCAGCACCGGGTCGCGGCCTTCGCGAATGTCCCGCATGGTCGTGGGGATAAAGACGTCCGGGTAGAGCGCGTCCGCCGGGTCGCGAGCCGGATCAGGTCGCACGAATCGGGTGGTTGAGACACTGAAATTCCAGCCCTGGAGGTCCTCCAGCATCTGTTGCGGCTGTATCAGTTCCCCCGCCTGCGAAGGCCGACGCCAGGGGGGGTAGACGGACTCGTTGCCGCTGTCGCTGGCGTTGTCGCTGTCAACGTTCTCTCTCCCAGCCCAGGGCGCGGGAGAGGGCCTTCCGCCAGCCGCCGTAGAGGCGCTCCCGCGTGTCCTGGTCCATGGCGGGCCGGAACCGCGCCTCCGCCTGCCAGCGCTCAGCCAATTCGCGCCGGTCCTTCCAGAACCCCGTCGCGAGGCCCGCGAGGTAAGCCGCACCGAGCGCCGTCGTCTCCGTGACCTGCGGCCGCTCCACGGGCACCCCGAGGATGTCCGCCTGGAACTGCATGAGGAGATTGTTGCGCGCCGCCCCGCCATCCACGCGGAGGGCCGCGAGACGAATGCCGGAGTCCTTGACCATGGCTTCCACGACGTCCCTGGACTGATAGGCGATGGACTCCAGAGTGGCGCGGATGAGGTGATCTCTGCTGGTGCCGCGCGTGATGCCCACGATCGTGCCGCGGGCGTACATGTCCCAGTGCGGCGCTCCGAGCCCCACGAACGCAGGCACCACGTACACCCCGCCCGAGTCAGGCACCGCGGCCGCCCGCTCCTCCGACTCCGCCGCGCTCGCGATGAGCTTGAGTTCGTCCCGGAGCCACTGGACTGCGGCACCGGCAATGAACACGCTTCCCTCCAGGGCGTACTCCACCTTGCCGTCGACGCCCCAGGCTATCGTGGTAAGAAGGCCGCTTTTCGACCGCACGGGCCGGTCACCCGTGTTCATCAACATGAAACAGCCCGTCCCGTAGGTGTTCTTCGCCATCCCGGGCTCGAAGCAAGCCTGTCCAAAGAGGGCGGCCTGCTGGTCACCGGCGTCCCCCGCGATGGGTATGGGAGCGGCGCCGCCGCCGAACACGTCGGGCGCGGTCTCGCCATACACGCACGAGGACGGCCGCACCTCGGGGAGTATCGCCCTCGGAATGCCGAGGTGATCCAGGATCTCGTCGTCCCAGTCGAGGGTGTTTATGTTGAACATCATGGTCCTGGACGCGTTCGAGTAGTCGGTGACGTGCACGCGCCCGCCCGTGAGGTGCCAGATGAGCCACGTGTCCACCGTGCCGAACAGGATCTCGCCACGCTCCGCCCGCTCGCGCAGTCGCGGAACGTTATCCAGGAGCCACTTGACCTTTGTGGCCGAGAAGTAAGCGTCTATCACGAGGCCCGTCTTCTCCGCCACCTTCCCGGCCCATCCCTGAGCCTTGAGGTCGTCGCATATCGGAGCGCTCCGGCGGCACTGCCACACAACGGCGTTATGGACCGGCTCGCCCGTCGCCCGGTCCCAGAGGATCGTGGTCTCGCGCTGGTTTGTGATGCCGATGGCCGCGATGTCGTCTGTGCTGATCCCGGCCCTAGCGACGGCCTCCCCGGCCACCTCGATCTGCGTCCGCCAGATGTCCGCCGGGTCGTGCTCCACCCAGCCCGGCCGCGGGTAGATTTGCGGAAACTCTTTCGCTGCGAAGGCCACGGGCCGTGCGTCGCGGTCGAAGAGTATCGCCCTGGAACTCGTCGTGCCCTGGTCAAGCGACATCATATAGCGTCCTCGCATCTGTTCGCCCTCCCAACGCAATCACATCCCACTTCACGCCAAGTGAGGGTGCGTTAGCTCTCGCCCCTCTCCGAATAGTTGCCGGGTTGCCGGTGCCGCCCTCTCTTTGAGCCACTGGCGGCCCCACCCAGCAACAGGTTCTCGGTGAAACTCGTGCTCTGCATCTGCCGAGCCGTCTCCCCAGTCAGGGTCAGCATGCGGCTGTTCTCGGGCCGGCTCACCTGCAGATGTGCGATCGTGGATTTGTTGACGTCCATTGCAAGCGCGCTGAGAGCGCCGGACAGTCAGCCACACACCTCTCCGCCGCGTGAACCCACCCCTGCCCCTGGTCCGATCCCAAGGGAGCTTTCGACACCAGGAGTCCTGCCTCCTCCTGCAGAAAGCGAGGCTGCAAACCAGGGCCTTGTTGCCTTTCCCTGATTCCCCGTAAGTAGCGAACCTTCCGCTATAGCGCTTGAAAACGGCGGACAAGCCAGGACTCACGTGGTCGAAGAACGCGAAAGTCGCATGCCTGCAACGGCCGCGAGTATGCAGCCTGCAACGGCCGCGGGTACGCAACAATTGCAGGCATGTAGAGAGGGTGCACACTTACGGGCATGGTCAGCCCGTCGAGCCGGGTATGTGCGTTCAGCAGCATGATGCAAGCCTCATGCATCAACCACTGTTCTTGAGCCTCTGCGCGTTGGGGTTGGGGTTGGGG
>JAAYXB010000018.1 GCA_012516125.1 Bacillota bacterium | reverse complement strand
GCGTGCGGATGATCCCCAGGGGATCAACCTCGCGGGCAACCTGGTCCCTGGCGCACCACCCCCGGCGGCGGACGAGGCGTCCTGGTCACGGGGGAACCAGAACGCGCGCCAAGATGGTCCCCAGAGGACCATCTTCACGCGAGATCTGGTCCCTGGTGCTCCACCTTGCCGCGTTTTGGCGAACGACGGTGGCAGGGGTGGTTCCCGCAGGACCAGATTCCGAGCCGGACTGATCCCCACGGGACCAGGTGTAGCCGCGACCTCGCCCTCGGGCGATCACCCGCATCCGGGCTGCCGGCTGACTGGATCGCTGGCTAGCTGCCGGCTGACTGGCTGGCTGGCTGACTGGATGGCTGGCTAGCTGCCGGCTGACTGGCTGGCTCGCTAGATGGATGGCTGGCTGGCTAGATGGCTGGCTAGATGGATGGGTGGGTACGTGGATGGATGGATGGATGGATGACTGACTGACTATAGATGGCCAAGCTCGAAATTGGACTGTGCACGACGAAGGAGGTCGCGGTTTGCGAGCGCATAGAGAGCGACAGCATGATGCTCGTTCAACTTTGAGGTTGGCTGTTTATAGCAGCCCATATCAAAAACCCAGGGCACGCGGCTGTTCCGGGCAGGTCGCCAAGTAGCGTTGACCGTCCCGCGCTCATCTGGTAGAATCAGGTTACAAGGACGCGCACGACGGCGTGGGGAGGACAAGGCGGTGAGTGCTATGAGAGGCTCCGATTCGCCGAGAGAAACGCGCTCCACTGTAGACGTTGGGCCCTACGTAGCAGGCATAAGGCGAAGAGCACGGCTGTGGGCCAAAGAATGCGAGAAAGCGCAGCGGGCAGCCAGGGCGGATGCCAGAAGGATCGCCTTGCGCCTGACAGAAGCCGGTGCTACCCGGGTGGTGCTTTTCGGGTCGCTCGCGCGCGGCGACGGTTTCACGCCCCTGAGCGACATCGACCTGGCCGTGGAGGGTATCGCTTGGTCCGATTACTGGCGTGTCTTCTCTGAGGTTTCCAAGCTGACCTCGTTTGGCGTCGACCTCGTTGTGCTTGAAGACGCCTCGCCTGAGCTTCGCCGCCGAATCTTTCTGGAGGGAGAGGACCAGCTGCATGGTTGTTGACGCGAGACAACTCCGAGTCCTGAAGGCGGAGATCCAAAGCGACCTCCGAGCGATCAGGAGGCTCGATGAGGCCGTTGCGGAAGCTGTCCCCACGGACCCGGAAAAAGAACCTCCCAAGGTCGTGCGAAGCGGACTGGCCCTGTACCTTCACCACTTTTATGAGGCCGTTGAGCACATATTCCTCAGAGTCGCCAGGGCGTTGGACCATTTCCAGCCGGCAGGTGAGGCCTGGCACCGGGACCTTCTCGAGGCGGCCGCCTTGGAAATCGAAGGCATTCGTCCGCCCATCATCTCCGAGACCACACGCGTGGAACTTGAAAGGTACCGATCGTTCCGCCACATTGTTCGCCACGCTTATGAGAGAGAGTTTCTCTGGAAGTCGATGAAGGACCTCGTCGCGGACTACCCCGAGGTTAGCCGGCTCGTCCGAGCGGACGTTGAAACCTTCCTGGCCGTCCTGGACCGGATGATCCGGCAGCTCGAGAGCGACGACGAAGCCTGACCGCTCATCCCAGCCCATCCGCATTGCTGCCAGGAGCGCACTCTTCGGGTAGACACCAGCTCGCCTTAGCGCTAAGTGAGGGTGCGTTAGTTCTCGCCCCTCTTCCAGTAGTTGCCGGGTTGCCGGTGTTGCACTCAGGGACGGCGCCCCAAGCGGGGCGCCTTGACGAAATCCGGCCCGTCTAGCCAGTGGCCGGATTTTGACACGTCTCGTGCAATCACCGGCAACCCCTCCCAAAAGTCGGGAGCATTTCGCACGAGACTGTTGAACTTCCCCAGGAGCTGCCAATTGCACCGGGCACGGCGGCGGTTTTACGCGATTCAACAGGGCTCATGTGCCATAATGTGGGAAGAATCAACAGTCTCCTGCACCCTCACTTAGCGGTCCGTTGCGCGGCGGTGGGCCAAGTTGGGGTTTCTCATCCAATTGTAACCAGCAAGCACTGCGCCAGACCTTGCTACGAGAAGCGCTTTGCCTGCCTGCCTGCCTGCCCGCCCGCCCGCCTGCTGTTGCTGCTATCGATTGCCGCCCGCGAAAGGGAGGCTGCGCGACCAGAACGAACTCGCGCTCGAAGCTCAGCTGGACGGACTCTCCATCTCCCTGACCGGCTGCCAGTACCGGCCGTAATTGGCGTCCTCAAGAGCTTTGAGATCGCTGGCCTTCGAGATAAAGTCCAGCCAGAAAAGCTGTGGGCGGGTGTTCCTGACATAGTGATAGTTGTTCATATATGGCGGAGAGGTTATGACCAGGTCGACTGAGTCATCCGCGAGAACCTCCTGTGAGCCGCTGAAGAAGCTCTGCCTGTACACCGCCGCTGCGGGGTTTACTTAGCGAGAAGCAAGCTCCTTTCTCAGGGCGGGACCTGGCGCACCTGTAGCCTCGCGGGAAGGAAAACGCCTGTTGCTGGCGAATACGCCATTGAGCGGAGGCGTAACCCGGCGAAATGCTCCGTGGGTCCGGGGCGCCCGGCAGCCGAGGCGTCTGTTCTGCGGGTGGTACCCGGGTGTCCTGTCGGCACCGACCCGGGTGCGTCGCGACCCTGCACGCGCCTTCCGCAGGCTTAGTACCGCTTTGTCAGATACGGGGGAACGGCATCCGGCCTCGTGGGCATGGCGGGCTTGCCAGAGAGGGCCGCTCCTTGGCCCTGCTGGCCCTTGACCGCACGGTTCCAGGAAGACCCGTGATGTGATGTACGGAACGGGTAAGGCGGAAAGAGTGACACATGACACCCGTCCCCTGGCACGTGTGACGTACGTCACCTGTCAGCTGCAGCGATTCAGTAGCCAAGCGACGACAATACCAGGAGATCCAGACGTATCAGGGTAATGTTACTTGCCTTTGACAGCGATCTCCGCAAGTCCCGCACGGGCTGAGTCTGTCGCGCTGCACAACCGTGCGGGTCAAAAGCGCTCAGGAACTTGCGGCCTTACAGCTACGGTGGATGGCAACCGCTGGATGTCAAGGCGAAGTACTGAGGCATGCAGCGCGCAACGGGGATTATAACACGCAACGGGGATGAAAAGCATGGCAAGAAAGATCGTCGAGTGCGTTCCGAACTTCAGCGAAGGGCGCAGGCCCGAGGTCGTGCGCGAGATCGTCGCAGCCGTCGAGAGCGTCCCGGGCGTGCGGCTTCTCGATTACTCATCCGACCCCAGCCATAACAGGTCGGTGCTGACGTTCATCGGCGAGCCTGCCCCGGTGAAGGAGGCGGCGTTCCGGGCTATCGCGAAAGCCGCGGAGCTAATCAATATGGAGGAGCATCGGGGAGAGCATCCCCGCATCGGCGCCACTGACGTGGTGCCGTTCGTGCCCGTCCTGGGGGTTACCATGGCGGATTGCGTCGCCCTTGCACGCGAACTAGGCGCTGAGGTCGCCGAAAAGCTCCGGATTCCCGTCTACCTTTACGAGGAGGCCGCGACCCGCCCAGACCGGCGAAACCTGGCGGACATCAGGAGGGGCGAGTACGAGGGTCTGAAGAAAGAGATCCATCTGCCTGAGAGGCACCCGGACTTCGGCGATCCTGTGATGCACCCGACCGCCGGGGCGACAGTCATTGGAGCGCGTGAGTTCCTCATCGCTTACAATATCAACCTGGGCACCCCCGATGTGTCCATCGCGAAGAAGATAGCCCGCGTCGTCCGCGCTTCGAGCGGCGGGCTCATGTACGTGAAGGCTCTCGGGATCAAGCTCGAGGACCGCAACCTGGCCCAGGTCTCCATGAACCTTACCAACTTTAAGAAGACGCCCATGCATGTGGTGTTCAACCTTGTGAAGTCCGAAGCCGAGCGATACGGTGTCCCGATAGTCGGCAGCGAGATCGTGGGCCTCGTGCCGCTTGACGCCCTCCTCGCCGCCGCCGAACACTACCTGCGCATCGAGAACTTCAGCCGCAAGCAGGTCCTGGAGACCCGCGTGTGGGAGTAGAGCAGGGGGCTGCCGACGTGAGAATCCGGGCTGACCTCATTGTTGAGAACGCAAATGAGCTTGTGACGGTCGCGGGCGGTCCTCGCACGGGGGGGTTCATGCGCGAACTCGGCATCATCGAGAACGGCAGCGTGGCCTCGTTCGGTGACCGAATCGTTGCCGTGGGCACGTCCGCCGAGGTGAGGGCGAAGGTGGACCTCACCCCCAACGCCCAGGTGATCGACGCCACGGGAAAGGTGGTTCTGCCCGGGTTTGTCGATCCCCACACTCACCTCGTGTTCGCGGGTTCCCGGGAGCACGAGTTCATCCAGCGGGTTGAGGGCCGCTCGTACATGGACATACTGGCATCCGGTGGGGGCATACTGTCCACAGTGAGGGCCACCCGCGCGACTCCCGCATCGGAGCTTGTGGACCTTGCCTTGAGGCGCCTGGATATCATGCTTTGTCACGGCACGACCACTGTCGAGGTGAAGAGCGGCTATGGGTTGTCCCCAGACGAGGAGCTGAAGTGCCTTCGCGTTATAAGGGAGCTTTCCGAGCGCCACCCAATGGACATCGCTGCCACGTTCCTCGGGGCGCATGCAGTGCCGCCGGAGTATCGCGGGGACCCCGACGGGTACGTGCTTTGTATCATCGAGGAAATGATCCCCCGTGTGGCTTCCGAGAGGCTCGCCGAGTTCTGTGACGTGTTCTGTGAGGACGGGGTCTTCTCCATTGAACAATCGCGCCGCATTCTCGAGGCGGGGAAAGCCGCCGGGCTTGCTCCCAAGTTGCATGCGGACGAGATCGCGCCCATGGGAGGGGCGGAGCTTGCCGCCGAGGCCGGCGCGGTGAGCGCAGACCACCTTCTCTGCGCATCACCTGGCGGCATGCGGCGGATGGCAGAGGCTGGGGTCGTGGCCACGCTGCTTCCTGCCACATCGTTCACGCTCATGCTCGGGAGATACGCCGATGCGCGCGCTTTCATCGACGCCGGCTGCCCCGTGGCCCTCGCCACGGACTTCAACCCTGGCACCTCGCCGACACTCTCGATGCAGTTCGTGATGAACCTGGCCGCCCTCGGCATGAGACTCCACCCCGCCGAAGTCATATGCGCATGCACCATCAACGCGGCGCACGCCCTCAGGCGCGGCGATGAGGTGGGCAGCCTTGAGGTGGGCAAGATCGCCGACATCGTCATCGCTTACGTGGACAC
Source organism: Bacillota bacterium (assembly GCA_012516125.1). GTDB lineage: Bacteria > Bacillota > SHA-98 > UBA4971 > UBA4971 > UBA6256. Next base: position 17,287 of record JAAYXB010000018.1, on the reverse strand, counting down.
CCATCTCAAGCTGCCATACCAGCTCGGGACGAACTTCGTGGACAAGGTGGTAAAGCGCGGACAGCTCGTTGTGAGCGGAGGGAGGCGCGTCCGGTGAACCTTACGGACCTTAGCGTCAGAGGCTTCATCGACGAGGTCGCATCCGCCTCGCCGGCGCCCGGCGGAGGGAGCGTATCGGCGCTTGCGGCGGCGCTCGCCGCGGCCCTCGTGAGCATGGTGGGATCCCTCACCCTTCGTAAGCTGACCGCCGGGGGAACCGGACAGGCACCGACGCGGACGACGACGCCCGCGCCCGACAGGACACCGGCTTCGGGCCTAACATCCGCCTGGGCCTCGGCGCCGGGCTTGGCGCCCGGGTCGGCCGAAGGAGGCACGGCCGCGCAGGTGGACACGGAACGAGGTGCGCAGCGCAGCGACGCGGGCATGCAAGGGCAAATGGCCGGCACAGGCGAGCAAAGCCCGGACACAGGCGCGCAGCGGGACGGCGCGAGCACACAGCAGCCCGATATTGAGGCGGACATGACCATGGCTGTGGACATCGCAAATGACCTCAGGCGCCACTTCGAGAGGCTCGTGGACGAGGATACCGCCGCGTTCAACGCTGTGATGGCTGCCTACAGGCTGCCGAAGTCTACCGACGAAGAGAGGAAAGCGCGGAGCGCCGCGATCCAGGCTGCCCTGAAGGAGGCCTGTCGCGCGCCGTCGGAGGTCGCGAAGGGTGCCGTGGAGGTGCTGCGCCTCTCAGACCTGGCAGTGAGGGAAGGTGCGCTAAGCGCGCTTTCAGATGCGGCCGTGGCCTGCCTCGTGGCGGACGCGGCCCTGCACGGAGCGTATGTCAATGTCATGATCAACCTCGGGTCCATTAAGGACCAAACCTTCGTCACGACGATGCGCGAGGAGATGTCGAAGGCCCTGGAGTCGGGGGAAGCCATACGCGAGAAGGTCATGGCCCGGGTTCGGAAGGCGTTGGGCTAGGACGGGCACGTTCGTGTTCTTCGACAGTGCCGGGCAGCGCCCGGCGTCAAAAGTCATATTCGTCCGAAGTCATATCCAGGGTCACATTGGACGGTTCTGAAGGAGGGAGCTGTATGCCCGGAAAGGCGCTTGTGGTGATCGACATGCTGAAGGACTTCATCGACGCCGACGGAAAGCTCTCCATCGGCCCGGCGGCGTCGAAAGTCGTGGAGGCCATCGCGCGGAAGATCGACGAGGCTCGCGCCGCGGGATGGCCGGTCATCTACGTTTGCGACAGGCACACCGAGGATGACCCCGAGTTCGGCATGTTCCCGCCTCACTGCGTCGCCGGCACCCCCGGTGCCGAGGTGGTCGATGAGCTTCGCCCTCGCCCCGGGGACAAGGTCATTCCCAAGCGCAGGTTCAGCGGGTTCTTCCAGACGGACCTCGACCTTACCCTGCGCGAACTTGACGTCGACGAGATAGTGCTGGTGGGCGTGTGCACGAACATCTGCGACCTCTACACCGCGGCTGACGCCAGGATGCTGAACTACAAGGTCACGGTCCCGCGCGACTGCGTGGCGTCGTTCGACGAGGCCGCGCACGAATTCGCCCTCAAGGAGATGGAGCGCACCCTCGGGGTCAAGGTGGTCTGATTCCCCGGCCCCCGGTGCCCCGTCTCCTGGCTCCTCGCCCCTGGCCCCTGGCCCCTTGGCCTCGGCGACTTGTGACTCAGGAGATCTGGGAGTGGTTACTCTGGCTCAGGAGCAAAACGCGAGATCTCACAACGCCCGCCTGATCCTTGTGAACAACACGGACGACCTCGTGCGGGAGATGCACGACATAGGGGTCGCGCCCGAAGGCGTGTCCATAATGGCGCCCAAGGGCGTGTTCCGGGTTATTCGCCTCGAGCGCGTGCCGCTCAGGGCCGCTATTCTCATCAAGGAGGAGATGCTTTCGAAAGGCGGGGAGGCAGCCGTCAGCGACCGAGTCGCGTCTCTCTCCACGGACACGACGGACGTCGTCCTCATGGGCACCGTCCGCGCGCTGCGCCGCGCCGCGGAGGGGCTTTCGCGGCAGCCGTTCGGCCTTCGTGACATCGCCCGCGAGATTCGGGAAGTGCTGGACGCGGCCGAGTCCCCACCCCCGGCAGGGCGGCGGACGCTCAAGCTGCGTGAGCATACGCTCGAGCTTGGCAAGAAAACCTACATCATGGGTATCGTCAACGTGACACCTGACTCGTTCTCCGACGGTGGACAGCATGCATCGGTCCAGGCAGCCGTGGACCACGCCCGGCGCCTTGTGGATGAGGGTGCCGACATCATCGATATCGGCGGGGAATCCACCAGGCCCGGTGCAGAGCCAGTCCCGGCGGAAGAGGAGATGGAGCGCGTCGTCCCCGTGGTGGAGCGCCTGGCCCCCGACATTCGCGTTCCCATATCAGTGGACACTTACAAGGCCGAAGTTGCCGAGGCTGCGCTTTCGGCGGGGGCCCATATGATAAACGATATCTCGGCGCTGCGCCTGGACACGCGCCTAGGCGAGGTTGTGGCGCGGGCGGGCGTCCCCGTGGTTCTTATGCACATGAAAGGCCTTCCCCGTAACATGCAAGAGAATCCGCAGTATGACTCGGTTATCGGGGAGATACTTGGTTTCTTGCGCGATGCCGCGGCCCGGGCCGAGTCCTGCGGCATCCCCCGCGAGAACATCGTTATCGACCCCGGGATCGGTTTCGGAAAGACCGTGGCCCACAACCTGGAGATCCTCAGGCGGCTGGGCGAGTTTCGCAGTCTCGGGCTTCCCATACTCGTGGGAACGTCCCGGAAATCCCTCATCGGAAAGGTTCTGAACCTCCCCGTTGACCAGCGGCTGGAGGGCACCGCCGCTACGGTGGCGCTTGCTATAGCGTCCGGCGCGGACATAGTCCGTGTTCACGACGTGCGATACGTGGCAAGGGTGGCGCGGATGGCGGACGCCATCGTGAGAGGAGGGGCTGAGCATGGCGGTGCCGACTGACAGGATCGTCCTCCGGAACATGGTGTTTTACGGGTATCACGGAGTTTTTCCGGCGGAGAAGGAGCTTGGCCAGAGGTTCGAGGTGGACGTCGAGCTGGCGACCGACCTCTCGGCCGCGGCGCAGGCCGATGACCTCGACGCCGGCGGGATCAATTACGTGGACGTGTACACGCTCGTCAAGGACATCGTAGAGGAGCGCGAGTTCAACCTCATCGAGGCTCTGGCTGAAACCATCGCGCAGGAGATCCTGTCAGCTCATGATGTGGACGAGGTCACGGTGAGGGTTCGTAAGCCCGACGTAGCCATCGGCGGGGTGCTGGACTACGTGGAGGTGGAAGTCGTGAGGAGGCCCGAGCGGTGATGGCGGCCTTTGCCTACCTCGGGTTGGGCTCGAACCTGGGCGACCGCCGGCGGAACATCGCCGATGCCGTCAAGATGCTCGCGGAGTCCGGACACGTGAGAATCGAGAAAGTGTCGTCGCTCTACGAAACAGAGCCTGTGGGGTACACCGAGCAGGGGCGCTTCCTCAACGCCGTTGCCGGGGTTATATGCGATCTCTCTCCCCTCGGGCTTTTGTCTTTGTGCCAGGGGATCGAAGCCAGGCTGGGGAGAGAACGGACGATAAGGTGGGGCCCGAGGACCATCGACATCGACATCCTGCTCTACTTTGAAGGACGTCCGGTGGCCGAGTGGCAATCGCGCCCGTCGCGGGTCCGCCGCGGCAACCACAGGGCACCCTGCCATTGGGACTGCGAGGACTTTCAGGTTATCAGCGACAACCTGAACGACGAGTCCTGCCCAGGACGCCTTGAGATCCCGCATCCCCGGATGTGGGAGAGAGGATTCGTGATCGTTCCCCTTGCTGAGATCGCCCCCGATCTGATGGCCCCAAGCGGGCGCAGCGTGAGAGATCTCGCCCGGGACCCCAGGATGCGCGAAGGGGTTTCCCTGCACATGACTGGCTCGTGGTGGCGCGACGGCGACGGAGAGGGTCCCGTGCGCGCGCAGTTGGGACTTGCGCCGCGCGGCCAAACACAGGGAGGAGGCATGTAGCGCGGCATGTGGCAAGGGGACGGTGCGCAGAGACAACGGGACGGTGCGCAGGGACAACGGGACGGTGCGCAGGGAAGCGAACCCAGGTTTTTGAGCGGGAAGGTGGTTCGCTTTGCCGAGGTGGGCTCCACGAACGCCGTGGCAAGGCGCATGGCAGAGGCGGGGTCGCCTGAGGGCACATGTGTTGTAGCAGAGACCCAGACCGGGGGACGGGGTCGGATGGGGCGCACGTGGCACTCGCCCCCGGGCGGGTTGTGGTTTTCGGTGGTGCTTCGCCCTGCGGTCCTACCGCGGGACATTGGCAAGCTTTCGCTTGTGACCGGCGTGGCTGTAACCGAGGCTATCCGCGAGGCGACGCAGCTTCCGGTGATGATGAAATGGCCCAACGACTTGGTGGTGCACGGAAAAAAGGTGTGCGGCATCCTCGTGGAGGGCAGATGGCGCGGCGAGACCGTGGACTATATTGTGAGTGGGATAGGCATCAACGTTGCGGTGGACATCGCGAATCTGCCTCCCGAGGTTCAGGCCGTCGCGGGCACGCTCGTCCCGCCTCACGACCCCGGCGCCGCTCCGCTCCGCGAAAGGCTCCTCGCGCTGGTGCTGGAAAAGTTCGGCCTGCTCTATCGTCGGTTCTTGTCTGGCGGGTTTTTGGACATACTTGAGAAGGCCAGGCTTTACTCCGACACTCTCGGGAGAGAGGTCGAGTCCGCGTGTCCCGGTGGGCTCGTGCGCGGGACGGCCGTGGATATTGACGCAGACGGTGCGCTCGTAATAAGGACGTGTTCCGGGGATGTTCGGATAGTCTCCGGCGATGTGAGCGTGCGCTGCGCCGGCGGCGGCTACTCGGGCCAGGTGGGGCGTTGGTAATGCATGCCACTCCTGGTTGGTCGGGTGGCGCCCGAGGTTGCCGAAACCCAAACCATACGGAGGCGCCACTCGCTACTGGGAGGAGGATAGCCCCCTCCCGGTGGATCTCGTGCTCCGAGATAGGGACGACGGGAGAGAGTCGGCCGTGCCTCCCCCTATCCCAAGGCAGGCTCCGTTGGAATCAGAGTAGGGCTGTCCCCGAGCACCGGCGACCTCCGGACAAGCGGCGGAAACCTTTGGGATCATGGACCCACGCGGGGTGTTCATTCTATGTCCGCCAAACTCGTTGCCCTCCTCATTGCCCTTGTCGCCGGGGTCTCCATGGCGATCCAGGGGTCCATAAACACCAGGCTCGGCAAGGTGGTGGGCCAGTGGGAAGGCATCTTCGTTGTGCACGCTGTTGGACTCATCGGCGTGTCCTTCCTGTTGTTTGCGCTGAAGATGGGTCATGGTAACCTCGGCCGGATCACGAAGGGGCCGTGGTACACCCCGCTCGGCGGCATCATCGGCGTGCTCATTGTTTGGGGAGTGATGACGAGCATACCGAAGCTGGGTGTGGCGGTGGCAACCACATCGATAATCGTCGGCCAGGTGCTTACGGCGTTGGTCATAGACCACTTCGGCTTCTTTGGCCTCCGCGCAATCCCTTTTACGTGGCTGAAGGGGCTCGGCCTTCTGCTCCTCGCAGCAGGCGCGAAGCTGCTTCTCGGATGACGTTCCCCCGGCGCAGGGCGGTGCCGTGCGGGTTTGGTGAAAGGCCGTCAAATAGAGTCAAATAGAGTTGGAATCGCATGTAATGTAATGGCAGGAAATACTAGTTTCCCGTCGAATAGTTTTCGTGTGGGAGCGACATGTTCCATTCTCGCAGGGGTTGAGCCCGGCTGCCACCCTTGCTGCTCGTGGGGACGCAGTATTATCGTGCCTGTCCGTTGCATCAAGAGCTAAAGCTGACGCTGAGCCCGAACGATTGCTCCCGGCTGGAGGCGGGCCGGCAGGGAGAGCCTGAGTACCCCGGTCCGAGCGCCGGGGGAAGGCGAAGGTTTCCGGGCGGCGTTTACGTGATGCGGTTGCGGCGAAGTCCACGACCATCGGTGGTCCTGGTCCGATGCGGGAGCAGAGGCCCTGGATGCTGATGGTCGTGGCGTGTCTATCCCGGCGCCGCTTTGCGCGCGGGGAGTTTGCGCCTCTAGCGCCCGCGACCGTGTGGCTCTCGGTTGAGGTTCGGGTAGTCAAGCCTGAACTCCCCGCCAGCCGGACCACGGCAAGAGGGGGTTCGAGAGAGTAGTGAGGTAATGCCACTGTGACTTGCGATCGACGTCCCGACAGGGGACACTCATGCCCGCGCAGCGCCGCACTTTCGGGGTTGGCGCGCCCATCGCGTGGATCATGCTGGGTTCCGCTGGCTAAGGATCTCTTTGCGTCCGAGGGGCTCGGCGGCAGGTCAACCTTCTATCGCGAGTTGCTTCGTGTTGTCGTGCTCACGTGCCGGGCCGACCACGCCCTGGTCGTGGAGGTGGATCCTGCCGTACTGTCGACAGGTCGGCCCTTCACGCACGTCTATCCCCAGCCAGCTTCCGACAGGTATGAGCAACTCTGGGCGTACGTCGCGGGCTACGTGTCCTCCGCCACCCGGCAGGGCACCCGGGTCGAGCTTCCGCGCGATCTCCGGGACGCGCTCGACCTGGAGTCGATGCTGATTGCGCCTGTGTTCGGCGACGACGAACTTCTAGCGGCGGTTGCGGTTTTCCGTGGGGCGTCCTCTCCTCCGTTCGAGGCGGAGGCTGATCAGCTCCTTCACGCACTCACGGACCAGCTTCCGGACCTGGCGCGCCGGATAGCTCACGACGCGGAAACCTGCGTGAGAGCACCTCGGCTTCTCCGGGTGCTGCAGGCACGCGATATGCTCCGAGCCGCGGGCCGGCTATGTTGTTTCCTGGACACAGCCGTGCTCATGCTTGAGAGAGCCGGTCTTGCCAACGCCGTTTTGTTCCGGATCCTGAATCGGGAGACAGGGGAGCTTGAGGTGATCGCCTCGTCAGGGCGGCCGCGTTCCGCTAGGGCGAACGACCCGGTGCCGTCCTCGCAATGTCGGACTGTCGCACTTCTCAGGGCCGACGTCATCAGAGGAGGCGCTAGACTCGTGGCCTGCCCGCTGCTACGCGGGCCAAAGGGATACGCGGAAGAGGAGGTCTTTTGTGCGCCGGTCCGGTGTGGGCCGGAAATCGCCGGCGTGCTGGAACTATGGATGCCCCTGGGGGAGCGACTGGGGGAGGCGGACATGCGCCTGGTGGAGGCGGTTGCTGGGGCTATCAGCGAAGCCTTTGCCGAAGCGGGCATCAATTGTTCGGACACCAGGGGGGACTCCGGGTCCGGTCTTGTTGACATATTTGCCGCTGTGACCAAGACATCCAGCGATCCCGCACATGCGGCGGAGACACTTCTCAGGCGACTACGCACGAACGTTGTGTTCGAGGTCGGCGCACTCGCCGAGCGCCGCGACGAGGCGGAGGACTTCGTCGTTGTTCAATCATGTTCATTTCCCCCGGCCGCGCCGGACAACGACCCAGGCCACCCAGGAAAGCCGGGGGGTCTCGCGACTTTCGTGACCCCTACGGCACTGGGGAACGGTCCGAGCTACGCGACTGGGGAACCTGACGCCGAGGCGTGGGTGCGCCAGGTGCTGCAAAATGCGAGGCCGTTCGGGAACGCGCTCGCGATAAAGCGGCTTTACTTGCCGCACGCGCGCTGGCAGGTAGCGCTCATCGTCCCCCTCGTGAGCGCTGGGTCCGTTGGGGCTACCCTGGTGCTGGGCAAGACGGGGAACGAGGCGTTTTCCCAGGTAGAGCTCGATTTTCTGGACGGTGTGCGCGGCGGCATCGCCGATCTCTGGGAGAGCATGGCGCTCAGGACGCGGCCTTCCGCAAGTGCCGCGCAGGAGGCCATGGCGGAGCGGATCGCAACCCTCGAGCAACTCGCGGCAGGAGCGGCCCACGAGATCAAGAACCCGCTTGCGGTGATAAAGGGTTATCTTCAGGTGATGCAGTCCGATCCGACCGTATCGGACGCGACGAAGAATCGGATAGGGCGCCTGTTCCGCCAGCTCGATCAGATCAGCAACGTCGTGGAGGACTTCTCACAGCTTGCGAAGCCTGTGACCGCCGACCTTGCGCCGCTTTCCCTGGCCGGCATGCTTGAAGAAGTGCTCGAGATCGTCGAACCTCAGGCATCGAACATCGGGATCACGATCGTGAGAGCCTATGCCGAGGGCACACCGGAGGTGATGGCCGACGGCGGGAAGCTGGAGCAGGTGTTTCTGAATCTCTGCAGGAACAGCCTTGAGGCAATGGCTCCAGCGGGAGGCGGTGAGCTGCGAGTCTCGACCCGAACCTCGGCGGACGGACGCTTCGTTGAAATCGAGTTTTGTGACACCGGGCCGGGCATGAGTGGCGAAGTCATGTCGCGTATCTTCCGTCCGTTCTTCACAACGAAGAAACACGGGACAGGCCTTGGGCTCACCATATCCATGCAAATCGTGAAGCAGCACGGCGGCACGATCCGAGTGGAGAGCGCGCCGGGAGCCGGGGCTGTCTTCACGGTCGTGTTGCCCATTGCTCCGAAGTAGCGACCCGCCTGGTATCCCGCGGCGGTCTGTTTCCCCTGGAGCCCGAGGCGCCGAGGTGAAATAGAGGTTTGGTCTTTGGAGCGCGCCGCAAGTGCGGGGTTCCCGCGCCAGGTTACACTACCCCGGAGCAGGTGCGGGGATCGCCGAGGCCGCACTCAGCTAGCCCCTGCTGAGAGGTGCACACGATTGTGCGCCCGCACAAGCGCACGAACGAGCGGTTCTGCGGTGCTGGGCGCTACTCCACTATGTACAGGATTCCGATGGTGTTCGGGCCGCAGTGGCTGGCGATGACAGCCCCAGCGGTGGTTTCGAGGACCTCCTTTACAGCCGGGGCTGCCTTCCGGATCCCGTCCTTTAGGTAAAGCGCGTCTTCATGGCAGCCGGTATGAGTTACGAAGACGCGGTCCGGGACCACGCGGGCCGAGTCGGCCCTGAAATCGTCCAGCAGCTTGTCAAGGGCTTTCTTCCTGGGGCCTCTCACTTTTCCTGACACGACCATGCCCCCGTCAACTACGGAGATCACGGGCCTTATCTGGAGGAGGCTTCCGACGAGCGCCTGGACACCCGAGCATCGTCCGCCCATCCTGAGGTAGTCCAGAGTGTCGATTATGAAAGACGTCCTCACCCGCGGGATGACGCTCTCGACAGCGGATGCGATGGCCTGCGCAGTTTTGCCGGCGGCGGCCAGGTCGCAGGCGAGAAGCACCTGAAGGCCGATGCCGGTGGAAAGGTTCGCGGAGTCGATGACGGTCACCTTTCCCTCAGGGAAGTCCGCCGCGGCCAGCTTCGCCGTGGGTGTTCCGGACGAGAACTTGCTCGAGATGCCGATGTACACGACCTCATCCGCGTCCTTCAGGGCATGCTCAAAAACACGATGGAACTGCGCGAGGTTGGGCGCCGAGGTCTTGGGAAGCATTCCGCGCCGAGCGACCATCTCGAAGAGCGCGGCTGTGGAGATGTCCACTCCATCCTGGAAGCTGTCGGATTCAAAGTTGACGCCGTAAGGAACCACGGTGATGTCATACTTCCGGATTAGCTCTGGGCTAAGGTCTGAGGTGGAGTCGGTTATGATTTTGACGCGTGCCAAGCCCAAATGCACCTCCCTGGAACGTCGCGACTCAAGACATCGGGGTGGATAGCCACAAAAAGAGGCCGTTGGGAATCGATTGGGACTCCAGGGAAAAGTATACGCTGATGAGGATGGGGTGTAAAGGAGGGGGAACAGTATGAGCGCGTGCGGACCGGGGCGTCGTTCACGACGAGAAGACAGACGAGGCGATGAGGCAACGGGATGAAGGGGTAAACGTGCCGTAGTCGCTATGTGCACCCGCCAGGGACAGGACCTGGACCGGAAGGCGGTGCTGTGGTAGGATTTAGGTGTATCGTTACGTTGAAGCCCTCAGGGAGGTCAGGACCGTGACGGCAACTAGTGCGACCCCTTCCAACTTCATCGAGGACATCATCGAAGAAGACTTGAAGCAGGGCAAGAATGACGGTCGGGTGCATACGCGCTTCCCGCCCGAGCCCAACGGCTACCTGCACATAGGCCATGCCAAGTCCATTTGCCTGAACTTCGGCATCGCCGCCAAGTACGGAGGCTTGTGCAACCTCCGCTTCGACGACACCAACCCGACCAAGGAGGACGTCGAATACGTCGAGTCTATCAAGGAAGACGTGCGCTGGCTCGGCTTCGATTGGGACGACCGGCTGTTCTACGCGTCTGACTACTTCGAGCAGCTCTACGAGTATGCGGTCGAGCTCATCAAGGCCGGAAAGGCCTACGTTTGCGACCTGAGCCCTGACGAGATCAGAGAATATCGGGGCACTCTCACCGAGCCGGGCAAGGACAGCCCCTACCGCAATCGCTCCGTCGAAGAGAACCTCGACCTTTTCCGGCGCATGCGGGCGGGGGAGTTCCCCGACGGCTCCCGCGTCCTGCGCGCGAAGATCGATATGGCGTCCCCCAACCTCAACATGCGCGATCCGGTCCTCTACCGCATCCTGCGGGCGACGCACCACCGGACGGGCGACAAGTGGTGTATTTACCCAACGTACGATTTTGCCCATCCGCTCTCGGACGCACTCGAGGGGATCACCCACTCCATCTGCACGCTGGAGTTCGAGGACCATCGCCCCCTCTACGACTGGCTAATTGACAACGTTAGCGTCCCGAGTCGGCCCCGGCAGATCGAGTTCGCCCGCCTTAACCTGAGCTACACCGTGATGAGCAAGCGCAAACTCCTGGAGCTTGTGAAGCGCGGCATCGTCTCCGGCTGGGACGACCCCAGGATGCCCACCATCTCGGGCCTGCGGCGGCGCGGCTACACGCCGGAGTCGATACGCACCTTTTGCGAGCGCATCGGCGTGGCCAAGGCCAACAGCGTCGTGGACATCGCCCTGCTCGAGCACTGCGTCCGCGAGGACCTGAACCGGCGGGCGCAGCGCGTGATGGCCGTCCTCCGCCCGCTCCGCGTGGTCATCGACAATTACCCCAAGGACAAGGTGGAGTGGCTGGAGGCCGTGAACAACCCCGAAGACCCTTCCATGGGGACGCGAAAGGTGCCGTTCTCGCGCGTGCTCTACATCGAGCGCGACGACTTCAAGGAGGACCCGCCGCCGAAGTTCTACCGCCTTGCCCCCGGGCGCGAAGTGAGGCTGCGGTACGCCTACTTCATCAAGTGTACGGGCGTGGTGAAGGACGAGAAGACGGGCGAGGTGACCGAGCTGCACTGCACGTATGACCCGGACACGCTGGGAGGCTCGGCCCCGGACGGGCGCCGGGTCAAGGCCACCCTGCACTGGGTGTCGGCCGCGCACGCGCTCGATGCCGAGGTACGCTTGTACGACCGGCTCTTCACGAAAGAGGACCCGGGCGCCGAGGAGGACTTCCTTGCGTGCGTGAACCCGGACTCGCTGGAGGTGCTTACAGGGTGCATGGTCGAACCGTCTCTGGCCGGCGCCGCGCCCGGCGACCGATTCCAGTTCGAGCGCCTCGGTTACTTCTGCGTGGACCCTGATTCATCGCGGGGTGTGGGAGAACGCAGGCTGGTGTTCAACCGCACGGTGGGCCTAAAAGACGAGTGGGCCAGGCTCGAGAAGGCGGGCAGCACCGCCGGACGGGAAGGCTGAAGCGCCCTAAGCCAGGTGCGCAGACGAGTGATCTCCACGGGGTAGTTCGAGTATACTGTGGGGTGACAGGCTTGTTGAGCGATGAAGACCGTGAGGTAGCATTGCGATTCAAGAAGAGGCTACTCGAAAGCGGCGTCCCCGTGGTCGAGCTTCGCGTATACGGCAGCCGTGCGCGCGGCGACTTCTCGCCCGAGAGTGATCTCGACGTATTCTTGATTGTGGGCGAGCTGACCCGCGAAATCAGGGAGACCATCAGCGAACTCGCCTGGGAATGTGGCTTCGATGCGGATAAGGTCATCACGACCGTCGAGTTCACTCCTGACGAGGTGTTAAGAACGCCCCTGAGGGTGTCCCCCTTCATTCACGCCGTAATGGAGGAAGGGGTTGTCGTATGAGGCCAGATGAGCGAGAAGTCCTCATCAGGTACAGGCTCGAGCAAGCATACAGCGCTCTTCGTCAGGCCGAGATTCTCGCGAGGGAAGCGGAATGGAGCGGTGTGGTGAACCGGGCCTATTACGCGATGTTCTACGCTTCTCTAGCTCTTCTCCTGACAAGGGGCCTCGGGGCATCTAAGCATTCGGGTGTGCTTGCCCTTGTGAATCGCGAGTTTGTCCGCCCAGGGCTCTTCCCTCGTGAGATGTCAAGAGTACTGCGCGACGCCTTCAATCAACGGCAAAAGGTAGACTATTCAGAGCTCTGCCCTACAGACCGCGAGACGGCTCAGCAAATGCTGAGTCATGCTCGACAGTTTGTCGAGGTAGTCGAGCGTGCTGTTCCAGGGTTGCTGGGGTAGGTTATGTCAGTAAGATAACTCAGCAACCCGGGTGATCCCAGCACACATGGGGCGGCCGAACACCTCCTCTACGTCGGACGGTGCAGGTAGTCACAGGCCCCTGACAAATGGGTACCGCGGTGATGCGGCGCGGGCGAAGCGGTCATCTGCCGTCCACAGCTCGCATTGCTCCCTGGCCGCGAGCGCCAGGTACGCGGTGTCGTAGACTGTCGGCTGGTCAAGCTCGATAGCCAGGGCAAAGGCTCTTTCTGTAAGCTCCTGGTCCCACGTGAATCTGATATTGAGGGAGTCCAGGAGTCGGAGCGCTTCCGTACCGTCCTCGTGGGTGATCTCGCCCCGCCGCGCCTTCTGGCGTAGAACCGAGGCGACCTCTACGGGGAGGTGCGCCGGGGCGATGAGCTCATCGTCAGCGTGTATGCTGAGCCACGCTATGGCCTCGTCGCTCCCGGCCTCGTACGTCAACCACTTCAGGACCACGCTCGTGTCCACACAAACCATCATGGTTTCCGCCTCCCGCCACCGCGCCCGTTCCCGCTCCAGCTATGGCTACGGCTACGGCTACGGCTACCGCTAGCGCTACCGCTACCGCTACCGCTACCGCTACCGCTACTGCTGCTACTGCTGCCGCTGGTGCCCGCGCCCGGCCCGCGATTCCCGGCTTCCTCGCGGCCTGCGAACGTCTCGTCATCGGGAATCTGCCGATTGGCACGGGCCTCCCGTATCCGGCGGAGCAACTCCACCGAGTCGCTGCCCTGTTTGTGCGCGTCGCGAAGCCGGCGCTGGAAGGCATGAATCCGGCTGATGGCTTCACGACGCTCGACCCTCGCCTCATACTGGGCGATGGCTTCTGCCACCACAGAGTTCAAGGAGATATCCCGGGCAGCAGCGTACTTCTTCAAGCGTCCGTATTCTTCCTCCGGGATACGTACCGTGATCGGTTTCAATGAACGATCATTTGCCTTCATCACATGCATCACCATATGCATCATATCATGAGTCATAGGGGAAGTCAATCTGGCTCCGGAGGCTGGCGGTTCATGTTTCTGACCGGGCTGCACCTGGTCAGGTCGGTTGGTCTTAGATGCCTGCTACTACTTGGCAGGAAGGGGATCTTGCGGCGACTGGCGAATACATGTCATGACGAAAGGTGGCACTGGGTTGACCGCGGACAGATTCTCGATTTCCTCTTTGCAACGCGAGGGGAGGGGAAGCGGCTTCTCGACTTCGGGCCCGGCGATGGCTGGCCGTCTCTGGGCGTGGCACGTTTTGCGGGAGAGGTCGTGGGGGTTGACGCGTCGGCGCGGCGAGTCGAAGTCTGCTCTCAGAACGCGAGGCGCCTGGGCATATCAAACGCGAAGTTCGTCCATGCTCCTGCGGGAACTCCGCTTCCTTTCGAGGATGCCACGTTCGACGGGGCGATGGCTGCAAGTTCCGTGGAGCAGACGCCCGACCCGAAGTTCAGCCTACGGGAGCTATGCCGCGTCCTGAAACCCGGCGGGCGCCTCCGTATCGGCTACGAGGCCCTTGGCGCTTATCGCAACGGAAAGGAACGCGAGGTCTGGGTGCTCGGGATAGATGATCACACCTGCCGTCTTGTCTTCTACGACCGCCACATCGATGAAGAGCGAGCCGACCAGTACGGGCTTACGCTCGCGATGTCCCGGAAGGATGTGGCGGACCTCCTCCGCAGCGAGGGGCGTCCTCGCACCTGCGAGGGGTTCACTGTTGACCTGCTCGAGCGGGTGCGTCCACGCATCCTGGACGCCCGGGCGTGCACCCTGAGACACCCTTCCGGGCGGACCCTTGCAACGTGGCTTACCGAGGCTGGGTTCAGCGAGGTGATCCCATCGCACGGCGGCGGGCCGTTTGCCGGCCGCCTGTTCGACAACCTGCCGCAGGAACGGCGGCCGCGCAGCTTGGAGGCGGTGGAGGACCTCCTGGCTCCTCTCGTGCAAGCCGTCGTCGATATGCCCGCGCCCATCGACACCGACCCGATGATAACCGCAGTCAAGTAGGTCCGTATATCGACTTGCCTTGCGGCACGGACCCGCAACCCTTTTGCGGGCGCTTTGGAATGAGGCGAGCCAGCGGCATGTCGCTCCGGAATTACCGGTTCCAGTCGGGCAGTCGAGCCCGCGGTTGACGGGGCCTTGCACTTTCAAGGGTGCCTGAGTGTCTACTGCTCGTGTCGGGATAGCCACAAGCCTTGAATGAGAACCCCTGGTTGAGACCGGGGAAGCACACGGGAGAGGTCACACTGAAAACCAAAGTAGTGCTTATTGCATGCAGGTCCTATTCGCAGGGGGAGGTCGCCCATGCGGTTGACACCGCCGTCGGCCTCCTCGGCGGCGTCGAGGCGTTTTTGCCCCGTGAAGGGTTTGTGCTGGTGAAGCCCAATATGCTTTCACCCTACTCGCCTGACAGAGCGGTCACGACCCATCCGATGGTCGTGGGCGCTGTCCTCAACCTTCTCAGGCGGGCCGGGGCCGAGGTTGCGGTGGGCGACAGCCCGGGCCACGGCAGCGTGTTCGCTGTCGCGGCGAAGTGCGGGATAGCCGCGGTCTGCGACGAGGCGGGCGTGCGCCTTGTATCCTTTGAGGACGGAAGCGCGCGTAAACACCCCACCGGCCGGGTCTGCAAGGAGTTCGTCCTGGCGCGGCCCGTCGTGGACGCCTCGGGGATCATCAACGTCGCCAAGATGAAAACCCACGGGTTCATGACGTTTACCGGCGCGGTCAAGAACCTGTTCGGCTGCGTCGCAGGGGCGGAGAAACTGCGTATGCATTTGAGGTACAACGATCCACATGCCTTTTCCCTGATGTTGTTGGACCTCCTCAGTCTCGTAAATCCGCGTCTTTCGTTGCTGGACGCGGTAGTGGCCATGGACGGTGACGGGCCGTCGCATGGGCGGACGAGGCACGTCGGAGCCATACTGGCGTCGGAGGATCCGATTGCCCTCGATACGGTCGCCCTTCGCCTCGCTGGAGCGGATCCCATGCGCGTGCCCTACCTCCGGGCCGCAAGGGACCTCGGCGTGGGGAGCACACGCCCGGAGGAGATTGATGTGGTGGGAGCACGGCCAGAAGACTTCCCGGTGACCGACTTCGCCCTCCCGCGGGCCACGCGCGCGACCTCGGGCATATTCACGTTCGTCAGGGCCATCCGGAAGCACGTCACCGCAAGCCCCCGAGTGGATGCTGCGAAATGCATCGGATGTGGAGTCTGTGCGCAGTCGTGTCCGCCCGGGGCCATCGTGGTGGCCTCGGAGAGAGCGGAGATAGACCATCGCCGCTGCATACGCTGTTTCTGCTGCCACGAGATGTGCCCGGAAGGGGCCGTTTCTCTGTACCGCGGCGCCCTCGCCACGATTGTGGACCGGGCGCTTGAATGGCTGTAGCACCAACGAGTTGGCGGGTTCCCCGTGGGCCGGACTTATGAAGGCAGTGGCTATACTGCGAGGCTAGCAATTGGCTGTGCGGGGCAGTCATGTGTCAGCATTTCGCTCCAGCGTGTTGCTGTGAACCCGAGCAGGCCGACCGTCTCTTCCATAAGCTCGTGCCACTCTCGGCTGTGCGGACCATATCTGTCGGTACGTGGATGCCGGTGTTCGGGGCGGTGGGGCCCCTGACCCGGAAGCGAGCATCCTCGCGTATAGCTACTGAAAATGAGTGATTGACGCATGTGCTGTAATACAGTATGCTGTAGTAGGGGGGCAGATGGTATGGGAAGAAAGGATAAGTACAGGACGCAGCTCTACCTGGATGAGGCCCGGTACCTCTTTCTCAAAGAAAGTGCGGCAAAGTACAACACGAGCATCGCCGAAGTAGTCCGCGCCCTTATCGACAAGGAAATGGGAGGTACGGAACTGGTCGCGGAGAACGACCCGTTGTTCCGTATTGCTGCAACTGCTGTGCCGACAGGACGCAAAGACGGGTCTACCGACCACGACCGCTATATCTACCGGCCGAGGTCTACTCGATCTGGCCGCCCAGGGACACCTGTGGAAAACGGAGGTTGCGGTCGATGATGCGCTCAGCTGAGTGGCTGTTCATCGACACCTCCGCATTCATCGCGCTACATGACGCGAGCGATAGACATCACGAGGCAGCGAAGAGCTTCTTTACTCCGGAGCGCATACGGGACCTCAAGGTTCAGTTGGTAACCACGAACTTCGTTTTCTCGGAGGTGTACTCGTACTTTTGCAAGACCCATGCCGACGCAATAGCGGTAGGCAGCTACATTCGAGAGAGCAAGGTCCTACGGTACATCCGCGCGGAGCCGGCCGACGAAGAAGCTGCCTGGCAGCTCGCGCGGAAGTACCATGACAAGGACTTCAGCTTCGTCGACTGTCTGAGCTTCGTTATCATGTCTAGGATCGGGTGCAACAAGGCGTTCACATTTGATTCGCATTTCGGGCAGATGGGTTTCGAGATGCTGCCCGCTGTACCCCGGCAACGACGTTGAGTAGAGCTGGCTGGCTCTTTCAACAAGGCTGTCCGGTTGTCTCCTTGGTTGGAGACCACCTCGAGTGTAGCAAGGACATGAATCTAGCGTTCCTCCCGCACCGTACGTGGCCCTTCGGCTACATTCATGTCGATATGGCACGGTTCTAGAAGGAATTCCTCGACCAATGACGAACCTTATCATAATTCCACGAGCGATAGTTGCGCGTCCACACGGGATAGCGTTTTCTCTCGATGAAGCATAAAGGGGTTAGGAAGGCTTGCTGACACAGTTAGTTGTCACCAGTGCGCAAAAGGACACCGAGAGGCTGGCTCCTATACCTACTGGGGTAACGGTAGGCGCGCCGTCTCGGTGTGCCGTTTGCTGGCCTTGGGGGGGGGGGGGGGGGG
>JAAYXB010000017.1 GCA_012516125.1 Bacillota bacterium | reverse complement strand
CCGAGGCCACCTGACCACGGGTCGATCATGCCCAGCATAGAAAGGCCGCGAAAGGCCGCCGCCCCGCAATCACCGCGGAAGCAGCTCTGAGCCCTGTACCTGAACAGCTCCGAGTCCTGCATCCGAACATGCACGTGCCCAAGCCCAAGCCCAAGCCCAAGCCCATGCCCATGCCCGTGCCCAAGCTCTGGGTTGCGCCAAGTTCGGGCCGTACGTGGCCCGCTCGGCCACCAAGCGGTGGCATGACGGCTCTATCCCCTAACTCCTGAGTTGACTATTTACAGGTCAGTGGCCGGCTCGTCGTTCCGTGGCTCATGAGGGTATTCTCCCTCCCGAAGGTTGACGGGGGATTAGATCTATGGTACAGATAGACGCGGGAAACAAATAGATGCGGGAAGCTCAGGAAGCTCGTACTGGGTGGGAAGAAGGAGGACGATTCGATGAGGATAAGGTTCCTCGGTGGCGCGCGCGAGGTCGGCGCTTCGTGCGTGCTGGTGACGAGCGCGTCCGGCAGGAACATCCTGCTTGACTGCGGCGTGAGGGTGAACGAGGAAGGGACGGAGATGCTCCCAGACCTCGAGCCTCTCCGCGACCTTCGCGTTGACGCCGTCATCATATCCCACGCGCACCTGGACCACTCAGGCGCCCTGCCGCTCGTCATGAAGGTCCTCCCGGGGGCTGGCGTCCCGGGCACGGGGGGCGTATACGCCCACGCAACCGCAGCGACGAAGGACCTCGCTAGGGTTCTGCTCTACGATGCGATAAAGGTGGCCGAGTTCAGGGAAGGCCTCAAGCTCTACGACGAGGCCGACGCGGAGAGGGCGCTTGACAGCACCCTGACCCACGGCTACCATGAGCCGTTCGACGTGGCCGATGGCGTTCGCGCGGAGTTCCTGCCCGCCGGGCATATCCTGGGGGCGGCGTCGGTCCTCCTCCAGTTCGAAGAGGGCACGCTCCTCTACACGGGCGACTTCACCTCGTTCGACCAGGAGACTGTGGGGATGCAGAGGTTCACCCCAGCCCTGAAGCGCGGAGTGGACGTGGTCGTAACGGAAGCCACTTACGGCTCGAGGCTTCATGCCGCAAGAACTCAGGAAGTCGAGAGGCTGCTCGACGCGATCACGGAAACGGTTGGGGCCGGCGGTAAGGTGCTCATACCCGCCTTTGCCGTGGGGCGGGCTCAGGAGATAATCCTCGCTCTCAGGAACCATCTAAGAAGGACGAAGAAGAAGATCCCTGTGTACGTCGACGGCCTCGTGAGGAACGTCAACGCCGTGTTTGCGGCGAACGCGGACTATCTTGCGCCGAGATACAACAGGGAAGTCCTCCGGGGCTACGAGCTCTTCTACACCAACGGCATAGAGGCCGTTGATTCGAAAGCGAAGAGGGACGGGGTACTCGCCTCGAACGGCCCGTTCGTCGCCATCGCAAGCTCAGGGATGCTAACCGGTGGCGTATCCCCGGTTTATGCGGAGAGGATCGTCGGGGACGAGAGGAACCTCCTTGCGATAGTTGGTTATCAAGACGAGGAGTCGCCGGGGCGCCGGCTGCTGGAGCTATCGGAGAAGCCTCCGGGCGAGCGCAGGCTGACCTTGAACGACGCCGATCTCCAGGTGAACTGCAAAGTCGGGAAGTACGGGCTCTCCGCGCACGCGGACTCCCTTGGGATCGTGCTATCGGTCAAGGCTCTGCGACCGGAGTTTGTGCTGGTCAACCACGGGAGCGACGAGTCCTGTGCCGCGCTTGCGACATCTCTCGCTTCGGAGATGCCTGCGGCGCGCATCGAGGTCGCAGCGAGAGGACGCGAGTATGGATACACACCGAGTCCCAATGCCGCGAGAAAGTACTCTTTGAGCCCGCGGATCAGAGCCATTTCCCTTTACAGGGACGAAGCTTTGCGACCGGAGGAGCTCTGGCGGCATCTTGTCGCAAACGGGCTTGCCGGGACCACATCGACGGTGAAGGACCTCATAGCAGCCTGGTATGGAGGGCGAGACCTGCCGGAGGAGGAGATGAAAGCCGCCGGCGAGGCGGTGCGGAGCGACGCGCATTTCAGGGCGTCAACGACTAACCCCAACACCGTTTATGTGCTGACCGAGACGGAGTACGTCGAGGCCACGACGCCGCACCCCCTCGAGCAGAACGCCGCAAGGGCCCTCGTGCAGGAAAAGCTCTCGCCGTTCGGTCTCCAGAGGATAGGGTTCGCGGGGGACGGGACCATCACGCTCTACTTTCCGACGCCAAAATACGCCGAGGGGTGCCGGGACCTCATAGCCCAGCTGGAGAAGGAGACCTTGAGAAGGGTCGAGGTCGCCCAAAGCGTGAACACGCAGTTTCTGAAAGAGAGGGTCAAGTTCGACCTGTCCAGCAGGTTCGGGATGCTGCCCGAGAAGGATCCGTCGATCGGAGCGGACGGCGCCATGACAGTGACCCTTCCATGCAGCACGGGGACGTCCTCCGGCGAACTGGACGAACTAAAGGACGATCTTAGAGAGTACGCGGCAGCTTTCGAGGGCGAAACCGGCATGCGGATCTCTTTCAAGTGGAGCGGTACGTGGCCGGGGCGGCATGGATCCCACGGCCTTTTGCCAGAACCCGCGCCGGGACGTGCGGCGGGACTTGCGCCGGGACTCGCGCCGGGGGCGGCGCTTGCGACAGCGCTCGGGATGGCCTCCTCTTCCGGGCACTTCGAGGCTGAGGCCGGGGACGGGGCCTCTACTTCTACCTCTACCTCTACCTCTACCTCTACTCCTACTCCTATTCCTATTCCTGCTCCTGCTCCTACTCCTGCTCATCCTCTTCCTCCTCACGCCCTAGCAGCCGGAGAGACGCCCCGTGCGCTCGAACAGAACGTCGCGAAACGCCTCATCGACGAGGCGTTCCAGGACAAGCCACATAAGCCCAAGGTCAGTATCTATCCGCATGAGCGCCGGATGGGCCTTTCATTCATCAGCCCTCAGGTGGGCGCGAGATATGCTGCCCTGCTTTCGGACCTCGAGAGGACGACCGGCTGGCGCCTCGACGTACTGGGCACCGTGAGAGTGAACGAGATCGTGGAGGTGGCAAGGCAGCTCCTGGCAAGTCGAGGGCTTAGGAGTATGAAGGTCAGCGCCTACGACGGATACGTCGAGGCAAAGGGACCCGATACCGTCGCCGTCGACGAGGAAATGGCAAGATCCCTATGTGGGGAGTACCGCGAACTTACCGGATTCGACCTGCGGTTTAGGCGCGCCTGAACAGCAAATTGCCTAAAGGATAGAGGCCCTATCCGCTGACACGCTTGGGCTCGGAAGCCCAGAGGACCAGGCGACCAAGATCGGCTGCAATGGAATCAAGCTTGTTGTCGATGCGGTCGAATCTGTCATTGGACACCTCTCGGGCATCGAAAAGGGCACGTATCTTCTCGACAACCTCGCTTTCGATTCGCGTCTCAAGCCTGAGCTGGCCCCTCTCAACTGCTCCAAGTCGTGCCCCGAAGCTGCTGACCCGGGAGTCAAGGCCGGCGAGGTTGGAGTCAACGCCGGCGATGCGAGAATCGAGGCCTGCGACCCGGGAGTCAAGGTCAGCGACCCGAGAGTCAAGATCGGCGACCCGGGAGTCAAGGTCAGCGACCCGAGAGTCAAGATCGGCGATACGGGAGTCGAAGCCAGCAAACCGAGAGTCAAGATCGGCGATACGGGAGTCGAAGCCAGCAAACCGAGAGTCAAGATCGGCGACACGGGAGTCGAGGGCAGCAAACCGAGAGTCAAGATCGGCGACACGGGAGTCGAGGGCAGCAAACCGAGAGTCGAGATCCGCGACCCGAGAATCGAGGCCGGCGATGCGAAAGTCAAGGCTTGCGACACGAGAGTGGAGGTTCGCGACCCCAGAGTCTAGATTGGCGACACGGGAGTTGAGATCAGCGACCCGAGAGTCAAGATCAGCGACATGAGAGTCAAGATCAGCGACCCGAGAGTCAAGATCAGCGACATGAGAGTCGAGGCCTGCGATACGCGAATCGAGGCCTGTGACTTTCAGATCAAGACCGGCAACGCGAGAGCCGAGGTCAGCAACCTGAGATACGAGCTGTGCCTGGCCTTCTGCAAGCGTTTGTAGCTGCTGGAGCACTACTTCCTGGAACCGCTCGCTGTTCACACGAATGTCCTCCCGAGGAGACAACCGGTCTTGATGAGACCAACCAAATTATACCATATGAGCTGTCCGGACACAAGCCCCGAGACGAAATGATCACCGGTTCAGCGAGGTCTGTTCGTGACAACGGAAGCTGCTCCGTAGCTGGAGTGGACCTGGGGTCCTGCTCCGGGGACGCGGACGCGTGATGCCACCGCCAGGTTCACGAGGGCCACGGCGGCCGCCGCGAGGAACACTCACTGGCATCCCAGGGCTGCCCAAAGCGTGCCGCCGAGCGCCGGGACCACCATTGAGACCACGTGGTCCACGGATATGCCCAGCGCCAGAGTGGGCGCAAAATCGGCAGCCGCCTAGACGATCTTGTGAAGGTACGTCGCGCGGGTGATCCCGATAGCCATCAGGAGTTGGTCCGCGACGAGGCACGCGTACACAGGGCAAAGCCCGAGGTCAATCTCGGCGAGGCGGGCCGCAGTCGTGCCGGCCGAGGCGTATCCCACGCACACGAGCACAAGCGTTGCTGCCTCCCCCATGAGCACCTTGCGTTCCCCCAGGAGTCCACGAGCCGGCCCAGGAGCGGCTTGAACGCAATGCCGAGGACCGACGACGCTATCCATAGCATGGCGGTGGCGGACGCTGGCTGGTTAAATGCCTTCACGACCGTCCGGGGGGCGGCGCGGCGGTGTGGCCTCCCCTGACGCGACGCTACCGCGACGCGGCGCTACCTCCTTGCGCCGCCGTCCCATGATAGCCAAGTGATGCCGAGAGCCTCATCGCGCTGTCCTTGACGAGGTTGCCGATAGTCTCCACGTCTTGCCGCGAGACACGGAGCGTCGGCCCGGAGACGCTCAGCGCGCCCACGACGCGGCCGGCGTGGTCCAGGACGGCCGCCGCCGCGCACCTGATGCCTTCCTCGTGCTCCTCGTCGTCTATCGCGTAGCCCTGGACCCGGACCCTGCGGAGGTGCTCTTTCAGCGCGAGCGGGTCGACAATGGTGTTTGGCGTGAAACGGGGCAGGCCCTTCTCATTGATCACCTGTTCGACAAGCTCATCGGGAAGGGCCGCGAGGATCGCCTTGCCGAGGGCCGTGCAGTGGGCAAAGACGCGGTACCCGATCTTCGAGCGCATCATCAGGGTCTGCGGGGTGTCCACTTTGTCGACGTAAACCACCTTGCCCTGGTCGAACACAGCGAGGTGCGCGGTCTCCCCTGTGGCCCGCACGAGTTCCTCCAGGAACGGCCTTGCCTGGCTGCGAAGGTCGATTTGCTCCAGACGGTAGCTGGCTAGCTCCACCAGGCGCATACCAAGGCAGTACTTCCCGTTCGCCCCGTTCCGGCTCACATAGCCTCTGGACTCCATGGTGGCCAGCACGCGCGAGACCGTGCTCTTGTGGACCCCAAGCTCATGGCTGATCTCGGTCACACCGACCTCCCCGCGGTGCGCGGCAAGACAGTCGAGGATCTCCAGGGCACGCGCAACAGAGTTTACTGCCTGGCCCCTTCCCCGACGTTGAGCTGCACCCTTCGACCCGCTCGCGAGGACGCGGTTCTTGCTTGATTCCATATAGGCACCTCCAGCCTTCGGGACCGTCCGGAATCCGACAGCATCATTGCTACAGACACCACTGCGGCATCCGAACGAACCGTTCAGCTCGCCCATCATTCGGGCGACTGCATTCGATGTGCAACGCAGTCTCCATTATGTGCAACTGTTTTTCGTCACGGATCAGCAAATTCCTCCTTCTGCACCCGTCCTGGGAGTAGTTTCGCTGCACAGCCGTGTCACTGCTGACGAGGCGTGTTGAGGCGCACAGAGCGGCCACGGCGACGATGGCGTGATGAAAAATCCTCAGTCAGAAGAAGGAGTCCGGCGATCAACGTCGAACCCATAAATAGCACAACAGCAATCATGTTGCAGCATATGCAACAGCCCAGTTTATCGGCGATACAAGTGAACGGCGATTCGTGGACGTGAGATGCACTTGGGGTTTCAAGGCATGAAACGGCGTGACGATGGTTCTATCGCAGCAAGATGAATTCTGTCAGGTGGGGTCCTGCACGGTTTCCAGAGGATAACGGATCAGTTGGAGGCATGGGGAGTGGGCGCATCCAGAGTCGAGAAAGAGCAGCAACTCAACGCGCTTATCGAGTCCGGGGTGGTGGCGGTCATCAGGACCAATAGCGCGGATGAGCTCATAGGGATCTGCAGGGCGATGTCCGAGGGCGGCGTAGTGGGGGTCGAGATCACAATGACGTCGCCTGGGGCACTTGAGGCCATCTACAGCGCATCGAAGGAACTACGGGGCAAGGCCATCATAGGAGCAGGGTCCGTCCTCGACCCCGAGACAGCCCGTGCGGCTATGCTTGCGGGCGCGGACTTCATCGTGGGACCGGTATTAAACCTGGGCGTCATTGAGCTCTGCAAGCGATACGGCAAGATCGTGATTCCCGGCGCGTTCTCGCCGACCGAGATTCTCACCGCCTGGCAAGCCGGGGCTGACGTGGTCAAAATATTCCCCGCAACGAAGCTTGGCCCGTCGTTCATCAAAGATGTGCTGGGCCCCCTGCCGCAGGTGAGGCTCACGCCCACAGGCGGCGTGAACCTTGACAACCTTGGGGACTTTCTCAAGGCAGGCGCGGTCTTCGTGGGCGTGGGGACGGCGCTAGTCGACAAGAAGCTCGTCGCTGAGCACGATTGGGCCGGGCTTGCCAGGCTTGCCAGCAGGTATGTCGAGGCGGCGAGGGCAGCGCGGGCCTGAGCGTCTGGCCGGTAATCCCGGGTGGTTTCGATCATTGGTCGGAGCAAAGCGACGCATGGTGTTTCCTGACCCCATACTGACTGGATATCCTCGGGAGTACATGGACGCGCCCGAGACGAGCATCGTTAGTGCAGAGCTTGCTGCTGCAAGTACGGAGGGATCGAGTTGAGCCCCAAGGTTGTAACGTTCGGAGAGATCATGCTAAGACTATCGCCTCCTGGGTACCAGAGGTTCGTGCAAGCGTCGTCGTTTGAGGCGACATACGGCGGGGGCGAGGCAAACGTGGCAGTCTCACTTGCTAACTTCGGTCTCGACGCCTACTTCGTGAGCAAGGTCCCGTCCCATGAGATCGGCCAGTGCGCTGTGAACGCCTTGCGTAGGCTGGGGGTGCACACCGACTACATACTGCGCGGCGGCGACCGGCTCGGGATATACTTCTGCGAAACCGGAGCGTCCCAGAGGCCGTCCAAGGTCATATACGACCGAGCGCGCTCGGCGATTGCCGAGGTTGAGCCAGGCGAGTTCGACTGGCCGACCATTCTCAAGGGGGCTAGCTGGTTCCACTTCACAGGTATCACCCCGGCACTCGGCGACAACGTGGCCACTGCCACGCTGGAGGCTTTGAAAGTTGCGAAATCCATGGGCGTAAAGGTTAGCGTCGATCTCAACTATCGCAAAAAACTGTGGTCTCCAGAAAAGGCCAGCCGCGTCATGACGGAACTCATGCAATACGTGGACGTCGCCATCGGTAACGAAGAGGACGCGGAGAAGGTGTTCGGCATCAAGGCCGAAGCCTCTGACGTCGCCAAGGGCGAGCTTTCCGTGGAGGGTTACCGCAAGGTGGCGAGCGAGCTTGTGAAAAGGTTTGGCCTTGAGAAGGTGGCCATCACGCTTCGAGAGAGTCTATCCGCGTCTGACAACAACTGGTCGGCGATGCTGTACGATGGTCACGAGTTTTATCAGTCCAGGAAGTACCGCGTGCACATTGTGGACCGCGTCGGCGGGGGGGACTCCTTCGCAGCCGGATTGATATACGCGCTATTGACAGGCGCCAGCTCGCAGGAAGCCGTGGAGTTCTCCACTGCGGCTTCGTGCCTAAAGCACTCCGTTCCGGGCGATTTCAACCTTGTTAGTGTATCCGAGGTACTAACGCTCGTCGGGGGCGACGCTTCCGGACGAGTCCAACGATAAACAAGGCGACTGTCATTGTTTGTCCATACCCGTTGGGGTCGAGGGTCACACGGAGTGGGCAGGTTTGCGAGTATCCGGATGGGTTCTCGTGTACGCGGGCGCGGAGATGGTGCGATCCGTCCGTTGGCCAAAAGGAGGGATGACTGGAGCGCGTTTTGAGGCGACGACTTGGGCGATTCGAGGGACGAGGCCGCGTCTATCCGAAGTGTGTGTCATGCTCTCGCGGGGCGTTCGAACGAACACGGCTGGATGGAAAGACCAGGCTCACGTTAAGGAGGGACCGCTAGATGAACTGGCGCAAGGTATGTGCGTCGGCTATCGTGATGTTGCTGTGTGGGGTGCTGATGAGCACTGTTATTGCGATGGCGCAGGGCGAGTACGTTGATACATCGAAGTACAAGAAGCAGCCGCCATATGTAGTCGGCCTGAGTAATGTCTCCCCTGCCAACGCCTTTAAGGTAGCCATGGTTGAGGAGTTCAAGGCCGAAGCTGAGAAGCTGAAGAAGGCAGGCGTAATCAAGCAGTATTACATAACCGATGCCGGCGGGGCCATCGCAAAGCAGATCGCTGACATCGAGGACCTTATGGCAAAGGGTGTTGACCTGCTCCTTGTAACTGCGACGTCGCCCTCTGCGATTTCCCCCGTCGTTGAGAAGGCTGTCTCAAGGGGGATCGTGGTCGTCTCGTTCGATAATGTGGTTGACACGCCCAAGGTCACCGTCAGGCTAGGGGCAAATCAGGAGGAGCTCGGCGGCTCGATGATGCGGTGGCTGTGCGAGGAGCTTGGGGGTAAAGGGAAGATCGTAATGCTGGGCGGAATCCCCGGAACCTCGTCAGCGGTACGCCGGTGGAAGGGCGCGGAGGACGTTCTCAAGAAGTATCCAGGCATTGAGGTGGTCGGTACCGCCTGGGTTAACTGGGCGTTCGACAAGGGCAAGGCCGCGATGGAGAATTTCCTTGCGGCTCACCCCGTCATAAACGGCGTTTGGACCGACGGCGGTGGTTCGGCTCAGGGAGCCCTTACGGCGTGCATGGAGGCAGGCAGGATAATCCCGGTTACGGGAACGGCGTCCAACGGCTTCCTGAAGCTGTGGGCGCAGCTGAAACCCAAGGGATTCAGGAGCTACAGCGCCACTGAACCGCCATACTGCAGTGTGGTCGCCCTTGAACTGGGTCTGAAGGTATTGCAGGGTGAGAAAGTAAAACACGAAGAGGAAATGCCTTTGGAAATCGTGACAAACGGCAATGTAGAGAGCCTCGCAAGGTTTGACGTCTCAGACATCTTCTGGGTACACACGAAGTTGAGCGACGATAAAGTGCGCGAACTGTGGGGTACCAAGAAATAGATGTCTCAGCAGTAATGGCCGGTGTAGGGCGGGCGTGGCTTGCGGAGACCCACGGCGCACGCACAGTGCGTGGTGGATATCCGGTGACGCGCCCGCCCTCGTCAGGCGCCGGAGGGTTCTTTCATGGCCGATGTTCCCTTTCTGCTGATGAAGGGGATTCAGAAGAGGTTTCCAGGCGTCCTAGCCTTGGATTCAGTTGATTTCGTCTGTGAACAAGGCGAGGTCCATGGGCTCATCGGTGAGAACGGTGCTGGGAAGTCCACGCTGATCAAGGTACTCGGCGGTGTTCTCCAGCCCGACGCGGGCGAAATCCTGGTCCAGGGGGCGCCGGTCAAGGTGACCAGCCCGTCCCGTGCAGCTAGCCTCGGCATAAGTGTGATCCACCAGGAACTCAACCTCATTGAGGACCTTACCGTAGCCCAGAACATTTTCCTGGGGCATGAGCCCAGGCGGGGTATGGGCGTTCTGGACCTCCAGGCCATGGGTGCATCCGCGCGCGACTATCTGAGGGTCGTCGGCCTTGACGTGGACCCTCAAGCGAAGGTTCGAGCGCTCAGCCTCGAGCAAAAGCAACTCGTGGAGATAGCGAAAGCATTATCGTTCGATGCGCGCATACTTGTCATGGACGAGCCGACAGCGGCGCTAAATGCGGAAGAAGTTAAGCACCTCCTCAAACTCATTCGCGACCTTGCGGACCGAGGATGTGGAGTGGTATTCATTTCTCACAGGCTCGAGGAAGTGTTCGCCGTCTCGCACCGCATCACCGTGCTGCGTGACGGCAAAGTGGTTGCGACACGGGCCAGGGATGCGATAGACCCGGAAACCGCAGTGAGGATGATGACGGGGAAGGGGCAGGTTGGGGCTCGCGTGACTGGCATAGCACCGAGCGGGCGTCCCCTCCTCGAGGTAAGGGGGTTGACGCTTCCCGGGGCCTTTTACGACGTAAGCTTCACCATCAATGAGGGCGAGATCGTCGGTATGGTCGGGTTGGAGGGACAGGGCCAGCGGGAGATACCAAGGGCCGTATTCGGCGACCTGAGGCCCACGCATGGAGAGGTCTATCTCCGCGGCACTCGCCTTCACCTGACCTCGCCCCGAGATGCGATAAGGGCCGGCATAGCGTTTGTGCCTGAAGAGAGGAAGGCGGAGGGCCTTTGCCTGTCCCTCGATGTCCGCCAGAACATCGCTCTGGCAACCCTCGACAGTCGCCAGATGGCAGGTTTTGTCCGGCTGTCCCGCGAGGCCAGCCTCATAAGGAGTCTCGTCGAGCGGCTGAGGATCCAGCTTGCCTCTCCGTTTCAGGAGGTCAGGAACTTGAGCGGGGGCAACCAGCAGAAGGTCGTCATGGCCAAGTGGCTGTGCAGCAGACCTGCGGTGCTCCTGTTCTCTGAGCCTACCCGCGGGATCGACGTCGGGGCGAAGGAGGAAATATACCGACTGATACGTCGGCAGGCAGACGAAGGCAGCGGGGTTCTCATAGTGTCGAGCGATCTCATGGAGGTCCTGCGTCTGTGCGACCGGATACTTGTCGTCCACGACGGCAGAATCGTGAAGGAAATGCCCGCGGAGGGCGCAGACAGGGAAGCGATCATGACGGCGCAGTGGGGTCTGGAAGCGGCCCCGACCCAGGGATCTTCCACACCTGGGCTCTGCCATGGAGGTATAACATGACAACCCGAGGGCTGACCACTTCTGCGGGTCGCACAGAGGGCCGAGCCGCGCCGGTTGCGCGGTTTCGCTGGAGACGCGATCCGTCGTTACCCATCTACATTATGACGCTAGTCGTGGTCGTTGTCGCGAGTGCGTGCTCGCCGACTTTCAGGCGGCCGTACAACCTGTCCAATGTCGCCGTTCAAACGGTAGCGCTTGGCCTTGCCAGCCTGGGCCAGACATTTGCTATCCTTGCCGGCGATGTCGACCTTTGCGTCGGGGGCGTCATCAGTCTAACCACCGTCATCAGCGCGACGCTGATGGGCGATGATGTCCTGACCATCCTGTGCGTTGTTGCGCTCTGCCTGGTCCTCGGTGCGGCCATGGGAGCAATCAACGGTCTCCTTGCCTCACGGCTCAGGATGGACGCGATGGTTATCACCTTTGCAACAAACTCGGTGCTTATGGGCGTCGCCCTCCACCTGATGCCCGCCCCAGGAGGGATGGTTCCGTATTCCTACATGAGGTTAGTTGACGTCACGGTGCTGCAGATACCGACACCGGTGGTGCTGCTGGTTGCGTTCACCGTGTTGTCGAACTACGTACTGAACCGTACGGTCCTGGGTCTTCACATAAGAGCTGTCGGCGGCGACAGAGCGGCAGCATTCAGATCCGGGATAAACGTGACGACCACGAAGATCTGGGCGCATATTGTAGCTTGCATGTTCGGTGCAATGGCGGGATTGTTTCTTGCCGCCCGGATGGGCTCAGGCGATGCACTCGCAGGTACGCCCTTTTCACTCGACTCGATGACTGCTGTGATCGCTGGAGGCACCAACTTTGCGAGCGGCACCGGCGACGTCGCAGGCACGCTAACGGCGGCGTTTCTCATCACGGTCCTTGGCAACATATTCAACCATCTGGGAGTCTCCACGTATTTTCAGTACGTATTCAAAGGTGTGCTGCTTGTGATCGCAGTGGCAGGCGGAGCTATGAGGCGGAAGATGCAGGTCAGAGCTAGGCGGTGAGAGGATGCCCCAGAAGGTAGTCCCAACATCAATCCGCAGCGGACGGGCGGGAAACGCTCCATTCCTTGTGACTATAGCCGTGCTTCTCATGTTTGTGGCCGGCTCCCTGGCACCTGGCTTTCTCGAGCCCGCAAGTGTGCTAAATACGTTACGTCAGGCAGTGCCGCTCGGGATAATAAGCATCGGCCAAACGGTCGCAATTCTGACAGGAGGCGTGGATCTTTCCGTCGGGGCTGTGGCCATACTGTCAAATGTTCTGGCCGCAAACATAATGAACGGAGAGGACTCAAATAACCTGAAGGCTTTCCTCGTTTGCCTCGTAGTCGCGCTTATCGTCGGGGTCGTCAACGGCCTGGGGGTTACCCGGGTTGGCATAAACCCGTTCGTGATGACCCTGGCGATGGGGATCATAGTCCACGGCGCGGCTTTGGTGTACTCGAAGGGGGCCGCGGGCGGGGCGGCGTCCCCTCTCACGAAGTTCCTTGGAACCGGCCGCATAGGAATCGTGCCGGTTGCGGTGGTATTGTGGGTGGTGCTGGCCGTTACCACGCTTGTGCTTCTCGAGCGCACAGTGATCGGAAGGCGCATATATGCTGTGGGCTCAAACGTCCAGACGGCCAGGATGTCCGGGGTCAACACTGCCTGCGTGATAACCGGGGTCTACGCGATGAGTTCCGTCGCCGCCATGACAGCAGGACTGGTTGTCACGGGCTACATGGGCGTCGGCACGCTCGAATGGGGCATAGACTACCGTCTCACCTCGATGGCGGCGGTCGTCATGGGAGGAACGGCCTTCGAGGGAGGCAGGGGCGGGTATCTCGGGACCCTCGGGTCCGTCCTCGCCATCACTGTGCTTAACAGCCTGCTAACGATACTGCGCATATCAGAACCTGTAAGGCAGGTCTTTTACGGTCTGGTGGTACTGTTCTTCCTCATGAGCAGCCTTCGCGGCTCCAAAGAGAGTGCATAAGGCATGCTTCTGAATTCAGCCGGCGGCGCGGGCCTTGACAACGCGGGCTGTTTCACCAGTCTTGGCGCCATGGCGTTGGGGATCACGATGACATCTGGTGAGGGGAGACTGGTATCCCAGCGCAAGCGGGACGGGCTCGGTGGGCCCGCAAGGCACGTCGCTGGGGCGTTGGTGAAGGTGAGGGCGTGATGGGAAGGCTAGCGCGGGCGATGGTCATAGGAGAGCACGGGCGTCCTCTGGTCTTGAAGGAGATCGAGATCCCGCCGCTATCGGACGGAGAAGTGCTTGTGAAGATCCTTGCGTCCGGCGTGTGTGGGTCCGATGTTCATATGTGGCGCGGCAGAGATGCCCGCAATGTGCTGCCCATGATACCTGGCCACGAGGGTGTCGGCGAGGTTGTAGAGGTTTGCGGCGAGAAGCGAAGCGTGACAGGCGAACCGCTTCGCCCCGGGGACCGCGTTATCTGGGATAGAGGCGTCACGTGCGGACACTGTTACTACTGCGCCGTCTTGAAAGAGCCATCTTTGTGCCCAGAGAGATGGGCCTACGGCATTCACAAGCCCTCCTCGGAATTCCCGTACCTTAACGGGTGCTTCGCGAGTCACTTGGTTCTTCGGGCCAACACGCACATCGTCAATCTTCGCAACTACCCGCCGGTGGATCCTGCCGTACTGGTTGCCGCAGCATGCTCAGGGGGAACCGCCGCCCACGCGTTCGCCCTGGCACGACCCAATGTAGGTGATACCGTCGTGGTTCAGGGGCCGGGGCCTCTCGGAGCGTTTAGTGTCGATTTCGCGAGGGCAGCGGGGGCTTCCAATGTTGTCGTGATCGGAGGCACCTCAGAACGCCTGGAGATCTGCAGAGAGTTCGGAGCCACCTGCCTTCTGAACCGTCACGATACAACTGCGGAGGAGCGAATCGAGGTGGTAAGGGGTCTTACCGGAGGCAAGGGTGCTGACTTCGTGTATGAAACTACCGGCGCGCCGGAGTCCGTGCGTGAAGGGCTCGCCATGCTGCGTGCCGGGGGCACCTATGTGACCGCGGGCTTTGGAGTGCCTGTTGGCGAAGTCGGCGTGGATTGGTTTCGGGATATTGGGTGCCGTAATGCAAGAATCCAGGGAGTCTGGGTGAGCGACACGCAGCACCTTTTGGCGGCCGTCTCGCTTGTGACAGCTCAGCCGCGCAAGTACGAGAGGCTGGTGACGTGCAGGTTCCCGCTGGAAGACGCCACCCGGGCGCTTGAAGCTGTGGAACGTCGCGAGGTCATGAAGGCCGTTCTCATCCCCTAAGCAGCGGAGCCTCAACGGAGCCTCAATCGCTGTGACCTGCAAGCGTCCCTGAAACCATCAGGCACGGACGGTTGTACAGGTCACGAGACAGAACAACCGGAGGGTCGCAGAGTGAAGGTCCATATGTGCGATGTGCTGGTGATCGGTTCGGGCGGGGCCGCTCTGCGCGCGGCAATAGAGGCTAAGGAGTATCTCCCGGGCGGCAAGGTGACCATACTTACCAAGGGCCGACTCGGCGAGAGCGGCGTGACCGCCACAGCCTGCTCCGACCGCATGGCGTTCCACGCAACGCTTGAGTACACCGAGCCTGGAGGACCTGACAACTGGCGGTATCATGCCAACGACGTCTTCAGGATAGGAGGATTTGTCTCGGACGAAGACCTTGCCATCATACTGGCGAGGAACTCGGCGGATGCACTGTATTACCTTGATAGGCTCGGGGTACCTTTCGTGAGGACTTCCGACGGGAGGATAGACCAGTTCGTCACGGACGGGTCCAGGTATGCAAGGGCCGCGTACACCGGACCGTACACCGCCGTAGATATCGAGAGGGCGCTGGTACGCAAGGTCCGGAGTCTGGATATCGCGGTCGTGGAGCAGCATGTCGCCGCGTGCCTCCTGATGGACGAGAGGCGCAGGCGAGTGGCGGGTGTTCTGGCACTCGACACAAATGAGGATCCCTCTGGAGTGCCGGTGCAGTTTCTTGCGAAGAGTGTCGTGATGGCTACTGGAGGTGCGGGACAGGTATTTGCCGTGAACGTGTTCCCGCCGGAAAACACTGGTGAGGGTTACGCAATGGCCTATGACGCGGGAGCCGAGCTGGTGAACATGGAGTTTGTCCAGATAGGAATCGCCTCGGTCGCGACACGCCTTGCCTGTTCCGGGTCGATCCCGAGGTCGGTGCCCAGGGTCATCAATGACAAGGGGGAGGAGTTCCTGCCCCGGTATATGCCAGAATTCCAGATCGACGACTTGTATAACGTGCTCTTTGAAAAAGGTGCCTCATGGCCGGTTCAGTGTGAGCACCGCAGCAGCCGTCTAGACGTTGCCATACACAAAGAAATGCAGGTGGGCAGGCGGGTGTTCCTTGACTTCAGCAGGAATCCCGTTGGGTTCAACTGGGACAGGCTCCTACCGGAACTGAAGGACCGGTACGAGTCCGAAGTCAAGAACCCGCTAGGACCGGCTGCCCGGTATGCAAGCCCTTTGAAGCGCTACCTCGAGATCAACCCCGAGAGCGTTGAGTGGTTCAAAGAGCGGGGCATTGACCTGGAGCGAGGCGATTTGGTGGAAATAGCTCCTGCCGCTCAACATTTCCAGGGCGGGATCAAGATCCGCACGCGCGCTGAGACAACCATCCCAGGTTTGTTTGCAGCAGGCGAGTGCGCAGGGGGCCAGCACGGAGCGAACCGGCCGGGCGGACACGCGCTTCTCGACTGCCAGGTTTTCGGAAGGATAGCCGGGCGGGAAGCCGCTTTGGAAGCCGGGCATATCAAGGGCCAGGTATGTCCATCCAAAACATCGCTTGAAGCAGCGCTCCGCCGAATAGAGAGCCTGCGAGAGGGCCCAGGGATTCCTGCGGGCGCGGCCAGGGCTCGGTTGCAGCGGACTGCTTCCCGATGTGCTGGCGTATTCAGGACCGAAAAGGGTCTCTCGGAAGGCATCGCCGAAGTTGCCGATATCAAGGCCGAGGGAATCGCCGCGGACGATAGGGGTCTTGCCTATGCGGTTGAGACGGCCGGGATGTTACACG
Source organism: Bacillota bacterium (assembly GCA_012516125.1). Lineage (GTDB taxonomy): Bacteria > Bacillota > SHA-98 > UBA4971 > UBA4971 > UBA6256. The sequence continues at coordinate 13,113 of JAAYXB010000017.1, read as the reverse complement.
TGGCGGAAATGGTATTGAGGGCAGCCCGGATGCGGAGAGAAAGCCGCGGGCCGCACCTTTTCTTCGACTCGGATGATGACATGGTCCCCCTTCCGAGAAACGATGGAGATTGGTGCAGGTACATTGTCATCCGCAAGGCAGAAGAGGGCGTGATGCGGCTTGAGACCAGGAAACCCGTCACGGTCGACGCGATGTAACACGGTAAGCGATGTATTGATAGATCGTTGAAGAACGCGGGGAGAATTCCGCAAACGGAGGCGCTCGTTGGTGTTCGGACACAGCAGGTTCAGATATCGCAGCCTGGAGGAAATCGAGGCGGACGTCGAGCGGCTGGGGCTGGACATTGAGTTCAGCAGAGATACAAGCGTCCTGGCACAGCCCGTTTGTATCGGAAGCCGTACCGCCCCGAACGCGCTTGCGATTCATCCGATGGAGGGGCGAGACGCGGACCCGCAAGGTAATCCAGGGGAGCTTACTTTCAGGCGGTACATGAGGTATGCACGGGGAGGCGCGGGCCTCATCTGGTTCGAGGCGTCGGCCGTTTGGCCCGAGGGCCGCAGCTCAGAGAGGCAGTTGCTATTTGCCAAGGGTAACCGGGCTGAGTGGGAAAAGCTCCTCACGGTCACAAGAAAGGCTGCCGCAGACGAGTTCGGCCCAAGGCACCGACCTATATGCATAGTTCAGTTGCACGATGCCGGCCGCTACAGGAAAGCCACTGGCTGCATGCCTGCAATTGTGGTGCGCAACCTGTACCTCGACCCGCCGGCAGGCATCCGCTCAGACCATCCTGTCATGACGGACTCAGATATTGAAACCCTGGAAGAAGCTATGGCGGAAGCGGCCGTGATGGCATGGCGCGTTGGCTTCGACGGGGCCGACATCAAGAGTTGCCACAGATACCTGGTGTCGGACCTCCTGTCGGCTCACACCCGCGAAGGCAAGTATGGTGGGAGCTTCGAGGGTCGGGCAAGATTTCTTCTGAACGTGGTCGATAGGGTCCGCGAGCAGGTCAGCGAAGACTTCCTCGTAACAACCAGGCTGAACCTGTATGACGCGATTCCCTATCCGTATGGGTGGGGTGTGGATAGAGACGATGCGGCAGTGCCCGATCTTTCCGAACCGCTCAGGCTTGTCGGCCTCTTGAGAGAGCGTGGTGTGAAGATCATCAACACGTCGAGCGGAACGCCCTACTTCAACCCGCATGTAACCAGGCCTTACGACGCGCCTGTGAGGGGCATCTCGTTGCCCGATGAGCATCCGCTAGAAGGGGTCGCCAGGGCATTCGGGTTGGTCGCGGAGGTCCAGAAGGTATACCCTGACCTGGTAGTGGTTGGTAGTGCATATTCGTGGCTCAGGCAGTTTCTCGGCAACGCCGCCGCAGCAAACATTCGGAATGGACGGGTGTCTATTGTCGGGGTCGGCCGCACCGCCTTTGCCTATCCTGATTTCGCAAGGGACCTCATCGGCAAGGGACGGCTGGACTCGCACAAGGTGTGCATCGCTTGCAGCTTGTGCAGCCAGCTGATGCGGGACGGGAGCAGCACAAGGTGTGTGACGCGGGATAGGGAAATATACGGGCCCATCTATAAGGTTGTCAGCGCACGCTGACATGTGAAGTCTGCCGGATGAGACCAACTGAGGGTTCCAGCCCCCAGGTGCTTCATACATCACCTCACATTCGCACTGCTGGACCCGGCTGAAGCCGTTGATTTTGCTTTGGGATCTGGGGTTCGGCGGATCGGTACTATCGTGTATCGAAAGCCTTCTCGAGGACCTCTTTCAGGTCGCCGGGCGTCGCCGGGCGGACGGGGGTCCCAAAGGACGGCCGGCTCTCCAACTCCCGGGCGACGATCCAGTCGAGGTCGGCGCGGGTGAGGCCGGCGGCGCGCAGAGAGTGCGGCAGGCCGGTCGCTGCGAAAAGGGCCGGGATTCGCGTTTCCAACCACCGAAAGAGCAACTCGGACCTGCTCGGGACGAGACCCTTCGGGACAACAACCCCTAGGCTCGCGGCCTCCACGACAGACGTCTGCGAGATGCGAGACTCCGGCGCGGTGCCTTCCGGTGCAGGAACCTCTCGGCAGCGCAAGACTCTGTCCAGCGCCTGAGCTGCTCGTGCCAGACGCCTTGCGGTCTCGGGGTCGCGCGCCTGGACCGCGAGCCCCGGCGCGAGCAGCATCCCCACCATATTGCCGTGGGACAGGCCGAAACGGTTGCAGAAGTGCACGAGCGCGTGCGGTAGCCCGAGCCGGGCATGCGCGAAAGCAATGCCCATCAAGAAGCTCCCCCAGCAAAGAGTGTCCCGCGTGGTGGCGGCCACCCCGGCCGCTGAGGTAGAGGATGCTGCCAACATCGCCGACGCCGGCCGCTCCGACGCTCTGGGAGATGGGTTCACACGCGGAGGGTGGTCTTCGCTATCGAAGCGATCATGCTGGCTTGCCTGAGACGTCTTGCCCGATTCGACTGGGAGGCCCGGCTCGACCGGGTGGTCCGGCTCGACGGGATTAAGAAGGCTCAACCTGGCGGCGCCGCAGCCTCGCTGAAAGCCTGCGTCGCGGATGACGGGGGCGGTTTCAAGGGAACGTCGTGCGCTTGTGTCCGAGCGTTGCCCGGGATGTGCGAGGTCTTCGGGACCGCCCTGTGCCGCGGGATCGTCACTCTTACCCGAGTCAGACCCAGTCTCACCAATTCTACGCGTCGCAACGAGGTACAGGTCCTCGATGCCACGGGCCAGAGTAGCGAACGCGGCCAGGGCCACTTCCTGTACCTCCGCAGACGCGGCCGAGTTGGTGAGGACCTCAAGCGACTGGGCCAGGGCGTCCACCGCCGCGCCGACCGTGGGCGCAAGCGGGAGGGAGTCGGTGAGCGCCGGGTCGGCTATGATGAGGCGCGGAGCAGGGATGCCACGAAGGCTCTTTTTCTCGTCGCCAAGCTCGATGACGGCATTGTCCGTGCTTTCCGAGCCTGTGCCCGATGTGGTCGGGACGGCGATCCAGGGAAGCGCTCTTTCGGGCGCCACGCGCCGTCGGCCGAGCTGGTATGCAGCTATGTCTACGTCAACCTCTGTCTCAGCGTCCATGTTTTCGTCCGCGGCAACGGCGGGACCCACGTCTGCGTCCGGCTGTGCTGGCATGGTTCGGCTTTGGCCTACGCCAGTGCCTGCATCCGCGCTCGCGTCCGCATGTGCGCGTGCGGTCGCGACCCGCTGGAAGCCAGCGCGGGCGCTGCCTGCTGGAGAATGCGCCGCAGTTCCAGCGCTTGCTTCGCCGCCCGTACCTACACCACCAGTGGCCGTGTCCGCAGTCCAGCCCATGCCTTTCGTGACGTTCGCGCTGACACCTGTGGCTTCACCGGTACCTCTACCCCTGAAGGCATCGGTACCTCTTTCGTCCTCCTGGTACGCGAGGGCGGCAACGGACTTGCCCACGTCGATGGTAGTTCCGCCGCCTATGGCGACCACAAGACCCGCGCCGCTCCGCCGGACTGCCGCTATACCGGCACGGATGGCGTGGTGATCGGCGTGGCCTCGCACCTCGAGGACCTCCAAGCGCAGGGCGGCTGTGCCGTTGTCTGCGAGTCGCCGCAGCTTGTCCAGGAGGGCGGCTATCTCAGGCGCCTTCGAGCTCGACTCGCCGACGACCAAAAGGACCGACCGGTTCGCTGGGTCAACGAGCCTCATAACGGCGTCGGGTAAGACGTGCGTGGCAAGGCAGCGTCCGAAGACGACGCGCTCCGCCGCGCGGGGTAGGGCAGCATGATTGAGCCGCACGCCGCCCGAGTCCGCATCAAGCTCCACAAGTCCTTGTAGTTGCCGCAATTCCGCTGTACATCTCCCGTATGTGTCCATCATATGTCCATCGTCCCTCTCGAGGATGTCGCAAAGTGCGTGGAACCTTTAACCCACATTCCGCAGGTAGAATATGGCACACCGTGATTACCGATGGCGCCTGAGCAAGTGAATTCATAGGAGATTGCAGTGACTTTCCGTATCCGAGCCGACGCCGGTCACCGTCCCGGCGCCTTGAGCGCGCTACACATTCCCACGCACTCGCGGCAGCGGATGCAGTTGAGGCCGTTGACTTCCTTTGGGACGTCGAGGTCCATGGGGCAGACCTCGGCGCACTTGCCGCACCGGACGCACAGGTCTTCTTTGACGGCGATGAAACTGGGGGCGACCCTGTTGAAGGGGGCGTAAATGGCTCCGAGCGGGCAAATGAAGCGGCAGAACGGCCGCTTCACGAAAAGCATCGCGCCCAGGAGCGCGACGGTGATGCCGACCTTCATCCAGAAGAATGGCCCGATGAGGGAGCGGATTACGCGGTCGCCGAGGGCGAGCGGCACGCCGGCCTCCAGCGTGCCCACGAAACAGAGCTTGGAGAACCATGGCTCCCCGGTCAGGAATGGGACGGCGAAGACCAGCCCTGCCAGCACCAGGTACCGCACGAAAGTGAAGCGGCTCGACACGCGGAACTTCCTTACCGGGGCCCTGTACAGAAGCTCTTGAAGACCGCCCACCGGGCACGCCCAGCCGCACACCGCCCTTCCGAACACGGTCCCGGTCGCTCCCAGGATGCCCAGGGTAAATAGGGGCACCCGGCGCGTAGCAGCGAAATGTTGGAGCGTGCCTATGGGACATGCAAAGCTCGCCGCCGGGCACGCGTAGCAGTTCAGCGTGGGGCAGGGGACGTGCTTGAGGAACTTGAAGAAGTAAGGGTTGGCGAGGACGAAGCCCAATGCCTGCCACAAACCTCGGGGGACCCGGCGCCTGGCGTGCCTGACAGGCGTGCCTGGGAGGCTCGCAGGCGGCCTCGCGCCCTTCGGTTGCGTTTTCGCTTGTGTTGCGGCATCACTGCGGTACCCGGAAGATGCGCCCATGTGAGGTTATCGTCCTCCTTAGTTCCTCTGGGTAGGGGGCCAGCGACTCACCCTGTTCTTCGCCGCGCAAGTCCCGTCCACAGCCACATCTCGAGACCCCGCCCTAGCAAGCCCTGGCAACCCCAGCGCCGTTGGGAGAAGCGGCGCACACTCATGGCGCCATGCCTGGCCTTCGACGTTCGGTGCGTGGCCATGCTGGCCTTGCTGCAGAAGCTTGCCCGAATCGGCATCCCTCTCAGGGCTGCATCGTCAGAGCTGGACACGCAGATCCGTATACTCCGACCAAGCGCAGGGCGAGCCGCTCCACAATGCGCCGTGATGGCTCAGGGCGCAGTGGCAGTCGGCTGCCTGACGGCTCCCTGACGGCATCCGTCCGCGTCGTCGTCCGCGCCGGCTGCCCCGCCACACCACCACACCGAGTGTTTGCGTGCTGAGGGTGCCCCCTCGTTTTCAAACATAGGTGCTGCGTGACGCGGGTGGCGCGATGCGGGTCGGTTATCCTACTGTATCCCTATGCAGGACAGGCACACTATGACTGCGTTCGCAAAGACCCGCGCCGGGTCGCCGAGCGAGACACCGGCGCCTATGAGCAGCAGAGACGCCGCAAGCGATACCAGGAATACGCCCCGTCGCACAAAACCACGTCCTTTCACGGAGACAAAGCCCTGCCTGCGTACTGAACGCACATCTTCTGAGAAAACAATGAACAAAGCCGCGGCCTTTGTCAACCCTCTCAGCCCTCCCGCCCTACCAACACGGGCAACAGAGCACAGGGGGACAGCCGGGGACAGGAGGACGGGACGACGGGGGGACGCGGAAAAATCCGAAAGGGCCGGAAGGAGATCTCTGTCGCTAGAAAGAATCAACGCACGATACGGCTAAGTGAGGGTGCGTTAGTTCTCGCCCCTCTTCCAGTAGTTGCCGGGTTGCCGGTGTTGCACTCGGGGACGGCGCCCCAAGCGGGGCGCGCTTCGCCAAAATCCGGCCTGTCCGGCCAGTGGCCGGATTTTGACACCCCTCGTGCAATCACCGGCAACCCCTCCAAAAAGTCGGGAGCATTTCTGCACCCTCACTTAGGGAGGCGGGCAACGCGCCAGAAAGGAGGCACGTGAGATGCGGGTCGCCCTGTTTGACGTGGACGGGACGTTAATACGAGGCCAATCCTACGCTTACTTGCTGCGCTGGCTGTGGAGGCGCGGGTGGAGGCGCCGGCGCGTGCTCGGCGTGTTGTGCGCGGGCCTACCATCGCAGCTTCTGCGCAAAGCCGGCCTCGTGGACCGCCTTCGGAACCAGGAGCGCTGGGCAAGGGGAATGGCCTGGCTCCTGCGGGACGTCCCCGTTGCGGAGGCGGAGGAGCTTTTCAGGCTCTTCTGCCGCGACCTTGGGGCGGCGCTCCGCCCCGAAGTCGCACAGGAGTTACAGGCGAGGAGAGCGGAGGGGTATCGCATCGTCCTTGCGTCCACAAGCATAGTTCCCGTCGTTGAGCGCCTGGCAGAGGCTCTCGGTGCGCACGGCTTCGTGGCTACGCCCCTGCATGTCTGCGATGGGCGCTTTACAGGACGGCTCGCCGGCCCACCGTGCAACGGGCACGAGAAGCTGCGCTACCTGGACGCGCTGGCGGAGAGCTGGGGAGAGGCCGTCGATTGGGGCGCATCCTGCGCTTACAGCGACGGCATGCCTGACCTGCCGATGCTCGAAAGGGTGGGGAGCCCTGTAGTCGTCGACCCCGACCCACGTCTGCTCCAGGTCGCGACAGACAGGCGCTGGCGGGTGGTGCCTTGACTGGCGGGTGGTGCCCTGAGGTGCTAGGGGTGGTGGCACGCGCGGCGTCAGGGGCTACATGATTAACGGGGACAAGGACCAGTTCTACCAGGGCGTCAGGCGTCCACATGCGGGAATGGAGGAACAAGGGCTTCCGCTACGAACTCAACTGCGAACTCGACGTCCGGCCCGGCATGGGCCACCGCTTCCCGCCGGAGTTCCCGGCTACCCTTGAGCGCGCCGTCAACTTCATCCCCGGCTGAGCGACGATCAGTCTGCCATCACCGACCGACCATATCGAGAGTCGGCGCAAAGCTCCGACGGAAGGCATATCTATGCCGCTGGAAGATAACAGCGCGATACCCGACGAATTACTTTACGAAAAACTGGTTATGAAAGGGGACGCGGACGTGGCGCGAAAGCCCAACCTGGTGTCGTCGCTCTACCGGCCCGCGCGACTTGCGAACGACGTGTCCACGCCGGCGAGCGGAAACCCCAAGAAGATAACAAACTATGCAGCGTCGGGCATTCTGCCTGCCGAATGTCCGACTGAAAGCCCGGAACGCCCAAAGTATCCCCTGTTTCGTCATGAGACGACCGCGCTCAGCCTGAAAATCAGGGTCGCCCTGATACCATTGCCGCCAATCGCCGGCGGATGTCGTCGAGCTTGCCCGCCGCCTGCTCGCTGGGCGCTTTCTCCAGGGCCAGCAGCTCCTCGAACACAGGCACGATTTGCGCCTCGGTGCACATCCCTGTCACAACTGCGGTGTCGAGGGCGTAGACCAGGTCTCTGAAGGCGGCTTGGAAATCTGCTGGCAGCGGCGAACTTACGATGCCGGCGACCGCCTCTTTGCGTTCGCGGTCCAGTCTGGCGTCTTCCTCCGAAACAAATGCCTCGAACGACGCCAGGTCCTCATCCGAGATCTTCCACCCGGAACCGCCCACGTTTTCCTCGAGGTGCGAGACGTTGGACGGGCCGGTGAGCGCGCAGACCACCCCTGGCTGAGCAAGCACCCATGCTATTGCGGCCTGGGCAGGGGTCTTCCCGTAGCGGCGCCCGACCTCGGCGAGCCTTGCTGCGACCCGCAGCGCCGAACGGAACTGCTCGCGCTGGAAGAGCGGGTCGTATTGACGGATGTCGCCATCAGGGAACACGTGACCTTCGCGGATCGTCCCGGTCAGGATGCCGCGGCCCGTAGTGCTGAAGGCTATCGCAGCCATCCCGTGCTTCCTGCAGAGCGGGAGGAGCTTCGCGCGGGCGTCCCTGGCCGCTGCGGAGAGCTCCATGAGCACCGAGAGGGGGCGTCCGAGCTCGGCGTATCTGGCGATCTTGTCGGCAGGTAGATGGCCGACGCCGTAGTGGCGGATCTTGCCCGAAGCGACCAAGCTCTCCAGGGCATCCACCACGTCTTCGAGGGGAGTCTTCGGATCGTCGAAGTGGACCTGGTAGAGGTCTATGTAGTCCGTGCCGAGCCGCGCGAGGCTCTCCTCGCACGCCCTTTTCACCCTCGCGGGGGACAGGTCCATGCTTGCGCCTGAGACCACGCCCACCTTGGTGGCAATATGGATGTCGCTCCGGAAGTCGCGTACGATCTTGCCGAGAATCGACTCGGCGTTGCCATATGCGTCCGCTGTGTCGAAGAACGTCACCCCAAGCTCATAGGCGCGCCGGATCATCCGGGCGAACTCGTCCAGGTCCTTCTTGCCGTAGACCCCTGCGAGGCTGTAACAACCCACGCCCACCTCGGAGACGCGGAGGTCCCTGCATTGATTGTACCTCATCGACCTCGCCACCTTCCTCTCGCCGTATTCTCGGGAAGCCCGTTCTCGTGGAAGCGTTATCCCGCCCGCCTGCCGACTACCTCGTGGTTCATTGAACCCGTCACCGTTTTCTCGTTGCGTTCTGCGGGAGGCGAGCCTCCCGGGAGCGCTACCATACCTGCTCGCCGGGTGCCCCTTGGCCACTGCCTCTGTCCCGGCGTGGAACCTGGTTCGACGGGGACCATCTCTGCTGCCGCGCGGTTGAGAAGCCAATCGGAGGATCTCTCAGAATCAAGTCTTGCGTGCGGTTGGCCCCTGAGAACCACTCGGGCGTACGTCATGGTTCCATGGAGACCGCCTCGACGCTCGCGCCGGCGAAAGTGGATCCGTCACATGGCCTTCGCGGATGGTCCGGGTCAGGGCACCAACTGGAACCCCAGCCCCACTTGGGTGAAATGCCTGTCTTCAGTGAGCACATGCTTCACCTTGCACTCCCTCATCACTATCATGGACGTCAGGTCTGTGAACGAGATCCGCGCTTTGTCCTTTAGGCGGACGCGCAGATCCCAGGCTGCAGCAAGACGTTCTGGAGTGATGCGCTCAACGCTGATGTATCCCATACGGGCTGCCGCGATGATGCCGTTAACGAAGCGGGTGGCCTCGTCGAAGCTCTCCCTGCGAAAGATGAGAGTGATCACCTCGTCAAGGACGTAGTCGCTCGTGTAGACCCGCTCGCCTTCGGAGCGGAGGGTTCTATAGTACTCGGCCGCTTCATCGTGCCGCGGGTCCTTTCGATGTCCGAGGGCGAGCCAGCCCCACGTGTCTATGAAGACCGGCCCAGACACCATGCTTCAGATCCGCTCCTTTTCGCTAGTAGAGTTCCTTCTCGATATCTTCGGCCGAAAGCGGGTCTCCAGAAAGGGAGCCGAGGACATCAAGTATCGGGTCTGTCTCTTGCAGCTGCGACTCTGCAGTCTCACGCACAAAGCCCGGTTGTGCAGCACGACCCGCCGTATCTGAATACAACATCCTGGCCTTCTGCAGGAATGCCTCTAGGTCCTGGCGCCTCACCCTGGCAACCCCCTTTGCCAGCTTGTATATGCGGATTCTCGACTCCTTCGCCCACCGGTATATGGTAGGGCGCGCCACTCCGAGGTAATCCGCCACTTCCTGCACAGAGAGCCACTCTCGTTCAATCCTCATGGCAACTCCTCCCGTACGGCAGCGGTTGCAGACAAGTGTCCGTGTCGGTCTGAATGGAGGTTCGCGGGGGTTCCCACCACGCGTACATATTGTAGCATGCCGTCACCGGTGTCATCAAGGGCGACTCATGAACTGGCAACTCGCAGACGCTTGCCAAGTCCCGGACGGAGGCCGTCGCGTGCCCGAGTACCGGTTGGCGCCGCAAGGTCTGGCGAATCGGGCGAGATGCGCAAGATGGCAGGGGAGAGGAGGAAAGGGAGCGGGAGCACTGTATTCTACATCATTGAGGAAGGTGGACACAGTGTTGGGACGAGCCAGTGGCAGCTTAGGTCCGTTTACCCCGGAAACCCCGGTGGCGATCACGCCGCTAGCCCGCACGAAAATCGGGCCTGGGGCGTTTTCGAGGGAATCGAGCGGGAAAAGCGGGCGCAACGGCGCAGGGTTGCTCATGCTTGGTATCCTCGTTGCTGGTTTTCTGATGACCGCGACTTCAGGATGCCTTTTCTTTGAGGTGATAATCCAGGTCGAAGTAACCCCGACGGACGCGTCCCGGGCGCTGGAAGCGGCGGCGGCTCAGGTGGGGGTGCCGTACGTGCTGGGAGGCCAAAGTCCGGAGGACGGGTTCGACTGCTCCGGCCTCATCGTGTGGGCCTACCAGCAGGCGATCCCCGGGGCGAGGTTCCGGGTGGGCAGTGCGACGGCTCCCGACGCCTCAATGGCAGACCTTTGGATCTGGAACGTTGCCCTCAAGCCGCCCCGGGACCTCGTCCCCGGCGACCTCGTGTTCCTGGCGGACGACTCCGGACAGGTGGTTCACGGGGGCCTCTTTATGGAATGGGCCGGCGATGATGTACTCAGGTTCGTGAACGCGTCATCATACTCCGGCCGGGTGGTCGTGGACGAATGGCCCCTTCACGGTGAGAAGCGGGGTCAAGAGTTCGTCGGGGCCGGGAGGCTGAAAGTTGTGCGCCGCCGCTGGTAGACGAGGAGCAGACGTTAGGAGACGGGGAGCAGCGAGGGGAAAACGGGAGGGACGGGGGCCCGAGGTTTCGGGGGGCCCCGCCCCTGTACGCTTCCTATCGCTTGGCACCTCGCCTGGCACCGATCAGCTGCGCCCTGGCGCTCGTTGTTATTGGAAGCCAGCCCAGTGCCGCCGTTTTCATCCCGCGATAGCGGGCTGCGGCTGCAGGTGCCGCCGCAGCCGCAGCAGGGTGCTATGGAGGACTACTCGTTGTATTTCGCAAGCCACGCGGCGTGCTCAGCCTTGATCTTCTCCCGCATCGCGGCGTCCATTGCGAGCCGCAGACCCGTAGCCGCCATGACCTTGGCCGTTAGCACGAGCCCCTTGTGACCCTCGGGCGTGATAGTGATGTCGGCGTTCTGCTGGGAGTGGCCGGCCGTCTCCGGTATCCCGTCAACACCCACGCTGACCTGGACACCAGGCGCCACAAGGGAGACAAGGCCGGTCTCATCCCAGCCGCTGGGCGGACCGGGCTTCTCCTGGACGTTCGCTCCGCCGTAATCGACGGCGTACTGGAAAGCGAGGTCGTTGAAAGCGCCCACAGAGATGGAAGGCACGTAGACGCCGTACTGAGCGATGTCAACCGTGGTGCCGGTAGCGAGGGCTGCTCCCTTCGCGATGTTGTTCATCTGCTCGACCTTGGCGTCGATCATCTCGCCCGCCTTCCTGGGACTCACGGCGCCTACCCTCGTCTCGTCGATGAAGTGCCTGACCCAGATCGTGGCCGACGCCATCTCGGGGACTATGTTCGGCGCAACCCCTCCGTCGGTGACGACCCCGTGGAACCTGAACTGGGGCTCAGAGTGCTCGCGCAGCATCTCGATGCCGTGGAATAGGAGGAACACGGCATCAAGGGCGCTCCTGCCGCCCCAGGCCGCCGCTGCATGGGCGGACTTGCCGTGGAAGGTGTACTTCATCTGCCGAATGCTCATTGATGAAAAGCCGCCGCTGCCGCGCGCCGTCGTCCTCGCGGTGCCGTGGCTTCTGATTATGAAGTCCACCCCGTCGAAATAGCCCGCTTTCGCCATGGCGGACTTGGTCGGGGGGCCGACCTCCTCCGCCGGGGTCCCGATCACCCACACGCTCCCCGGGATGCCCTTCTCCTCCATCACCTTTGCCAGGGCGATCGCCGCGCCGACGCCCGCAGGCCCTTGCTGGTTGTGCTGGCAGCCGTGGAACGGCGGATTGCCGCGCAGGGCGTCGTACTCCACCATAAAGGCGATGATCGGATGCTCGCTCTTGCCTTTATACTTCGCCTTGAATGCGGTAGGAAGCCCGGACGGGCCGGAATAATCCGGCGAGAGCCCGCCGATTACCTTCCACTCGTCGAATTTCGGGTCGAGGCCGGGGACTCCCGTTTCTACCTCAAACCCGTTCTCCTTCAGTTCCTCTGTGAGCATGGCTGAGGCCTTGAACTCGAGGAAGCCCGGCTCCGGGTTGTGGTACATCCAGTCGCTCATCTCGATCATGCGGGCGCTATACGCGTCGATGTTTGCATCAACGGCTGCCCGAACCGCGGCGACCTCGAGGGGCTCCGGTGGCACTACCTGGGGCGGGGCCGCTGAGACCGTCAGCGCGAAAGCCAGTACGCACACCACTATCGCTGGAAACCATCGCATGGTACGTTTCATCATTCTACTCTCTCCTCTCTCCCTGTCTTCTTGTGTAATTCCTATGTCTCTTCGTCCGATGCCCTGGTGTCTCTCTTCGCACTGCTCATCCCTGAACGCCGACTGCAGGCTACTGGCTGTTCGCGTTCGGTCCATGTCTCACCCCCTTTCTCTGCCGCAATAAGAAGCCTCCCGTCCCCGGCGGCCCGAGACTCGTCGGGCCGCCAGGGACGGGAGGACAACTTTCCCGTGGTACCACCCCGGTTCGCTGCAGCCTCGCGGCTGCAGCCTCGGTTTCATTGCCTTGTGGGCAAGAAACGCGCGGATAACAGGTGCTTCGCAACTTTCCAAGTGCTACGACCTGGCGAAGCCTACTTTCCTGAGTCGTCACGCTTCCCAGCGGGAGAGCATCCGCGGGACGATGATTCCCGGCCGGGGCTCGTCCGCACCCTGGGGTTCGGCTTGCCGCTCAGAGGCGAGTTCGGCAGGTCCTGGGCGCCGGCTTCCACCAGCCGCCGGCTCTCTCCGGCCCTTGGACCAGTCTACTACTCCCCTTCATCGCGTTTACAGCGTCCTGATGATGTCTTGTCACTTGTAAGCAACTATGGCGAGTACAATGGTCAGCGGGCCTGGGGGTACGCAGCCCGTGGGCATAGTCGCGACCCGTTGCCTCGCTGTGCGCGGTGCGCGCGAACCGGAAGCAGCCTTGCCACCGGAACCGGCCCTAAGTGGGGGTGCAAAAACGCTCCCGACTCTTGGGAGGGGTTGCCGGTGATTGCACGAGGGGTGTCAAAATCCGGCCACTGGCCGGACAGGCCGGATTTTGGCGAAGCGCGCCCCGCTTGGGGCGCCGTCCCCGAGTGCAACACCGGCAACCCGGCAACT
>JAAYXB010000016.1 GCA_012516125.1 Bacillota bacterium | reverse complement strand
GCCAGGGACCTGTCGGAAGCGGGGCGTTTGCCTCTCCTAGTTGGGAGTCCAGAAACGCTTCCGACCTTTGGGACGGGTTGGCCGGCGACTCAAAGAGAGAGTGCAGCACTGGCGACCCGGTAACTACTGGAGATGAGGCGGGGACTAATGCATCCCCACTTAGTGGGAACCCGGACCGGACACCGGGTATCCCTGTACAAGGAGCAATGACTGGTGAACCCATATCAGCGCCATTCGCACGGGGAGGCTCCAGAAGACCGATGCGGTACGAATCCGTCAAGGTGCCAGGGCTCGAGCTGGACCTGGACGAGGTCCAGGCCACCCTCGTTGAGTTCGTGCGGGTGCAGGTGGCTCTCGCAGGCTACAGAAAGGTGGTCATCAATCTCTCCGGAGGGCTCGACTCCTCCGTCGTCGTGTACCTGTGCGTCCAGGCCCTCGGGCCGGAGAACGTGTTCGGGGCGATGCTGCCCTACCGCACATCTGACCCGGCGAGCCTTGCCGATGCAAAGGAGGTCGCCGCTATCCTGGGCATCGAGCACTGCGTCATCGATATCACGGGGCCGGTTGACGCCTACTTTTCAGCCCTGCCGCGCGAGGCGGAGCCCAACGCCGACAGGCTCAGGCGGGGCAACAGGATAGCCCGTGAAAGGATGGCCGCCATTTACGACATCTCGGCGGCAAAGCGTGGGCTTGTGGCCGGGACTAGCAACAAGACGGAGCTTCTCCTGGGTTACGGCACGCTGCACGGGGATCTGGCGTTCGCTTTCGACCCCATCGGCGATCTCTATAAGACGCAGGTGCGCGCGCTCGCCCACCATCTCGGTGTGCCGGCGAGGATCATCGCCAAACCGCCCAGCGCGGACCTGTGGGTCGGCCAGACAGACGAGGAAGAGCTTGGTTTCAGCTACGATGATGTTGATAAGCTGCTCTATCTGATGATCGACGAGAGGAAGAAAAGGCCGGAGCTTGTCGCCATGGGGTTTAGCCCTGAGTTCGTCGATGCCGTGAGGGAGCGCGTTGCCGCGACGCGCTTCAAGGCGCGCATGCCGGTGATCGCCCGGGTCATGCGTTACGGAGTGGGGGGTGATTTCCGATATTGGGAGAGCACTACTTCACGGAGGCGCCGACCTCGGCCCACGCCGAGAAGGAGATAGCGGTTGAGCTCAAAGGTCGGCGCTTCCGGTTCGTGACGGACGCCGGCGTCTTTGCCAGGGGCAAGCTGGACCGGGGCACCCGGCTTCTCATCGAGGCCGTGGACATCCCCGAGGGGAGCGTTGTCCTCGACCTCGGTTGTGGCTACGGACCCATCGGGATTGCCGCGGCGGTTCTATGCCCGACGTGCCGGGTGTACATGATTGACGTAAACGAACGGGCGTGCGGGCTTGCCATGAGAAACGCCGCCTTGAACGGTGCCGCCAACGTCGAGGTCCGGTGCGGCGCCGGGTTTCAGCCGGTGGAAGGCATGAAGTTCGACCTCGTCCTCTCCAATCCGCCCATCAGGGCGGGGAAGCGGGTCGTGTTCGAGATCATCGAGGAGGCTGCCCGACATCTCAAACCCGGGGGGAGGCTCGTCCTCGTGGCCCGGACGAAGCAGGGGGCGAAGAGCCTCCTTCGCAAGCTGGCCGAGGTGTTTTCGGCGGCGCGTGAGGTGGAGAAGGGGAGCGGCTACCGCGTTATGGAAGGAATAACGGAACGAATGAACCGGGAATAGCGGAGGAAGACACCACGCAGGGGAGCGCCGGGCCGTAGCGCAGAAGCCGTAAGGGCCCGGCGCGGCTCTTCCGCCTTCGCAAAGGGCACGAAGGGCATTTTTCAGGGCGGGCACGCATAACTGTGGTAGCGGGCGGGGCGCGCGTCGGGGGCGGCCGGGCGCCGAGCGCCGGGCGCCGGCGCGGGCCGCGCCGGGATGCTCGTCACAGAGGGTGAAGCCCTGTTGAAGAAGCCCGTCGTGGTCATATGGACCCCGAAGGCATGGATTGTGACCACCGCTGCGATAGGAGCGGTGGTGGTCATGCTGCTTGTGCTTGCCCGCGCGGCCGTGAGGGTGAGCGCTCCGCTCTCCGACGCCGTGTGCGGAAAGGTCATAGTCATCGATCCCGGGCACGGCGGGGACGATTGCGGGGCGCGCGGCCGCTCTGGGCTTGCCGAGAAAGACGTGGTGCTTGACATCGGGCGCCACCTTGCGGGTCTTTTCAATCGCGTGGCAGTCTATACGGTCATGACAAGGGATGAGGACGAGGACCTGGCCGGAGACGGATCCCTCGGCCCCATGCAGCGCAAGCGCCTGGACCTCGAGAGCAGGGTGGACCTTGCGACCCGGAGCGGGGCGGACCTTTACATCAGCATCCACGCGAACAGTTTCCCCGAGCCTGTGTGGTCGGGGGCCCAGACGTTCTACCATAGCAGGTCCGAGGAGAGCAAGGCCCTTGCTCAGGCCATTCAGAAAGAGCTTGTGGCCCGCCTCGGCCCCAATCTCAGGAAGGCCAAGCCGGGCGATGACTACTTCGTGCTCAGAAAATCGAAGATGCCCGCTGTCATCGTGGAGGTGGGCTTTCTTTCAAACCCGCGCGAGGAATCCCTTCTGGCTCAGCCTGACTACCGGAGGCGCGTGGCCGAGGCGATCTTCCGCGGGACCGTGAGCTACCTCGTGGAGTCCTACAAGAGGCGCAGGGACGGCGAGGGACATAGACAAGAGCAAGGGCAGGGGGCGGAGCCGGTCTCAGACATCGACATCCGGGCGGAGGGGGTGCCGCGGGAAGGGGTTGAATCGGTCCTTAGGTCGAAGGTGCGCGCCGCCCTGAACCCCGGCGAGGACGAAGCCATACTTTACTTCGCCGGCCCCACGAACTTCGACGACGACCTCATGCCCGAGATACGCAAGATTCCGGGGATGGGCGGGGCCACCTCGCCCGAGGAGCGCGCCTCGAAGATCATCGGCGAGCTTCTCAAGGGGCCCGCCGGCGGGAGCGTGCTGTGTCCTACGATCCCGAGGGGAACGCGGCTGAGGTCGCTCAGCATCGTAGACGGCGTGGCTTACGTTGACTTCAGCCGGGAGCTTGCGTCAAGCCACTGGGGAGGAAGCAGGGCAGAGGAGATCACGGTTTACTCGATCGTCGACACACTGGCGGAGTTGCCCGAGGTGGAGCGCGTCCAGATCCTCGTCGACGGCGCCTGGCCTGTGACCATCGCCGGGCACGTCGTCCTTGACACGCCGCTCGAGCCCAACTACGATCTCGTGAGGTTCGCAAAGTAGCCCTCCGGCGCCGGGAATGCCGCCCCTCAGAATATCGCCCCTCTTCGACTTCTCCCGACTTCTCCCGACGGGTGCGCGCCGATTTCGCAGGGACCATGAATAGCATAAAAAGGATATGGTCGTGCTGTGTAGAATACCGTAGGGAGCCAGGACAGCCTCCCTGACCTCTGGCCCAGGCGGGCAGACGCGACCAGCCAGGGAGGGCTTTCGCAGGAGACGAGATAGTAGGAGGAGAGCGCTGTGAGCCTGAGAGACGAGTATTCCACGATGATAAGGCGCTTCATGGACGAGATCGACTCGGCTGAACAGGAAGGCATAGAGAAAACCGCCGACGCCATCGCGACGACGGTGGCTGCCGGTGGCGTGCTCCACGTCTTCGGTGCAGGTCACTCCCACATGCTCGCGGAGGAGATCTTCTACCGCGCGGGCGGCCTTGTGCCAGTGAACGCCATATTCGACTCCGGGCTTATGGTGCACAACGGGGCCGCCAAGAGTACGATCCTGGAGCGGCTGCCTGGGTATGCGGCGGCCATCATGGGAGATCACGAGACCTCGGCAGGTGAGCCCATTATCATCGTCTCCTATTCCGGCATCAATCCCGTGCCTATCGAGATGGCCCTGGAGGCACGGGCCAGGAGCCTCGTCCTCGTCGCCCTCACATCGGTTCAGGCCTCGGCCGCAGCGCGACCCAGGCACCCCTCGGGATACCGGCTTTACGAGCTTGCCGACATTGTGCTGGATAACCACGCGCCCCCTGGGGATGCCCTCGTGGACGTGCCCGGCTACCCAGGCCTCAGGACGGGGCCTGTCTCGACCATACTGGGGGCATACATCCTGAACAACGTCATCGTGCGGGCGGTGGAGAAGCTCGCCGCCACGGGCCAGGAGCCGCCGGTGTTCACCAGCGCCAACGTGCCGGGCAGCGCTGAGAGGAACGCCTGGCTGGTCTCGCACTACAGGCGGCAGGTTAAGAGCTTCTGAATCAGGCCGGGCTCGGGGGTGGGCAAGACGTCTCAAGACGTCTGAAGAACCGGGACGGCGAGGGTGGTGTGAACGTGGCAGTCTCTACTTCCAGGGGGGCGCCCAGGCTCGAGATATCGCTGGACAAGATCGAAGAGAACGCCAGAGCCGTCGTGGAGATGTGTGGGAGGCGCGGCATCGAGGTAGCGGGGGTTACCAAGGTGACCTGCGGCCACCCCGAGGTGGCTAGAGCCATGCTGAGGGGCGGGGTAAGGTGGATCGCCGACTCGCGCCTCGCGAATCTTGGGCGTCTGCGCGACGCAGACATCTCCTGCGAGACCATCCTCTTGCGCGCTCCCATGCTCGATGAGGCCGCGGATGCCGTGCGTCTGGCCGATATGAGCCTCATCTCGTCGATGGAAACCGCGAGGGCCCTCGGCGAAGCGGCGCGCGCTCGGGGCGCGGAGCACAGGGTCATTCTCATGGTGGACGTGGGGGACCTCCGCGAAGGGGTGTTGCCCGACGCGGCCCTCGACACGGCAGCCCGCATAGCGCGCGTGGAGGGCGTCCGGCTGTATGGCATCGGGACGAACGTAGCATGCTATGGCGGGGTGGTCCCGACGTACGAGAACATGAGCGTGCTCCTACGCCTGCGGGACCGGATCCGCAATGACCTTGGGGTTGATCTTGAGGTGATATCGGGCGGCAACTCCAGCGCCCTTCCGCTGGTCGCCGCGGGCCAGGTGCCGCAAGGCATAAACCAACTCCGCATTGGCGAGTCCATGCTGCTGGGGCGGGACGTTACGTACCGGCGTCCCCTTCCCGGCATGCACCTTGACGCGTTCGTGCTTGCGGCGGAGGCCATCGAGGTGGCGAGGAAGCCTTCGGTGCCACAGGGCGAGATCGGGCAAGACGCCTTCGGTAAGGTGCGCACGTTCAGAGACAGGGGCATAAGGCGGAGAGCCATCCTGGCGTGCGGCAGGCAGGACATCGATCCGGAGGGCCTGAGGCCGCTGGAGTCGGGCATCGAAGTGCTTGGAGCGTCCAGCGACCATTTGATCCTTGATGTGGAGGACTCGGACCGCGAGATAAGGGTCGGCGATGAGGTCAGGTTCACAATGAGTTATGGCTGTCTCCTGGCCGCCATGACGTCGCCTTATGTTCACAAGGTCGTTGTATGAACCTGACGCAAGGCGCGTATGTCGCGCTTGGGGAGGGGTTGCCAGTGACGAAAGCCGGCGACATAGTGTTGTGTGCGCTTGCGCCACACCCACCGCTTCTTATCCCAGAGATCGGTTCCAGGCATGACCTCGACGCCGTGCGCGACACGGTAGATGCCATGAAGAGGCTGGCGGCCATGGTGAGGGAAGCCCTGCCGGAAGTCATGGTCGTCATCAGCCCCCATTCGCCTCTCTTCGAGGACGCTGTTGCCATACATACGGACGGCCCCCTTTCAGGTGATTTCTCCCTCTTCATGGCGGAGGAGGTCAGGTATTCGTTCGATAATGACCTTGCTCTCGCTCGCGAGATCGCCCGCCAGGCCGACGCCATGGGCGTCGCCGCGGTCCTCCTCGACGAGCGCGAGGGGCGCGCGTACCATGTAGACAGCCGCCTGGACCACGGGGTTCTGGTTCCGATGCACTTCATGGTGGAAGCAGGGGTGAGGGTTCCGATTGTCGCCATGGGGATGGCGCTCTTGCCCCGTGAGAAACTCTACATGTTCGGGAAGGCGATAGCGCAGGCTGTGAAGGGGCTGGGGCGGAGGGCTGTGGTCATCGCCAGCGGCGACATGTCACACCGGCTCACCCGGGGCGCGCCCGCCGGCTACGATCCGCGCGGCGCCGACTTCGATGCGCGGATAGTCGAGCTCCTCCGGGCAGGCGACGTGGAGGGGATCCTGTCGCTTGACAACGTGCTCGTAGAGCGGGCGGGGGAGTGCGGGTACAGGTCGCTCATCATGGCTCTCGGGACTCTCGACGGGCGCAGGTTCAAGCCGGAAGTGCTGTCGTACCAAGGGCCGTTCGGCGTGGGCTACGCTGTCGCGGTTTTCCACCCTGGCGAGGAGGCGGAGGGGAGAGCGATCCTGGAGAGGCTCATCGCCAGGCGCAGGGAAACGATGCTGAAGACGAGGGAGGGAGAGAGCCCCCTCGTGCGCCTTGCGCGCAGGGCGGTCGAGGAGTACACAAGGAACAGGCGGGTGATCGATCCCCCGAAGGACCTGCCGGAAGAGATGCAGGGGAGGGCGGGGGTGTTCTGCTCCATCAAGAAAGCCGGCCAGCTTCGGGGATGCATCGGGACGATCCACCCTACGACACGTAGCATTGCTGAGGAGATAATCAGAAACGCCATCGCCGCTGCCACCGACGATCCCAGGTTCATGCCTGTGGAGCCTGACGAACTCGATGATCTTGTATACTCCGTAGACGTCCTGACGCCGGCGGAGCGGATTTCCAGCATCGATGAGCTAGACCCGAAGATCTATGGAGTGATCGTCAAGAAAGGCGCAAGAAGCGGGCTTCTCCTTCCGGATCTCGAAGGCATCGACGACGCCCGCGAGCAGGTGGCGATAGCAAAGCGAAAAGCTGGGATAGCGCCGGAGGAAGAGGACGTGGAGCTCTTCAGGTTCCGGGTCAAGAGGTATACGTGATGCGTGAAGCGTCCTACTGGCGAAAGGAGAACGAAGAGGAGGGCGTGGTGACGTGCCTCCTCTGTCCACAGTACTGCAAGATCAGGCCCGGCCGGGTCGGGGTGTGCAGGGCCCGGAAGAACATAGACGGCCGGCTGTATTCTCTCATTTACGGCGAGGTCACGTCTTTCGGGCTCGACCCGGTCGAGAAAAAGCCGCTTTACCACTTCTACCCCGGGTGGGACATCCTCTCGGTGGGCACCAGAGGGTGCAACCTCGCGTGCGGGTTCTGCCAGAACTGGCACATCTCCCAGGCGGATGCGAAGACCCAGGGGCTCACGCCCCAAGAGCTTGCCGGGGCGGCGGTCGAGTACGGTCGGCGCCGACGGTCGATCGGCGTGGCCTACACGTACTCCGAGCCGCTCATCTGGTATGAGTTCGTGGTGGATGCCGCGAAGCTCGTGCACGAGCGCGGGCTGAAAAACGTCCTTGTCACGAACGGCGAGATCAACGAGGATCCACTGAAAGAACTCCTTCCGCATATCGACGCAATGAACATCGACGTGAAAGCGTTCACCGAGTCGTTTTACGCGAAGATATGCCATGGCAAGCTCGCTCCCGTCCTTCACACGGCCGAACTGGCGAAGGCGGCGGGATGCCACATCGAGATCACGAACCTCATCATTCCCGGCCACAACGACCATCCGGACGAGATAAAGAGGCTAGTGCATTGGGTAGCCTCATCGCTGGGAGACGATACCCCCCTGCATTTCTCCAGGTACTTCCCGGCATACAAGTTCGACGCGCCGCCGACGCCCGTCGCCACGCTACGCGCGGCGGTTGAGGTCGCTCGCGAGGAGCTTAAGTACGTCTACATGGGAAATGTGCCGGGCGGCGAGGGGAACGACACGCGTTGCTATGGGTGCGGGGAGTCGCTCATCGAGCGGAGCGGATTCGACCTTGTGGCGTACAGAGTAGAAGACGGCAAGTGCCCGACGTGCAGAGCGGAGATCCACGTCGTCGGGGCGCCTCCGTCTATGGTCGCGGGACCTCCGTTTCAGGAGGAAACCCGGTAGCCTTCGTCCTCAACTGCCTTTACCATCTCGTCGCGGGTGGCCCTGGCCGGGTCGAACGTTACCTTCGCGGTTCCAGCTCTGAGGTCCACTTCTGCGCCCCTTACTCCGGGGACCTTGAGGAGCGCCTTTTCCACTGCCATGCGACAGTGGTTGCAGCTCATTCCATCGATGTGGAGCACAAGCGTGCTCTCGTGACCAGAGCTTGAAGCATTAGCGTTCATGACATCCTGGCGGCTTCCTTAGCGCGTATCCTGGCGGCTTCCTTAGCGCGTCGGGACCACCGGCGGCGCCGGGCCACCGAAGGAAGCCGCCCCTCCTTCCTGCAGGTGAGATCCTTTCGAGGCGTCCGGCGTTGAGCGTGCGTTGAGCGTGCCCGCACCCTGCTGCGAGACCCAATCGCAACCAGGCTATTCGATCTTGATGGCTTCCACGGGGCACGACTCCGCCGCCTCGGTGCAACACCGAAGACCATCGCATTTCTCGGGATGAGCCGCGTGCGCCTGCCCGTCGTCTCCCATCTCGAACACTTCGGGGCATATCTCGGAGCATAGC
Source organism: Bacillota bacterium (assembly GCA_012516125.1). GTDB lineage: Bacteria > Bacillota > SHA-98 > UBA4971 > UBA4971 > UBA6256. The sequence continues at coordinate 37,131 of JAAYXB010000016.1, read as the reverse complement.
CCGCACCCGATGCACAGGTTCTCGTCAACCGTCACTTTAGCCATGGACCTTGCGTGGCACTTCCGGCTTTATGGTTCGGGCCGGAGCGGCCACTCTCCTCCTCTCGCGGGTCGCCGCTGCCGGCGCCACTGGTGAAGCCGGCTGTGCGCTCATGATGTATGTTCCTACGGGCGGTTTGTTGTTATGCATGAACCACCCTGTGGTCAGGTACTGGGCCGCTCCCTCTTGTTGCGGCAGTCTCCTCGCCGTTGCCAGGTGCGGGTGCGCCTGCCTCCGCCTCTACGGCCACGGCCCTTGGCCCCGGCAGGGCCTCGCGTCCGAGGCCGGTGCTTCCGAGCTCCGTTCGAAGTTCGGGGTTGAGAAGCCTTACGAAAGTGCCCTTCATCCCGAGGGATCTCGTCCTGACGAGGTTGGCGGAGGACAGCTTCCGGAGGGCGTTGACCACCACAGAACGCGTCATCCCCGCGTTATCGGCGATCCTGCTTGCCACCAGGAATCCCTGGTCGCCGTCCAGGGCGTCAAGGATGGCGCGGACGGCTATGATCTCGGAGTATGATAGGCTCTGGATGGCAGACCTCGCGGTGTCCCGGTTCCTTTCGCGCTCGTCTTCCTCTCTCTGGTACTTGAGGGCAAGCACCGCTCCGGCGGCCGCGGCGAGCGGGCCCAGCATTTCCAGCTCGTCTCGCGAAGGCTCACGGGTCAGCCGGGCAACCAGCAGGCCAAGGGTTTCCCGCAGCACTGTTACAGGGGCCGCCGCGTACGTCTCGCCGTTGATCGTGACCGATGCAGCGCCTGACCCTCCTGCAACCGCCGCCCAGAGCGAGGCGACGGTGCGAGGCATGAGGGTGTTCCCGAATCGCCACTCATCTGCCTCCATGTCCGGGCCATCTGTCCCGATGGAGTCGCCGGCAACGTATCCTCCGCTGTTCACAAAGTAAACGCGGACGCCCTCGAGGAGTCTGCTGATCACGGAGCACACTTCGTTGCCCCCTGACCCAGGGAAGCTCTGCTGAAGGATCTCCACCATGGCTTTGAGTGTTTGCTGGCACGTCACGTCGATCCTCCCCCTCTCGTTTGTTCCCTTGAGTGTGAGCTGTTCCCTTGAGTGTGAGCGCACAGATAACCGGCGCTTCTCCAGCGGCTCGCGATGGCAAAAAGATTTCGCCAGCACTCCCACTCAACTGCTTTGCCACGGCGCTAGCCTGGAGTGGTAACCCGCTTTTCACCTACCGGTCTCGGATCGAAGGCGAGCTGTGGACTGCCCCGCTGTGTCCGCGCCATGGACTACCTTCGGACCGCGCTTCCGGCCGCAGCCTTCCGGTCCTCGGTTTCGATGAGTTCCGCGGCCATGACATGGGGCGGCGGTGGCACCGCATCGTCCAGCCAGGAACCAACCGGCCCTCCCGGGTGTCCTGCCCCTCCCGGGCGGAGACCACATGCTACCCATGGCCTCTCGAGAGCACATAGCCTTGGTTAACCAGGAATGGGGGAACTGTCCACATTGCCGCACACATTGTACGACATGAGTAGTCAATTGTCAACCAATACACAAGAATGTCGCGGTTGGTGTTGGCTTGTGACATGACTCGAAGCCGGCCCGTTGGGCGAGTGGCCGGATTCTGACACCCCTCGTGCAATCACCGGCAACCCAAGACCTCGGAAAACGAGAAAAAACTAATGACCTCGTAATTAGAGTCAAAAAACCCCCGCACCCTTGCTCGGGCTGTTCAGCGGTCCTATGGATACGGTTCGACACATAAGGAGGTTTCCGCAGGTATCTCTCGAAGTATAGGAACGTCCGTCGCGTCCGCTCGTTTTGCTGTATGGGGGGCGGACGGCGGGCCATGTTGCACAAGGGAGGTAGGCATTTCCCGTGGGTAAGATGGTCTTGGGCTGGCAGGTGCCGTACGCTGATGACAGCATCCGGTCATACAGGGAGCACGCGGATGTGATAACCCACATCAGTCCGTGCTGGTACTCAATGGACGCGGACGGGAACATCAAGAGCGAGGAGAGGGCAGCAGCGGATACCATCAGCTTCGCGAGGGCGTCGGGAACCGTCGTCGTGCCTCTCATCGTGAACGAGAAGTTCAGCCCTGAGGTCGCGCACGAGATACTCCTCACCGAGAATACGAGGCGGCGCGCGGCCGAGAACATCGCCTCGCTCGTCCTGGAGCGCGGCTTCGACGGGATCAACATGGACTTCGAGGGCGCCTTCCTGAAGGGGGACCGGGATAGGTACACCCTGCTCATCGCCGAGATCGCGCGCCTCCTCAAGCCCCACGGCAAGCACCTTTCGGTGGACGCGGTAGCGCAAACCGCGCCTCCAGGCCCGGACGACACAGGATGGGCCCAGGCGTACGACTACCCAGGCCTTGCGCCCATCGTAGACCATCTGGTCATTATGGGGTACGACTACTCTCCGGCGGGAGGCCTTCCGGGGCCGGTGGCGCCGCTGTGGTGGCTTGGGAAGGTGCTTGACTACGCGCTCACGTGGGTCCCGAGGGAGAAGATCGTGATGGGTCTCCCGTTTTACGGGCGTCACTGGACCATCGAAAAGGGGGTGCCATCGCAGGGCCGCGGGTTCGACGCGAAGAAGGCAAAAGAGCTGCTTGCCCGACCTGGCCTTCTGCCGTCGTGGGACGAGCGGGCGGCGTGCCCCGTCATCCGATACTATGACGGCGACACAGAACACGTCATATACTATGAGGACGTCGAGAGCCTCGGGCTCAAGCTCAGGCTCGTCAGGGAGCGTGGCATCGACGGAATAGCCTTCTGGCGGCTTGGCTCGGAAGACCCGGGGATGTGGGAGGTGGTTCAGAGGGAATTTCTCAGCTGATTCCTGAGAATGTTTTCCCGGGCAGGGGAGGAGTTTCGTTCTGCTCGTCGAATCAGATTTTGGACCCAACTCGAATAAGGAGGGATATCAATGAGGAAGGCAATTTGCCTGGCGGTCGCCATGGTCATGGTGATGGCCGTGGCGGGGGTCGCGTCCGCGGAGAACAAGATCGGAGTGGGGTGCTATTTCAAGGGGGACTCTTCGGTCTTGACGCTCGCAGGTGAGTTGAGCCTGTCTGACAAGATGGCGTTCGGGTTTGACTACATCGGCCACAAGGGTGAGAGCGAGACCGAGCTCTACGGCAAACTCGCTCTCCAGAGCTTCGGCTCCACCTCGGTGGGGGCGTTCGGCGGAGTGAAGTTGGTCGAGGGAGACAACGCCAACACCTTCAAGATCGGCGTGTACGGCCAGCAGCCGGTCAGCCCGCAGATCGATGTGTACGCAAGGGGCGGAGTGGCGTTCAAGAGGGGGGCCAACTCGTGGTTTGAAGTGCTCGGTGGCCTCAAGGCCAACGTTATGTCGCCGTTCTGGCTCGCGGGCGAGGCGCTCTACAGCAGCCAGGAGGGTGCTGACGGCACGGCTTTCCGCTTGCTGGTCGGGATGAACTTCTAGGGTCACGCTTCTCGGCCAGGGTGAGGCCCCGGCTGCGGCGAGTGGACCCGGGTGGATCAGCGATTAACAGGCTGCGTCGCGCTTGCTGCGGGGCGCAGCCTGTTGGCGTTGTTTTCGGGCTGCTCCACGGCAGGGTTTCGCTCTGAGCTGGAAGGATTATGATATCCGAAGTAGAATCATACAACAAGCGGGCGGATCCCGGGTTTTCGTGACGTTATCATGGAGGTGGTTGAGTTGATAGTCGGGGTCCCAAAGGAGATCAAGGACAACGAAAACCGCGTGGCCATCGTGCCGTCGGGCGTGATGGCGCTTTGCGACAGGGGCCACACGGTGCTCGTGGAAAAGGGGGCTGGGATGGGAAGCGGTATACCCGACGAGGACTATGCTCGTGCGGGCGCGCGCATGATCGAGAACGTGGCCGACCTGTGGGCTCAGGCTGACATGATCATGAAGATCAAAGAGCCCCTTCCGCCTGAGTACACGCTTATGCGGCACGGCCAGGTGATGTTCACGTATTTCCATCTCGCGTCTGATGAAACTCTGACCAGGGCGGTGCTTGACTCCGGCATAGTGGCGATCGCCTACGAGACCGTTCAGCTTCCCGACGGCAGTCTGCCCCTTCTCTCGCCTATGAGCGAGGTAGCGGGCGCGATGGCCGCCATCGTGGGCGCGAACTACCTCGCGGGGCCGCATGGCGGGCGCGGCGTGCTGATGGGCGGCATCCCGGGGGTTGAACCGGCCCATGTGGTCGTGATCGGCGGCGGCACAGTCGGCACGAACGCGGCCCTGATGGCCGCTGGCCTCGGCGCGCAGGTCACGGTGTTCGAGGTCTCTATCAACCGCATGCGGTACCTGTCCCACATACTGCCGAAGAACGTGAAGATCCTTTACTCCAACAGGCACTCCATAGAGGCGGCTCTTGCAGACGCTGACCTCGTAATTGGGGCCGTCCTGATACCCGGCGCGAAGGCGCCGAAGCTGGTCACCCGAGACATGATCAAGCTTATGAAGAAGGGCGCGGTCATTGTGGACGTCGCGGTTGACCAGGGAGGATGCATCGAGACCATCCATCCGACCACGCACGCGAATCCCACCTACTTCGTGGACGGAGTGTTGCACTACGCGGTCGCGAATATGCCCGGCGCCTTCCCGAGGACGTCCACATTCGCCCTGACAAACGTGACGCTCCCGTATGCGATCAAGATCGCGGACCTCGGCGCCGAGGAAGCCATGAGGCGTGACCCGGCCCTCAGGCTCGGCTTGAACGCATACAAGGGCAAGCTCACGTGCAAGGGCGTGGCCGATGCGTTTGGGATCGAATATCATTGCCCCGAAGAGGTGCTCGGCTGAGGTAAACGCTTTCCAGCCACGTCGGGTGACGGCAGGCGCCGCTTCGGAGCGCGGCTTTGTGGCGCCTGCAACGCGCAACGCGAGCGCAAAAGGGGCTTACCGGTAGACCCGAGATGGGTGGCGGGAAGCGAGCCGGAAGGCGGAAAACAGAGGGCGACAACCGGCACCAACAACCGGCACACCGGGCCGACCGGGCGCGATGCAGGCCGCTCTAGGGGGCTTCCCGGTTTCCCCCGGAAACGGTCTGCCAGTGGATGAGTGCGCGCATCCGGCCATTTGATCGTCCCGGAGCTTGTGAATCCAGGCACAATCTTGTCCACGGCCGTTCCCGTGAGAATGGCCGTGGATTTTTTGCCGGCGCTATTGCATGGATATGCATCAATGATGTATAATTACCACAACCCCTGCCCAAACCTGGCTGGCGAGGAAACCACGGGCAGGGACCCTGGAGGTCGGGGCAGTGATTCGAGTAGGAGTAGCGGGAGCGTCCGGGTACGCCGGTGGAGAGCTTGTGCGGCTTCTCCTCGGGCACAGGGAGGCGGCTGTCGTGGTCCTTGCCTCGCGCGGGAGCGCGGGGAAGACGGCTTTCGAGGTGTACCCGGGCCTTCGCGGGTATGACCTCCCGCGCATCTCTGACGTCCAGGCAGACGACCTCGCGCGCAAGTGCGATGTGGTGTTCATCGCAGCGCCGGCGGGCGCATCTATGTCGCTCGTAAGGGAGATCCTGGCGGCATCTCCTTCCACGAAGGTCATCGACCTCGGTCCGGATTTCAGACTGAAAAGCCCGGCGCTGTACCAGGAGTGGTATGGCATGGCCCACGAGGCCCCGAACCTCATTGCGGAGGCCGCGTACGGCCTTCCTGAGCTGTGCCGCGACGAGATAAGGCATACCCGTATCGTAGCCAACCCGGGCTGCTATCCCACTGCGGCGCTGCTTGCGCTGGCCCCGCTCGCGGCCCGCGGCCTCGTTGACCTGCGAAGCGTCGTCATAGACGCGAAGTCCGGGGTGTCAGGCGCCGGGAGAACGCCTTCGCCAGGCTACCACTTTCCCGAGTGCGAGGAGAACCTTCGCCCTTACGGGGTCCTGCGCCACCGCCACACACCTGAGATAGAACAGGAGTTGCAGCGGGTGGTCCGCCGCAGCGGGGACGGTGGCGCGGGAGGGCCGGGCTCCGGGGGCGGGGCGGATGTTGCCGTCAGCTTCACGCCACACCTCGTCCCGATGAGCCGCGGGATCCTGGTCACGGCGTACGCTTCGCTGAAAGCCCTGCCGCAGGCCTGCGGAGATGGGGCTGAAGGCAACAGCGCACACGAGGCCGGCGCTGAGGGCACAAGACCGATCAGGGCGGCCTTAAGAGGCGCAAACGGAGCCGAGACGGAGCGGCCCGGCCCAAACCCAAACATGAGCGCTAACGCGATCCCGGACACTCGCGCCCTGACTGCCCTGTACGAGGAGTTCTATGCGGGGGAGAGGTTCGTGAGAGTGCTTCGGAATGACCTCCCTCAGACAAAGGCGGTGCGTGGGTCGAACTTCTGCGACATCGCGGTGAGAGCCGACACAAGGACCGGGCGGGTGGTCGTGATCTCCGCCCTCGACAACCTCGTGAAAGGCGCAGCCGGGCAGGCCATCCAGAACATGAACATCCTCTTCGGGCTGGAGGAGTCGATAGGCCTCGAGACTCCTCCTGTGTGGCCGTGAGTCGGCCCGGTCGAAAGGAGAATGCAGCATGATCGCTATCGAACCAGCACGTACGACTGACGCGGCCTGGCAGGAGATTCCCGGCGGGATCACTGCCCCCGTGGGATTTCGCGCCGCCGGCCTGCATTGCGGGATAAAGCGGGCCCGCCCCGACCTTGCCCTCATTGTCTCGGATGTGCCGGCGACGTCCGCGGCCGTATTCACTACTAACCAGGTGAAGGCTGCGCCGGTGCTGGTCAGCATGGAACATCTCCGGTCCGGAAGGTGCCGGGCCGTGGTGGTGGCGAGCGGGAACGCCAACGCGTGCACCGGCCCGAAAGGCCTTGAGGACGCGCGGGCAATGGCGAGCGTGACCGGCGAGGCTCTGGGCATCCCCCCGGGCGAGGTGGTGGTGGCCTCGACAGGTGTCATCGGGGTGCCGATGCCCATCGAGAAGGTGTGCGCGGGAATCCGTCTGGCTGCGGCGGGGCTTGACTCCGGCGGCTCGAGGGCGGCTGCCGAAGCCATCCTCACCACGGATCGCACTGTGAAGGAGGTCGCGGTGGAGGGGGAGATAGGCGGGCGCCCGGTGCGCATCGGCGGCATAGCCAAGGGGTCGGGGATGATCCATCCCAACATGGCCACCATGCTCGCGTTCGTGACCACCGACGCCGCCATAACCCCCGGCATGCTGCGACGGGCCCTCGTGCGGTCGGTGGAAAGATCCTTCAACATGATCACCGTTGACGGCGACACGAGCACGAACGACATGGCCGTGGCGCTCGCAAGCGGGCTCGCGGGCAACCCCACCATCACATCAGAAGGCCCAGGCTTCGATGCGTTCGCAGAAGGGCTGGACTACGTCACGGGCAGGCTGGCCCGCATGATAGTGGAGGACGGCGAGGGCGCGACCCGGGTCATCAGGGTAGAGGTCCACGGTGCGAGAACGGAGAAGGACGCGCGGCAAATCGCGAGGACCATCGCTTCCTCCAACCTGGTGAAGACCGCAGTGTTCGGCGCCGACCCCAACTGGGGCCGGGTGCTCGCGGCCGCGGGACGCGCGGGAGTGGAGTTCGATGCGAGCCTTGCAGACGTCTTCATCGGCGACGTCCCCGTGGCCCGGGCCGGCGCGGCGGTGGAGTTCGACGAGGCCCGCGCGAGGGGTGCCCTGGCCTCCAGGGAGGTGCTCATTGCCGTGGACCTGCATGCGGGCTTTGAAAGCGCGTGCGCCTACACGTGCGACCTGACCTACGAGTATGTGCGCATCAACGCAAGCTACAGGACCTGAGAGGGGTGAGACCTATGAGCTGCTCTACGACAGGGAGCGGCCCTGCGACGAACGGCCTCTCGAGCGCGGAGAAGGCGGAGGTGATCGTTGAGGCCCTGCCTTACATAAGGACATTCTTCGGCAAGACGGTGGTCATCAAGTACGGCGGCGCCGCTATGACCGATGCCGCGCTCAAGGAGATGGTGGCTCTGGACATCGTCCTCTTGAGATACATCGGCATGAATCCCGTCATCGTCCACGGCGGCGGCAAGGAGATCACCGGCGTCATGAGGCGCCTCGGCAAGGAGCCTGTCTTCGTGAACGGCCTGCGCGTGACGGACGGCGAGACCGCGGAGATAGCGGAGATGGTTCTCACCGGCAGGATCAACCAGGACATCGTCACCCTCATCAACCGGGGCGGCGGCAAGGCGCTGGGCCTTTCGGGAAAGGACGCGAACCTCGTCGTGGCGCGGCGAAAAGGCCTGGAGCCGCACGGGGAGAAGGGGATTGACCTGGGGTATGTGGGCAGCGTGGTGGCGATCAACACCGAGATTATCGACGTGGTGTGCCGCGAGGGGTTCATACCGGTGATATCGCCCGTAGCATCCGATGACACCGGTGCCACGCTCAACATAAACGCTGACCACCTGGCCGGGCACCTCGCCGGCGCGCTCGGGGCGTATAAGCTCGTCGTCCTCACCGACGTCGAGGGGATCCTTGCTGACCCGCAAGATCCAGGATCGCTTCTCCAGCAGGTGACGATCGCCGAGGCAAGAGAGATGATCGCCAGCGGACGCATCGCATCGGGCATGATTCCGAAGGTGGACGCGTGCATCACCGCTCTCGAGCGGGGCGTGCCCAGGACCCACATAATCGATGGCCGAAAGCCCCACTCGCTCCTGCTCGAGATGTTCACGAACAGGGGGATCGGCACCATGATCATCGGCGGACAGGGTTGGCTGCCTGAGGCGGCGACTCCTTCTCCGGGCGGCCCGGGCGCATCTTCGGCGGCCGCGGCAGCGCGACGCTGACCAGGGCGCCGGGGAAAGTGGCCCACCAGACGCATTACGTGGGGCATAGGGCATAGGGCATAGGGCAGGTATCTCCAGTGGAAAGGAGGGGGGTGCCGCTGGTTCCGGTGCTGGCATGAGAAGGGGTGCCGGAACCAGGAGGCGGAAGAATGATGGCATTCCCGTGCGCGGCCTCCGGGGCCTGCGCGACTCCGGAGGCGCTAGAGGCAGCGACGGTGATGTCCCGCGGAGCCTCGGAGCCTGAAGCTACGTTCGGGGCACGCTTTGCGACCGACAGAATCGCGGAGCTATCCCGCATGTACCTTATGAACACATACTCGAGGGCGCCGATAGCGCCTGTGCGGGGGTCCGGCGCGCGCCTGTGGGACGCAGATGGCAGGGAGTACCTGGACTTCCTCGGCGGAATCGCAGTGTGCGCTCTGGGGCACTCGCACCCGGCCGTGGTGTCTGCCGTCCAGAAGCAGGCCGCCATGCTGCTTCATTGCTCCAACCTCTACCTCATCGAGGGGCAGGCGCTTCTTGCAAAGGCCCTTCTGGACGGCAGCCCATTTGGCAAGGCGTTCTTCTGCAATAGCGGCGCGGAGGCCAACGAGGCCGCGATCAAGCTGGCCCGGAAATACGCGAGGGCCGTCAGGCACGAGGAAGAGCGCTACGAGATCGTCACCGCGCTCAACTCGTTCCACGGGCGCACCCTTGCGACGGTCACCGCGACCGGGCAGGCCAAATACCAGAAAGGCTTCGAGCCGCTGCCGCCGGGATTCAGATACGTGCCGTTCAATGACATACCTGCCCTCGACAGGGCTGTCAGCGACCGGACGGTCGCCGTCCTCCTCGAGGCGATCCAGGGCGAGGGAGGGGTCCACGTGGCCGACGAAGCCTACCTCAAGCGCGCAAGAGAGGTCTGCGACGAGCGCGGGGCCCTGCTCATCCTGGACGAAGTCCAGACGGGTATGGGGAGGACAGGGAAGATGTTCGCCTTCGAGCACTACGGGATCGAGCCCGATGCCATAACGCTCGCGAAGGCCCTGGGCGGAGGCGTCCCCATCGGAGCCCTCCTCGCGAAGGACGAGGTTGCCTCAGCGTTCACCCCGGGCACGCACGCGTCCACGTTCGGCGGGAATCCCCTGGCCTGCGCGGCGGCGCTTGCCGTCGTGGAGACAATCAGGGCTGAGGGCCTGGTTGAGCGCGCCGCGGAGGTGGGCCGATACTTCGCGGGGGCGCTGGGGGCGCTCGCAGGCAGGTTCCCGCAGGTGGCCGAGGTGAGGGGCAAGGGCCTCATGATCGGCATGGAACTGCGGCCGTGCGACGGGCGCGGCCCGGAGGCGCCTGCGCGCGCGGTGGCCGCGGCCTGCCTCGGCGGCGGGCTCCTCGTGAACGCCGTAAGCGACACCACGTTGCGCTTCTTACCGCCGCTGGTAGTAAGCCAGGCGGACATCGACGCGGCTGTCGCCATTCTCGAGAAGGCCATGGCAGGCGTGTTCGGGTGACAGACTACGCTACGCGGCGGTTGTCTCTGAACGCGCAGTCGGGAGGTGAGGACCTGCAACACGCCAGCGCCGTCCTGCGCTTGGGCGGGAAGGAGTTTTCCTCCGGTCCTTGAATATATGTCGGTGCGCCGCGGGATACAAACGGCGGGCATAGCACTTCGCGAAAAGGACGGTGTGCAGCGTGACGGAAAAACGGGATTACCTGTATGACGAGGTTGCTCTTGGCATGAGGGGGAGAAGCCTTCTATCCATCCACGACCTCTCCGTCGCTGAGGTCGAGAAGATCTTCGAGGTTGCGGCGAGGCTGAAGGAGGAGACGAAGGCTGGGGTGGAGCACCACCTGCTGGAGGGAAAGACGCTCGCAATGATATTCACGAAGCCCTCCACCCGCACGAGGGTGTCGTTCGAGGTGGCAATATGGCAGCTCGGCGGGTACGGGCTTTTCCTGAGCGCGCAGGAGCTGCAGCTCCGCAGGGGAGAGACAATAGCCGACACGGCGCGCGTCCTTTCGCGCTACGTGGACGGCATCATGATACGCACGTTCGATCACAGGGACGTGGAGGACCTCGCCAGGTACGGCACGGTTCCGGTGATAAACGGCCTGACGGACCTCCTGCATCCCTGCCAGGTTCTGGCTGACTACTTCACTGTGTATGAAAAAAGAGGCAGGACGAAGGGCCTCAAGATGGTTTACGTGGGGGACGGCAACAACGTGGCGCACAGCCTCATGTTCGGCGGCGCGAAGGTCGGCATGGACGTCACCGTGGCATGCCCACCGGGATATGAGCCCCTTCTTGATATTGTGAAGCTGGCGCGGGAGGACGCGAAGGCCACGGGCGCCACCATCGAGATAGCGCACGATCCGCACGAAGCTGTGAAGGGTGCCGATGTGATATACACCGACGTGTGGGCCAGTATGGGCCAGGAGGCTGAGCGCGAGAAGAAGGCCCAGGCCCTCGCGGGGTTCCAGGTGAACAAGGCGCTCATTGAGGCGGCGGGCAAGAAGGACGTTATGGTAATGCACTGCCTGCCCGCGCATAGGGGGGAGGAAATCACCGACGAGGTGATGGACGGTCCCCACTCGGTGGTGTTCGATGAGGCCGAAAACCGCCTCCACGTTCAGAAGGCCATCCTCGTCCTGCTAATGCAAGGGAGGAGGAAGGCCGGTGAAAGCGGCTTGTAAGTCGGCTCACAAGGTTGTGCTGGCCTACTCGGGGGGCCTCGATACCTCCGTGGCCATCCGATGGATAAAAGAGCGTTACTCCGCCGAGGTCATCACCGTGGCGGTGGACGTCGGCGCGAAGAAAGACCTCGATTTCATCAGGGAGAAGGCTCTCAAAGTAGGCGCGTCGCGCTCGTATGTGATCGATGCGCGGCGGGAATTCCTGGGGGACTATGCGTTCAGGAGTCTCAAGGCGAACGGGCTGTACGAGGGCAAGTATCCTTTGAGTGCCGCGTTGTCGAGACCGCTCATAGCGAAGATCCTGGTCGACATCGCGCGGGCCGAAGGCGCGGACGCCGTCGCCCACGGGTGCACGGGAAAGGGAAACGATCAGGTACGCTTTGACGTGTCCATAGCGGCGCTCGCCCCTGACCTTCGGGTCATAGCGCCGGTGCGCGAGTGGCCCATGTCGCGCGAGGACGAGATAGCGTACGCGAGGCAGCACGGCATACCCGTTCCCGTAACGTCGGCGAGCCCGTACAGCATTGACGAGAACCTCTGGGGCAGGAGCATCGAGTGCGGCGTTCTCGAGGACCCGTGGCAGGAGCCGCCGGAGGACGCCTTCATGTGGACGTCCGCGCCGGACCGCTGCCCCGACAGCCCGACGTATGTGGAGGTCGGGTTCGAGGCCGGGGTGCCGGTGACTCTCGACGGGGTGAGCGTCGATCCCGTGGAGATGGTCACACGCCTCAACATGCTCTGCGGCGCAAACGGCGTCGGGAGGATCGACCAGATCGAGAACAGGCTCGTGGGGATCAAGTCCAGGGAGGTCTACGAGGCCCCGGCGGCGGTCGCGCTCATCGCGGCCCACAGGGACCTGGAAAGCCTGACTTTGCCGCGCGAGACCTACCATATGAAGCAAAGCATAGATCAGAAGTACGCCGAGCTCGCTTACTTTGGCCTCTGGTTCTCACCGCTTCGCGAGGCTCTCGACGCGTTCATCGACAAGACTCAGGAGACTGTGACGGGCGTGGTGCGCCTGCGGCTCTTCAAGGGGTCCGTTGTGGTGGTCGGACGCACGTCGCCGTATTCGCTGTACGACCACTCGCTCGCCACCTACGACAGGCGTGACGCGTTCAACCACGGCGCATCCGAGGGGTTCATCGAGATCTTCGGGCTGCCGACCGTGGTCGCTGCGAGGGCGAGAAGCCGGGCTGCTGGCTCGGGGGCAATGCCGCCGGCCGTGGCGCCAGCTACGGCGCCGACCGCCACATCGGCCGGAGCGCGAGCCACGGCGGCGGGCACGTGAACGGGCATGGCTATGACCCGAGTATGAAGCAATGGGCATCGAACACGGAGCTTCGAGCCGCGGAGCAACGAGCGCGGAGCCTGTGGTCGTAGAACGTGCAGCACGGAACACGGAGCATGGGACATGGAGCATGGGGCGCGCGGCACGGAGCGTGGAGGCGAAGCCTTTGAAGCCGTGGGCGGGGAGATTTGAGAAGGGCACAGCCAGACAGGTCGAGGAGTTCACCGCGTCCATCCACTTCGACAGGAGGCTCTATCGGGAGGACATAGCAGGAAGCATCGCGCATGCCTGCGCGCTCGCGGCATGCGGCGCCATATCAGGTGCGGAGGCCGATGCGCTCATCGCGGGCCTGGGCGAGGTCCTTCAGGACATCGAGTCCGGCGCTGTAGACTTCTCCGCGTCCGATGAGGACATCCACACGGCGGTCGAGAGGATGCTTGCTGCAAAGGTGGGGGACGTCGCGAAAAAGCTGCACACGGGCAGGAGCCGCAACGATCAGGTCGCCCTCGACATGAGGTTGTACGTGAGGAAGGAGGCCGAGCGCCTCGCCGGGCTCATCGACGACGTCCGGCGGGCACTCGTGGATGTAGCCGACGCCAATGCGGGCGTGGTCATGCCGGGCTATACCCACATGCAGCACGCTCAGCCCGTCCTCTTCGCCCACCACCTGCTCGCGTACTTCGAGATGCTGACCAGGGACATGGAAAGGCTCGCGGACGCGGCGCGCCGCGCGAACGTCTCGCCCCTCGGCTCGGGTGCCCTCGCGGGCACCGCACACCCGGTGGACCGTGCGGCGGTTGCGCGCGAGCTAGGGTGCTCCGGTGTCACTCGCAACAGCATCGACGCGGTCTCCGACAGGGACTTCGTCATGGAGTTCCTCGCCTCGGCCGCCATCATCATGGTGCACCTCAGCCGGCTTGCGGAGGAGATCGTGCTGTGGTCATCGCAGGAGTTCGGATTCATCGAGCTTGACGACGCCTTTGCCACGGGCAGCAGCATGATGCCGCAGAAGAAAAACCCCGACGTGGCGGAGCTCATAAGGGGCAAGGTCGGAAGGGTCGTAGGCGACCTTGTGGCAGTGCTCACCGTCATGAAGGGGCTGCCGCTTGCTTACAACCGGGACATGCAGGAGGACAAGGAGAGCCTCTTCGACGCCGTGGACACCGTCGCATCGTGCCTCGAGGTGATGGCCCCCATGGTGCGGACCATGAAGGTAAACGCGGGGGCCATGCGGGAAGCCGCGGGGCGGGGGTTCACAACCGCAACCGACCTCGCGGACTACCTGGTGCGCAAAGGCATCCCGTTCCGGGAAGCCCACGCGGCCGTGGGGCGGCTCGTGCTGAAATGCGTCCGGGAGGGGAAGAGCTTCGACGAGCTCACTCTCGACGAGTGGAAGACCCTCGCCCCGGGTGTGTCCGAGGACGTGCTCGAGATCGTCCGGGTTGAGGCGTCCCTGGAGGCCCGCGCGGTCCGGGGCGGCACGGCGCCGGCCCAGGTCAGGGCGGCCCTCGAGGAGGCCAGGGCCATGCTCGGGCGCCGTACCATGCTGGGGCGCCGCGCCGGGAGCATGGATGCCGGGTAGCCGCTCGCCAGGGAGCGCCGCAGGGTGCCGAAGGGTGCCCGGGGTGTCGAAGGGCGCCACAGGGCGCCGAAGGGTGCCGCGGGGCGCCGCAGGGCGCGGAGCATGCTTGAAGGCGTGCGGGCCGGCTGCTCGCGTGGCCGCCGGCGCTTGTCCGCAAGGTCGAGCGCCGCAGAGCAGGCTGTGAAAGCGCGCCAGGTGCGGTTTCCGGGCGTCCTCCGAGCGAACATGCCACAAATTGCATGTCCACGTCTGCGACCGGTTGTGCTATCCTCAATGCCGGTCGCTCATTTTTCTGCTTCCGGCTCATAGGCCGGCAGGATAACGCTGCTTTTCGGCGTATCCATATCCAATATTCACGCGCGTTCAGAATAGCACACAACCGGGGGCGGAGGCCGCGCGGTGACGGAACGGGTGGCAGATGCGGGGACCGTCGGACAACGGGGACCGTCGAACAACGACGAATCACCGCCGGACCACAACGGACCGCGGAGGGCCGCACGGACGGCGCTGCCCCACATGAAAACTGCAGGAGGTTCGTAGCAAACGGTGCGCATAATCGTGCAGAAATTCGGGGGGACATCCGTCGGGGATGAGGAAGCGCGCCTGAAGGCGCGGGACAGGGTGATTTCCGCAAAGAAACAGGGGTTCGATCCCGTCGTCGTTGTGTCGGCCATGGGGAGGCGTCCTGGACCGTATGCCACCGACTCGCTGCTGGACCTCGTGAGGAGCAAAGGGCTACCCGTGGACGCACGGAGCCTTGACCTCCTTGCGTCGTGCGGAGAGGTCATAAGCTGTGTGGTGATGGCGGGTTATCTCAAGGCGGCAGGGTACGAGGCCGTTCCGCTCACAGGGGCACAGGCCGGGATACGAACTGATGGCCAATTCGGCGACGCGAGCATCCAGGGTATCAACACCGCCCGGCTGCTGGACGTGCTTGCCTCCGGGCAGATCCCGGTGGTGGCGGGCTTCCAGGGGGTAACCGATGACGGCGAGATCACGACGCTCGGCAGAGGCGGGAGCGACACCACGGCGACCGCGCTTGGGGTCGCGTTGAGAGCCGAGTGCGTGGAGATCTATACCGACGTCGAGGGCGTCATGACCGTTGACCCAAAGATCGTTCCGGAAGCCAGGCTCATCTCGGCCATCACCTACTTCGAGGTTGAGGAACTCGCCAACAACGGTGCGAAGGTGGTCCACCCGAGGGCGGTCCACATAGCGCAGCAGGGCGGCATTCCGGTGAGGGTGAGGAGCACCTTCGCGGAGTCCGAGGGCACGTTCATCACCGACGACGTTGCGCGACGGGTGATAACCGGCATCGCCCACGTGGACGGGCTTGCCCGCATCGAGGCCGTGTATCCGAACCCTGCGGAGCCGTCCAGGGCGAGGGTGGCGATACTGAAGGCCATAAGCACCATCGGGATCAACGTGGACTTCATCAACGTCACTCCGCGGGCTATTCTTTTCACCGTGAAGGATGAGTTCGCCAAGGCTGCGGAAGAGGCACTCAGATCCGAGGGTTTCGCATGCCATGTCATGGCCGAGTGCGCCAAGGTGTCGGTGGTTGGCGCGGGCATGCAGGAAGTGCCCGGCGTGATGGCGAGGGTGGTCGAAGCTCTCCATCGTGCGGGCGTTCATATCATGCAAACGGTTGACTCGGAGATCACCATCTCGTGCCTCATCGACCAGGCAAGCGTGGCGCAGGCGGTCCGCGCGCTGTACGACGAGTTCGACCTCGGCGCGCCTGGCACGTGAAGGCGCAGGCTTGAAGGCCAGGAACACCTTGCGGTTGAGTCGGCCTTTCGCCTTTTCTCTGCCTGGTGGCTTGCAGCATGGGAAGCACGTGCTCGGCCGCCCGGGGGATGTGATGCCAGGACAGGAAGCAAGGCCCTGTCCTGGCATTCTCATTCCTGCGATGCCATCACTTACATGGGCGCAAGCACGAGCTTCATGGAGGAATAACGAGTAACGCGGAGAATTAGGGGAAGCAGAGGGGCCGCACAACCGGCCGTGAGGCTTGACAACTGTATAAAGCACATTTCGGCGCATTAGATGTAGCGCGAATTCCAGACCCGGCAGGCGGCAGAAAGGAGGTGGACCCCGAAAAGCGCCAGAGGCCGGGATATATGATACGCACCAGACAACGCAGCCGGGGACCGAAGCAAGGAAACAAGGATACTTGCTGAAAGCCCCCATCGCAACACAAGCCGCAGCAAGTTCGAACCAGAAGACACACCAAGGGGGATGAACAATGAGAAGAACAGTCGCTGCACTAGCCGCCATCATGGCGATAGCCATAGCGGCGCCGGTGTGGGCGGCCCCCACCATCGACCTGGGCGGGTCCCTCGAGACCACGTTCCAGGTGATGCCTGAAAACGCAGGCAACGTGGGGATTAGCGCTACATCGGACCTTCGTCTCAACCTCTCCATGGAGATGGCCGGCGGCCAGCAGATCCGGGCGTTCGTGGGCTTCGAGCCCATAAACTACGCTCCTTTCGGCGAGTCGCAAAGCCCGAACCCCGGGTCGGACGTCGAAAAGAGCGGCAACATGGACAAGAAAGTACTAACGCCGGTGACGCTTGGCGCGGCACAACTCACCATCGAAAAGGCATACCTCGAGACCACCGGCCCGTTCCTCACAGGGGGGCAGGACGTTACCACCAGGTTCGGGGACCTTGCCGTTGACTACTCGCCCTACATCGCGCATGTCTCTGAGACTGACGGCGTGATTGAGGGCGCGCAGGTGAGCGGCGTGCGCTTTGGTCCGGTCGAGCTGGGCGCGTTCTACGGGTGGGCGACACACAAAGACGCCGAAGAGAATGACGTTCGCCACATTGACCGCGGCATCGCCGCGAAGGCGGACATCCAGGGCATCAGCCTGGCCGGCGCTGCTCTGAAGACAGGCGATGACATGGCTCTTGCCGGGACCGTTCAGTTCGCACCGGTACCCGGTGTCGATCTGACCGGCGCGGCCGCGTGGGATGGCGCGAACGAAGCTTCGGCCGTGAAGGTCGAGGCAGGCATCGGTGAGATCCCGATGCTGCCTGGCGTAAGCGCGAAGTTGGGCTTCCGGAACTTCGACCCGAAGTTCAACCCGCTTTACCGCGATGACAGGAAGGACGACGACGGCAACGACATCAACGTCGTGGACCTCAACGCAGGTAAGCGCGGCGTGAACGGCGAAGTCGCCACCACCATTAGCGGCGTGAAGCTCGTTGGCACAGCCGACTGGCACGAGCAGAGGAATGCCGATCGCCAGCTCGTAGGCGAGAGGAAGACCGTCGGAGCAACCGCCGCTACCCAGTACGCGGGCCTCGACATCGAGGCGGGTGTGAAGACCATGTGGTCGACGGTGAACGCAGACTACGCCATCCTCGACCGCCAGGAGAAGGCCGACCCTGAAAAGGAGACCACCGTTACCCTCGGTCTCGGCTACGACATCCCGATCGGGCCGGTGCTGGTCAACACCGAGTATGATGTCACCATGTCCAGCATAAAGTCGGCCGTCCACGAGCTGGCGGCGTCCACGACCTTCGACGCTCCGATGTTCTCCGGCGTCGGGCTGTCCGGGAACCTCAAGTGGGCGGAGGGTAACGCGACATACATCGGCAAGGCCGAGTACACCGCGCCCAATGGTGTCCAGTTCGTCGCGAGCTACGACAAGGGATACTCCGACACGAGACCGGACGGGTTCTGCCTGACGGCCGGCATGAAGGTCGAGTTCTAAAACAGAAAACCCACCTTCTCACTTGTCACGCCGCCGGGTGCGTCAAACCCGGCAACGCCCCCGGGCCTCCCCGGCCCGGGGGTCTCTTTCCACAGGCAACCAGGTTTGAAGCCACAATGACGAATGGCTTTGCGCATGCTACGCTCACGTGGGCGCCCCCGCGCGGTTGAGCACGTGCGTATCCTTCAATTTTGGACTTGGGCATCTATATGATACCGGCTGGTGGAGCCCTGCGTATCCAGTTGCAGGCAAAGTTGGTCGAGCCAGCATATGTTGCACATCTCCGCGAGATCTAGCAGATACTTCTTGACATTGCCCGGGGTCGGGTCCTATAATGAAAGCATGCTACAACGTTGTAGCCCGCAGAGGCCTGGCTTCTATTGACAGCGAAACGCACGGCAGAAGGAGCTAGAAGCGTGGCGACGATAAAGGACATCGCGAGCAAGGCAGGCGTGTCCGTCAGCACCGTGTCCCACGTGCTGAACGGGTACGGCGACATAAGCGCGGAGACCGAGAAGCGCGTGCGCGCCGTCATGAAAGAGTTAAACTATCACCCGAGCGCCCTGGCGCGGCGGCTCGTGCGGAAGAGGAGCTATGTCCTGGAGCTGATGCTCTTCTCCGTCGAGGGCCTGCGCCATCCATTTTTCTACGAGGTCATATGTGGAATCACCGCGGAGATAGAGAAAGCCGGCTACGACCTGGTGCTCAGCGTTAAAGACAGCGGCGACAGGCGCTGGCGGGAAAGCCTCAGAAGGTGCTACGAGTCCAAGGTGGAGGGCCTCTTCCTCATGGGCACCCTCCCGGGGCGCGCCATACTCGACGAGGTTGCCTCCAGCGGCATACCCACCGTCCTCATCGATATCCCCTACGAAGGCCCAAGAATGACTTACGTCACGTCCGATAATATCGGCGGCGCCACGTCTGCAGTGGAACATCTCATATCCCTTGGTCACCGCCGGATTGCGTACATAGACGGGCACACCCCGTCCGCCATTTCAGAGGGCAGATTCCTTGGCTACAAGCAAGCCCTCGCTCGTCACGGCCTGCCGCTGGACCCGAGGCTCGTCGCCAGCGGCAACTTCACCGAGGAGGGCGGGTGGGTCGCCATGAGGCGCATCCTTGAAGCTTCTGCAGACATTACCGCGGTTTTCGCAGCAAGCGACCTCATGGCCATAGGTGCCATGAAGGCGCTGCGCGAGGCGGGGCGGAAGATCCCGCGCGACGTGGCAGTTGTAGGGTTTGACGACATCGAGGCGGCGTCGTACGTGAGGCCTGCGCTCTCCACCGTAAAGCAGCAAGGTGAAGTCATGGGGAGGAGCGCGGCCAGAGAGGTGCTGAGGCTTATCGGCAACCCTGCCAGGAAGCCGAAGAAGATCGTTCTCCCCACCGACCTTGTGGTGAGGGAGTCATGTGGTGCCAGGATGGGGTCCTCTGAGGGGGGTGATATGCTGGCGGAAGCGCGGGTCCAGTGACCAGTGACCAGTGACTAGTGACCAGTGACTCGTGTGCGGTGTGTGGCGGCTTGAAGGCGGGAACAGTTTGCTCTTGCGGTTGACGGTAGCTCGCGGTTTGATGGATGCCGGTAAGCGGCGGTTGCGGGACACGCGAAACGATAAAGGAGGGAACCCACAGTGAGAAGGACGTTTGTCTCGGGGCTGGTTCTTCTGACGCTGGTTGCCCTGATTGTGCCCGCCGGCGCAATGGCCCAGAAGAAGGTGTCTCTCACCATCTGGACCAAGGAGGGCGAGGCGGAGGGTGTTTTGCAGGAGATCATCGCGCTCACGCAGGAGTACTCCAAGAGCCATCCGGGCGTGACATTCGAAGTGGTCAACTATGGCGTGGAGGACCTGCGCCAGAACTTCCAGTCAGCGGCGTTCGCAGGCACAGGCCCCGATCTCCTCTGGACCGTCTCCGACCACGCCGGTCCGTTCACAGCGATGAAGCTCATCAAGTCCGTGGACCAGGTGTTCCCCGCTGGGTACATGGATAAATTCGTCAAGCCAGGCATCGAGGCTGTTGAGCTTGGCGGCAAGATCTGGGGAGTTCCTCTCAGCGTCGGCAACCACCTGATGCTTCTCTACAACAAGAAGCTCATCAAGACTCCGCCCAAGGACACCGACGAGCTCATCAAGATCGGCAAGGAACTCACTAAGGATCTCAACAACGACGGCAAGCCCGACCAGTACGGCCTCGTCTACAACCTGAACGAGCCCTTCTGGCTTGCGCCGTGGCTCGGCGGGTTCGGCGGCTGGCCGCTTGATGGGACGAAGCCCACTCTCGACAGCCAGGCTATGGTCGATGCTCTGCAGTTCCTGCACGATTTGAAGTTCGTGCACAAGATAGTCCCGATGGAGGCCGACTACAACGCTGCCGACTCCCTCTTCAAGGAAGGCAAGGCAGCCATGATCATCAACGGCGACTGGTCCCTGGGCGCTTACCAGAGCGACGAAGTCAAGAAGAACGTCGATCTCGGCATTGCACGGATCCCGAAGGTCACCAAGACCGGCAAGTGGCCTTCGCCCATGACGAGCGGCATCTACCTCATGTTCCCCGAGTACCTCGAGGGCGACAAGCTGAACGCTGTGAAGGGATTCGTGGACTTCCTGGTTTCGGACGAGATCCAGCTCAGGTTCCTCGAGAAGTTCAAGAGGCTGCCGGCAACCGCCAGTGCGCTCAAGAACCCCTTGGTGACCGAAGATCCGATCCTGAAGGGCTCGTCTGACCAGATGGTCGTCGGCAGGCCCATGCCCACAGTGCCCGAGATGCGGGCGTGCTGGGATGCCATGAGGCCCAACCAGGAGGCTGTGATGGCCGGCAAGATGTCCCCGAAGGACGCTGCAAAGGCGATGCAGGAGGCAGCTGAGAAGGCCATACGCGAGATGACCAAGTAGGTTGCGAACAGCCAGGCTTGAGGCAGGCCCGGGTGAGCTTGCAGGTTTCGTCCGGGCCTGCCCGCTTCCAAGGTGGTGAAAGCATTGATCCCTCTGACCTGGGATATTGTCGCGCGGGGGCTTGGCGAAATCGGTAGGCTGCTCGGGATCGTCGCTGTGATCGTCGTCGTCCTCGAAGCCCTGGCTTACCTCATCCTTCACAGGCTTCTAAAGTACAAATACTCATTGCCATTCATGCTGCTCCTTCCGGCGCTCGTCGGAGTGATGGCGCTCATCATATATCCGTTCGGTTTCAACATCTACCTTGCATTCAGCAACATGAACATGTTCCGGTTCAAGGACTTTTCGGTGGGCCTATCATACGGCATCACCAACTTCCTGGACGTGTTCAGGTTGCCGGTGCTTCAGAAAGTGACCTTCTTCCAGTTGCTCGGACGGACGATCCTATGGACGGTCGTGAACGTGGTGTGCCACGTGCTCGGCGGCCTCGGGCTTGCCATCCTTCTCAATAGGCCGATGAGGGGCAAGGGCGTTTACCGGACCCTGCTGGTCGTGCCGTGGGCGCTCCCGCAAGTTATCTCGGCGCTTGCCTGGCGTGGTGAGTTCCACTTCCAGTACGGCTTCGTCAACCTCATGCTGGAGAGATTGGGCTTGAGACCGGTCCCGTGGCTGAGCGATCCCAGGTGGGCCTTCGTCGCCGTGGTGCTGGTCAACGTGTGGCTGGGGATCCCGTTCATGATGGTGGTGCTGCTGGGCGGGTTGCAGAGCATCTCCCAGGAGTACTATGACGCGGCCCAGATCGATGGGGCGTCCGGATGGCAGCAGTTCCGGTCCATCACGATGCCCCTCTTGAAACCGGTGCTAACGCCCGCCGTGATCCTCGGAGTGGTGTGGACGTTCAACAACTTCAACGTTATCTATCTTGTGACGAGGGGCGGCCCGATGGAGGGCACCGACCTCCTGGTGACGTCCATGTTCAAGGCTGTGTTCGAGTTCTACCGGTACGGGTTCGGAGCGGCCTATGCCATGGTCATCTTCGTGTTCCTGTTCATATTTTCCGCCGTGTATCTGCGGCTGAGCGGTGGTTTCAAGGGGGCCTGGGAGTCATGAGGACTGGTTCGAGACGAAGCGTCTTCCGCAGGGCGAGGGGGGACAGCCCGGCCAAGAGGGCGGTCATTCACGCTGTTCTCATCCTGGCGTGCGTCATGTCCGTCTACCCATTCCTCCGGGTCGTGAGCGTCTCGCTTCGGCCGAGCAACCAGTTGCTCTCCACAGACCTTGCGCTCATACCGCCTGGGGCGAGCCTGGAGAACTATCGCGCGCTCATCTTTGAGAGGGACTTCACCATATGGCTGTGGAACAGCCTCGTCGTAAGCGCGGCATCGGTGCTCGTGGGCCTCATGCTTGCCGCGACAGCCGCGTACGCGTTTTCACGGTGGAAGTTCCCTGGTCGGAGGCAGGGGCTACTATTCCTGCTGACGACACAGATGATCCCCGCGGGCATGCTGCTACTCCCGATATACATCATGGTTGTGAGGCTGAAGCTGTTCAACACGTACACAGGCATGGCAATCGCTTACTCGGTAGGGTCGGTGCCGTTCTCCATTTGGATCCTCAAGGGGTACTATGATACAATACCCCGGGAGCTGGAGGAGGCGGCGCTGGTGGACGGGGCGAGCCCGCTCGTGGCGTTCTACCGGGTTGTGATTCCTCTATCCACCCCGGCGCTCGCCATCGCAGGGCTCTTCAGCTTCATGACCGCCTGGAACGACTATATGATGGCCCGGGTGATGCTGCAGAAGCCGAACATGTTTACCTGGCCGGTGGGCTTCCAGAAGCTCATGGACCAGTTCCAGACGGCATGGGGGCAGTTCGCTGCGGCCTCGGTGCTTGTTGCCATCCCGGCCCTTGCGCTGTTCCTGTACTCGTCGAAGTGGCTGGTGTCCGGCATGACGCTGGGCGGGGTGAAGGAATAGGGCTCAAAGAAGGATTGTGGGCTCGTTTGTTGAATACTTCTCGAGAGCTCTTGGCAGAAGAGCTTCCGACACACGGCCGGCGGAGGTGATGATCGGGGGTTTTCGTGGCACATGTCGTGGTGGTCCGTGGTTTTTGTGCTGGTGTCTGTGGCATATGTGACTCGTTTTCTCGAATTACGCTGCCTTGGGAGTGCGTTACGCACGGCTCCATAAGACGGCACAGGGGGTAAGCAAGAGATGGCAAGAGTTTACCTGGAGCATGTGACCAAGAAGTTCGGTAATGTCGTTGCGGTGAACGACGCCACGCTCGAGATCAAGGACAAGGAGTTTCTGATTCTCGTTGGCCCGTCCGGATGCGGTAAGTCCACGACTCTCCGGATGGTGGCCGGCCTCGAGGAGGTCACCGAGGGGAACATCTATATCGGCGACACCATCGTGAACGACATCCCGCCGAAGGATCGGGACATCGCGATGGTCTTCCAGAACTATGCCCTGTATCCCCACATGGATGTTTACAACAACATGGCGTTCGGCCTCAAGCTGCGCAAGTTCCCGCGTGCAGAGATCGACAAGCGCGTCAAGGAAGCCGCAGCGATCCTTGGCATAGAGAACTTGCTGAAGAGAAAGCCCAAGGAGCTTTCGGGAGGCCAGAGGCAGCGAGTGGCGCTGGGAAGGGCAATCGTGCGCGAGCCGAAGGTGTTCCTCATGGACGAGCCTCTCTCGAACCTCGACGCGAAACTCCGCGTCCAGATGAGGGCAGAGCTCGCCAAGCTGCACAACAGGCTCCAGACGACGATCATTTACGTTACCCACGACCAGACGGAAGCCATGACCATGGGCGACCGCATAGTCGTCATGAAAGACGGCTTCATCCAGCAGGTGGGCGCGCCGATGGAAATCTACGATCATCCTGACAACGTGTTTGTTGCAGGGTTCATTGGAAGCCCGGCCATGAACTTCCTTGATGCCGTCATCCTGAGAGAGGACGGGGATCTCTGGGTCGATGCCAAGAGCTTCAGGGTGAAGCTGCCTCTGACCAGGTTCGAGACGGTCGGCGAGTATATCGACAAGGAAGTCATCTTCGGTATCAGGCCCGAGGACATCGACGACAAGGATTTTGTCCCCAATGCGCCTCCTGACCGGATAGTCACGGCCGACATCGATGTGACCGAGCCGATGGGTTCCGAGGTGTATCTCTACGCAACGGTGGGGCCGCACTCGTTCATAGCCAGGGTGGATGCGCGCACAACCGCGAGGGACGGCTCGTCCCATCAGCTCGTGTTCAACACTGACAAAGCGCACCTGTTCGACAAGAAAACCCAGAAGGCCATCAGGTAACCTGGCGCTACTTTGCGCCCAGCGTTCCCATGGCGAGAGAGACTGCGCCTGGGGATAGTTGGGGAGAATATCTCCAGCTATCCCCCTTTTCATGACAGATGGGGTTCGGGTGAGGGGGTCAATGAGGTGACGACCAGCACGAGCGACGTTGAACGCAAGGCGGTTCTCGACAGTGCCGAAGACATGGCACGGCTTGACCCGGGCGGGATGCTGAAGATAGTGAGCGACCTCCCCCGGCAGATACGGGACGCGCTGGGCATCGCGGGGCAGGCGGACCTCCCGGCGAGCCTCGCCGGGGCTCGCTGCATCGTCTCGGCAGGGCTGGGAGGCTCGGCCATCGGCGGTGACGTGGTTCGGGAGCTTGTCGCCGACGAACTCAAAGTGCCCATGGTGGTCGTGCGGGATTACGACCTGCCTGCGTTCGTGGACAGGGATACGCTGGTGTTCGTATCCAGCTACTCGGGGAATACCGAGGAAACGCTGAGCGCGTACGGCATCGCCCGTGAACGGGGCGCCCGGATGGTGTGCATCACGAGCGGAGGGCGCCTTGCGGAGCTCGCAGCGCGCGACGGGGTGCCCCTTGTCACAATCCCACAGGGGTTCCCACCCCGGACCGCGCTGGGGTACCTGTTCGTGCCGATGCTGGTTGCTCTGGGGCGGCTGGGGTATGTGAGAGATGCGGCCGAGGGCTTCGAGGAGGCGGAGCTCATCCTTCGCGACCTTGCGGTCGTGCTCGGGCCCGAGTCTCCCGCCTCGGTCAACCAGGCGAAACGCCTGGCGCTTGCGATGCACGGGAAAATCCCGCTTATCTACGGATCGTCTGGCATCACGGGAGCGGCGGCTCTCAGGTGGAAGACACAGATCAACGAGAACAGCAAGACTCACGCGTTCTGGAACGCCTTTCCCGAGCTCAACCATAACGAGACCGTCGGATGGGGCGCGAGGGAGGACATCTCGAAGGCGTTGCGGGTGGTGCTCCTGAAAGATAAGGGGGACCATCTCAGGGTGCAGCGGAGGATGGAGATAACCGCGACGCTCATGGGCGGCGCGGCTGGGATAGACGAGGTTCACAGCCTCGGGAGGTCGAAGGTGGCGCGGCTGCTATCCCTGGTGTATGTCGGGGACTTTGCCAGCCTTTACCTGGCCTTCCTTTATGGGGTGGATCCGAAGCCTGTGAAGGTGATAGACTACCTGAAGAGCGAACTCGCCAGGAGTTAGATGCTCCTGGGTTTGTTTCTGGGAAGGGGCGCGGGCGAGGAGGCTCGATCATCCGTGGAGAGGAGACGTGGGAGTTAGAGATGGCGGAACCGCTTGTGGTTGGGGTAGACCTGGGAGGCACCAAGGTCGCGACGGTCGTCGCTCGCTCCGATGCCGTGATCGTCTCGCGAGTGACGAGGCCGACGGAGCCTGAACGCGGGGTCGATGCGGTGGTGGCTACCATAATCGATTCGGTTAGGGAGGCTGTGGCGGAGGCTGGTTCGAAGCTGGACGATGTGGCCGGGGTGGGGGTGGGAAGCCCGGGCCCGCTGAACCCTGAGACCGGCGTTGTGGTCTTCGCGCCCAACCTCAAGTGGCACGACGTGCCACTTGTGGCGCTGATGAGACAGGCGCTGGGAGTGCCTGTGTATCTCGAGAACGACGCGAACCTTGCTGCCCTCGGGGAGGCCCGCTACGGTGCAGGCCGTGGCTCAAAGAACATGGTCTACATTACGGTGAGCACGGGTATCGGTGGAGGGCTTATCCTGGGTGGGGAGATCTACAGCGGCTCCTCGTTTGTGGCGGGGGAGGTCGGGCATATGACCATCACCGACGAGGACGGGAGCCCGCAATGTGGCTGCGGTAATTACGGATGCCTTGAGGCCCTCGCGTCAGGTCCCGCTATCGCGCGCATGGCCCGGGAGCTGATACGCCATGGCGAGGAGACAATGATAGTGGACCTCGTCCATGGGAATATCGAGCTTGTAACCTCGGAGGTTGTTGGGAGGGCGGCGCTGGCGGGCGATGCGGCCGCCATAGCCATCCTTGGCAAGGCCGCCGATTACCTCGGTATAGGGATCGCCAATCTCGTCAACATCCTGAACCCGGATACCGTGGTGATAGGGGGCGGAGTCTCCAGGGTGGGCGAGATACTTCTCAAGCCGGTGCGGGAGGTCGTGGCCGAGCGCGCACTGAAACCGGCGTTTGAGGCGGTGAGGATAGTCCAGGCGGAGCTTGGCCCCGACGCCGGCGTGGTCGGCGCTGTGAGCCTCGTGCTGTCCAGGCTGCGGACGGGTGCGGGTGCAGGCAGGGCTGGAGCAGGCAACTGACCAGACCGGTGGGCACTTGCGGGTCGTAGCGGCGTCGCATCTCACTTGGGAAGTCCGCATTACACGGTGCATGCCTGAATATGTACATTAGGGCAAGAGCGCCCCAGGGGATGAGCTTGCGGCCTGGTCCCGGGGCGGGGCGCGACTCTCTAGCGGAGATGGGGGGCATGTGTGCAATGCGGCGAACCTCATTGGCTGTGATGGCTATTGTCGTGACAGCGCTTGTTATCGCGAAAGCGGGCGGCTTCGTGCCTGGTGCAGCGCTGGCCGAGCCCGTGGTGGTCCTCGACATGGACGATCCCGTGGGCGATGATTACGGGCCCGGCACGTACGTGTACCCGACGCACAAGGCCTTCGTGCCGGGTCTTTTTGATCTCACGCACTTCAAGGTGAGCCACGATCCGGAATACGTCTACTTCGACGCCACGTTCCAGGAGGTCACAAACCCCTGGAACGCGCCGGAGGGGTTCAGCCACCAGCTCGTCAACATATATATCGACACGACGCCCGGCGCCGGGCGGACGGACACACTCCGGAAGGGCGCCCTTGTTGCCTTCGACAGGAAATACGCGTGGGACCTGTTCATCAAGGCCATCGGCTGGGGCGGATGCAGGGTCTTCACAGCCCAGGACGCCGCGCAGGCCAGGGGTATATCCGATGGCCTCTCGGCGAGCGTGCTCGCGGACGGCAAGACCGTGAGGATCGCGGTTCCGAAGGTTGTGATAGGCGAGCCGGCCAGAAGCTGGGCCTATTACGTGCTTGTTGGCTCGCAGGACGCGTTTGGGGACGATGACTTCCGCCCGGTGATGGAGAAGGCCGGGTCGTGGGTATTCGGCGGCGGCAGCGACCTCGAGGTAGACCCCAATGTCATCGATATGCTCGCCCCGGCGCGGGGGCGTGGCTCGCAGGAGCGGCTGCTGGGGTCCTACAATTTGGAGAGGGGGTCGCTCGCGATTCTCGTGCCTGTGTTCGCGGCGGCTGGAGGGGGCCAGGCGACATCCCCGGTTGCCATCGCGGCTGCCATCGTCGTCCTCGTGGCCGCGGGGACGGTCGCCTGGTGGGTAAGACGCCGCCGGCCAACTGCGCCGCCCCGCGGATGATGCTGATGGTTCGTGGAGGTGTTGGCATGGGGGCAAAGCAGGTTGTGTTTGGAGCTCTACTCACAGCGCTGGCGCTGGTCATCCCGCTGGCGTTCGGCGGATTTCTCGGCGTTGTAATACCTCCGTTCTCTGCGACACTCGCGTCACACGTGCCGGTGATGATCTCCATGCTCCTCGGGCCATGGGTGGCCGTGCTGGTAGGCGCGGGCTCCGCCTTGGGCTTCCTCGTAAAACTAGGGCCGATCATCGCGGCGAGGGCTGCGATGCACGCGGTGTTCGCCGGGAGCGGCGCTGTGATGGTGAGGAGAGGCATGCCGTTCTGGAAAGCGCTCGTGTGGACGCTTCCGATCCATGCTTTCACCGAAGCGTTGATTGTGCTGCCCTTCGGCTTCACGCTGCAAAGGGCAGGCGTCGTGGTCGGCCTCGGTACCGCCATGCATCACCTGGTTGACGCCGGGATCGCCCTTGCGGTGGTGAAGGCCGTTGGATTGGCGCAGCGACCTTTCGCCAAGACAAACTGACCAAGACAAACCGACGGGCCTGCCAGATCTGCGGCCCAACGCCTCCTGAGGGGCACCGCTCCCGAGGGTGGCGCTGTGAATGAACACCCGGTCGGACCCGGCCGGGCGTTTTCGCTTCCACGCAGGAGGAATTCGGAGACGCGCGTCGTATATATGATAATGACAACATACACAATGTTGCTATATCAACCGTGGAGGATGAACCGAGAAAAGACATGCCCTCTCTTCTGAAGACTTGGAAGGAGGTCCGCAGGATGATCCCAAACAGGAACATCTCGACCCCGCTGTATCATCAGATCCGCGATTTCCTGCGGGGCGAGTTGCAGAACGGGAGCTTCAAACCGGGCGAGAAGATTCCCTCGGAGGCGGAACTGAGCGCGAGATATAGGGTAAGCCGCATAACCGTCAAGCAGGCCATCCAGAGCCTGGTCCAGGAGGGTCTGCTGTACAGGATGCAGGGAAAGGGAACGTTCGTGGCGCGTCCCAAGGTCGCACACAGCCTGAACCGCATCACCAGTTTCAGCCAGCAGATGCGCGACCGAGGGATGGAACCCTCTACGAAGGTTCTCGAGGTGGAGATAGTGGCGGCAAGGGGTCGGGTGCGTGAGGCTCTCGCGATCGCCGAGGGCACCCTCGTCACGAAGGTCCGCCGCCTTCGGCTTGCCGACGGCGAGATCATGGGGGTACAGACGGCGTACGTGCCCGTCGACATATGTCCTGATCTCGCCGACTTCCTGAAGGACAACGTGTCCCTTTATGAGCTGTTGAGGACCAGGTATGGGCTAGCACCCGCCCGGGCCGTCGAGAACTATACCGCCATCATCCTTGATTCGTACGACGCCAGGCTTCTCGAGGTGCCGGAAGGTTCGCCGGCGCTTTTCGCCGAGCGTATGGCCTACCTTGCGGACAACAGGACCCTTGAATACGTCGTTTCCATCCTGCGCGCGGACAGGTACACGCTCAGCGTCGAGCTCCAGGGCCAGCCTTCGGTGGCTCAGGTCAGGACGGCGGGCCAGGAGGGACCCCCACGAACAGGGACGGAAATGGAATAGGGGTTCGTGATGCAGAAAGCGGGATCGTTCTGAGCCAGCACCCGGTGCAGAGAGGTATCACGAGTATCGGTGGCATTAGTGGCAACGGGAGGGATCCTCGAATGATGCTGTCATCGGGGCCACTAGCGGCGCCACGAGGCAGGAGTCTGATTCCTGATGGCTCTCGCTTGCCTCGTGGCGGCGCCTCGTGCCTCCTGGCGATACTGTTGGTAGCGATGTTCGGGCTGATAACCGTGATGATAACCACACTGGCACAAGGAAGTGGTGCCGCGGTAAGCATAGCAGTAGACCGGGCTACGGAGGTCGCAAAGGTTAGCCCGCTCATCTTCGGCGTGAACACAGCCTGCTGGGACGAGCAGCTTTTCCCCGGTACCGCCGACAATTGGGAGCTCACGTTCGATCAGGTCGGGGTAAGGCGGGTCAAAGACGCCGGGATCCGGTTCCTCCGCTTCCCGGGCGGTCGTGACGGCGACGATTACATCTGGAACTCGCCTTCGAACTCCCCGCTTCGCATGGACACCGATGAGTTCATGACCTTCTGCAAGCTCGTCGGGGCGACTCCATCGATTACGGTCAACTACACCGAAAAGCCTGACCTCGCCGCCGAATGGGTACGCTACGCGAACCGGGTAAAGGGCTACGGGGTACGCTACTGGGAGGTCGGAGACGAGGAGTACTTCCTTGTGGATGGCGGATCGTACGCTGCCAGATTTAGCCACTTCGCCCGGGCCATGAAGGCCCAGGATCCGTCCATAAAGGTCGGGGCGAACATCTCGCCCTCGCGGCCTGACTGGTCGCGCCGGGTGCTCCGCGACGCCGGGAGCTACATAGATTTCGTTGTACACAACTGGTATCCTCAGAGCCCCAGGAAGGAGGACGATACCTATCTTCTTTCCACCCCGCCCCGGCTCGCGCAGGATGTGGCAGCCATCAGGAAGATGTTGAAGGATGAGGTGCCAGCCCGGGCGAACGAAATCAAGGTGCACATCGGCGGGTACAACTCGGTCAGCTACGCTCCCGGTCCCCAGACCACATCACATGTCAACGCCCTGTGGCTCGCGGATGTCCTGGGGACCATGGCGGGCGCCGGGGTAGACGCCGCGGGGTTCTGGGCCCTCCACAACGTGTATCCTCCGCGCCAGGGAGATTACGGAATCATCACCTCGACCCCCGAGAACGCGCCGTATCCCACCTACCACGTCTTCCAGCTCTTCAAGGACCATTTCGGCGACGTGTACCTGCGGTCAAGCTCCAGCGACAACCGCGTGGTGGTTCACGCATCCGCGAAAGGCGACTCTACCCGCGGGACCATTCACCTCATTGTAGTGAACAGGGCGTCCGAAGACGCGTATGCGGACCTGCGGGTGGCAGGCTTCTCGTGTGGACCCAGGGCAGAAGTCTGGGTTCTCGGCGCGGGCGGGGGTCCGCCGGCCCGCATCAGCGATGCTGTTGTGACGAACGGGCACGCTAGGCTGAGGTTACCATCGCGGTCCGTCGTCGCGGTCACGATCCCGGGCAGGGCTGCACCACCGCCCCGCCTGCGGAACCTTGCGTTGCGGGCGAAGGTGACGGCCTCATCCACGGCCGAGGTGGACGGGATGTTCAGGCCAGAGAGCGCTGTGGACGGCAGCATGCGCACGAGGTGGGCCTCACGGATATGGCAGAAGGTGCCCGAGTGGTTCCAGGTGGACCTGGGCAGCAAGGAGACCGTAGGCTCTGTGGTCCTTCATTGGGAGCTTGGCGCAACCAGGTACACCGTTCAGGTCTCGAAGGACGGGACGGCCTGGGAGACTGTGGCTGAGAAGACGTCCAGCGGTGCTGGCTGGGAGGTTGTCGAGTTTGCTCCCCGTGAAGCAAGATACGTGAAGCTTCTGCTCTATGAACGTCCGAAGGACATCGGGACGAAGTTCGGCCACTCGCTCTGGACCACATGGGGGTTCTCCCTGTGGGAGATCGAGGTGTACGTACCGGGCGATGCACCGAGCATGGGCCGCTAGGGGAGGCTGAAGGAATGCTCCCGACTTTTGGGAGGGGTTGCCGGTGACTCAGAGAGTGAGCGGCGCAGCTTTTGTGAGCCCGGTCGGGTGCGAAGGGGGTGAGGCCTAGCACTGTCGAGCTAGCGAGCTTGCGGACGCGACGCGGCGGTCTCGAGGGGTTCCGACCGGTTGACGGTTTCAGGGTTCAGCCGAACGAAAGGCACCTAAGGTAAAGGAGGCTGTAACGGACCATGAGAAGGTGTGTGGTGCTCGTCGTTTGCCTTTGCATGTTGCTTGGGCTTGTGGCAGCCACCGGAAGCGTCGCGGCGGCGAAGACGAAACTCGTCTGGCAGGTGCACTGGAGCGATTTCCAGGTGGAGGGCGTCTACAAGGGTGAGGGCGCTGACAGGAAGCTCGTGAGCAAGGGGCTGCGTCAGTATGTCGAGGAATACATGAAGCTGCACCCCGACGTCGAGATCGAGATCCAGTCCGTTCCGATGGAGGAGTACCTTCAGAAGGTGCTCGTCGCGCGGTCGTCCGGTGTCGCGCCGGATATCTACGGCATATACTCGCTCTGGGGCGTCCAGCTCGTCCAGAACGGCATTCTTGACGCCCCGCCCGCTGCGGTCATGAAGGACGTCCGCGAAAACTACACCCCGGTGTCGGTGGCCGGTGCGACCATCGACGGCAAGGTCTGGGGTATCCCGATGGAAGTGGGCAATTACTGCTTGGTCTACAACAAGGAACTCCTCAAGAAGAAGGGCTTCGCCGCCCCGCCGAAGACGTGGAAAGAACTCGTGGACATGGCTTCTAAGCTCACGATACGTGACAAGTCCGGCATCATCACCCAGTACGGCTTCGCTTTCCTGGCCGGTTGGGAGTCGGCCGTGGTCCACCCGTATCTCGGGCTTCTCTGGGACGTGGGTGGTGAGTTCCTGTCGCCCGACTTCAAGAAGTGCGTGGTTAACAGCCCCGAGGGTGTGCAGGCGCTCGAGGCCGAGCTGCAGCTCTTCAAGACGGGCGGCACCGATCCCGCCGGGAGCGTCTGGACGTTCCCGCAGGAGAAGGTTGCCATGATGATCATGGCCTCGTGGTACGAGCAGAGCCTGAAGCAGGGGTTGGGTGACAAGTATGACAAGGTGGTAGGCGTGGCGCCGGTCCCGTACATAAAGAAGCCGGTGAACGCGGGCTACACCTGGTTCCTCGCGGTGGACAGCGCCTCGAAGAACAAGAAAGCCGCCTGGGATTTCCTGATGTGGCTCACCGCCGAGGTCCAAAAGCCGAAGAATACCACGCGGCTCGGAGACCTGATGGCGGAGACCATAGGCAGCCTGCCGTGCAGGGAGATCGACCTTGCGAACCACCCGGACGCCCTGAACGATCTGTACACGAAGACCTTCGTGGAGCAGCTCAAGAACTCGAGGCCCGAGCCCAACGTGGCGCAGGGCGCCGAGATCAAGACGATCCTTGCCAACGAGATCGTGGAAGCATGGCATGGGCGAAAGTCCGCGAAGCAGGCGCTTGACGACGCCGCGAGCAAGATCAACGAGATCCTTGCGGAGTTCTATTGATGCCTGAACGGTGATGCCTAAAAGGGCAGCGCGTCATTTGCGGCGGCCCCGCGCAGGGGGCGACGAAGGTTTGCCTCCTGCGCGGCGCGGCCGAGGCTGACACGGCGCGACTGGGACGCGCGCAACCACATGTCACAGGTCGCCGGGAGGTGAGGGCGTTGAGCCCTGGTGCAGCTTCCGCCAGGAGGAGGCTTCTCAAACGGACGCTCACGGGTTACCTGTTTCTTTCACCGGCGCTCGTCTTTTATCTCGTTTTCCTCGTGATACCCATCGGCATGTCCCTGTACATATCGTTTCGGGACTGGAACATGCTCGTCCCGCTAACGAGTTCGCGGTTCGTGGGGCTTAAGAACTATACCTACCTTCTTACCAGGGATGAGCTTTTCCTCATCGCGGTGAAGAACACGATCATCTACGCCACGGGGACGGTGTTTGTCGGGATGGTGCTCGCACTCGGTATCGCCATTCTTCTCCTGCGGGTGCGTGGTGCCACCTTCTGGAGGTTTGTGATGTTTGCGCCGGTTGTGACGCCCTCCGTGGCGGTGGCGCGGATCTGGGGAGGACTCTACCGGCCCGCGGAAGGCCTCGCCAACGCCATCCTCAGGATGGTTCACCTCCCGCCTCAGCAGTGGCTGGCGGACCCGAACATCTGCTTGTACTCCATAATGCTGATAGCGATATGGGGCGGGATCGGCGCGACGGTGATCGTGTTCACCGCGGGCCTCAAGGGCATCCCCGATGTCTACTATGACGCCGCAAAGCTGGACGGCGCAGGACCATGGGCGGAGTTCAAGCACATCACCATACCTATGCTGAAGCCGACCATCCTGTTCCTTTCGGTGACCGGCCTCATCGGCGCCTGGCAGGCTTTCGACCTCATATTCATGCTGGCCGTGGGGGGCACAGAGGCGGGCACGAGCCCGGTCAGGAGCGTCATCGTGCTCGCACTCTATCTGTACCAGATGGCCTTCAAGAACCTTCGTATGGGAAGGGCGTGCGCGGGAGCGTTCCTCCTCTTCCTGATCGTGCTGGGGTTCTCCTTTATAGTGCTGAAAGTCCTCAGGAAGGGAGGGGTCGAATCCTATGAGTGAACCACTGGCTTTACCACGTGTGTCGCCCGCGGGCAAGGACACGGACAAGAACGAGGACATGGAGCCAGGTCGCGCCGGGGCCGGGAAGCGTGTTGTCACGCAGAGGGGTGGACAACGTGGGCAAAGGGGTGGACAACGCGGACAGCGAGGACGGGTCCTTCGGAGGCTGCTCGTCCATGTATCGGTGGTCATCATCGGGCTTGCCATGTTCCTACCGTTCTACTGGATCCTGTCGGCGTCGGTGATGACTTACGAGGAGGTCACGGCGATACCACCCAGGTGGTGGCCTGCCGACCCGCAGTGGGGCAACTACACCGCGGTGCTGCGCGATCCTAACGTACCGCTCTTCAAGTACTTCAAGAACAGCTTCCTCGTTTCCACCGCGGTGACCGTGGCGGTGCTCCTGACAAGCTCGCTCGCGGGATACGCCCTTTCGAAGCTCAAGTTCCCCGGGCGCGATGCCATATTCACGTTCACCCTCTCGACCATGATGTTCCCGGTGTTTCTGTTTCTGATCCCTGTGTACTACATCCTGAAACGGTTCCCGCTTCTCGGTGGCAACGACATCCTCGGGATGGGCGGCACGGGGGCGCTCCAGTCGTATGTGGCGCTTATCATACCGTTCGTGGTGAGCGCCTGGGGGATATTCCTGATGCGGCAGTTCATGATGACCATTCCCGACGAACTCATCGACGCCGCCAGGATAGACGGCGCTTCGGACCTGGGGATCTTCGGCATGGTGGTGACGCCCCTGGTCAAGCCCGCTCTGGCCACGCTCGCGATATTCACGTTCATCGGACAGTGGAACTACTTCCTGTGGCCGATGATCGTGACGACATCGGCGCCGCACCTGATGACGGTGCCGGTGGGCCTCCGGCTGATTGGGACGGCATACAGCACGGCCGTGAACATGAACAAGCTCCTCGCGGCGACCGTCATGGCGATAGCGCCCTCGGTATGCGTGTTCCTGGCGCTCCAGCGCTACTACATCAAAGGATTCGTCCTGAGCGGGTTCAAGTAGGCCGACTGCGCGGATGAGCGGACGATGAGGATGAGGAGGCGGTGTTGTGAAGAGACACTTTCCCATGGCTGTCTGGTATGGAGGTGGCCGCACCCGGGCCACCATGGTCAGGCACCCCTGGCCCGGTGCGGCCGACGAGTGGCGGCGCGACATTGCGAACATCAAGGAATGTGGGTTCAACACCGTGCGCTGCTGGGTGGACTGGGCGGCGAGCGAGCCGCGGCCCGGCGCGTACAGGTTCGACGCCCAGGACCTCGTCATGGACCTCGCCCGTGAGATGGGCCTTCAGGTCATCATCCAGCTTTACCTGGATTCTGCGCCCGACTGGCTTCTCGACGAGTTTCCGGACTCCGCATATGTATCGCAGGGCGGGAACAGGATCATCTCGCAGAGCTCTCCCGGCTACTGCTACGATCACCCGGGCGTGCGGCGCAAGGCCGAAGAGTTCATGACGGCCCTCGCGGCACATGTGAAGGACCGCGAGGAGTTCTTTGGATGGGACCTCTGGAGCGAGCCGCACGTGGTGCAGTGGGCTTACTTCGACTACCTTCCGCAGCCTGCCGTGTTTTGCTATTGTCACTACACCGTGAGGCGCTTCCGTGAGTGGCTGAAGGCCAAGTACGGCACGATCGACGCCCTGAACGAGGCGTGGTACCGCACGTTCTCCAGCTGGGACGTGGTGGACGCGCCGCGCTTCATCTCGCTCATGACCTACGCTGACTTCATCGACTGGCAAGAGTTCATCCTCGACAAGATTGCCCAGGACCTTGCGTGGCGGGCAAAGACGGTGAAAGCCGTCGATCCCGACCATATTGTCACAAGCCACTCAGACATCCCTTGTCTTATGACCCTCCCAATGCTGGGCCAGGGCGCGCCCGACGACTGGCGGATGGCGAAGGTCGTGGACATCTGGGGGACGTCCTTCTACCCGAAGCACGTGGGCGCAAAGGAGACCAACGACCCCTCACTGCGCTCGGCCATGCTGTGCTCGACGCGCTCGGCATGCGCGTCGGTGGGAAGTCCGTTTTGGCTGGGGGAGCTTCAGGGCGGCCACGGGTATGTCGGGTCATTTGCCATAAATGCCACCGCCCAGGACGAGGCTGAGTGGACATGGCAGCCCATCAGCCACGGGGCGAAGGGCCTGTGTTTCTACGCCTGGTACCCGATGACCCGCGGATATGAGTCCGCGGGCTTCGGCCTTGCCAACCTGGACGGCACCCCGAGCGAGCGCGCGAAGGTCGCGGGGACGGCGGCGAAGGTCGTTAGCGCCAACATGGACCTCTTCCTTAATGCGAAGCCTCCGAAGGCGGACGTGGCGATACTCTACAACGTCTTCGCGAACATCATGTGGACGGCCATGCGGGAAAAGTCCACCTACATCCCATCGAGGTCTCTGGCGGGGGCTTACAGGCCGCTCTTCGAGGAAAATATCCCCGCGGACTACGTTCACGTGGAGGAGATCGAGGCAGGAGCCCTCGCCCGGTACAAAGTCCTCTACATGCCTTTCTCGCTCATGATCACACGCCAAGCTGCCCGGAGGATAGCCGAGTTCGTGCGAGACGGCGGCACGGTGGTGGCCGAAGCGCGGACCGGCTGGAACGACGAGGCGGGCGTGTGCGGCGAGGCCGTCCCCGGGTTTGGGCTCGCTGAGGTGTTCGGGTGCAGGGAAGTCGGCGCTCGCAAGGTGGATGACGTGGTGAAACTGGTGGTGACGGCGACCCTTGACTGTATCCCGTGCGTCCGGAGCGGGGACGAGCTCGGAGGATACGGCATCAGGCAGGTGCTGGAGGTGACGGAGCCTACCGCTGCGGTGGTGGCGACGTTTGACGATGGCACCCCGGCTGTGGTGGCGAACCGCTACGGCAAGGGGCTTGCGGTGCTTGCAGGCACGTTCCTGAGCTTTGCGTATGAGACCCGGCGGCATGCCGGCACGGGGAGGTTCCTCGCGAGTTTCGCGCGGAGCGCGGACGTGGCGCGCCCCGTCATCGTGGAGGCCGCCGCACCCGGCGGGACGGTGGAGGCGCGAGTGCTTCAGGCCGGCCTTGGGACCAGCGACGAGAGGCACCTGCTCTTCGTCTTCAACCATAGCGCCGAGCCTCTGGACGCGCGGTTCCTGGTCGCGCTCGGCGGTTCCGGCGGTGGCGACGGTGCCGGAGGCGGCCGCGGCGGTCGCGATGCCGGCGGTCCTGGCAGCGGCAACAAGGCTGACGAGGCCGCGTCGGAGACGAGTGGAGCGGGGGTGGCGGG
>JAAYXB010000015.1 GCA_012516125.1 Bacillota bacterium | reverse complement strand
TCAAAATCCGGCTGCCTAGCCAGACGGGCCGGATTTTGGCGAAGCGCGCCCCGCTTGGGGCGCCGTCCCCGAGTGCAACACCGGCAACCCTGCACGGCACGTGTGCTCTCTGAAACCGGCGATTACTTGTGGCGATCTACTCAGTGCGTTGACGCGGTGCGCCTGCAGCCTGTGACTACGAGCTCGGTCATCCACAAGTGTGAGTTCAGAAGTCAACACCGGTTTCCCAGGGGGTTTCGGGTTGCCGGTGCCCGCACGACGGGGTGTCGGAATTCCGCCATCTGTCTGCGGGCGGAACTTCGTCAAGGTGCCCCGCTTGGGGCGCCGTCCCCTGAGCCGAGCACCGGCAACCGCGAGCAGCCCAGACTCTGGAAAAGTGGCAGTGATTCGTGACGCTCGACTTAGAAATCGATGGTCAGCTTCAGGACGAGTTTACGATCGGACGTGTTGTACGACACGCCTACCTTGATCTCATCGCAAAAGGCCAGCTTCTTCGTGACCTCGACGTAGAGGTTGTCGCTGCCGCCCTCGAGCACCTTGTAGTATTCGGCCTTGCCCCAGATGTCCAGCGGGAAGTCGTTCTCTGCAGTTACCTTCACGCTGTCCGCGTCGGGGTCGTTGTTCTTGTACTCGAAGCACAGCTTTAGCGTGTTGTACTTGGTCTCGAGGTAGCCGGTATCGACCTCGTTCTTGCCCCTGTTGATCTCATAGTGACCCTTCACGTACTCGACCCCGGGAGCAGGCGCGGTGATGTCGAATCCAGGCTTTACGGTGGTCGTCCCCGTTCCGGAGTCGCCCGCGCCGTTCGTAGAATATGCAGCATAGAGCAAGAGCTTGGTCTTGTCTGTAATCTTGTACCAGGTGTCAGCGTATATCGTCCGGTAGTCGGTGCCCACGAGGCCGCGCGGCGCGTCGAAGCCCGCCTGAGCGCCCTTCACGCCGATTTTCGCGCCGAGGGGATCCTTCGCGTACTCGAGTTCAGCGAGGTAGGCAAGGGCCGTGTAGTCGGCCTCGCGCCCACCGGCGCCTGCCACAACTGTGATGTTGCTGCCGCCTTGTCCACACCAGTGCTCCGACGACCCGTCGTTGTAGTGGAAGACGTACTCGTACCGGCCGGGGTCCAGAAGGCGAGTGTACTTCCAGTAGCCGGTCGCCGGATCCTTGACAAGCGGGTAGTCTTTCTCCACCCCATAGTCCCAATCCCAGGAACCCCGTATGTACACTTGATGCTCAACGGGCTCGGTGAAGTAGAAGTCCTGGAGGGACGCTTCGGAACCGCCGACATGCCTTACGAAGTTGTCTCCGCCATCACCGGTCCCCATCCAATGGCCCCACTCGGGTTTTCCTTCAGGATCAGGGTACCAAAACTTGTACTCGTACTCGCCCTCAAGCAACTCGATTGTCGCCCGCCAGTTGCCATCGCCGTCCTTTGTCATTGGGATGCCCTTGTTCGGGTCCCAGCCGTTGAATTCACCTACGACATAGACCGTTGTCGCGCCACTCGACTCGCGTTCCTTGGGGTAGACGAACTCCACCTCGACCGGCACGGTGCTGTCGGATACGATCTTGGTGCCCCTGGTCTGG
This sequence comes from Bacillota bacterium, assembly GCA_012516125.1. Lineage (GTDB taxonomy): Bacteria > Bacillota > SHA-98 > UBA4971 > UBA4971 > UBA6256. The sequence goes on along the minus strand of JAAYXB010000015.1, from coordinate 46,894 downwards.
ATCACCTCGCCACGCACGGTGGTGTACTCGTCTATCTTGGCTATGGCATAGGCGCCGAGGTTCGTCCTGTGGTCCTCACCGTCATCCCGCTGGTCCGTCGGCCAGGTTTCGTAGCTGAACAGCCCGCCCAGCGCAAGGCCCGGCCATACCTCGCCCTGGACCTCGCCGTACACCATGGTCGTGTTCTTGTCCGCCAGGGACGCAACCCCGATTCTGCCGTCAACCGGCGCCTTCGAGTAGACAAGCTCCACCGCTTTGCGGTCCCAGATCTTGTCCTCGTCACCGTCGGACTTGATAAAGACCATGGGGTCTTTGGTGTTGCCCGCGTGCCCTTTGTAGTAAAGCTTGGCTGCAAGCCCATCCGCCAGGCTCAGGGTGAAAACGGCTTGGTTTACCTCGATGCCGTCAACCGGCAGCGGGAGGAAGCCTTTCCAGCCGTTCAGCGACCCGAGGTTCAGGGTCTTCCATCCATGGATCTCGGTAAACGTCTCGAGCCCCGGCCTCATGGTGCCGCTGAACTTGAGGTATACATCGTTATAGTTATTGGGCGTGGCATCGCCCACGCGCTCGATCTTGCTCTCGAACCAGCCGTCGAACTTGAGGCCGCCCGCTGCCGCCGCGTCGGGCTTTGCAACGCCTACATAGATTACGGAGTTTTTCCCGCCGAACCCGTCGGGCGCGTAATCAGCGGAGTATGGATCCTCATACCAGTTGTTGCCGTTAACGACGAACTTGTACTGATAAGTCCCCGGGGCAAGCTCTATCACTGTGGTCCAGATCCCGTCGCCCTCCGGGTCGCTCATGGGATTGGCGGTCGTGCTCCACCCGTTGAAACTGCCCGCAACGCTCACGCTCGTAGCCGGGATCGGCGGCTTGAACGTGAAAGCAACGGGGATCTTGTCCTCCGCGTACGCCGGCAGGGCCAGGAGGACAAGTGCAGCTGCCATGACGCACATGAGTAGCTTCTTCGACATGGTCTCTCCCGTCCTTTCATGATTCCTTCCGCCGCGGCACCGCGGCGTGGGCACCGCCCCTCTTCGCGGCGCCCGTCACGTTCAGGTCGTCGGAGACTTGAGCCAGTAAACACCTGAAGACACAGACCCTCTCATCACACCGCCGGACCCGTATCCTGGCCCACCACCAGGCAGCTCGCAAACGCGCGCCACTCTCTCCACTTTTCCGCCGTACCAACTCCTTGTACCACCTCCTTCGTGCAACCCGATTTCGAAGGATTGCGCCGGCGGGCCCGGCGTGCGGGAGCCACCCGGCTGCGCAATCCGTCACTTGCCGCCGTATACCATCGGCACTTCCGCGAGCTTACCCGTGGTCACGTCGTAAGCCCCAAGGATCTCCTCCTGGGTCGTCCCCGCGGGAGCCAGCAGGTCGATGACGTTCGGGTCTATCTCAGAGTCATGGCCTCCACCCAGCCGCCATTCCTGCGCCGTGGACAGCACCTCGCGCACCCGCAGGCTCCCCGGTGAGGGGTAGCCCTCCTGGCTCAGGAGAAACACCTGATAGCCCCATCCCGGCTGCGGGTCGCCCAGAGCCGCCTTCGGGATCCGAATGGAGATGACCTTGTTGACCGGATCCTGGCTCACTCTAATGTCAGCCTGGACCTCTTTGCCGTCGGCTGTGAATACCTTTTGGTTCCAGCCTTCAACCCAGATCGCATACTCCCATGCCGACTCGGGGAAGAAGGTTACGTGCCTTCCGCCAAGCGCCTCGGTTTTTCCTGACCCGGTCTTGTGGTCGGTGTCGATGTATATGTCGATGGTCTGGAGCGACACCCCCACAGGCGAGTTCCAGGGGTTCGTGATGTCCCCGGCTATCCTCACCTGGAACACGATGTCGTCCTGGACCTCGAGGACTTCAAACGACAGCATGTCGAACACGCCCGGCTTGAAGACGGCGTTCAGTGGATAGGTGTACGTGCCCGGGCCGTGGTCGTCGCCGGTCGGGTCGTCCCATTTGAACAGAGTCTTGCCGACGATGACCTCGGGCACCTTGACCTCGGCAGGCCCCTCAACCGGCAGCATATCCACGTTCCTGCCGTCCCTGGACGCCACTACTGCCAGGCTCGCGGAATCCCCGGGCTTCAACCCGATTTCGGCGAACGCGATCTTGATCTCGACGGTACGGTCGGCGCCCGCGCCCGGAAGCTCCTTTACGTCAACCCACGTCTCGTCGCCACCGGCGAACGCAAGGCGCGCTTTCGCGGGACCCGGGCCACCAAGCTTCTTGAAATCGACGAGCACCTCCGTGCCGGGCGCAAACCCAAGCACCGTCGCGGCACGCCCGTGGCCGCTCGACCTCGGGACGCTATTCGCCTCCGCACGCCTCGGGTTCGAGAGATAAGCCGCAAGTAAGACGTCCTTCCCGAAGAAGTCGTCAAGCCCGCCTTTCACGTCGAAACGCAGGTAGAGGTTATCCGCGTCCACCCCCACCCAGAGCGCTCTGAGGATCATCTCGCCTTCGCCGGACGGCATCGGGGCGGCCGCGGTCTTGAAGTACATGGCTGCCGGCGCCCACTCGCCCGGGTCGATCTTGCCGTCAGGGGTGACCTTCGCAAAGCCCTTCATCTTGACATCGGGCTTGGCCGGCTCCTTCGGAATTATCGGCATATAGAGGTAGGCTGGAACGGGCTGCCCGATGTAGGAGTATACGTTCTGGAGGTGGGTCCTGAAGAGTTCGTCGAACCCGGCGTCATTTCCGGAGTCCTGGTCGTCACCGTACCACCAAAACCAATCGCTGCCCTCGGCCGCGTAGAGTTCATCCCACGCAAGCGCGATGCCGCGCTGCGCTGCCTCGTTCGCGGCATTCTCGGACGTATACTTAGCAAGGACATGGCGCGCTCTCGCCAGGTAGTCCCACGCCCTGTTCTCCTCGGCCTCACCTATCCAGGTCTCCAGGTTGTCGGAAATCCATGACCCCGTGTGTAGTCTCGGGATCCTGTCCTTCGCCGGATGAGCCTTCAGGTATTCCTCAACCGTCACGGCCTTGAAGTTGGGATCGGTGTTCAGCATCTTGTAGAGGGAGTGCAAGAACTCCTTCCCGTCGTTCTCGTAGTACTCCCAGCAATTTTCGCCGTCGAGCGCTATCGTCACCACGTGCGGCCCGGGCACCCCTGCAAGGTCCCGCCTGACCTTGCGCAGGTAGTTCATGAGGTCAAGAGCGGCTGCAGTGCCGTTCATCCCGGAGTAACTAAATCCTATCTTGTCCGAGAGCACGATGTCCCGGAAAAGGATGGTAACGGCCTTCCCATCCTCCTCGACTATGTAAGGCTTATAGAGGAGGTCAGGCCTGGTGACGTTCCCCGAGCCGTCGCGGAGGCTCACGCCGAGAGACCGGGCAAGCACCCCCTCGCTCGACACCATCCACTGGAAACCCGCATCGTGGACGAGTCCCACTATATCCTGCCCGACGGCCTGCTCAGAGGGCCACAGGCCGCGCGGCTTGCGCCCGAAATGGCCCTCATAGAAGCTCACAGCTTTCCCGAGTTGCGCATCAACGTCCTCGGGATGTGCGAACGCCTGGGCGGGCAGGTCTAGCTTCGGGCTGGCTACGTGGGCAAGATCCACGTTGTACAGGAGGGGCATGATGGGGTGGTAAAACGGTGTAGTAGTGACCTCTATTTGGCCGGAGTCCTGCATGAAGCGGTACAGCGGAATGATTTCCTTCATGATCTGAACGTGCTTTGCGAGCACGCGGCGCTTGTCTTCCTCCGTGAACCCCTGGCCTTTCCCAACAAGCGCCTTCATCAGGGGGTCGTTCTCCTTGAGGTCCGGATCAAGCCACGCGAGGTTGAACCAGACCTGGAGATCCCTGTAGTCTTGCTCCGTAAAGGCGTCGATGGCGCGCGCGATGCTCGCGTCGCTCACCGTTTCCCCGCGCTTTTGCAGTAGCTGCCAGTAACGCGGGTGCTTCTTGATGATCCTGTCCCAGTTGGCGTCGAAGAACCTCCTCAGGAGAAACTCCTTGTCGTCGCGGGTAAGCTCCGACGCGGGTTTTTCGCTGACGATCTGCCAGATATCCTTCGCGCCTGCAGCGCATTCGTCGAGCTGGAAGATGAGAGATGGAACCAGGTTGAACGTACAATGAACATTGGGGTAATCCTTGAGGACGGAAGCCATATCGTAGTAGTCCTTGACCGCGTGCATCCTTACCCAGGGTAACATGTACTTGCCGGTCGCGGGGTTCTTGTAGAAGGGCTGGTGGTTGTGCCAGATGAGGGCCACGTAGAGTGGTTCCTCCGCGCCCAACGCCTGGCCGGGAAAGTACCCAAGCACACCCGCGACGAACGCCAGTATGATTGCGGCTACCAGCATCCGGTGCTGTCTCACGAAGGTTCAACCTCCCTCTTTTGACGTCTCTTGAGATGTGCGCACCCCTTCGGGCGCGCGCGTCTTCCCGATTCGCATATCTAAGCTCAGCTGGAACCGGCCAACCACATTGCACGCGCTATAACGTTGTAGCTTCCCAGTAAAATTATACCTGTGCCAGCTGCACCTTGTCAAGTAATAATTCCCCTAGTCTGGAGACAACAACCAAAGAAGACCTCCACAACCATGACGGGCCGCACTACACGAGCCCGCGGAGGTAGCAACGCATCCATGCCCCGCAACTAGCAGCGAGGTCCCGCCACCTCGCCGGTTGTTGCGAGGTGGTCCTGCGGCAACAAGCCAGTCCGTATAACCTCGGAATAGAGCCTTGCGCTCGGGCGGATGGTCCTCGCCTGGGTCTTGTAGTCCACTGCCACAAGCCCGAACCTTGGCGTAAACCCCTCTTTCCACTCAAAGTTGTCTATGAGCGACCAGTGGAAATACCCGCGCACGTCCGCCCCGTCGGCGATGGCCCGGGCCACCTCGCGAAGGTGCGCGACGATGAAGCGTTCCCGCTGCCTGTCATCGGTGGTCGCGATCCCGTTCTCGGTAATGTACACGGGAAGCCCATACTCCTTCACGCTCATGAGGATGCGGTATATGCCCTCCGGGTAGACCTCCCACCCGAGGCTGTTTTTTTCCGCATCCTCCTTCACTGACACGTCCATGAAGAGCATCTGCGGCTTCCGCAGGCAAAACGCGGCCAGGGTGCGCGAGTAGTAGTTGACGCCAATGAAGTCCTGGGTTTTCGCGACCTTCGGGTCAGTCTCCCGCAATACCACAGGAAATGCCATGACCCCGGTGGCCAGGCCGTCCAGGAAGGACCAGTTGAATACGCGGTCGAGCTTCTCTGCAACCATCCTGTCGAGCCTGCTTGCGGGGTTCTTCGGGTCGAAGACCATCATGTTCTTGGCGATGCCCACCATGGGGCGCCGGCCCCGTGCCCCGAGCACCTCGTGGATGGCATGGTATGCACAACTGTGGGCTTTCGCAAGGTTCTTCGCCACGCGAAACGCAAGCACGATGGACTTCTTCTCAGGCGGCCACAGGCCGAAGAGAAAGCCGTGCGTGGCGTACACCATCGGCTCGTTGATGGTAACCCAGAGATCCACGAGGTCTCCCAGCTGTTCCGCCACATGGCGGGAATATCTCTCGAATAGCCCCACGACCTCCGGTCGCGCCCAGCCGCCCTTCGCCGCGAGCCATCTGGGGTTCGTGAAGTGGTGCAGGGTCACCATGGTCGCCATGCCGAAAGACTTCAACGTGCCCAGGACGTCGCGGTAATGCTCGATGGCGCCCCGGTCGAAGCGGCCCCCGGCCGGCTCTATCCTGCTCCACTCCAGCGACAGCCGGTGGGCGTTGTGCCCGAGGTCGCGCGCCATCGCGAAGTCCTGCCGGTACCTGTTGTACTGGTCACACGCGTCGCCCGACTTATCGCCGTGCGCGATCTTGCCAGGCAACTGCTCCCAGTCCCACCAGTCGTTGTTCACGTTATTCCCCTCGACTTGGTGGGACGATGTCGCGGCGCCCCACAGGAACCCCTCGGGGAACAGCCTCCGGACCTCATCGCCCATGTCGCTCCGCTTCTCCCCTCTCCTGTCGTGCGGCAAGCACCGCAGCCTCAAACGCAGGTTCAGAGGTCACTGCCGCTCTGCCTGTCTACCTGGCACTGCCGGTGTTGCACTTCGGCCCCCACTTGCAGGTAAGCACGCCCACCTGCGGACGGTCCCCCGCCGTGGGCAAGTAATCCGAGAGCCGCCGACTCCACCCCCTTGCGTCAGGGTGGACCTGGCAATGGGACACAGGCACGTCCCCAATCGGGACTCCCCGGCAAAACCCAGCCCGCGACGATTCGTAACAACCAGCGTAACTTCCGGGGATCCTCAGCCCCAGCCCCGGCCCTAACCTGGCTTTCGGTTGAGGTCGGGGCTGGGGACCTGGACCTGGTCTCCTCTACGTCCGTGCGTTACTTGCACACAGCGTTACTTGCACACGCTACTTGACAACGATCCTTCCCTCGACCTCCGGCGCGACCTTGCCCGCGTTCTTTATGTAGCTGGCCATCACGTCGCGCAGGAGTTCGCCGGAGGAGAACATCACCTTCGCGCCTTTCAGCATGTCGTAGCCGTCTCCGCCGGCAGCCATGAAGTCGTTGGTAGCGACCTTATAGAGCTTGTTCGGATCGAGGGGAGCGCCTCCGATCGTCACGGCAGTCACGCGCTCGCCCGCCGCCCTGGACGGGTCGAACTCGAACTTAAGGCCCGAGACCTGCAAGAACGCGCCAAGCTCCTTGGGGTAAGCGCTCACAGACCGCTCCAATGCGGCCTTGACGTCGGCCCCGCTGACCTCGAGCACCACGAGGGTGTTGTCGAACGGCAGCGTCGTGAAGATTTCACCGACGGTGATGGGACCCTTGTCTATGGATGCCCGGATGCCGCCACCGTTCGTGAGGGCAATGTCAGCTTGCCCGGCCTCGCGCATCATGTCGGCGATGAGGTTGCCGAGGTTGGTCTCGCGCGTGCGCACGTTCGCGCGCTCGCCGTCGAGCGTCACCAGGGACTCGCCCACGACCACCGAGAGCTTTTCCTCGAGTTGCTTTTTATAGGTGGCGACGATGCCTCCCACCGTGGCGTTGTCAGGCACGTCCGCAGCCACGGGGACAAGCTCGCCGGAGAATGCGGTGACTTTGCCATCCTCAACGGTAATGTCGAGCCTTCCCAGGTCCTTCGCGTACTCGCCGGCCGAGACTATGATGGTGTTGCCAACCTTTTCGGGCTTCTCGAGCCTCGTGTGGCTATGCCCGCCCACGATAACGTCGATGCTCGGCACCGCGGCGGCGAGCCTTCTGTCGTCTTCATATCCGATGTGCGTGAGAGCAATCACGAGGTCGACCTTCTCCTGCTCGCGCAGGAACGGCACCATCCAACTTGCCACCCTGATAGGGTCCATGAACTCGAGGCCCACGACGTTCTTCGGATGGGTGGACGTGTAGGTGTCGAGCGGGGACAGACCGAAGATGCCGACGCGGACACCACCGACAGTCAGGATGAGGACCCCGGGAAGAAGCGCCCGTCCATCGTTCACCTTGATAGTGTTAGCTGACAGGAACGGGAAGTCAGCTTCCTCCGCCCTCTCAAGGAGCACCGGCTGGCCGTAGTTGAACTCGTGGTTGCCCACGGCCATGGCCTCGACGCCGACTGCCTCCATGACTTCGACCATGGACTTGCCGTTGAAGAGGTTCACGATGTTCGTGCCGTGAATGGAGTCCCCGGCGTTGAGGATGAGGACGTTCTTGCCCTCTCTTGCGACGATGTCCTCCACGAGAGTTGCCAGCCGGGTCATGCCGCCGACGGGCTCGTTCGCGCCGGACGGCTTGAAGGCTTCAAGCCTCCCGTGGACGTCGTTGGTGTACAGGATGACGATGCGGCCGCTCGCGGAAGGCGCAGCCACCGCGGGCAGAACGCATATCGCGGAAAGGACGAACGCGAGCATCCCGATGCCCAGAATCCTCCTGGAACGCAGTGGAAACGAAGACATCAGCACCCCTCCTGTGCAAGTATTAGGAAACTCCCCCTACGGGTAATTCTGCGCCCGAGTGGTTTCCCCTGCCGGGCGGCTCGGGGAACTTTCCGTCCGCTGGTCAACCATAAAAGGGAGCAATATTAAGGATAAGGTACACCCGGGGATGCATCATACTGGCGGGAAGAGAGGTGCCGAGAAAAGATGGTCGGGGCGAGAGGATTTGAACCTCCGACCTCCTGCGCCCAAGGCAGGCGCGCTGACCAAGCTGCGCTACGCCCCGAGTTCAACATACACATGATACCCTTTTCAAGTTCACATTCTACAGCAAACACCGCCGAAAGTCAAAGGCGGGCCGGACCCCCGAACCCCCTGGACCTCCCGGCCTCCGGATCTCGCTCCGAACGTCTCGCCATCGGGCCTCGCCATGGGAGCCGGGCCGAGCCTCAGCTCACGTCTCCAGGCTTCTGCCGGGCCATCCCCTCGGCGCCCAGGCCGAGCAGGTCGCGGATAGCCGGGATGGCCGCCGTCAGGGCCTTCGCTCTGTGGCTGATGGCGTTCTTCACCCCGGGGCCAAGCTCCGCGAAAGTCTCGTCATAGCCATCGGGGACAAACACGGGGTCGTACCCGAATCCACCAGAGCCCCGGGGTGCGAAGATTACGCGGCCTTCGCACCTGCCCTCCGCGGTTTGCACCCGACCCCCGGGGGCCGCCACGGCTACAGCGCACCGGAAGCGCGCAGTCCGCTCCGGACCCGGCACGCCTGCAAGGAGCGAGAGCAGTTTCTCGCAGTTGGCCCTATCGCGCGAGGCCCCGCGCGGGAGCGCCTCCCCGGCGAACCTCGCCGACCGCACCCCCGGGGCGCCTCCAAGGGCGTCGACTTCAAGCCCGGAGTCGTCGGCGAGCGCCACCTCGCCCGTGGCCTTTGCCACGGCGAGAGCCTTCTTCGTCGCGTTCTCCTCGAACGTCTCCCCGTCCTCCTCCACGTCGCCAAGCCCGGGGAAATCTGCGCACGAGAGGACCTCCACGACACCGAGCCCGCTTGCCCGCAGAATGTCGCGCATCTCCGCAACCTTGCCAGGGTTCCTCGTGGCAAGCACAAGCCGGGGCACGTCAGTTGCCCACCCTTGCCGCAAGGTCGCCGAGGACCTCTCGCTGGATGGCGATGAGCCTGTCAATGCCGCTCCTCGCGAGCCTCAGCATCCTGTCCAGGTCCGCCCTGGAGAACGGGCTGCCCTCGGCGGTCCCCTGGATCTCCACCAGCTTGCCGCCCCCTGTCATCACGACGTTCATGTCGACGCTTGCACGGGAGTCCTCGTCGAAGGAGAGGTCGATCACAAGCTCGCCGTCAACGATGCCGACGCTTGTGGCAGCGATGAAATCCCTTACGGGGAGGGGGCCGGGCAGCGGCTCGGCGGTGCCGGCCTCGCCGCAGGCGGCGTTGCCGCCGGACGACAGAAGCGAAAGCGCCTCCACGAGAGCAACGAAGGAACCGGTGACGGCGGCGGTGCGCGTGCCGCCGTCCGCCTGAATCACGTCGCAGTCGATCCACACGGTGCGCTCGCCGATGGCCTCGAGGTCCACGACGGCCCGTAGCGCCCGCCCTATCAGCCTCTGGATCTCGTAGGTCCTGCCCGACTTGCCCTTCGTCGCCTCCCGCGGGTTCCGTTCGCTGGTGGCCCTGGGCAGCATTCCGTATTCGGCAGTGACCCAGCCCTTGCCCTGCCCCTTCAAGAACTGCGGCACCCGATCCTCGAGAGTGGCCGTGCACACGACCCGCGTGTCGCCGACCTCTATGAGCACCGAGCCTTCAGCATACTTCATGTATCCCCTCGTGATCTTGACCGGACGGATCTCATCGTTGGCTCTGCCGTCTTGCCTCGGCACGTCACGACCTCCTCCTTCGGCCTTCGTTCTCATTCACGCTTCCTTCGCCCTGCCCCGTGCGTTCTGGCCCTGCCCCCAGCCGATTGCCATCTGGCACCAGGCACCCGCCACCACGCACCTGCCACTTGTACCAGGCATCTCCCACCTGGCACCTGACCTCCCCCCGGCACCAGCACCTGGCACTTGCCGCCACCGGGTGGCGTGCCACCAGCGTGCCACCTCCGCCGCGGCGGTGCCCTAAAGGTGTTGCTCCCGATAGCATTGGCCGGGTGAAGCCATGCTCGCCTGCAGGTCGACCCTGGCTACCCGCGGCAATCGGCTCCCCAGTAGTTTCTCCGCCACGCGCGCAAATCCTGCAGGGTCGCCGCTGACCGTGAACTCGTCAGGTCCCGTCCTGGCGGGGCTTGCAAGGTCGAGGTTATGAAGAAGCGCCGACGCGACTTCCACAGTCTCTCCGGCAGGGTCCACGATGGCGACGTCTGGGCCTAGGATCTGCCTGATCTCGTCCTCAAGGAACGGGTAGTGAGTGCACCCGAGCACGAGCGTATCGATGTCCCGCTCCAGGAGGGGGGCAAGGTAGTTCCGAAGAGCGTCCATAGCTTCGGGCGAGTGAGCCCGGCCGGCTTCGATAAACGGGACCAGCAGCGGGCACCCCTTGGAGAGCACTTCCGCCCCGGGCCTCAGGTCCTTTATCGCCCGCTCGTAGGCGCCGCTGCGCGCCGTCCCTTCGGTCGCGATGACCCCGATCCTGCCGGTGCGCGTCGCTTTCGCCGCAGCGCGGGCACCGGGCCGCAACATCCCCACGAGCGGCAGGTGGAACTCACGCTCGACCCTGTCCAGAGCGAGAGCGGAGGTCGTGTTACATGCAACGATGACGAACTTGGCCCCGCGCCTCTGAAGGTAAGAGATGATCTGCCTCGCAAAGCCCTCGATCTCGAAGGCGGGCCTTCCACCATAGGGCACCCTCGCGGTGTCACCGAAGTACAGGATGCGCTCGTTCGGAAGTCGGCGCCATACTTCGCGCACCACGGTGAGCCCTCCCACCCCGGAGTCAAATATCCCTATCGGCCTTCCGTCCACGGGAGTCGCCTCCCACACAATGTTGCGATGCTTATTATATGCATGCCGCAACCATCATCGCAACACCGGCGCGCACCATGTTGGTGAGGCATTGCTGTTCTGCCATGCGGGGCAGCGGCGGGGCGGTAGAGGCTCGGGGTGGCAGGAAATCGACCAGGATGGCGGCGCACGGTGGCGATTTGGCGTCCATCTTCCCGCCCAGCCTGGCAGGTTACGTGGGTAGTCGAAGCCAAGGACTCTCGCTGCGTCAGCCCGGAAACAGGGCGGCCATGATGCGGTCGACATCCCGGGATGGGTGCTATGTGAGAGTGCGGAAATGCTCCCAACTCTTGGGGAGAGTTGCCGGTGACTCAAAGAGACAGTTCAACACCGGCAACCCACCACATGGTGGCAAACGGGGAGGAACTAACGAACCCTCACTCAGGGATTGCTTTGTGCCGGTCACTTTGACGACTTGTCCGGGGCGTCTGACGGGGGTTCCGCCTTGGTATCTCTCTGGCGGTTCTCGACTCGGTAGCCGGACGAAAGCACGGTTTCCGCTATCCTGGTGATGAGCTGCACCTGCTCGGGCGATGCCCCGGCGACGAGGGCCAGGAGGTCTTCGACAGGGGATTCATCGTCCCCGACAGACTTCACCAGAAGCGCCGGGTCGACCTGGAGTGCTCTTGCGATTGCGTCGAGGGTCTTGATAGACGGGGTCCTCTGACCCCGTTCGAGCTGTCCGATGTAGCTGACGTGCAGACCGGTGAGTTCTCCGAGCTCCTCCTGCGTGATCCGTCTCATGCGGCGAAGTCTCCTGATGCGACTGCCGGTATGCTCGAAACCCCCGTCCAACCTGCTCACCTCACACATCATATTACCGGCACGTCCAGGGGAAGTGAAGAAGCATACAGCGTAGAGTGCGGATGCACATCTAGGCGGAGTGCGCGTATGAACCTGGCGATCGGTTGCTGTGAGGGATGCCCAGCGGTTTCACGCCGGTCAACGCCGCGAGTCCCTCCATTCCGATGTCAGCCGTCGTCCGCGTGTCATCCGTCGGAGCGGGTGCGCGGACCCACATCAGGGCTCCGGCTCCCTGCCGACTGGGTGTCATTTGGCGTCTGACAGGGTACCATCAGGACTCCGTCGAGGGCTTGGCTTCCTTGAGTTCGTCATCCTCTGGTTGCTCGTTCTCGGGCTTGTCGGGCTTATCTGGCTTGTCAGGCTTTGGCCCCTCCGCGACCAGGATCAACTTTCCGGGGTAGATTTCGTCCGGGTGCTGGAGCCCGTTCTGGGCGACGAGAGCCTCCATGGCGACCTTGTGTCGCTGAGCGATGTCCCACAAGGTCTCGCCGTTCTGCACCACGCAAAACGTCTTGCCAACCGTGTCGGGCGTCTCGATGGTAAGCTCAAGCCCTGGATAAATGTGATCCGGGTGGGCAAGGTTGTTAAGCCTCACCGTCGTCTCGAAGGTGCCGCCAAATCGCTGGCAGATGTCCCACAGGGTGTCTCCCCGTCGAACTGTGTAGACTATCATCGTCTCGCACACCTCCTGGCAGTTTTCGGTGCCTGTACGTGTTCGCTACATCATATTGCGACGACCTACTCGATATTCCCGCAGCAGGGCCGTGGCTGCGCGTCGCCCCGAGGCGCCAAGGTGACGAGACGACGAGCTCAAGGGACGAAGAGGTGAAGAGACGATGAAACGATGGGCCAAAGAGGTGAAGCGGTGAAGCCGTGAAGAGACGAGAAGACGAGGCGACTTTGGCGGTTCAAACGGGGTGCGTTGACATGCTGACATAATCTTAGGAAGCATCGGCAGTCTCGTGAACCTTCACTCAGAGCAGGCATCCACATAGCAGAAGAGGAAATTGTTGAACGAAGTCGAAAGAGAACCTGGTAGCAGTCGAACGGTTGGAGGTAGAAAGTTGAGACCTGCAGGCCACGGCAAAGCCTGGCTACTCCCAATCATGCTCCTTGTAGTAGGGTTCGTCGCGTTCCCCGCGCGTGCGCGTGCGGGCGCGCCTGCGGCGACGCCCACCGGCGGCGAGGAAAGGCCGGCGCGCGTCCTTGCGGTGAACTATGCCGAGGTCGAAGGACGCGGGACGGTCACAGTGTCGCTGGCAGGCCCGGGAAGGGCTGCCTGGAAGTCCTTCGTCCTGAAAGACCCGTCGCGACTCGTCGTTGACATCGAGGGAGCCGTGCTCCCGTCGCGCCCCGAGCCCGTCCTGGTCGGCGACGGCATCATCGACAAGGTGAGGATCGCCCAGTTTAACCCCAGCGTGGTGCGGCTCGTCATCGACCTTTGCCAGGACTCGGCATACACGATAAGCCAGCCTGAAGAGAACCCCCACGAAATCGTTATTGTGTTTCCCCAGCGTGTGACCGGGATGGAGTTCCATGAGGTGGACGGCCGTGCCGAGGCGGTCATCAGAGGCACAGGCAAGCTCAAGTACAAAACCTCCATCCTCATCGATCCCCCGAGGATCGTCGTGGACCTCCCCGGGGCCGTCCTGGTTGGCAATCCCGCGCCAATGCCCGTGTCCCACGCAATAGCGCGGCAGATCCGGGCGAGCCAGCACTCGCCGGACACCGTGCGGGTGGTCGTGGACCTTGCCAGGGAGACGACCTACTCGGTGTTCACGTCGTCGGACAGGCCAGGCGAGGTGGTAGTGGATTTCGGTCACCGCATCCTGGGCGCAGCGTTCACGACGCGCCTCAAGTCCACGCGCGTGAGCGTGAAATCCACCGGCCTGCCGCAGGTGAAGGTCACGCGTCTTACTGAACCACACAGGCTCGTCATGGACTTTGAGGACTCCGTCCTCGATTCGCCTGACTGCACGATCGAAGTGGGCGACGGCACCGTCAACAGGATACGCCTCGCCCAATTCGGGCCGATGACGGTCAGGGTTGTCGTGGACCTCCCGTACTACGTCGGCCATTCCGAAGCGCCCAGAGGACCGGGGCCCGACGGCTCGTGCAGCGAGAGCGAGACCGCCGTGGAAGTTACGCGGTCGCCGCTCTACAAGAAGACAATAGCGGTGGACCCCGGGCACGGCGGCAGCGACCCCGGGGCCATCGGCTCGACGGGGTTACAGGAAAAGGCCGTGACCCTGGACATCTCGAAGCGCGTCGCCGCCATGCTGAGCGAAGCGGGGGCTAAGGCCGTCCTCACGCGCACCGACGACGTGAGCGTGTTCCTACCGGAGCGGGTGAAGGTTGCCGCCGACGCGCGGGCCGACGCCTTCGTCAGCGTGCACGCGAACGCAGGCAGGACCGACGGACCGTCAGGCACGGAGACGCTGTTCTGCTCGAACGTGCCGATGAGCCGCCGGCTGGCGGAGCATGTGCAAGCAGGCCTAGTGAAGGAGATCGGCCTTCCGGACCGGGGAGTACGAGAGAGGCCAGATCTTTACATCATTCGAGAGGCGAAGATGCCTTCGTGCCTCGTCGAGGTCGTATTCATGTCGAACCTTGCCGAGGAACTGCTCCTCATCGACCCTGCCTTCCGGGACAGAGCTGCGCGGGGCATCGTAAGGGGCATTTGGAGCTACTTCGAATGGCGCCTGGAGGCCGAGGCCGAACGGGCGGGAACAGAGCCCCAGGCACCGAGAGGTGGCAACGCCAAGGCCACTGCCGGGGCTGCGACCGAGACTGAGACTGAGACTGAGACTGAGGCTGAGACTGAGGCTGAGGCTGAGATCAAACCCGCGACCGGGTCTGGGGCCGAAGCTGAGGTTGGAGCTGAAGCCGAGGCTGGAGATGGAGCCGAGGCTGGAGCTGGAGCTGGGGCCGGGGCTGAGGCTGGAGCTAGGCCCGGGACTGGAACTGTGACTGGAACTGCTACTGAGTCTGGAATCAAGCCTGCGGCTCCGGCCGAAACGGGGACTGAAACGGGGCCGAAGCTTTAGCCGGAAACGGAAATATCATGGCAAGTCTCCGTTACCCGTGAGAATCCGTCCACTGGCCAAATGGGCCGGACTCTGGCGAGGCGCGGCCCGCCCGTCACTGCGTCTCCGAGCTGGCAATTTCCGGCCTGCAGATGGCGGCACCTGCCCACGGCGAGCATTTCGGAGCACCGTTCTAGCCCGATGGAACCAGCTCAGCGTAGAGATCTTTCGTCTGGCGGGCGATTGAGTCCCAGCTGAAGTGCGCCTCGACGCGCCTGCGTCCGGCCTTGCCGAAGGACCGGGCGAGATCGGGGTTCTGGAGCAAGGTGTTGATGGCCCGGGCGAGCGCCTCGGGGTTGCCTGGCTCTACGAGGAACCCGGACTCGCCGTCCACCACAACCTCAAGTATGCCGCCCACCGCCGACGCCACTACAGGGGTCTCGCACGCCATGGCCTCAAGGTTGATTATGCCGAACGGCTCATAGATAGATGGGCAGCAGAACACGCGGGCGCTCGAGTAAAGCTCGATGAGCTTGCGCTTCGGCACCATCTCGCGGATGAGCACGACATTGGGCTTCCCGGCGGCCCGCTCCACCACCTCGCGCTCGATTTCCTCGGTGTCAGGCGCGCCTGCGCAAAGCACCACCTGCACGTCCTCCGGCAGATACGGGACGGCGTCCAGAAGGTGGACTATCCCCTTCTGCCTGCTCATTCTCCCCACGAAGAGCACATAGTTGTTGCCAATGCCGTATTCGCGGCGCGCGTCGTTCGCGTAGACGGGTCTGTACTCGTCGAGGTCGATGCCGTTGTGGATGACCCGGATGCGGTCCTCGGGGATTGTATAGCACTTGAGAATGTCGGCTTTCATCCCCTTCGAAACCGCCACGACCCTGTCGGACGCAAGCACGCCGGTGCGCTCCATCCATCGGCTCAGCCTGTACGCCGGGCCAAGCTGCTCCTCCTTCCACGGGCGAAGCGGTTCGAGGCTGTGGATGGTGGTGACGAGCGGCTTCCCGTAAAGCTCCTTCGCGTAGAACCCGGCCATGAACGTATACCAGGTGTGGCAGTGGACCACATCGGATGTCACCGGGTCCTTAACCATCGCGAGGTCCGTCGAGAGCGGCGAAAGCGCTTTCGCAAGGCGCTGGTCGCCGCCCCTTGTCATGAGCTCCCAGGGCCCGTAGGCCCGCACTGTTATGCCTTCCGGCCCGGAACGTTCGTCCCCGAAGCACCTGACCTCCACTTCCATCATCTTCGCGAGCGCCCGGGATAGATAGTCCACATGGACTCCCGCGCCACCGTACACGTTCGGCGGATACTCGTTGGTCATCAACGTCACAGATAGTCGCTTCTCCATCGCGTCCACCGGCCTCCCAATTACCCGTACGCAAATCGTGTGCACGCAAATCCTGTACGCGGCAAAGCGGCCTGGGGTGTGTCTATGTCACGGCAAACCCACAAGGCCGCGCAGTTCCTCCATGCAATCCAGCACCCCCGCAAGCGGGATCTCCACCCATGTGGGACGGTTCCCAAGCTCGTATCTCACCTCGTAGAGGGCCTTTTCCAGCTTGAAACACGTGAGCAGGAGCCCGAAGTCCCTGTCATCCCCTGGCACGAGGCCTCGGCCGTCGCGCCGCGCCTTCTGAAGGTAGCCCGCCAGGAAGGCCCTCCCCGCTCGTCGGCCCCAGACCCTCGCCCTCTCGCACGGGTCGTCCGAGATCTCCCCGGCCGCGACGCCGGCTGCCGCGGCAGGTTTCCCGCCACCGTCGCACTCCACGCCCTCCTCGCGCAGGGCGAAAGCCGCCGAGTAGGCGACGTAGTCGAACGACCTTTGCATCCCCGCCACATCACGCAAGGGGCTGGCTCTCCGCCTCCTCTCCTCGGCAGGACGCAGAGGCTCCCCCTCGAAGTCGATCATGACGAAGTCCTCGGCGCCACCCCCGGCCTCCCTGGCGACCCTCAGGAACTGGCCGAGGTGCAGGTCGCCGTGGATGCGGATCTTCTTGCCCAGGTCGCGGGAGGATGCCAGGCCGCGACAGGCGCGCCTCACAAGTGCGATGAGGTCCTCGCCGCGTCCTGCGACGTCGCGGATCCTCTGGGCATGCGGCGGGTCGTAACGTTCCTCGGCCCGCTGGAGAGCCTCCATGGACTCGCCCACCGACGCGATGAGGCTTTCCTCAAGGGCGAGGACATCTCCGGGGCCGAAGCCCTCGGGACGAAACGCGTCGTCGTCGATACCGGCGGAAGCACAGTGGAGCTCGGCCGTGATCTCGCCGAGACGGGCCTCGCGCGCTTCCTCGCGGCCTGCCCGTTCCGCTGCTTCCCTGCCGCGAACGAAGGCCGAGGCGTCAGCAAAGGACGTCCGCCATGCTTCGCCCTGGTTCGGCACGAATTGCTGCACAAGGAGGACCGGGAAGGAGGCCCCATCGCGCGTGCGGTACACCGCGTAGCCGGTCGCGGCGGGCATGTGGCGAAAGCCCACCCTTGTCAGGCTCACGCTCATCTCGAGGTCCGGGGACGTGCCCCGGACCATCCTGCGGTACACCTTGATAACCTGCGCGGAATCGACTGTCACGAGTGTATTCGTGGAGGTGTCCGGCAGCCTCGTCGCCACACGCGCCACACCCGGCACACGAGCGCCGACGCCGCGGAACTCGAACGTCCCCTCCCCGGCAGCCACCACGGCCTCCCTCCTGACGCCGCCCAGCGCCGCCCTGGCAAACATGGTGGTGTGAGTGGCGTCATGCACCAGCGCCTGATACCCGGGACCCTTTATCCGGGCGAGCGGCTGGCCCTCGATCTGCGCGCCCTCCACCGCAACAACCAGGGGCACGTTATACAGGTCTGAACGCTCCCCTGTCGCCCCGTCCTGCAGGCGAAAGACAACCTCAAGCACTGCGAGGACGCATAGCATGGCGTCCTCCCGCGCCAGCGTCGCAAGATCCCGGACCTTGACCTCGCTGATGGGGACGTCTTTCCGCTGGAGCCACCTCGCGCCCGCAAGCCACTCAGGGGCGGCCCGCGCTACAACGATGTAGAAGTCGGCCACGACATCGCGGAAATCGCGCTCTGTGACGTACACATCTGGCACTCTCTCGTCCTCCATGCCGCCATGCTGTTCCGCCGCGTCCTGCCACAATACGGAGGAGATCTCGTTTCAACCCAGCCCGGTTGAATCGCCCAAAACCGTCGCAATGCTCGGCCAAACCGGCAGTCGCTGGAGAAGTTCAACAGTCTCCTCGACTGTCATTTACTCTCACCTATAGGTAACCCAGTTCGGAGTCGTAGCATCGGCTGTGCACATGGCGTGTTGGCCTGAGTACACCGGCGCCCCGCGCGTACGCAGCCCGCGAGCCCGCGACCTCGAGCGTGGGCACCTCTTGGGCACCTATAGTGTTCCCCGTTCCGGTCCGGGCCCGCCCGGCCCGGACCGGCCCGGACCGGCCCGGGACTAAACCACACCTACACTCACGAGCGTATAGTCGCGCGTCCCAAGCCCGATCCGCTCGGCGTGCTTTAGCTGCACAGTCCAGTCCACCTCCGGATAGAGGGCCGCGAGCTTGTCCGCATGAGAATCGGCATGGGCGAGGTGGGCAATGGCCGACCCCGGGAGGGCGAGGGCCTGGTTCACCAGGTCGGCCGAGGCGGCATCGATGGTGACGGGGTCCTGCGACGCCAGGATGCCGATGTTCGGCACGATGGGGGCGTCGTTCCAGGCGTAACAGTCGCACTGGGGAGAGACGTTCATCACGAAGTTCATGAAGCCGCACTTGCCCTCCTTCGTCTTCACGACCCCCAGCGCATACTCGGCCATCTTCTCCTGGAGGCTGCCCTCCTGGCCTTCCTCCCACTGCACCTTGATAGCCCTGTTGTTGCACGTTATGGTGCACTCGGCACAGCCGATGCACCGCTCCGGGTCTATGCGGGCCTTCCCGTCCCCGCCGACCGAAAGCGCCCCGGTGGGGCACCACCTGACGCACCTCCCACATCCGGTGCATCTCTCCGGGCGCACTGCCGGCCTGAGCCCCGAGTGCTGTTCCTGCTTGCCGCTGCGGCTCGCAGAGCCCATGCCCACGTTCTTGATGGCTCCGCCGAAGCCCGTGGCCTCATGGCCCTTGAAATGCGACAGGGCTATCATGGCATCCGCCTGGGCGATGGCTGCCCCTACGCGGACTTCTTTGAGACGCACGCCCTCGACGGGCACCTTCATATGCTCGTGCCCTGTCAGACCGTCGGCCACGATGAAGGGCGCCCCCACAGTCGCGTATGTGAAGCCGTTTTCCAGCGCGGATATGGTGTGGTCCACGGCGTTCGACCGTTTGCCCACGTAAAGCGTGTTTGAGTCGGTGAGGAACGGCCGTGCGCCCGCGGCTTTCACCTTGTCGACGACCTTCCTCACAAGTGGCGGCGGGATGTATGCGAGGTTGCCCGGCTCGCCCACGTGCAGTTTGATGGCCACGAGGTCGTCCTTTTCGAGAAGCTTCGAGAAGCCCGCCGCGTCAAACAGCAGGCTGACCTTGTCCAGCAGGGAAAGGCCGCTCTTGGTGCGTATGTTCGTGAAGTATACCTTGCTTGCCACCTTACTCCCCCTTCCGGGCAAATTTAGCGGGAGCGGCCGCGACCAAAACCATATCCCGCGTCGCTCCCGGGTTTACCGCCACGCACGGCCCGCAGAGAGGTAGGCCAGCCGGCCCGGCGTGGACGTCAGCATGCGGCGATGCTGTCCGGCTTCCTTCCGTATCTCAACCAGGCTATCACCTGCTTTGCTCCGAGCAGGACGCCCATGCCCAGCCCAAAGGTAAAGTACGCCCACGACTGCTCGTATATTCCGAGGAACACAGGCAGCGAGACACAGCCGAACACGGAACTCGCATACTTGTGCCTGGTGAGCACATACGAGGCACCCCACAGCGCGAGCAGGTAGAACACGGAGGCCGCCGACAGCACGAGCAAGGTCCCGATGCACGTCGCGAGGCCTCCCCCTCCGTGGAACCCGAGCCAGATCGGCCAGTTGTGGCCGACGACCGCAAGCAGGCCTGCTGCAAAGGTCGCCCAGGACAACTCAGGTGCGGTGGCTCTCGCGATGAGCACGGCCACGATCCCCTTGCCGCAGTCGCCTATTGCAGCGAGAAGCCCGGGGATGAGGCCTGCGGATTTCACCACGTTGGTCGTGCCGACGTTCCTCGACCCCACTTTCCTCAGGTCGATTCTCTTAAACGCCCTTGCGGCCAAGTAGGAGAAAGGGATCGATCCTATGACGTAGCTCAACACAGCAATGGCAACCGCCTTCACCGTCTGCTCACCTCCGGGACCGGTGCGTGCCCAACATTCGTCCTATCTCACCTTGTGACTTTTCGTCGTTTGACGTCGTTTTCCTGCTTTGTTAGCCGCCCCCGCGCGTTTTGGCCCTTTCTCCCACTCCGGCGGGTATCCGCTTTGCCGTCCACATCGCCGTTCTCACCGCACCTTCACCGCGGTCCACATCAGGGACGCTCGAAAGTGACGCCGAGCGCCTCCACCACGTTCGTTATCTTGTTGTAAATCGTTGACTTGTCGGAGCCGGCGAACAGGAGGCCCACCGCGCGCACATTCTCGTCTACGAGAACCGACCCGGAGTCGCCCCCGTCTGCCATGGACCCGGTCATTATCTGGTCCCGGAAAGTCGCAGTGACGTTGCCCGAGTATACCACACTCACGGTCGTATCGACCGAGGTTATCTCGCCGGTTGTCACCCCGGTGGTCCGCCCGCTCTTCTTCACCGACATGCCGAGCTCGGGCTCGGTTATTCCCTGCAATTCGCCGAGTTCGAGCACAGGCGATTCGATGGATCCCGGATGCAGTGGACGGGCAAGCGCCGCGTCCACGGTGTTCACAGCGAAGGGAATGTATGTCGTGACTATCTCCACCCGAGCCGGCGCCCCGGTGGCCCGCAACCAGCTGTTAACGGCCCTCTCTGCAACCCTAGAAGCCATGCAAGCGGGCACCCTTCCCGACATCTGGATGGGAACGAACCGGTCCAGGACGGCGATCTGGTCGCGCTCGACGGTCCCCCCGTCGGCAGCACCAGGCTGGACGATGGGGTCGCCCACCGTTGCTCTGCCGTCGCGGCCCGAAGTGGCGTTGGCAAGCACGTGGTTACAGGACAGGATGAGGGGCTCCCCGGTCCTCCTGTCCCACACGACCGCGCCGAACGTGCCTGCCGTGATCTGGTAGTGCCCGATGCTCGCGCCTGGCCGGGCCGGCCGCATCCGCTCCTGCCTGCGAGTCCGCTCGGTGGAACCTGCCGTGTCGGCTGCTGTGTCGCCCATGCTTTCCGTTCCCGTCCCGAGGAATCGTATCTCCCCGACCTCCACCACATCGGTGGGGACCCCGCGCACCTCGGCGGGAACTTGCGCCTGAGTCTCGAGGACTCCTCTCGGGAACTTCTTTTTCACCAGCACCACGATACACTCAGTGGAGCCACGGACGCCGCCCGTAGCCTTGTACCCGCGCCCCACGCCCACCACGTTCGGGAGGCCCATCAGCCTCCACGTCGCGTCCTCAAGGACACGGGAGACTTCGGCCATACTAGATCACCTCGTCACGCATCGGGATGCACCCGGACACGAAAACCCAGGCCCGGCCTTCTTACGCGGACAGCCGCACACGCGCAACAGCCGCCCCGGCGTTCACAACGCCCGACCCCTGCTGGTCCGGGGAAAACCCCGACAGCTTCGTTGCTGTCCCGCACACGATCTGTCGCACATCATCCCTGGTGAGGCCGGGCGAGACTGAGAGGAGCAATGCGGCGACTCCCGTAACGTGAGGACAGGCCATCGATGTGCCGGTCAGACTCTTGTAACCACCGTCCCTGTAAGTCGAATAGATGTCTTCCCCCGGAGCGGCGACAGCGACCTGCTCGCCCGAATTGCTGAACGAAGCTATACGGTCGTCGCGTGTGGACGCTGTCACAGCAATGACGTTGGGGTCGCGGGCAGGGTAGAGCACACTGTCGCGTCTGCCATCGTTGCCAGCCGCGGCAACCATGACAGTGCCCGCCTGGGCCGCCTTCTCGATTGCCATGGTGAGAGCCTTGCTGGAATCGGCGGTCCCGAAGCTCATGTTGATAATCTGCACGCGGTTCGTCATGCACCACTCCACACCCTGCACGATGTCGGAGACCTGCCCCTGGCCTCTTGAGTCGAAGGCTTTCACAGCGTACAGCCTCGCCTCGGGTGCAACTCCCACTACCCCGAAGTCGTTGTCGAGGGCTGCGATGGTGCCAGCCACGTGGGTGCCGTGGCCGTTGTCGTCCACTACGTCGGCAGTCTCGTTGATACAGTCGAACCCGCCCTCGATGTTCGCTTTGAGGTCAGGGTGGCTCATGTCGATGCCTGTATCAAGCACGGCCACCCGCACGCCCCTTCCCGCGGCGTTTCCCCATGCCTCCGGAGCCCGCACCCTCGCGATCCCCCACGGCACCGTCTGCTTGGGCGGCCGCGGGCGCGGCCTGGGAGCGAAAAAGCAGGCACCCGCGATCGGAATGATGAAGTCGTCCTCGACCCACGCCACCTCCCCGGCGCGCGATAGAAGGCTCATGACCGTCGCTTCTTCGGGAAACACGCATGCCGCACCGTTCACGATGGGCAGCGATTTCCGGAGCTTCCCCCCGCATTCCTCCACGATGGAACGGACCCTGTCAGGGGCCACGCCGGGTTCGAACAAGATTATCTTTCGGACCGGCCGGGACCCGGCTCCGCTGACTCCCTGGCGCGATTTGCGCGCTAGAGCAGCAAGTGCCATAAGGTAGACGGCATAACTCGGGAGCATGTGCCTGGTCCTCCTTCATGGCAGACTTCGATGACGTTAAATGATATTCCTAAAGAGAGGGGTCGGTGAGTGAGGAGGCTCCGCGGCGCCGCAGCCTCACGCAGAAGGGCCCCGGCCATGAAGGCCGAAGGCCCTTCGTGCGAGGAGGCTGTGAGTTGCAAGCCAGGTCATGCTCTCCAGGCGTAGCCTGCGGCAAGCGCCGTGGAGAACGCGACGAGCTGCGGCAGCAACAGAACGAACAGGAGTATGATGATCCACCAGTGTTCGAGTTGCTGTACCACGTTTTGCTCCTCCCCGTTTCCCCGACTTCACCCACCCGCCGGACGCACTACGCGCTCTTGCTCCACGGGAAGATCGGGAAGATGATCAGGAATATCGGGACGAGCAAGACGAAGAGCAGTATGATTATCCACCAGAAGTGGGTTTCCTGGGTCATACGACGACCTCCTTTCCTCATCTGTCATGAGACCTGACGCCGTCTGGCGACAGATGACTCCAAACCGCTCGACCGTACGGGCGGACCACCGGACACTCCCGCTACCCTGCCCCCCGCGTGCAGGCCTTGACGTTATCAGACCTTGTTGCTCCACTTATTTCCGTGCGCGGGGGTGCCTCGAGGACTTACCTTACCTCTATCACACGGCCTCTTCGGCTACAAGCCATCCCTTCGGACGACGCCTGCCTCGATAATATAATATGGGAGGGTGTTTTACTTTGCTCCTCCGAGCGTCCACTGCCCATTCTGCCGTGACCCCGTGGACCGCCTCGGCTGTTGAATAGTCTCTACTTCCCGGGGTCGGGCGAAGAGCATCCCATGGTCACCGCCTGGAGGGCCACGGTCGTCCGGGCAAGAGTACCCGGATCCCTGCTTAGCTCTCACCCGGTGAGACGCTCGTGTTAACCTCTCCCGGGCGGGATGACAGGGCGTCTCTGATCTCCACAGGCACGCCTCCCGGGCTCATGTCGGCAACCGCCTGGAGAACCGCGTCAAGAAACTGGCGCCGGGTCTCCTCCGGCATAGACGACAGGAGGTTATGTGCGATCTTCGTAAGTTCGACAGGGTCAAAGAGCTGAGCGTCCGAATACCCAAGCCCGCCTAGAAGACCTTTGACCCGCTCCTGATTCTCAGGAGAGATGCCCGCATCACGCAGGATCCCTGCGAGCGACGCTCCCTCGTTTTGCTGCAGACTCTCGCGGATTCTCGACGAGATTCCCTCGATCTCGTTCGCCATGCGCGTTATGTCCCACCTTCCCGGTCCGCGGCCTCCCGCGTACACCGAAGTATTCGTGCAGGGGCGGCACCCTGCCCCGATAGATCGTATTCGGAAGGGCAGGTTTTGGTGAAACGCGGACACCGGGAGCCAGCCCACACATATTACGACAAGTGTAGGCCCCGCACAGTCTCGCCCGAGGGTCATATAATGTAGTGCCGACCGATACGAGATTCGAGGGGCACAGATAGGCAGCGGGGTGGTTTTCCATGGAGGTTCAGGATAACAGGGATTCCCGTCGAGAGATACAGACGCTACAGGAGGCGGTGGCCCAACAGAACCAGGTGTTGCAGCGGCTGGAACGAAGCCTCAAACGTCTCGAGGAGTCCTACGATAGGATGTCGTCAAGGGTCGACGCAATGGAAATCGCCCGGCCTGGAAACGGCCCGGCGGAAACAACCCCTGCAGTCGAGAAAGGCCGCAGCGGGGCCCCGGCCAGCCTTACGAGGTCCGGCGGCCAGAGCAAGGATCTCACGCGTGAGCGGGTTTCCCGCACCCATGGCAATCCGGTTGCCGCTCAGGTGCCGGGCGTGGATGCTCCACCCGTCGAGCACGATGGACCCACACACGATGAGAGCGGACAAAGCCACGCCTCGCAGGGACCCGGCACGTCGGCATCGCGTCCGAACCTGCTCTCCCGCGCGAAGCTGGCGCTTCGCGGGGCTATCGCTGATGGAACAGTGAACAACACTCTAGACAAGATTCAGTCTTCGCTCAAGCTGGCCGACGAGGCCGCGGGAGCGCTTTCGCAGATCAGTGCCATGGTCAAAGCGTCGCTCGAGCAAAGTGCGGGTGTCCAGGGATCAGGGGCACCGCCGTCCCACGGCGTGTCCTTTCCGCTCCTTCTTGACCTCGCAAAAACGCCGCAGTTCCAGAGGTTCGTAGCAAGCATGCTCACACACTTCCTGGAGGATGTCGACCCGGACCAAGCACCAGCTTCCAGCTAAGTGAGGGTGCAGAAATGCTCCCGACTTTTGGGAGAAGTTGCCGGTGATTGCACGAGGGGTGTCAAAATCCGGCCACTGGCCAGACGGGCCGGATTTTGGCGAAGCGCGCCCCGCTTGGGGCGCCGTCCCCGAGTGCAACACCGGCAACCCGGCAACTACTGGAAGAGTGGCGAGAATTAACGCACCCTCACTTAGCTAGCCATCCAGGACCCGGCAGGGCGATGCGGCCTACTTTGAAAGGAGGTATCGTAGATGACCCAGGAGTCCTTTACGCTGATGTGGATAATAATCATTTCCATAATCGTCATCATAGCGATATTCTTCCTTTGCTTCTTCATCCCGTGGCAGGCGAACCAGAGCTAACACGCAGTGGCCGTGTCACATCATGGCATAGCAGGGGTGGGCGCCGCATCAGGCCCCACCCCTGTACCATCCTTTGTGCTGCGCCCATCGCTTTCTCGCCAAGGCCCATCGGCCGCCTCGCATGCAAGCTACTTCAGCGCGTCCATTACGAGTCTCATGATCTCGCCTATGCTGTCCGCGACAGGCACGCCCGCTTCGCGGAACGCCTTCATCTTCGACTCAGCGGTTCCCATGTTGCCCGAGACTATGGCGCCGGCGTGACCCATTCGTTTGCCCGGCGGAGCGGTCCGCCCCGACACAAAGGCGATGACCGGTTTGGTCATGTTCTCACGGATAAAGGCCGCAGCGTCCTCCTCGTCCTGCCCTCCGATCTCTCCGATGAGCACGACGGCCCTGGTGTCGGGGTCGTCTTCGAACTCTGCCAGGCAGTCGACAAAGTTCGTTCCGATTATCGGATCCCCCCCAACACCAACGCAGGTGGATTGGCCGATCCCTCTCGCGCTGAGAAGGTTCACCACCTCGTAGGTGAGGGTCCCGCTCCTCGACACAAGGCCCACGGGGCCGGGAGTAAAGATACGCCCGGGCATGATGCCTACAAGGGCCTTGCCGCATGTCACAAGGCCCGGGCAGTTGGGCCCGATGACCCGCCCCTTCCATCCCCGTGCCTTTGCTGCATCCAGCATGTTCATCACGTCGAGCGTCGGGATCCCCTCCGTGATGCACACGACGATCTCGATCCCTGCAGCGAGCGCCTCGGCTGCAGCGTCGGCCGCCGCAGAGGCTGGCACAAACACGCACGAAGCGTTGGCGCCCGTTTCTCGCACGGCCTCTGCCACGGTGTCAAAGACGGGAATACCATCAACGTCGGCACCGCCTCGCCCCGGGGTGACTCCTGCAACCACGTTCGTGCCGTATTCCCTCATGCGGCCGGCGTGAAACCGACCCTCTCTGCCGGTGATGCCCTGAACCACAAGCCTCGTGTCGTCACCTATGAAGATGCCCATCAGTGCACCCCTCCCGCTGCAAGCGCCACGGCCTGCCTCGCAGCATCCGCCATGCCCTCGGCCGCCACTACAGAAGTCTCGCGCAGGAGCGCCCTGCCTTCCTCCTCCCTGGTGCCCGCAAGCCTCACGACCATGGGCACGCGCACGCCCACCGACTCGGCCGCGGCGAGAAGACCGGAGGCCACCTCATCGCACCTGGTGATGCCGCCGAAGACGTTGATAAGGATGGCTTTCACGCGGCCGTCCATCAGGATGAGTTCAAGCGCGTTTCTTACCACATCAGCCCTGGCGCCGCCGCCGATATCCAGGAAGTTCGCGGCACGGCCGCCCTCAGCGCTGATAGCGTCGAGCGTTGCCATGACAAGCCCGGCTCCGTTCCCGATGACGCCGATGTCGCCGTCCAGCTTGACATAAGTGAGGCCCCGCCTGTGAGCCTCGCGCTCGAGCGGATCCTCGCTATCCTCCTCCGCAAGGGCCTGATACTCGGGGTGGCGCACAATGGCGTTGTCGTCGATGGTGATCTTGGCATCCGCAGCGATCACATGGCCGCCCTCGGACAACATGAGCGGGTTGATCTCCGCAAGCGACGCGTCCTCGCGCACAAACAGTCGGAAGAGGCTCGCGATATACGTCCCCGCCGCGCCCACCGCCTTCCTATCGAATCCTGCGGCGAGCGCAAGCGACCTTGCCTGCCACGGCTCGAAGCCCTCCCGAGGGCTCACCCAGGCCCGAGCGATCTTCTCGGGCGCCCGCGCGGCCACCTCCTCGATGTCCACCCCGCCTTCGCTGCTCGCCATCACTACGATGGAGCGACGGGCGCGGTCTATGGTGATTCCGGCATAATACTCCCTTGCGGCCTTAACGGCCTCTTCCACGAGCACCCTCGTCACTGTGAGGCCCTTGATGTTCATCCCGAGAATGCGCGACGCTTGACACCTGGCCTCGTCCGGCGTGGTCGCAACCGCAATGCCGCCGGCCTTGCCTCTGCCCCCCACATGGACCTGGGCCTTCACGGCGACCGCGCATCCCAGCCTCGCTGCGATCTCGCCTGCCTCGTCGGCGGTGCACGCGACCTCGCCGCGCGGGGTTCGGACCCCGTAGCGTCTCATTATCTCCTTCGCCTGGTATTCATGGAGTTTCATGTCGCACCCAAAGCCTCCCTCGCCCGCTTCATCCCCAGCCTGAACGCCTTCAGGTTCAGGTCCTCCGTTCCCTTCGGGACTCGCTCTCTCACAGCCCGCTCGGCCGCCTCCGGCGTCGCAAGGCCCGCAATCCCCACAAGCGCGCCGAGGGCCACCATGTTCGCAGTCACCTGCCGGCCTGCCTCGTGCCTTGCGATGTCTGTGATAGGAAGGCGCACCACGCGCGCCTCTTCTACATCTGGGACTGTCTTCACGTTCGTCTCGTCTACCACGACCATCCCGCCGGGCTTCACCTGGCGCGCATACTTGTTGCACGCTTCCTGAGACATCACGAGGACGACGTCGGGTGTGCCCACTTTAGGGTAGTCGATGGCCTCGTCGGCGATGATGACCTCGGCGCGGCTCGCCCCGCCTCGCGCCTCCGGCCCGTACGACTGCGTCTGGACCACCTCATGGCCGTCGTGGATGACGGCCTCTGCGAGGATGATGCCCGCGAGGATCAGCCCCTGCCCCCCGCTCCCTGAGAGCCGGACCTCCTTACGCATCCTGCTCAGCCTCCTCTTTCTGCGCCGTCTCAATGACAGCAGCGTACCGCCGGGTATACTCGGGCCTGGTCCTCGTGCCAAGCTCGCCTATCCTGAACTTGCCCACGAGTTCCTCCGCGGACATTTTCGCCGCGGCAGCCACGGGCACGGCGTGCTCCTTCTGCCACTTCAGCATGTCCACGGCGGACCTCATGTTGTTGCGCCTTCCGTAGTAAGTCGGGCACTGCGTGATGGCCTCCACGAACGAGAACCCTTCGGTGGCTATGGCCTTTGCGATGAGCTTTGACAGGAGCAGAGCGTGATAAGCGGTACCGCGGGCAACGTAGCTCGCCCCGGCCGCGTAAACCAGGTCGCACAGGTCGAAGGGCTCCTCGATATTCCCATACGGCGCCGTGCTCGCTAAACTTCCCGTCGGGGTCATGGGAGAGTACTGGCCGCTCGTCATCCCGTAGATGCTGTTGTTGAAGCACACGGTGGTGATGCCGATGTTGCGGCGCGCCGCGTGTATGAGATGGTTCCCGCCTATCGCGGCGGCGTCACCGTCCCCGGTGAGCACGATCACTTTCAGCTCGGGTTTCGCCATCTTGATCCCGGTGGCAAAGGCGATGGCCCTGCCGTGGGTTGTATGGAGCGTGTTGAAGTCGAGATAACCCGGTGCCCGCGAGGCGCACCCTATCCCCGAGACCACGCACACCTCGTCCTTATCGAGGCCCAGCGAGTCTATGGCCCGCAGCACGGCGCCAAGCACTATCCCATGCCCGCACCCTGCGCACCATATGTGAGGCATCTTGCTCGTCCGCAGGTAGTGAGTTACAGGCATCGCCATCGCTCTCGTCACACCTCCCGCAGTCTTGCCAGGATCTCATCCGGCGTGATGGGCTCCGCATCCACCCGCGAAAGGCCCGCGACCTTCGCCCGGCCCGCGGAGGCCCTTTCGACTTCCAGCACGAGCTGCCCCATGTTCATCTCCGGGACGACTATGGCGCGCGCCCGCTCGGCCACCCTGCGCACGTGCTCGCTGGGGAACGGCCAGAGCGTCTTCGCTTTTATGAGCCCCGCCTTGAGACCCTGCGCCCGCGCGTCGCGGACAGCCTTCGCTGCCGCCCTTGCCGTTACGCCGTATGCGAAGATCGCAACCTCAGCATCGTCCACAAGAAGCTCATCCACGAACGTGACGTGCGGCGCCGCCCTTTTCATCTTGGCGTCCAGGCGCCGGGCGAGAGCACCCACCTCGGGGGCCTTTGTGGTGGGGAACCCTGTCTGGTCGTGCGTAAGCCCCGTGACATGATAGCGGTATCCCGAGCCGAAGTCGGCCATGGGGGGCACAAGGTCTTCGCCCGCAGCGTAAGGCAGATACTGGTCCGGGGCCACTTGAGGCCGCGGCCGCTCAACCAGTTTGATCTGGCTTACATCCGGCACCACGACCTTCTCGCGCATGTGGGCAACGACCTCGTCCATGAGGAAGATCACCGGTATCCGCCAGCGCTCTGAGATGTTGAACGCCTCGATTATGAGCGTGAACGTCTCCGCGACCGAGGACGGACAGAGGACGATAATGGGGTGGTCGCCGTGGGTCCCCCAGCGCGCCTGCATCACATCACCCTGCGCAGGCGCCGTCGGCACACCGGTGCTCGGTCCCACCCGCTGGACGTTCACGATAACGCACGGCACCTCAGTATACGAAGCGAACCCGATCCCCTCCTGCTTCAGCGAGAACCCTGGCCCGCTCGTGGCGGTCATGGACTTCGCCCCCGCAAGCGATGCCCCTATGATCGCGGATATGCTGGCGATCTCATCCTCCATCTGGATGAACTTCCCGCCGACCTTCGGAAGGAGGAGCGCAAGCTCCTCCGCTATCTCGGTGGAGGGCGTTATGGGGTAGCCTGCGAAGAATCGCAGGCCCGCAGCTATAGCGCCTTCCGCGCAAGCCTCGTTTCCCTGCATGAGCCTCGTGCCGGCCTTGCTAAGCATCAGCAGCACCTCCCTGCCCCCGGGAAGAGGTCCCCTTGCGGGCCGCCGGTACTACCACGATCGCCAGGTCAGGACACATGATCTCACAAAGCCCGCATCGTGTACACTTTTCGGGGTGCGCAACCTGCGCCTTCCCCCCCTCGGGTCTTGCGAGGACCTCTTTCGGACAGAAGGCGACGCAGATGTCGCACCCCTTGCACCATTTCTGGTTGATCTCCACCGGGACCTCCGCCGGCCGGCCCTCAACCGCCGGCCCCGCCTCAATGCTTCCAGGCATCCTCACCCGCCCCCTCTTTGCGCGATGCGCAGGTTTTGTGCTCCAAGAGCGATTCGGACGACTTTGCAGTTCCCCGGCCCGCAGGTCTTTCCCGCCACACTATAATACCACAGAGTTGGCGCCGGGCCTCGCTTCGTGACGGGCGTAGGACGGCAGAATCATCGGCGACACCCTGCCCATCCCGATGCCCGCTTCGTCAAGCTCCTTGTGATAGCGCCTCACGTGCTCGAGCGTGAGCCTCCCGGGCTTCACGCTCCGAGCCCGCTCGGCCGCAGCCACCCCCGCCCGCCTGCCGAAGACCACCACGTCGAGGAGGGAGTTCCCCATGAGACGGTTGCGCCCGTGAACACCCCCGGAGGTCTCCCCGGCCACGAACAGGTTCTCGATGCAGGTGCTCGTGTCGTCCGATATCTCCACGCCGCCGTTCTGGTAGTGGAGCGTCGGGTACACCAGGATCGGCTCCTTCCGCATGTCGATCCCGAAGCGCTTATACTGGCGGAACATGGCCGGAAGCGCCCTCTGGATCGTGCCCTCGCCGTGGATGTGCTCTATCATGGGCGAGTCGAGCCACACCCCGTGCTGTCCCGTCTCGGTGATCACGCCCGTACCCCGCTCATGGCACTCGCGCAGGATGGCGCTGGAGACGGCATCTCTGGTCTCGAGCGGGAATACGAACTGCTCACCGTGGACATTCACAAGCTGTGCGCCCAGGCCGCGAACCTTCTCGGTGATGAGAAGGCCGACGATCTGCTCGGGGTACGCGGCGCCCGTCGGGTGGAACTGCGTCGCGTCGAGGAAGATGAGGTTTGCTCCGATACGGTAAGCCATGACAAGGCCGTCTGCGGTGGCGCCGTAGTGGTTCGTAGTCGGGAACCTCGCGACGTGAAGCCTTCCGAACCCGCCTGTCGCCAGGATGACGGTCTTCGCCCGCACAACGAAAAAGTCTTTCGTCTCGAGGTTCATAAGAACAGCCCCCGTGCACCGCCCCTCGCCATCGGACAGAAGCTCCACTGCGGGCGAGAATTCGATGACAGGGATCTGCCTGTTCCGCACCTCGTCCCGGAGCGTGCGCATGATCTCAGCCCCGGAGTAATCGCGCGCGGCATGCATGCGCTTCCGCGACGTGCCGCCCCCGTGCTGGGTGATCATGGTGCCGTCGGGCTCTTTGTCGAACATGCACCCGAGGTCCTCCAGCCACTTTATCACGAGAGGCGCATCATGGACAAGCGCCCTCACGAGGTCGGGCTTGTTCACGAACCCGCCGCCACCGATGACATCGAGGTAATGGATCATCGGGGAGTCGTTGGGCTTGTCGGCCGCCTGGATGCCGCCCTGGGCCATCATGGTGTTTGCATCGCCCAGCCTGAGCTTGGTGACCTGAAGGACGTTCGCGCCCGCAGCGTGGGCCATCAGCGACGCCGACGACCCGGCCCCGCCGCCCCCCACCACCAGCACGTCCACATCGTAGTCGATCCTGTCGAGGGGAAAGGTGTCCGGGTCCAGCCTGCTCCTGGCCTCGAGGATGTCCACGAGCTCATGGGGCATCATCGATCCGCGCGACGGCCCCACCTTCACCGGGCGCATGGTGTCCGGACGGAAGTCCGGGTGGAACCTCCGGAGAAGGTCCTGCTTCTCCGCGGGGCTCAGCCTCGGGTGCTTCTCCGTGTATCGCCTCTCTCGCGATGCTTCAACGAGGCGGATCGACTCTATCATCTGCGGAGTGTAAGCCACCTCTATCTATCCCTCCTACTCCGGCTCGATGTCGCGCTCGTTGTAAAGCCTTTCGAGCTCGGCCCGGTCCAGCCTGGTCATTTCGTCGAGGGGCTGGTCGAACTTGCCGTCGAGGATCTCCTGGACTCTGGTGGCAAGGTGCTGCGCCCTCGGCGCGATATGCCTCGCGTACAGCCTTCGGGCGAGGATCGCAATGTTGTACTGCACAGTTTCCGCCGGACAGCGGGCCGCGCACAGGCCGCACATCAGGCAATCGAAGGACATGTCAGCCGTGCGCGCGATGTCGCCCCGCATGGCCGCTGCCATGTAGTTCATGACGTCCAGCTCCTGCGGGCAGACCTTCGTACAGGTGTTACAGCCGAGGCACCTTGAAAGCTCGGGGTACATTTTCACGAGATCACCCAGGGTCGGGCGCATCTCCTCGATGTTGTAGGTGGCCTTGTTCGCCGGGAAAACAGGTATCTGGGTGAGATACATCCCGTCCTCGACTATCGTCTGGCAGGCAAGGCCGACCTTTACCCTGTAGTCGCCGGGCATGCGGTACACAGTGCCGCACGCGCCGCAAAAGCCCCCGCGACACCCGCAGCCGCGGATGAACTGGTAGCCGGCGTACTCCATCGCTTTCATGATGGTGAGCCCCTTCGGCACCTCGTACGCCTTCCCCATGATGAAAACCCTGACCATCTCCTGTGCCATGCGGATCACCTCCTGCCAGTGCCGCCCCGGGGCTACCTGGGCTCAAGCTCCTGCTCCCTGAACGTCGTGAAAGGCAGTTCCTCGGCCAGGCTCCTGCCAGGAACGTACCCGAAGATCTCCTGCGTGCGCCTGGAAGCCATCGCGAACAGCCGGAAGAGCGGCAGGTCGGCGGGGCAAGCCTGCTCGCACTGTCCGCACCCCACGCACGAAAGTGACATGTGGTTCATCCTGGTAAGGTGGTAGAGGACCGTCTCAGAGGGCATCTTGAGCGCCCCCTTCCTCCCCGCCTTCCGCAGGAACTGGCCTGTCTCATACTCAAACGTATCGGTGTCGAAGACGCACTCCTTGCAGTAGCATACCGGACACGCAACGCGGCAGTTGTGGCAACCTGTGCACGCCGCAAGCTCTCGCGCGAAGGCCTCGATGCCGGAGATGCCGGCAATACTGAGGAAAGCGTCGTAGGCCCCTTGCCGTTCCTGGACAAGCGCCTGCACGGCTTTGCTACGCTTTCGCCCGGCACCCTCGCCGCTTGCGAGGCCGAGTTCGTCCACCACCGCGGCCACAGCCGGGTCGAGCCGGTCATGAACGGACACGAAGATGCCCTCAGAATCGTCCAGCCCGATGAACCCAAGCGTGATGCCGGGTAGCGCGTCCTCGAGCGGAGCCGGGTTCAGGCACACGCGACACGCCTC
Organism: Bacillota bacterium; assembly: GCA_012516125.1. Classification (GTDB taxonomy): domain Bacteria; phylum Bacillota; class SHA-98; order UBA4971; family UBA4971; genus UBA6256. Next base: position 13,712 of record JAAYXB010000015.1, on the reverse strand, counting down.
CCTCGGCTCGAGGCCGTCGGCGTTCCCGCCTGCATCTCTATAGGCCACAGGGTCGTACGTGCCCGCGCAGTCGATGCCGATGGCGACGACGTTCTCGGGCGCCGCCTGCTTCAGCTTCATGAGCTCGACGAGGGCCCGGCCCTCGCACGGCCGGAGGACCGCCGCAACCTTGCCCGAAGGCCGCCTGCGCACCACCTCCGACACCACCTGCGCCGCGCTCGAGGGCATGACGGGCGCAAGCGGCCGGGCGGCCCGCTCCACGAGGCGCGGGTCTTTCGCGAGAACGTGCGTTATCACGCCCGGCGCCGCCTCGGCCGCGACCACAAGCCCGTCTACGGCCCCGGTCTCCAGCAGCCTCGCGAGGAACCTCGATAGCGCCTTCTCTTTCCCCTCTTGTCCCACCGCGATCAGAAGGTCTTTCATGGCCACACCTCGATGCTGCACATGTCAGGGCTGCGCTACGCGATCCACAGCGCCCGTGCGGGATTGGGCCCGAGCGCCTTCAAGGCGGCCGTCATATCGCCCACGGTCTTTGCGAAGAGCGCGCCCTCGCTTGCGCTGATGAAGCTGAACCAGACCCGGCGGCTATCGATCCCGAACTCGTCCAGGATCGCCGAGAGAACCGCCAGGCGCCGCCTGGCCTTGTAGTTCCCGCTCACGTAGTGGCAGTCGCCGGGATGGCACCCGCCAACGAGGACGCCGTCGGCGCCGTCCAGGAGCGCCTTCAGGATATACATCGGGTCAACCGATCCCGAGCACATGACTCGAATGGGCCGCACGTTCGGCGGGTACTGTATCCTCGACACCCCTGCGAGGTCCGCGCCTGTGTAAGTGCACCAGTTGCACAGGAACGCGACGATCTTCGGTTCGAACTCTTCGCCAGATCCCATAACCGCTCCCCTTTCCTCGGCGCATCAGCGGCGCCGGATCACCCGAGCGCCACATCCAGCGCGGACGTAATGCGCTCCGGCTCGAACCCGGCATGCGAGGCCGCGCCCGAGGGACACGCCGCCTGACATGCCCCGCAGCCCCGACAAAGGTATTCGTCCACGACCGCCAGCTTCGTCTCCTCGTCAATGGACCGCGCGCCGTAGGAACACACGTCCACGCAGACGCCGCAGCCCGCGCAACGCCTTGCGCGGACGTAAGAGACGTTCGTAGTGGCGCGCGCTTCCTTTGCGGCAAGATACACGCCCGCGCGCGCCGCGGCGGCCTGCGCCGAGATGAGCGCATCCGTCAGGAACCCCGGCGCCCTCGCAAGCCCGCAAACGTAGACTCCCGGCGCGAGAAAGTCCGTAGGCTGGACCTTCGCGTTGGCCTCGGTGAAGAAGCCGTGGTTGTCAACGGGCACCCCGAGAGCCATCGCAAGCTCGCGGTCGGCGGCGCCCTCCGCCCCTGTGGACAGTACCACGAGGTCCGCCGGAACAACGATGGTTTCTCCGAGGACCTCGTCGCGGACCTCGACCGCGAGCCTCCCGCCGCCCAGGCTGTGGTCATCCTCAACCACCCTGGGCCGGGCGTTGTCAGGGTGCCTCACAAACACCACGCCCATCTCGCGCGCCCGCTCGTAGAAGACCTCGGATAACCCAGGCACGCGAATGTCGTGGTGCAGCACGTAAACCTCGATATCCGGGCGCTCGGCCTTCAGCCTGATGGCGTTCTTGATGGCATGGGAGCAGCAGACCTGACTGCAGTAAGGCCTTGCCTCGTCGCGCGATCCGGCGCATTGTATCATGACCACGTTTTGCACGCCCGCGGGGATATCGCACGACGGCCAAAGGCGCGCCTCAAGCTCCGTCTGGGTCAGAATACGCACCCCATCCGGCGACGCAAGGTACGCGGGACCGGACGCCTCAACTCCACCTGTCGCCACGACCACCGCTCCGCAGTCGATCTCCACCCTCTCACCGCCACCGCAGGCCGGCCCAGGATCGCCTGGGGAGCCGTCAGCGCCGCTGTGATCAGCGCCGCTATGGTCGCGGACGATGGAGAGGCGGAAGCCCCCGTCCTTCCTGCTGACAGATGCGACACGCGATGAGGTATGGATGGTGATGTGGCTGTCTCTGCGGACGCGCTCCTCGAGCTTCCTCAGGACCTCGTGAACGTCCGTCCCATCGAGCGTGCGGGCGAGATACCGCGCCCTGCCCCCGAGGACGCCGTCCCTTTCCACGAGGTGGACGTCGTGGCCGAGGTCGGCAAGGGAAGCTGCGGCCTCCATCCCGGCCGGGCCTCCGCCGATGACCACCGCCCCCGCCGGAATGGCCCTCGCGTGCTCCGCAAGCGGCCTCGCGAGACGGACGCCCGCGACGGCCATCGCCACAAGGTCGCAGGCCTTTCGCGTGGCCTCCATAGGATCGTCGTGGACCCAGCCGCACTGCTCACGCACGTTCGCGATCTCGAGCATCCCGCGTGCCACGCCGACCTGCGATAGCCCCGCCTCGATGAGGCCCTGGACGTCCCTGGGCGAGCACGCGGCGGCAACCACGCGGTTGATTCTGTAGGATGCCACCTCCCGGGCGAGGGCCACAAGGCCTTCCCGCCTGCACATGGCGGGGACTTCCCCTACGATAACCACGTCGTCCATGGTCTTCGCGCATACAGCCTCGGCAAGGGCGGCAGGATCAAGACTGCCCATGGATGATTCACACCTGCATACGAACACCCCGATCCTCGGCTCCTCTTGCCCGGCTGCCGGTGCCGGTGTCGGTGTCGGTCTCGGTGCCGGCGTCGGTGCCGGCCCCGAAAACGCAGCCGAAGACCCCCGAGCAACATCCTCGTGCTCGTGCGGCTGGGCGGCGGATCCTCCCGCGTCTACCTGAAGCGCGGGCCATTCATCCCCGTCCGCCTCCGGGCCCACCGCCCGGAGCGCCTGGAGCGCACACGCCCCCGACCACATGATCGCGGTGGGGATGTCCTGCGGCCCCGAGGCTCCGCCACATACGTAGATACCGGGACGGGAGGTCTTCACCCGCGACCGTCCCTGAGAAAGCAGCTTTATGAACCCGAACTCGTCCCGCTCGACGCCGAGCGCAACACTGAGCGCCCCAAGGTTTCTGCTGGGCGCAAAGCCATTTGAGAGCACTACAAGGTCGAAGCCCTTGCGCCTCACCGTGCCACCCGACTCGGCGCACACCTCGAGAGCGCCGTCCCTCTCCTCGATCCCCGATACCCTGCAGCTCTCAAACTCAACGCCCAGGGATTTCGCGCGCGCGTAATATTCCTCGTAGCCCTTTCCGAGGGCTCTCACGTCCATGTAGAAGACCTTGACCCGTGCGTCGGGCACAAGCGTCTTCGCGATGATAGCCTCCTTGATGGCGTACATGCAGCAAACCGAGGAGCAGTACGGGTTTGCTCTGGACCTATCGCGCGAGCCGACGCACTGGATGAACGCGATTCTGCCGGGTCTCGCACCGTCTCCTGGGCGGAGAAGCCGCCCCCCGGTCGGACCCGAAGCGCTCACGATCCTTTCGAATTCGAGGCCGGTGATGACGTTCTTCGAAGGATCGTACGAGTATTCAGGGCGCACGCGGGGGTCGCACATGGTCATCCCGGGGCACACAATGATGGCTCCTACCTCGAGATCCGTCCGCGTGTCTTCGGCGAGGAGGTCTATGGCACCCCTCGGGCAGGCTTCGGCGCACTTCCCGCACCTCGTGCACGCCGCCTCGTCCAGGACAAACCCGCCGGGCACGGCGCGGTGGCCAGGCCTGTAGATCGCCCTGCGGCCGCCCAACCCAAGGTAAGAGGGCACGCTTACTTCAACAGGACAAACTTTCTCACACTCGCCGCAGCCATCGCAGAGGTCGCGTCTCACGAACTCGGGGCGAGTTGTGACGCGCACGCGAAAGTCGCCGATGTCGCCGGAGACCTCCGTCACGCTGCTATTCACCATGAGCGCGATGCGGGGGTGTCTCTCGATCTCGAGCACCGGACAGTAAGCCGGATTCCTCGGAGACATGTGGCAAACCCCGCAGCTGTGGGTCGGGAAGGTCTTGTCAAGGAGGCTCCACAGCCCGCCCACTGTGGGGGACGAATCCACCAGGTACACCTGCACGCCTGCGTGGGCCAGGATAAGCGAAGCGTGCATCCCGGCCACGCCGCCGCCTGCGACCAGCACGGACCTTTTCAAATGCGCTTCAGGCACCATTGTCAGGCTCACACCTTATCACTTTCACTTGATCGCTTGGCTAGATCGCCATCGCCGTCACGGCTTTCGCCGAATCTACGACGGCTGCCCCGTTCGGCGAATCCGGCCCCGCCGTTCCGCAGCGGAGGACCGAAGCCAGAGATCAGAAATCTGCGGCCATCCTCCCCGCAGTAACGCGGAAAAGCCCCTGGCTCCTGCGCATGCCCCTGCGCATGCTCAGCCTACCCCACCACCGCGTCGATCATCGACAGCACCTGGGACCTTGCCATGTTCTTCTGACGCGTGGCGCCGTTCGGGCACGCCACGGCGCATGCGCCGCACCCCTCGCACAGGACGTCGTTCACCACCGCCACACGCCGCCTCACATCGAGCGTGCGGGCGTCGTAGGCGCAAGCCTCCACACAGACTCCGCACCCGCTGCACAGCTCCTCGTCTACGGCAGCCACCGTCGGCGAGTGAGAGAGGCGCTCGGCCGAGAAGAGGGCCAGCACTTTCGCCGCTGCGGACCCCGCTTGCGTCACCGTGTCGGGGATGTCCTTCGGCGCCTGCGCGCAGCCGGCGATATAGATCCCGCGTGTCAGACTCTCCACCGGACGCAGCTTGGGATGGGCCTCGGAGAAGAACCCGTACTGGTCGGTAGCCATCTTGAGGGCCCGTGCAAGCTCTTTCGCGCCGCTCGCAGGCACGACAGCTGTGGCAAGGACCACCATGTCGGCGTGGATCTCCACCTTCTTGCCGGAGAGGGTATCCACACCGAATACGACGAGCTTGTCGCCGTCCTGGAACACCCTGGCAACCCTTCCCCGGAGGTAAAGCACGCCCTCATCCGTGGCTTGCTGCACGAACTCCTCGTAGCCCTTGCCGCCCGCGCGGACGTCCATGTAGAACACGTACGGCTGACCGTCAGGCACCTTGTGCTTGTACAGGCGGGCGTGCTTGGCCGTATACATGCAGCAGATCTTGGAGCAATAGGGATACCCATTCTCCTGGTCGCGGGACCCCACGCACTGGATGAACACGACCTCTTTGGGCACCTTCCCGTCGGACGGACGTCTTATCTCGCCCTGCGTTGGGCCGGATGCTGAGTTGAGGCGCTCGAACTCGAGGCCGTCGATGACGTCGGGATAGACCCCGTATCCGTACTCGCCCACCTTTGCCTTGGGGTGAAGATCGTAGCCTGTGGCAACCACGATGGCGCCAACCTTCTCTTCGAGCACCAAGTCTTGCTGCTCGAAGTCGATGGCTCCGACCGGGCATACCTTCTCGCATACCCCGCACCTGCCACTCGTGAAGTGCCTGCACGCCTCGGCACGAATCACGGGCTTGTGCGGGACCGCCTGCGGGAACGCGATGGTTATAGCAGGCTCCTTCGCAAGACCTCGCTCGAAAGCGGACGGCGTCTTCGATGGGCATTTCTCGGTGCACAGGCCACAGCCGGTGCAGAGGTCCCAGTTTACATAAGTTGCTCTCCTGCGGATCCTCACCGTGAAATTACCCACATACCCCGAAACCGACTCAACCTCGCTGTTCGTGAGCAGCCTGATCCGGGGGTGCCTGCCGACTTCCGACGTCTTCGGCGTGAGGATACACTGCGAGCAGTCAAGGGTCGGGAACGTCTCCGAAAGCTGGGCCATGTGCCCGCCGATGTGCGGAAGACGCTCCACCAGCACGACTTCGTGCCCGGCCTCGGCGATATCAAGGGCGGCCTGCATGCCGGCGATCCCCGCCCCTATGACAAGAGCGCGCCTCGTCACGGAGATGGACAGGGCCGAAAGCGCCTCATCGCCTCGAACCTTCTCGACGGCAGCCCGAACGAGCTCTATGGCCTTCCTCGTGGCCTCGCCAGGCTCGTTCTGGTGGGGCCAGCTGCATTGCTCGCGGATGTTCGCGATCTCGCACCTATAAGGGTTCACCCCGGCGCTCTCCGCGACGCTCTGGAACGTGGCCTCGTGCATGCCCGGTGAGCACGCGGCGATGACCACGCTGTCGAGCCGCTCTTCCCTGATGGTGTCCTTGATGAGCTGCTGGCCGGGGTCGGAGCACATGTATCGGTAGTCCACGGCGCGGGCAACTCCCGGGTAGCCCGAGATCTCCTGAACCACCCTCGGCACGTCCACGACTCCGCCGATGTTCAGGCCGCACCAGCACACGAACACGCCTGTCCTCATGCCGTAGCCTCACTTCCCATGGCCCCGACGGACCGCAGGAGCGGCCCGGGAGAGATCACGTGGCCCTCGAAGCCCAGAACGTCCTCTGGGAGACCGAGGGCAATCGCGAGAAGCTGCGTGAAATAGATGACCGGGACCCCGGCCCCGTTACGGCCGCAGGCGCCCTGCTGTGATACGTCGAGGTTGTACTGGCACAAGGGGCAACTTGTGATGATGACCTGGGCGCCCCTTGCCCTCGCCGACTCCACCACCATCCTGCTCGGGCCCGAGGCAAGTTCGCCGGGCTCGAGCGCCACGTAGCTCCCGCAACACTCTATCTTGTAGGGATGGTCAACCACCCTGCAGCCCAGGGCCGAGAGGAAGTCCTCCAGGATGTGAGGGGCTTCCGGGTCGTCGAACGCAAGCTCGTCCGCGGGCCGCAGGAGCAGGCACCCGTAATAAGGGGCCGCGGCGAGGCCGCTCAGGGGCACTTTTGCGCTCCGGGCAAGCGCGTCGAACCCGAGGTCGTCGCGGAGCACCTCGAGAAAGTGCACGACCTCGAGATCCCCCCTGTAGCCCTCTTCAATAAAAGCGTTCACCTTGTCCCGGCGGTCGGCCTCGGTGCGCATCACGTGGTTCGTACGCTTGAGCACGTTATAGCAGGCTGAACACAAGGTCACGAGTCGCTCGCCCATTTTCCTCGCCGACGCGAGGGTTCGGGCGGGGGATACGAGTGGAAAGGAGTTATCCACCTGCAGCGGAAACGTGGCCCCGCAGCACTGCCAGTTCGGAAGCTCCTCAAGGTGGATACCAAGGACGCGCGCTGAGGCAAGGGCTGACGACTCAAAGCCCCTGGCCTTCGCCCGAAGCGTGCATCCAGGGAAATACGGGTAACCCATCTCGCTCGGCCGCAAGCCGCCCTCGCCGTCCGGCGGCGGGCTTGCGGTAACCCTCCTCCCTTTCTCCTCGTCCGGATCGAAAAAGCCTCACACAATCACGTGTACTTCCGGAGCCCGGCTACGAGCACCTGCTCCGGCGCGTTCTCGAGCACGTCTGCCGGGAGGCGCACAGGGTCCAGGTGCCGTCCGCCCGGGCGCAGCAGCGTCACCCGCAGCGACTCCATGACGTTCGGCAGGCTCACGCCTCTCGGACAGCGCGCGCTGCACGCAAGGCACGATGCGCACAGCCAAATTGTGCGGGACGCAAGCGCCTCCTCAACCTGCCCAAGCTGGACAAGCCTTATCACCTGGTGCGGGAGAAGGTCCATCATCGCAGCCATCGCGCACCCCGCGGAGCACTTGCCACACTGGTAACACGACGTGACCTCCTGGCCGCTGATGTCCAGCAGTTTACGTCTATTCTCGCTGCTCACCACATCTCGCGTGAGCCTCAAGATCGATCGCTCCCTCGCCAAACCCGACCGAGACCGGGCGGATCATCTGCGTGGATCGCCCCAACCGACGAACGCCAAAGGTCCAACGCGTCCCGCTCAACCCCTGGGTGCCCTTGGTATGATCCCGTTCTCCATGAGCAGTCTGGTGGTCTCCCGCGACCGGGCGATCATGGCCTCCGCGTTCTTGTACAGCTCATCCCACGTCAGGGTGAGCCGTGCCACTCCCTGCTGTATGGCCTTAGTGCCGACGGCCGCGGCTTCCCTCGGGTACACCTCCCACTCCTCCATGGTGGGGATGATGTAATCGCGGGAGAGACCCCTGTCTTCGGCGCATCTTGCCAGCTCGAGAGCAGCGGCAAGGCACATCTCGTCGGTGATGGTCTTCGCCCTGACGTCGAGGGTGCCCCTGAAGATCGCGGGGAAGCCGAGGGAGTTGTTGACCTGGTTCGGGAAGTCTGAGCGGCCCGTTGCCACCACAGCCGCTCCGGCCTCCGCGGCGTCCCACGGCCATATCTCGGGCACAGGATTCGCGCACGCGAACACGATGGGGTCCTTCGCCATCGACCGCACCCACTCGGGGTGTATTACGTCGGGACCGGGCTTCGAGAGCGCTATCACGACGTCGGCTCCCCGCATGGCGTCGGGGATCTGGCCGTCGATGCCCCGCTCGTTGGTCCGCTGCGCAAGCTCCCATTTCTCCTTGTGGGTCTTCGCGAGCTCGGTGCGCCCTTTATGGAGAGTGCCCTTCGTATCGCACATGACTATCTTGCCAGGGTCGGCGCCTGCCGCGACTATGAGCCATGCCGTGCGGATGTTGGCAGCGCCGGCACCGATCATGGCGATGTTCACTTTGTCGATGTCCTTGCCCACCAGCTTGAGGGCGTTCACGAGGCCCGCCACCGTGACGGCCGCGGTCCCCTGCTGGTCGTCATGCCAGACGGGGATCTCGGCCTCCTCGCGGAGCCGCTCGAGCACGTAGAAGCACTTGGGCTGCTCAATGTCCTCGAGGTTCACCCCGCCGAAAGATGGCTGGATCCATTTCACCGCAGCGATTATCTCGTCCGGGTCTTTGGTGGCGAGACAGATCGGAAAGGCGTCCACCCCGCCCAGGTACTTGAAGAGCAGGGCTTTGCCCTCCATCACAGGCAGGCCGGCTTCAGGCCCGATGTCGCCCAGCCCGAGCACCCTCGTGCCGTCGGATACCACAGCAACGGTGTTCCACTTGTTCGTGTACGAGTAAACGAGTTCTCTGTTCTGAGCGATCTCCTTGCAGGGAGCTGCGACACCGGGTGAGTACCACACAGCGAAGTCCTGAAAGTCACGGATCTCGCATTTGGGAGTCGTCTCGATTTTCCCCCGGTAGAACGGGTGAAACCTGATGGCGTCTTCTGCAGGCTTCTTCGCCCTGGCAACAAGGTCTTCCTTCTGGCTCACGCCTCCTGATACCCCCTTCTCCCGTATCGTTGGTGATCTCGCTCGCGGGGGCGCACCCGGCTGCTCCGGCTACCACCGCCCGCAGGGCACGGGCTGCCCCATAAAGCTGGAGAAAAGTAAAACCTGACCCCACATGGTCCGATACGCCTATCGGACCGCTTGAGGCCAGGCCATGTCCGCTCTGCGGCCCGGGGTGTACCCCCGCGCGCCGCGGCCAGGGTGGCAGCCGGCACTTCCACGCCCGCGGCGATCGCAGGTGTGTCCCTGCCGGCAGTTGTGTTCAGGTGTCATCAGCCTTCGTTTCCTTCGCCGGTCGCGCCGCCGTCCCCTCCCGGATGCCGCTTAGCCGGGTTGAGACACGTCGCCCGGTATTTCTCGCGGATGGCCCTGAGAGCTGTTATGAGCGCCTTCTGCGCAGCGCCATGATAGTACGCTCTCAGGTCGGCCACAATCGCTCCCATATCAGCGTCAATTCTCCGTCCGGTGACGAGCTGCCGAAAAACCTTCTTGGCGGTGGACGTGGCAAGGGTACAATCGGCGTCCACGATCTCGCCGGTTGCGGGGTCGATCTCCAGGCCCACCCCCACCACCTTGTATAATTCCTCTGCCGTGATCCCGGTGGGCAGCTTGGCGTATCCGCCGAAGAACATTGTTCGCCGCGTCACGGGATTCTCCTTCGACATATTGTTCACAAATCCTTCCCTGCTTCTTTGGATTCGGGCCTCTTGTGCTTTCCCACGCCCAAAGTCGGCAGACCGTCGCTCACCCTCGACACACCCACCCGTTCACCGTTCAGCCAGAGACTGCCCTCGCATGGCTTTCACGCCGCAACCGCAGCGTTTGTATGAGGTACACGGCGACTATCAAGGCCAGGCCGACGACGTCAGTGGTGAGGTGTGGGTGGATGAGCATGAGCCCGCTCACCAGCAAAAGCGGCCTTTCAATTACCCTCGTCCGGGTTACGAGCCAGCCCTCGAGGGCGGCTCCCACGCCGATCATGCCTATCACGGCGCCGAGGACGACCCTGGCCGTCTCGAGCCCGTGCGCGCCTCCAAGTAACAGAAGCGAGGGTGAATACACAAAGAAGTACGGCACCAGGAATGCTGCGATCGAGAGCTTCGTCGATTCGACGCCGGTGCGAAGAGGGTTGGACTTTGCGATTCCAGACCCGGCGAACGCCGCGAGCGCGACCGGGGGCGTTACGTCCGCCACTATGCCAAAGTAGAACGCAAACATGTGGGCCGCGATGACAGGCACGCCCAGCTTCAGGAGAGCAGGCGCTGCAATAGTCGACGTGATGACGTAGTTCGCTGTCGTGGGAGCCCCCATCCCGAGCACCAGGGATGTAAGCATGGTGAAGAAGAGCGTCGGCAAAAGTTGCCCCCGCGCCAGCAGGATGAGGCCGTTCGCCAGTTTCAGCCCAAGGCCGGTGAGCGTCACCGTCCCCACGATCATGCCTGCGGCAGCGCAGGCGATCACTACGCCAAGAGCGTTTCGCGCCCCCTGCTCCAGCGCGGCAAGGATGTCCTGCGGCTTCATCCTGGTGGATCTTGAGATACAGCTTGCCAGCACGGCGACGACGAGGCCCCAGAGGGCCGCCTTCATGGGAGTGCTTCCTTCGACCAGCAAGTATATGATGGCCACGAGCGGCAGGAAAAGCTGCCCGCGCTCGCGCATGATCCTCCAGAACCTCGGCATTCTCTCCCGCGGCAGCCCACGAAGCCCTGTTTTCTTCGCCTCGAGATGCACAACGATGAACACGCCGGTGAAATAGAGGATGGCGGGGATTACCGCCGCCTTCACAATCTGTAGATAGGGCACGCCTATGAACTCCGCCATAAGGAACGCCGCCGCGCCCATGATCGGGGGCATGAGCTGGCCGCCCGTGGAAGCGGAGGCCTCGACGGCCGCGGCGAACTCGGGCCTGTAGCCGAGTTTCTTCATCATGGGGATGGTGAAACTCCCTGAACCGACGGTGTTCGCAACAGAACTACCGGATACGGTTCCTTCGAAGGCGCTGGTGATGACCGCGACCTTGGCCGGACCGCCTGCGGCGTGGCCGGCTATGGAGTTAGCTATGTCGATGAAGAACTGCCCTATGCCCGTCTTCTCGAGAAACGCCCCGAAGAGAATGAATAGGAATATGAACGTGGACGACACGCCGAGCGGGATGCCGAACATCCCCTCGGTGGTAAAGAACATGTGCCCGACGAGCCTCTCAATGGACGCGCCGCGATGCTGGAAGAACCCTGGCACGTATCGCCCGAAATACGCGTAGGCAAGGAAACAGCACACCACCACCAGGATGGGAATCCCTACCACGCGCCTTGTGGCCTCGAGCACGAGCAGGATGCCGATGGTGCCGATGATTATGTCAACGGTGGTGTAAGCTCCGGCGCGCACCAAAAGCGCCTTGAAGTTCCAGACGAGATAGCTCATGACGAAGGCGCCGACCACTGCCAGCACCACGTCGTACCACGCCAGCTTACGAATGCCCCTGCGCGACGCGGGATAGAGTAGGTACGCCAGCAGCACCCCAAATCCTAGGTGAACAGCCCTCTGTATCTGCGCCGGGAGCACGCCGAAAGCCGCGGTGTACAGCTGAAATAGGGAGAACGCGATGGCGATGACGCTGATGACAACAGAGTATGCCCCGGGGATCCTCCGGTAGGCGGACTCCCTGTCATATTTCATCAGGATCTCTTCGATTTCGGCCTGGCTCACGGACTCGCCCTCTACTCCAGCTGAGCCCGGGGCGCTGTCTTTCCGAACCTTCTCTATCTTCTCATCCACCAGCATCTCCCCCTGAACAAGAATGCCAGCACAGGCGCGCGAACCGCCTTCACGCTGAGCGCCGTCCCTGGCCTCGCCAGGTCAGCGAGCGTCACCGTCTCGCCGGAAACCACGAGCGCATGCCCCGGCACCGGGCTCACAGACAGAACGAGTTCCCCGATGCGCCGATGAAGTCCGGTAATCCGTATCTTTCCGTCCTCCAGGACGAGCCGGGCGCCCTCGTCGGCCGTCGTCGGCAGCCCCGCCCCGAAGGACTCGTACACCGTCTCTACAAGGTAGATGACGAGGTCAGGGCCAGCCGCAAGAATCTCGCGGACCGGCGTTCGCTCCACCGAATGGATGAACTGCACCTCGAACCTGCTTCCAGCCGGCATCCGGGCGAAGTAAAGCAGCCTTCCCGTCCGCCACTCTCTCACCTCAAGACCCTCGAACGCGGGCACGAGCGCTGCCGCCGCTGCTACGAGAACAGCCAACGCCAGGGCGGCCAGCGCGCCGCCCTGGCGCCGGGTGAGCCACGCTCCATGTCCGGTCCGAACGCACCCGCTCATCCGCTTACTTTATGACGCCTTTCTCCCTGAAGTATTTCTCGGCTCCGGGATGCAGTGGAGTGCTGACGCCCGTAAGAGCACCGGCAAGGCTTATCTCCTTGCCCTTGGCGTGGGCCTTAGCGAGCTCCGGCAGGTTTTCGAAGAGCGCCCGGGTCATCTCGTAAACGAGGCCTGCATCGAGGTCCGACCGGGCGATAAGCACGGCCTGCACGGCGACGGTTTTCGCGTCTTTGGTCTGGTTGATGTACGTGCCGGCCGGGATGACCGCCTGGCCGTAGAAGCCGTACTTATCGTGCAGTTTCTTATACATGTCGTCCGGGATCTCGACGATCTTGATCTTGTGCTGCGTCGCCACGTCCTGGATTCCGGCATTCGGTATGCCCGCTGTGACGAAGAACGCGTCGATGTGCTTGTCCTTGAACGCCTCCGCAGACTCGGCAAAGCTCAGGTACTGTACCTGACCGAGATCCTTGTAAGTGAGGCCGTAAGCTTCGAGAATCTGCCTGGCGTTCGCCTCGGTGCCGCTGCCCGGTGCGCCCACCGACACTTTCTTGCCCTTCAGGTCGGCCACGGAGTTTATCCCGGAGTCAGCGGATGCAACGATCTGGATTAGCTCGGGGTAAAGCGATGCTATCACGCCGAAGCTCTGTAGCTTTCCGTCCTTCTCGAAGAACTCCGTTCCGTTCCATGCGTAGTCCGCCGTGTCGGTCTGCACCAGTGCAAGATCGACTTCCTTCTTGTGGATCATCCTCAGGTTCGCAATCGAGGCGCCTGTACTCTGGACGGTGATGTTGACGTCCTTCACTTTCCCGTTGATGAGCTGCGCCATGGCCCCTCCCAGGGGATAGTAGGTGCCCGCCGTTCCCCCGGTCGCCATGACGAGCTGCGCCACCGCAGCAAACGACGAGGACGCGACGGCAAGCACGAGACACACGGTGACAGCGGCCAATACGACTCTCCTCATTTTCTTTGCCTCCTCACGCATGGGGATTTCGCAAAATCGCTCAGGTGATCATTCGACGCACCTGGCGATGTTCCTCCCCTGGGCCTTCAAAGTAATCCAATGGGTCCGCAGCCTAAGTGGGGGTGCAAAAATGCTCCCGACTTTTGGGAGGGGTTGCCGGTGATTGCACGAGGGGTGTCAAAATCCGGCCACTGGCCGGACAGGCCGGATTTTGGCGAAGCGCGCCCCGCTTGGGGCGCCGTCCCCGAGTGCAACACCGGCAACCCGGCAACTACTGGAAGAGGGG
>JAAYXB010000014.1 GCA_012516125.1 Bacillota bacterium | reverse complement strand
CTCACCGATAAACCGATACATAGGTGCCCTTCGCGAACTCGCATGCTCGATGAAGCCCTGGCCCATGCCGGGGCTTCCTCATTCTGCCACCGGTGACGATTTCCCCGGCGCTGGCGACGTCACGCTGGGCCGGCTTCTACAAACCGACTGCGAGGCTCTCCTTTAGAGCCTCCGTCGGCGCAAGAATCGGTGGCCGTCCTCGACTGAGTCGGCGGCCCGCCGCGTCAGTAAGCGCGTCAGCCGTTTCGCGGTGGGAAATGGCGTGTGGCCGTCTATATGCCAGAGTAGTCGTCCATGGCGGCCATCTGCCGCCGCCATCGAGAGGATAAAAACAGCAACCAACCGCTATTTTCAAGGTAGCATTAGTCCCGGGCCGCTAAAGGACTGGTGGAGAAGGGGGAGCAGGTAACTTGAGGTAACTGTTGTGGTCCCTCTAGTGCACTCGCCTTCCTGAAACCGACGCACCGTCCTGCACGAGTCTCATCAAGTCCGGGAGGGAAAAAAGCATGAGGGTTCTGTCACTTTTCGCCTGGTTCACAAGCTCCCTGCTGAATCCGGCCCGTGAAAAGAGGAAATAGTATTCAGTCGTCCAGTTCCCCTGAGCGGACCGCCGGACGAGTGCCGCCTTCCTCTTGAGGTCTGCAAGGTCGGCCGCAGTCGTCTTTTCGTTTCGCTTCCATTTGCATTCTCCGAGAGCCAATGCGTCAGGCCCCACGGCTACGACGTCGACCTCCTCTCCGGCGTCCCACCACCTCCCGATGCGATCAAACATCGCTGGCAGTCGTCCCAGGGCATTTGCCCTTCTCAAGATCTCTGTGCAGGCGTCCTCAAAAACCGGGCCGGCGAAGGTAGCGAAGTAGGGGATGATCTTGCGTTCCAGCACGAGTTCGGGGCAGTCTTCCTCCAGGAGGCTACGGTTTGGCAGAACGAACCTGAACCAGAACCGGACAAAGTGGTCTGCTATCTTGTATACTCCCTTGCGACTCCTCTCCGGATGCAATTCGGTAACGGGAAGCTCCCTCTTGACTACGCCAAGATCGAGCAATGTGGAAACGTAGCGACTTGCGACGTTTCTGTCAGCCAGACCGGAATCCAGGTAAATGTCGTTGAGTTTGGTCTTCCCATGAGCTATAGCCTTCAGAATCGAGAAGTAGACCCTGACATCGCGCAGTTCCTGCATTAACAGGAAGCGGACTTCGTCGTAGAGGAACGCCTCCTTCCTCAGAACGTTCTGCAGGATATTCTTGTAAAGATCCTCCGACGGGCTAAACTGCCGCAAGTACCCAGGCATGCCTCCGAGCACGGCGTACGTTTCCACCAGCATCTCCAAAGTGTACGTGGGAAAGAACTCCACCAGGTCTGGCAGACTCATCGGTTGGAGCTGCAACTGCGCGGTGCGCCGACCGTACAGCGGGCTTCTGCTGCCAAGGACGCGTTCTTCCATGAAGCTAACGTACGAACCGCAAAGCACCAGATAAATCTTGGTGAACTGCAGGTTTTCATCCCACAAGCGCTGCAGTACAGTCGGGAAGGCCGGATTTGCCTGTACAAGGTATTGGAACTCGTCAAAGACAACGATGAGCCTCTCGCTCCCTGCAATCTGCCCCAGGAACCCGAGGGCTGAGTCCCAGCTAGTGAAGGTCGTTCCCATCAGCCTGGTAGGTCCGACCGAGATGACGACTTGCTCGGAGAAAGAGCGCAGTAGGTCGCGTTCCGTGCTGAGGTCGGCCATGAAGTAAACATGCCTTTTCCCGCGGATGAACTCCCTGATAAGAGCGGTTTTACCCACTCGGCGCCGTCCATACAGCACAAGGAACTCAGCTTTGTCGGAACGATACAGCTGCTCAAGAGTCTCGAGTTCTCTCGTTCGATCGTAGAACACCAATCTACACCTCAGAGCAGTCTACTCGCGATTAGTCTAACTACGATTAGACTAAGCATACAATAACCAATTACGCTTTCGCTGTCAAGCGTCGGGCCAGGACCGCCCGTGCGTGTGAGTTTGCGTGCAGCCTCTGCTCTCGGTCCTGAGCGCGAGCGCACTGATCACCGCTACTGTTCCAGGGGCTCGCGGCGTTGCACTCCGGGGACGGCGCGCTTGCGGCGCGCCTCGTTCGAATTTGGCGTGCGGGGCTAGCCAAACTCTCGACGTCCCGTCGTGCAGACATCTGCAACCCTGATACCGCCAGGAAAAGCGTCGCGAACTTGTGGCGCCACACTTAGGCCGGCGGCCCACAGCGTCAGTAAGCCCGTTAGAGGTGGCGCGGCCTGCTATCTTGTATGCTCCCTTGGGACCCCTCTGCTGTGCCGGCCCCTGGGTGGTGCTCAGGGGATCAGGATTTGAGAGCGACTGGTCCCTGGGGGACCAACCTCGAGCGAAACCTGGTCACCAAAGACCCACCCCTCTGGCGCTCGGGCGACGAGGATGCCGGATCTGGTCCTCTGGTGACCAGGCTACGCGCGAAGATGGTCCCCTGGGGACCATCTTCGCCCGTCACCTGGTCCCTACGTAACCACCTTGCGAGATGTTCAAAAACCCCTGGTCCCCAGGGGACCAGGATTTGCGTGCAGATGGTCCCCAGGGGATCAGCCTCGCGCGTAACCTGGTCCCTGGTGCACCACCCCTGGCGGCGGCCGAGGCGTCCTGGTCACGAGAGGACCAGCACGCGCGCCAAGCTGGTCCCCAAAGGACCATCTTCGCGCGCGATCTGGTCCCTACGGATCCACGTTGTCCAATTTCGGCGGATGAGCGCGGGAGGGATGGTTACCAGAGGACCATGTTTCGAGCCGGGCTGGTCCCCGAAGGACCAAATCGTGCCCTCAACCTAAGCATGGCGCCATGAGACTGTTGGTTCCTCCCACATTATGGCGGCGCGGCGCGGTCGAGTGGCGCAAAACCGTCGCTTTGGCTGGCCAAACTGGCAGCTACTGGGGAAATCCACCAGTCCCATGGAGAACTACTCAATCCGCGAGTGCAGCCTGGGCCGCCCGCTGTGCGGCACGCCCGCGCCACGCGTGCAGCGCCAGCGCCACGCCGATGATCCCATATGCCACGAACACCCTGAAGTACTCGCCCACCTGCGGCACGCCGAGCAGCTTCTGTCCTGCGAGCGGCGACACTACGAACAGCGTGTGAAAGAGGATTATACCCACGATCGCGTGCCAGATTGTGGCGCGCTGCGTCGTGGCGCCTCCCACGAGAAGCGCAGCGATGGAGAACATGCCCACCTGCTCGTGGCTGTTGTAGGTGTTCAGCGTGCCGATGTTCTGGAGGAACACGAGCTGTCCCCAGGCAGCGATAACCGTGGAAAGGATCATGGCGATGATCCTCGTCCGGTTCACCTTGATCCCCATTATCTCCGCGATATGCATGTCTTGACCTACGGCCCGCATGTCCTGTCCCAGCTTGGTCTTGAGGATGAAGGTGATTGCCAGGCACGTTAGCGCTCCCACCGCCAGGGTGGCCACGGGTATCCGCACCCCGCCCACGAATGGCCACACGATCATGTCGAGAGACTGGGCCGTGGCGATGAGATCCACCGTGTTGCGCAGGCCCACTCCCGAGGGCAGGAGAAGCGAGGGGCTCTTGATGGGTATGAGGGACCCGACCAGGAACAGGAATACCAGCTGATAGATGCCGTTGGCGAAGAAGCCCAGTATCATGCTGGTGATCATCTCGCGTCCCTTCGCCATGTTCAGGACGTGCCCCGCGAACCATCCGGCGAGGATAGCGAGGGGGGTCGAGAGGAGGCAGGCGAGCAGGAAGCCGCCGATGCCTGGCACGCCCCAGTAAGTCACCGTGATTATCGCAGCCTGGCCAGCCATGGCCCCGATGACGATGCCGAAGTTGAGTCCCATCCCGGCGGTCACGGGGATGAGGAGCGAGAGCACCAGGAGGGAGTTGCGCGCAAGCCGCGTGACTACCTCGTTCAAGAGAAACGTCACGTCGAGCCCGGCGATGACCACCATCGTTAGCGAGAGGGCAAGGAACAGCACAGGCACGCTGTTCGCCGCAAGCTGGCGCCGGACGCCGGGAAAGACGCTACGACCCGCTGCAACTGTTCTTCTTGCCCGCGAAACCTCGGCCATGTTCTTACTTACCTCCCGTCGCCCGCGTGAGAGCGTATAGGATCATGCCATTCGAGATGATGAGACGTGCGACCTCAGAGATATCGCCCTGAATGACCCTGCTTGTGACCGGAAGCGCGATCGTCAGGAGGGTCTGGAACAGGACCGTGCCTACGATCACGTTGGAGATGGTCGCCCTTTGTAGCCTCGCGCCGCCGATGAGGATGGAGGCGACCGCCGGAAACGCCATCATGAGCGGTGCCAGGTAAAGCTGGAGAAATCCGTAGCTCTGGGCATACACGATGATCCCGATGGCTCCAAGCACCGTGGAAATCGTAACTCCGGCCGCCTTCATGCGCCGCACGTCTATCCCTGCAGACCGGGCGAAGAGCGGGTTCGTGCCCGCGGCCAGCATGGCGATGCCGAGCTTCGTCCGGAAGAACAGGTGTACAAGAAGGCACAGCAGGAGGAAGAACCCAAGCAGCCCCCCTGAAATGCTCACGCCGAACACCCGAAACACGAGGAAGTTGTTGAGGACTTTCCCGAAGTGGTTGCTCAGGGTGAGGGTGTATCTCAGGCCCTTCCCGCCGATGGCCCAGATGAGCGCGGGGTTCTTGAACGGGGCCATGAGCCAAAAGATGCACATCAGGGCCACCACTGAGAACCCTGCGTATGTCCCGACCATCATCTCCTGTCCCCTGACGCTCTCGAGGAGCCTTGCATACGCATAGCCGACGAGTACGGCGAGCGGCACAGCGCACCCTATGGCCGCGAAGAACCCCGCGAACCCGCGGAGGTTCATCTCCATGCTGATGAGGGACCCTACCAGGCCGCAGATGATGCCGAGCGGCAGTCCGAAGTTCAGCCCTACGCCACAGCTTATCGTCGGGACCATCGCGAGCACGAGGACGCCGTTCATCCCCACCCTGATGAGAGAGTCGCTGACAAGCTGCGAAACCGACATCTTCGTGACGTAGGCGACAACGAAGAGCGCCACAAGAAATGCCGCGATAATCAGCCTGGGAACTCCGATTTGCTGAACAGGCTGACGAAAGTGCGCGCGCATCGCTAAGTGAGGGTGCAGGAATGCTCCCCACTTTTGGGAGGGGCTGGCGGTGCTTGCGCGAGGGGTATCAAAATCCGGCCGCTTGCACGACGGGCCGGATCTTGTGAGGCGTGCCCCGCTTGGGGCGCCGTCCCCGAGTGTAACACCGGTAACCCAGCAGTTACCGAAAAGGGACGGGTTCCGACCACAGGGTGTCTCGCGCGAAGATGCGCACCGCCTTCTAATGATAGCGCTGGCCCGCGCCGGGTTCACAGACGCTGTCGGTAGCTCATGAGTTCGCTCTTCAAGTAGTACCACAGAAACGCGCCGACACCGATGTCGTCGAGCCAACCCAGCAGCGGGATGAAGTCGGGCGTGATGTCGAATGGGACGACGATGTACAGCACACCCAGCAGCAGGAGGAGCTTGCGCGTGAGAGGCACCGACCTATCCAGGAGATATCTGGGCAGGAGGAACCATATAGGGATACGTTCCGCAGGCGAGGAGCCTCGTATTCTGGAAGGGTCATCGATGACTCCCCTGAAACGCCCCCGGGGTTCTTCCTGATGGGTTGACCTCTCTTCTTGTGGCCGGTTACCTGGAGGTGGGGACGGCATCTGCTGCCCACAGTAGGGACATACGCGTGCGAACGCGACTTCTTCCTGGCATCTCGGGCACCTCAAGTATGGCACACCCCTTTCGACCATCTCGATCTTATCAGAGTTGCCGGGCAGGGGCAACCGGCTTTCCTCCCGCCGGTCGAGGATCACCGAATGAGGTGTTCCACCTGCGAACCTGGGGGGCGAGGACACGGCGCCGACGATGGCTTTCGTCTGCTGCCTCGCCTGCGGGAGGAATAGGCGTTGTCCCGGCGAACTAATCCTTGAAAACTCGCAGTCGTACTCTCGGCGCATGATTGCCTTGTTATATCCGATGCAAGCGTCGTGCTCGCAAGACCGCTTCAACTCCACGCATATCACTGACATCACGGGTTCAGGCCGCTGAAGCTACGTGTTGATCTCAATGGTGAATAGGGGAGGAAATCGCGTGTCATCAGTGCTCATCGACGGAATGACCCTCGCGTGCGATGATGTGGCGAGCGTGGCGCGACGAAAAAAGGCCGTCGGGATCGCGCCCGGCGTGAGAGAAAGGGTCGAGCGGAGCTGCAGGGCGGTCGAGGCTCTCACAGCCAGGAACGCTGTGGTCTACGGAATCACCACGGGTTTCGGGCACCTGGCCCGGGTGAGGATTTCCCCTGACGAACTTGGGTCGCTCCAGCGCAACCTCATCCTGAGCCATGCGGTGGGCACGGGAAGCCCGCTCCCTGACGAGGTTGTGCGGGCAATGCTCCTTCTCCGCGCAAACTCGCTCGCAAAGGGCCTTTCCGGGGTCCGCTTCGAAGTCATCGAGGCACTGGTAAAGTTTCTTGAAGCAGACATATGCCCGCTTGTTCCCGACAAGGGATCGCTTGGCGCCTCCGGCGACCTTGCGCCCCTTGCCCACCTGTCCCTCGCCCTCCTCGGCGAGGGGAACGTCCGAATGGGCGGAGTGGAGATGCCCGCGAAGGAGGCCCTCGGACGGGCGGGCATCGAGCCGCTGGTTCTCCGTCCCAAGGAAGGCCTGGCTCTCATTAACGGCACCCAGGCGATGACGGCCATCGGCACACTCGCCCTTCACGACGCCGAAGCGCTGGCGGCAACGGCCGATGCTGCTGCGTCGCTTTCTATTGAGGCTCTCCGGGGAATATCCGCCGCATTCGATGAGAGGTTGCACGACAAGGCGAGGCCTCACCCGGGTCAGGCGGCCTGCGCGCGCACGCTTCGCGCGCTGCTGGAGGGCAGCAGACTCGTGAGCGCTCCAGGTGAGCTGAGAGTGCAGGATGCCTACTCCCTCCGGTGCATCCCGCAAATCCATGGCGCCACGATGGATGCCCTTGGGTACGTGAAAAGGGTCCTGGAGACAGAGATCAACTCGGCAAGTGACAACCCGCTTGTGTTCGAGGATGGCAGCGTAATCTCGGGAGGCAATTTCCACGGCCAGCCTGTGGCGCTCGCCATGGACTTTCTGTGCATGGCTGTGTCTGAGCTCGGAAGCGTATCAGAGCGGCGCATCGAGCGACTTCTCAACCCCATGCTCTCCGAGCTTCCGGCGTTTCTGACGCGCCATGGTGGTGTGAACAGCGGGTTCATGATAGCCCACTACACGGCGGCCGCGCTCGTTTCGGAGAACAAGGTGCTTTCGTCGCCGGCCAGCGTGGACTCGATTCCCGTATCGGCGTCTCAGGAGGATCACGTCAGCATGGGCACCATCGCGGCGCGCAAGGCGCGGCAGGTGGTGGACAACGTGGCCAGGGTGCTGGCGGTGGAGCTCATGTGCGCGTGCCAGGCTGTGGACTTCAGGGGCCCGGAGAACCTGGCGCCCGCCACGCGCGCGATCTACGACGCGGTGCGCAAGGTAGTGCCGCCGCTTCAGGAGGATCGATGGCTCTACCCGGACCTCGAGGCTGTCACGCGGCTCGTGGCGGAGGGAAAGATTGCACAGGTGGTAGCGGCTTTCTCGCCGTGGCCCGCGCAAGACCCGCCCGCGCCAGACCAACCCACGCGGAACCATCTCACGCAAAACCAGGACGCGACGGTGGAAGGGTAGACATGAGACTGCGATTCGTCAAGATGAACCCGACAGGGAATACGACGATCTTCGTTCTAGATCCCGTCCCAGTGCCTGAGCAGGCGAGGATCGCGCTGGCGCTCATGGATCCGTCGGTCCTCGGTGGCGAACAGGTAGGCTTCGTCAGTCTCTCCTCTGAGGGAGAACCACCCAGGGCCGGCCCGGCGCGTGGCGGGCCTGGGCCTGAAATCGCAGCGTCGCTAAGGATGATGGGGGGAGAATTCTGCGGCAACGCCGCGAGATCGCTCGGGGCGTACCTGGCGTACAAGCATCACCCGGGGTTGAGCTGGGAAGGCGATGTCGCGCGCGGTTTCATACGCGTCTCGGGAGCCAGGGCTCCCATTGAACTCAAGGCACGGCTTGACCAGGACGCAATGCCTTGCTGGGCGGGGTGCACGTTTCCCGGCCCCTTTCGCGTAGTCTTTTACAGGGTGCGCGAGCAGGCACTTGAGAATGGCATAATCTATGAGCCGTGTTCAAACGCCGAGGGCCTTTCCCACACATGGCTGGGCATGGCGTCAGGGGCACGGGCAGGGGCAGCGGCAGCGGCAGGAGGAGAGGCGGCGGCAGAATCGGAGGCGAACAAAGAGGCAGCGGTAACAGCGGGGGCGAGGGCAGGGACAGGGACTCCGACGGCTGACGCATCTTGCGATGGGCAAAGCACGGTGGCTGTAGTCCACTTGCCCGGGATCACCCACATCGTGGTCGATGCGGATGAGTACGCGCCTGCCGGGGATGTGCTTTTCCGGCTGAGAAGCGCGCTCGGGCTCGAAGCGGAGCCGTGCGTTGGCGTAATGTTCTGCCATGGGCACAGGCATGGGCGTGAACGCGGGCGTGAGCATGGGCATGACGATGGGCATGGGGATGTGGTGCCTCTCGTGCACGTGAGTGCGACGGGTACCACCGTATGGGAGTCAAGCTGCGCTTCAGGCGCTGTTGCGGTGGCGCTGGCGAAGTCGATCGCGGGCGGGCGTCCTGTCCGTTTCACGTCAAAGCAACCTCGCGGCACTCTGTACACGACCGTCGACTTTGGGGATGGACGGGAACTCGGCCGAGAGGCGGCGGTTCGTCTCGAAGGGGAGGTGAGAATAGTAGCGGAAGGTGACGTGTTCTTGTGATCGAGTCTCTGCTTGGTCGGGTCTCTGCGAAGCAAGAAGCCAAATCTTCCGTTAAAGGAGGGCACCCGTTGTGAACGCGCTTCAGGTGATCATGGTCATTTACATGGCCGCCATGCTCGTGGTCGGCCTCGTGGTCTCCCGCTACGTCCGCAACGTGACAGACTTCTTACTTGCAGGCCGAAGACTCGGGTTCTTTCTTGCCACTGCAACGCTCGCTGCTACGCACCTCGGTGGAGGGTTCATCCTCGGCTCGGGCGAGTACGGATACAAGTACGGTCTCGGGGGCATATGGTACGGCGCTGCATGCGGGCTGGGCCTCATCATCTTAGGGCTGTTCCTTGCGAAGAAGCTGAGGGCGCTCGCGCTCTACACGGCCCCAGACTACCTTGAGATACGCTATGGTGGCAAGACCGTCAGGGTGCTCGCCGCGCTTCTCTCGCTCATCGCCCTGGTGGGCATCCTTGCGGCGCAGGTAAAGGCGGCAGAAGGCGTCATGGTAACCCTCGGATTCAACCCGGTAGGCGGCGCCGTGGCAGCAACCGTGATCTTCATCATATACACTGCGGTGGCGGGTCTGTGGGGCGTCACGATCACCGACTTCATCCAGGTTATAATCGCTGGGATCGGGGTTCTCGTGGCCGCGCTCCTGGCTCTCTCGGCCACGGGGGGCCTTGCGGCGATCGCGTCCGCGAAGGCTGGGACGAACTTCATGAGCATAGGGAGCATCGGGATCGGATCCATCCTCTGGATAGTCATCCCGACTGTGATGTACACGCTCATCGGCCAGGATTTTCTCCAGAGGATGTTCGCTTCAAAGGACGAGAGCACCGCGCGCAACTCGTCACTGGCTTCGGGTATTCTCCTCGTGATTCTCGCGGTGTTCCCGGTGCTTGCGGGGATGGCGGCAACCCTGAAATACCCAGCGCTCGAGAACGCGAGGGCTGCGATCCCCACCATGGTGGCCGACGTGTTTCCGCCGATAACCGGAGGTATCGTGTTGGCTGCGATCATGGCGGCGGTCATGTCCACAGCGGACTCGCTCCTCTGCGCCGGGACTTCCCATGTCATAAAGGATCTTTACATTAGCACGTTCAACCCCAAGGTAGACATGGACCAAAGAAGGGTTCTGTACTGGTCCATGATAAGCACGGTGGTGCTCGGCATCCTTGCCTTACTCATCGCGCTGTCCGTTCCAGGGATCATCGACGCCTTGATCTGGGCCTACTCCATGTACATCGCAGGCGTGTTCTTCCCGCTGGTCGGTGGGGTGGTCTGGCAGCGAGCCACGAGAGAAGGCGCTGTCGCGGGTATGGTGGTGGGCGCTCTCGTCGCGCTGGCCGCCACGTTGAAGCTAATTTCCTTCGGTAGTGTGCCGCTGGAGATCTTCGGCGCGCTGGCGTCGCTCGTGGTATTCGTGGTGGTTTCACTGCTAACGAAGCCGGCAGCGATGCCGCAACCTAAAGCCCCGGCGGCATGACAATGTCTGTCGCGGGTCCCGCAGGTACAGGATCGCGAAAAGGCTTCCACAGGGGTCTTGCGCACCTGACGGCAGAGGTGTAGTATAGGTGTCGAGAGAACAATAACATAACGCGAGACCTTCAGGGCAGGGTGAGGCCCACCACGGGCGCGGTGCGTGGTAGCGCGTGCGCGTTCTGGCGAGGGGCCAATTCCCGACCGGTGGTGATGTCCTGGGGGCAAACCCCAGGGCAAGTCCACGAGCCGCGTAAGTGCGGTTGAGCCGGCGAGAAACCGGCACCGACGGTAAAGTCCGGATGGAAGAAGGTCGCAAGCGTGTGCTTGCACATGCCGGGTCCCGAGTGGATCCTGAAAGCCCTGAGGTCGGTTGCCTCGGGGCTTTTCGCTTGCCCTCCAGGCGGGGCAGGAGGAGGGCGAAAGGCCCCGGGGTGCGCGGGGATCTTCGAGGAGTTGTAAGGAGGTTTTCACGGGATGCATTCCAGAACGAAGAAGTTGGTCACACTCGGAGTCATGGCCGCCCTGGCGGTGCTTCTTTCCCTCGCCAACTGGCCTATATTCCCTGCGGCGCCTTTCCTGCGCTACGAGGCTGCGGACGTTCCCGTGCTCATCGTCGGGTTTGCACTGGGGCCGGGGCCCGGGCTTCTGGTCACGCTCGTGATGGCGGTGCTCATGGCGCTTATAACAGGGCTTGACGGCATGGTCGGGGCACTCATGCACTTTCTCGCCACGGGAGCGCTGGTGGGCACGGCAAGCATCGTCTACAGGCGGCATCACACAAAGGCAGGGGCCGTCGCCGGGCTCGCCTGTGGTACCCTGGCGATGACGGGGTTCATGCCCATCGCCAATCTCGTGCTCATGCCCATCCTTTACGGGTACACGCATGCCCAGGTGCTGTCGATCCTGTGGGTGCTGGTGGCCTTCAACGCCATAAAGGCCGGGATCAACTCAGTGCTCACATTCCTCGTGTATAAGCGTGTGTCATGGCTGGTGAAGAGCCTCGCCACCAGCGAGAAGCGCGAAAAGGCGCTCACGACCCCGGCCCGGACCCCGGCTCCGGCCGCGGCCCCGGTCGGGCCGCTGGCTTCCAGTGATAGCCCCGGGCACCGGTCAAGTCCACAGGTGGGTTGAGATACCATATGCGTGTCGCAAGCAGAAGATCCCGCGCGACGCGAGATACGGTAGGTGACCGCAACTGATGAGCGTCGAGCGAGGAACCTGCCGCCCTGGCGCAGAGCGGCGAAAGTGAGCCCCGGGTCGCGACACCAAGGGTACAACCAGAGGTACAGAAGGATGCACAGCCGCCGCCACGTACAGCAACCGCCCTGCGCGGGCTTGCGCAGGGCGGTTAGGGCGGTTGTCGCGGTTTTGACCGGTCGCCTTGTGGCAAGATCACTCTGCGCTGTCAGGCATCTCGCCTAGCGTGACCGTGACATATCTTGCTGCCTTGTCGCGCCATATCTGCAGCGTTATCCTGTCCCCAGCCTTGCGGCTTCGCACCTCGTTCTGAACCTGGCTGACGGTCTCCATCTTCTTGCCGTCCAGTTTGAGGATGATGTCTCCCTCGCGAAGGCCGGCCTTCTCGGCCGGGGAGTCAGGGTAAACATAGGCTACCAGCACGCCGGTCTTATCACGCATGCCGAAGTAGTCGGCAAGGTCAGACGTAAGCTCCTGCAACCCCACGCCGATCCAGGGGTAGACGAGCTTCTTGCCGGCGATCAGGTCATCCAGGACGTTCTTCGCCACGTTGATGGGTATCGCAAACCCAATGCCCTGCGCCTGTGGTATTATGGCTGTGTTGATCCCGACCACGCGGCCGTCGATGTCAATGAGCGGCCCGCCGCTGTTGCCCCGGTTGATGGCGGCATCCGTCTGGATGTAGATCCCGGGTTCCTTCGGGTCGCCATCGATTGACCGGGCAAGCCCGCTGATGATACCTGCCGTGACCGTGTGCTGCAGGCCGTACGGGTTGCCGATGGCTATCGCGAAGTCACCGGGCCTGATGCGGTCGGAGTCACCAAGCTCCACCGCGGGAAGCCTCGTTGCGTCTATCTTCACCACGGCCAGGTCGTATCTGGGGTCTCTGCCCATGACCTTGCCGTTAAGCTTCCTGCCGTCGGCGAGAGTTACGATGATCTCTTTTGCCCCCTCGATGACGTGGTTGTTGGTGAGCACATACCCATCGGATCTCACTATGAACCCGCTTCCGATGGCGGGTACGGTCATCTCTCTGGTGCTGCCCCTCGGCGCCTCACCGAAGAACTCGAAGAAGAAGTCCCCGAACGGGAATGCGGGCACCTTCACAGTGCGTTTCGTGTCGATGTTTACCACTGCCCGGCTTACTCGCTCTGCTACGTTCGCGATGCTATCGCGCCCCAGGAAGGGGCCTGTCGTCTGCGGTGCCGTCGCGAGCGACGCCGAAGGCGCTATCTGAACTTCCGGCGCTCCCGCCTGGCCGCCGCCGGCGGCGAAGGTCGTGCGGTTCTCCGCATACTGCACCACAACCACACCGGTGACAAGCGCGCTTATCACCGCTACCATTACATAGGGCATATAGCTCTTTATTAACTCACGGATTCTCATGAGTGGCTGCGCCTCCTCTCGGGCATAAAGTAGCTGTTTTACCTGCCTGTCCAGAAGAACTCATAGAAGAACTTGATCACAGAACCTCCAAGCGGGTCCTTTGCCGGAATCCGTGACTCGGGTGCATCCACTGATTCGGCCATCTGAAGCAGCAACGATTCGTCCACCTCACCTATAAGCGTGAACTCGTACCCTGACGCCTGCCACCGTAGCAGCTTGGCGTCCTGGTAGTCAGCAAGCTGTCCCCTGGCGCCGTCAAGGGCGACCTGCCTGCCGAGGCTTACCATGTCGAACTGGTCCGCAATGCTCGCTGGACCGGACCTTCGGTCCACCCGGGGCGTCGGCGGCGCGACGAAGAACGATATGGTATTGAGCCCGTCGGTGAAGCGGAGGTGTGCCACCTCGACATCTCCACGCCTGGTGAGCGTGCCGCCCTCGAGGATGTACCCGGCCGGCACGAACCCCGGCACCGGCACGGCAAAGCCCGCCTTGTCCTGGAGTTCTTCAAGGGTTACCAGATCCCCGGGACCCGGCAGCGTTACGATGGCTACCCCAGGTGGGACCTGGAGTCTGAACGTGCTATCGTCGATCTGCGGCCAGAACTCGATATCATTGTAAAATGACGCCGACGACAAGAACCCGTTTGGCCTGTACTTCTCGGTCCGAAGGATGAACGGTAGCTCCGTGTCCACCCAGATTGTCCTCGACGGATTCCCGGGATGCACCGGTTTCAGCTTTATCACGTGCGCCCGGCGGCCTGCGAGGCTCTCGGTGGAGACCAACAAGACGGAGTAATTCCGCTCGATGAGCGAGAGCACACTGCCGCTCGCAGCCGAGACCGTACCAGGTCCGGTGCCCGCCGGCTTCTGCCGGCGGGCCCTGTCGGGTGCCGTCCCAGGCATGTGAAAGACGACTCCCAGCGACGGCTCGTAATGCCATGTTGACTCGCCGTCTGAGATAACCACGCGGTAGCCCGATGTGGCCGTCGCAGAGGGAAGGTACTCGGTCTTCGTGAGGTTCGGCGCCTTGTGTATTACGTTGGTTATGCACGCGCTGCTTCCCGTGGGATACCACAGGATTATCGTCTGAGTCGCCTTGAAGCTGACCTCGTTGCCCCTCTCTATCACGGCTCTCAGCAGAGCGCGAGCCAGGTCTGAGCCAGACCCCAGGCTGGTGTTCGTTTGCGTCTCGGCTGCGGGCTGGTAGGCCACGATGCCGGCAAGGACCATGGCAACGAGGGCTACGACCACCGCAGCAGCCAACCTCTTGCTCATAATGAGGTGGTCACCTTCCGTGAGTGCTCCCGCTTACCTGCGCTTATCTCGGGTACGAGATGAGCGTGTACTCGTTGCCCGCGGTGTTCGGAGGCAAGGGCGACGCTTCCCTGAGGCCGCTGGCGCGCGTGACCTTGCTTGATGGCCCGAGCAGGTCGGATGTGTACATCGTGACCGCCTGCCCCGTCACGACGAACCCAACAGACGTCTTGTCTGACAGAGGTCTGTCGTACTCTGAGATGACGTAATCACGGAAATACGGCTCTATGCTATCAATCCGCGAGGACACCTGCGCTTCGGCAGGCCTTCTACGAGTACTCCAGACCATGGGCAGGGCCGCGAGCACAAGCACCAGGAAAGCCGGCACAAGCGCCTTCGCCATCGGGGACGAGAACAGGCTCCCTCCGCCACCTCCGGACGCCGGACGGAGAATGCCTCTCCACCGCGGTTGACGGGACGAGGATTGACGGGCCGAGCTTGCGAATTTCGCGCGGGCGGGTGCCACTCGCTCCTCCGCCGCGACGGCGCCGAGTCTCTCTCGCAGTTCAGGCCAGAACTCCCTGGGAAGATCGGCTGCCCTGAGGGTGCCGAGGAGTTCTTTGGTGGCCTTAAGGGACTCGTACTCCTGAGAGCACGCCTCGCAGTATGCAAGATGCAGCTCGACCTGGCGGAACTCGTCGAACCCGAGTTCCTTGTCAAGATAGGCTGACATGAGGCTCATGGCCTTCTCGCATGTCATAGCGATCACCACCTGGCCCCAGCCGCGGCCGCTGGCTTCACGTAAGGTGCGAGTTTCTCGCGCAGAAGCCTTCGGCCCCTGTGAATACGCGACCTTACGGTGCCGATGGAGCACCTTAGTATACCGCTGATCTCCTCGTAGGAAAAGCCCTCGAGGTCATACAGGATCACGGCCAGCCGGTAGTTGATTGGCAGGGACTGGAGAGCCGCCTGGATCTCATCGGCGAGCTCATTCTGCTCGGCGACGTCCTCCGGGTTGTTGGACCAGTCGGGCAGCGCTTTCTCGACCTGGCCACTTGCGGTGGGGACCGGCTCATCCAGCGACTCGAACCTGACGTTGCGCTGCTTTCGAAGCCTGTCAATGTAGAGGTTCGACGCGATCCGGAAGAGCCACTTCTCAAAGGATGTGCCCAGCTGGAACCTGCTGAAGCCTCGATACGCCCGTAGCAGGGCCTCCTGCGCCAGGTCTTTTGCCTCGTCAGGGTTTCCCGTCAGCCTGAGTGCGACGTTATACAGCTTTCGGTCGTAGCGTCTGACAAGCTCCTCGAAGACCCGCACATCGTTTTCCCTGTAACGGACTCCGGCGAGGGCTTCTGTGTTCAGCATGCCCAACCACCCGCTTCCCTGCCATCCCGGCGCCGTGCCGGGGCCTCAATCACTCATTAGGAACGCAACGCAACTTCAAAAGTTCCGCGCGTCCGGCGCCGCGGGCCCTGCGAGCCCGGATGCCTAATACATGCCTGTAACGAGCCGCATATCGTGCCGTACATCTTGCCGCACGTTGTGCTGCACATCCTGCCGCATATCCTGTCATGCTGCACCGGACCTCATGCGAAGCCTCGTGCACCTGGGGTTCCTGCAATTTGAAGTATACAGTTCCTTGCGCGCATGTGCAACGCCGGGGCAGCCACCGGGTGGGCGCAACAATTGTGGTGTACAAAGGCTGCCACCCCGGGGTGCCCCGGGGTGACTGGGAGCCGCGCTCTCAATCAGGCGCCTGTCAGCGCATAGCCCTCTTGGCCGCAACCAGAGTGTTCTTCATGAGCATCGCTATGGTCATCGGTCCGACGCCGCCTGGGACAGGCGTGATGTAGCCAGCGACTTCGGCTGCGGAGTCGAACTTCACGTCGCCCACCAGCTTGCGCTTGCCGCTCTCGCTGGTGCCCACCTCGTTGACGCCGACGTCGATTACCACAGCGCCGGGCTTGATGTAGCTTGCGTCAACCATCTCGGGCTTGCCGATGGCGACCACGAGGATATCGGCCTCGCGGCAGACCGCCGGGAGGTCGCGAGTGCGCGAGTGGCACACGGTCACCGTGGCGTGCTCGGCGAGGAGCAAAATGGCCACGGGCTTGCCCACGATGTTGCTGCGCCCGACCACGACGGCGCGCTTGCCCTTGACCTCCACACCGGTCCTCTTGATGAGCTCGAGGATTCCCGCCGGCGTGCACGGCACGAAACACTCCGCCCCCACCAGGAGCTTGCCTACGTTCACGGGGTGAAACCCGTCCACGTCCTTGCGTGGGTCGATGGCCTCCAGCACCTGTCCTTCATCGAGATGATCGGGAAGAGGCAATTGCACAAGAATCCCATGGATCTTCGGGTCTTCGTTCAGCCGTCTGATGAGCGCGAGCAACTCGTCCTGGGTAGCCGTGGCTGGAAGCGCATGTTCCTCGGAGTAGATCCCCAGAGTGTGGCACATTTTCTTCTTGCTGTCCACGTACACCCGGGACGCCGGGTCGTCGCCCACGATGACCACCGCGAGCCCCGGCGGGAACCCGTGCGCTCTTGTGAACTCCTCCACCCCGGCAGCCACCTCGGTGCGGACGTCCTTCGCCACAGCCTTGCCATCAATGATCGTCGCAGCCATCTCCGCAAACTCCTCCCACTGTTCCGTAGTTTCTTTCATCTCATCGTCTGTACGATCTCCTTGAACCTATCCCCGCGCTCCTTGTAGTTCCTGAACATGTCGAAACTTGCGCACGCAGGCGACAGGAGCACTACATCCCCCGGGGCGGCCTCATGTGCGGCGAGGTGGACTGCCTCCTCGAAGCTGCGAGCTTCGACTACCCGAACGACCTTCCCGCGCCTTGCCTGCGCATCCTCAATGGCGGCGCGGATCTGGGACGCTGTCTCGCCCACCAGCACCACGGCCTTCGCCTGCTCCACGGCCGCGTCGGCAAACTCGTCGAACGGCACGTTCTTGCCGGACCCGCCCGCTATGACCACCACAGGCTCGCGGAAGGACCGGAGACCCGCGACGGCGCGGCTCGGCGTCGTGGCGATGGAGTCATCATAGAATCTGACGCCGCCCACCTCTGCGACGAACTCGATGCGGTGCGCAACTCCCCTGAATTCGCGCAGCACCTGACGCAGGGCCGCAAAGTCGCACCCGCAAAGGGCCGTGACGGCCGCCACCGCGAGCACGTTCTCCACGTTGTGCTCGCCGGGGATGCGGATATCGCTGCGGCTGGCGGCGACCTCCTCCCGACCGTGGACGGCGACGACGATGTCGTCGCCACGCAGGAAAGCGCCTCCCGGCATCTCGCATCGTCGCGAGAAAAAGATCCTATGCCCCGGGCACTCGTCTCCCATGGCGCGCGTGTAGGCGTTGTCGAAGTTCAGCACGGCGAAGTCGTCCGGTCTCTGGTGCCTGAAGATATTCTTCTTGGCCTCCGCGTACTCCTCCATGGACCTGTGATGGTCCAGGTGGTTTGCGGATAGATTCAGAACCACGCCGATGTGGGGGCTCTTGGATAGCGGTTGTAACTGAAAACTAGATAGCTCGAGCACCACGATGGAGTCCGGGGTGATGTCGAAGACCTCAGATAGAAGCGGGTTCCCGATGTTGCCTCCAGTGAATACCTTCTTGCCTGCGGCTTTCAGGACCTCGCTCACCAGCGTCGTCGTGGTGGTCTTGCCGTCGCTCCCGGTAATCCCAACCACCGGCGCCTCGCAAAGATCCAGGAAGAGGCCGACCTCATTCGACTGCCGGGCTCCGCGCTCCCTTGCCTTTACAAGTTCCGGGAGGTCGAGGGGCATCCCCGGGGTCGGAAACACCATGTCGAAGCCCTCAAGCCCGTCGAGATATCCGGGTCCGAGCCTGAACTCAACAGGGAGATCGGCGACTTTCTTGTACGCGTCCCCGAGCTCTTCCTTCGTTTTCATATCGCACGCGGTCACCCTCGTGCCTGCCTCGACCAGGAACTTTATCACCGGGGCGTTGCTCGCGCCGATGCCCAGCACAGCCGCGCTCTTACCCCTGAACCCTGCCATATAATTCCTCTGCTTCTCAGTCATGGAACTCGCCCTTTCCATACGTTACGCAATTGCGATAGAATATGGACGAGATCTCGCAAGCGCCATCCTTGCAAACGCGATCCCTTAGATCCTTCTTTATCCCTTCGTATCCTTTCCGGAGGAGGGCTTTCGTATGGGGAAAACCCAGAAGAAAAGGCCCCGCATCCAGATACACGCCAAGGGCTTCCGGAGGGTTGTGAAGGTCATAAACGCGCCCGTCCTCGTGGGGTTCAGGTATCCCCCGACTCCCGAGCCCGTCTGCTTCTGGTGGGGAGACGAATGTTATCGAATACTCCACATACTAAAACAATACTGGGACCGCCCCCACAAGTATTACCTCGTCATCACGGACATGGGAGCGTTTCAGCTCTGCCGCGAGTTCCGGCCCCCGAACCCGGGGCGGAGGATCCCCGACTTTCACTGGTGGCTCGTGGCGGAGTACGAGCTGTACAGGCTCCCCAGGTCGAAGCGCCAGCTTAAAGACCCCAACGCGCCATGGTACTGGAAGCACACCATCTACCCCCGCGAGCGGCGCGAGAGGTCTCGCGCGTCCGGGTGGGAACGCGAAAGGGCAGGGGACGGGAACCCGGACCGAGACCGCCGGGACCGGGGTTGGGACGGGGAAGGGAGGGGACCGTAGGTCCGTAAGTCCGTAACAGGTCCGCAACAGGTCCGCGGCAGGTCCGTAGCGCGTCCGTAGCCGCCAGCCTCATGATGCGGTCCTCGTGACCCCTTCCATGTCGGCGATGATGGCGATGGCCCCGTCGTCGAGTACCGCCGTGCCAAGGAGGTTTGGGCCTGCGAACGCGAACGACAAAGGCTCGACCTCCACGTCGCGCTTGCCTACGATCTTGTCTACCACCACGCCGACCTGGCGTGCTCCGTCGTTCACGATCACCACGTAAAGCCGGTCCCTCATGACGGCTGTTGAAACGTCCGCACCGATCACCCCTAGCACCGTGCCGGACGCATCCTTTACTGGCGTTGAAACCGTGACGCAGACCGAGTCGGTGGCGGCGGATACATATTTCTCGGAAACGTACGTTGCGCCCTGCATGGCGTTTCGGAACCATGACCGCGCGGACCAGTCCTGGCCAGTCACGTCGAGCCCGGCGGCAATCTCGATTCCTTCCCTCGCGATCGGGCCGGCGATGATGCGGCCGTCCCCTCTCACAACGAACGCAACTTCCAGAAACCGATGCGCCTCGAGCAATTCACCGAGCGCTGCCAGCGCAGCGCGCGGGTCCATGGATGCCACCCTGGGGTCCCGGGCAGCTTTCTCCAGCACAGGCCTGGCTTTCTCAATAGCCTCGTCGAGGGAGAAATCGTGGGGGAGATCGTGCGAGCTCCGCTCGCGTTGCGCGCCGGGCGAGGCGAACACGTCGGCGAGCCAGACGAGGGGGACCACCCTTTCCCGGACTGTCATGGCGGCCTTGCCTTTCGCGGTCTTTACATCGGAACGCAGCGCCCGCACAACTTCCACCACGTTATCGAGTGGAAGCCCGTACAACCTTTCGCCTGCGGAGACCAGGAGCACGTTCACGGCGCGTCCCTCCATTTCCGCGTGCTCGCAAAGTCACTTCTTTGTTGTATTCTCGGCCGCGGACGCCATTTCCTGCACAGCTGGAACGGTCGCGGATCGCAGATGCCCGGGCGGCTTCCGAGGTGGCGCTGGGTATTAGCATGTCATACGAAGGAACCTTCAGTTGCGTCCCGGGGGTGGGCAAATCTTGCTCACCCGAGCAGAGACTTCCGCGAGGGGAACGCCGCTAGACCCCAGAGAATGAAACGCCGCGGCGAGGCGGCAGCCGTTGTGTCTGCTGCTTTTCTGTTGACCGCCGCACTGGCGCCTGCCTCTGTGAGCACTGGCACGGGAGTTGCTTGACGTACGGAGCGAATGTTCTCCGCTCAAGGCAGAAGGGCCCTTTGCCGCTCCTACCTGTATATGGCGCTGTATGGAGTGTATGGGAAGTGTATGGAGCGGGACCTGCGGAGGCAACAGATTCCGGCCTGTGGCCTGCGCGCGGCTGGAGGCCGGGCGAGCCGTGCGACGTGGACGTGAAAGACGTGCACGGTCGGATAGCGGTCGAATGGAGAGTCGAGTCAAGCGGCAGATGCCAGGTTCGCCAAACGGCGGGTGCCGGAAACGCACCCTGAGGGGGAAGGAGGTGACGAGTTGGTTCGGGGGCTTTACGCGGCAGCATCCGGCATGGTCGCAGGGATGCTTCAGCAGGACGTCATCGCGCAGAATCTCGCCAACGTGGACACGCCGGGCTACAAGAAGGACGTCGCGCTCGTGGGTGCCTTTGCCGATGAGATGGCGGTCCGCGTGGAGGACCATGGCGCGTGGCGCCTGGCGAGGACCGCTCCCTTAGGCAGGTTGGGATCCGGGGCGTATGTCAGGGGGACTGGGTTCGACCGTAGCGAGGGGCCGATCATCGAGACCGGCGCGCCGCTCGACCTTGCGATCCAGGGCGACGGGTACTTCGTGGTCGAGACCCCGGAAGGAGAGGCGTACACGCGCAACGGCTCGTTCACGCTCAATGCCAGGGGCGAGCTTGTTACGATGGATGGCATGCCGGTGCTCGGCGAGTCCGGGCGGGTAGTCATCCCTTCCGGCGGCGAGGTGGAGGTGCGCGGCGACGGCCGGGTGGCGGTGGACGGCCAGATTGTGGACAGGCTCAGGCTCGTGACCTTCGACGGCCGCTCCTTGCTGAGGAAAACCGGCGGCGGCCTGTTCGTGGCGCCTCCCGGGGCGGCACGCTCGCTCGGCGCGGCGGACGGAGTCCTCGTGCGGCAAGGATTCCTCGAGATGTCCAACGTGAGCGCCGTGACAGAGATGGTCCAGATGATCGCCGGGATGCGGGCGTATGAAACGTGTCAGAGGGTGATATGGTTCCTGGACCAGACGCTTGACAAGTCGATAAACGACGTTGGGAGAGTGGCTTGAGTCCGTCAAGGTGGCTGGACCGCGCAAGCGGAGGCCACGGGCCGCTGAGCGACTGAGGCGGCCCCGATAGGGCTTGAGGATGGAGGATAGCTCGACCCCGGGCGCTGCGTGGTTGCATGGCTACATGGCTGCGTGGCTGCGGGATTCGGGTTTCGGGGTTTTCGGGACGGCTCTCCCGATGGCTGTGCGGCGTGCGGCGCGCGCCGCAAGGGTCTGGGTCGTCCTTGTTGTTTACATAAGACGGCAGAACGAAGGCAACGCGTTGAGACGCGTCAAAACATGCCGAAGCGCGCCGAGACGCGCGAGGACGCGGCGGGACACGGGTGGAACGCGGCCGAACCCGGTGGAGGGCGGAAGACGAGAGAGGCGGGCCGCACACTACAGAGGAGACCGGTAGAAGGCGGCGAGCACGCGATTTTGCGACTACACGAGTGAGCGTACAAGGCTGTTTACGTGATGCTGTTTACGTAACCAACTTTCACGGGCGGTGATCAAGAGATGATGCGAGCGCTATGGAGCGCGGCCACGGGCATGCTGGCGAAGCAGCTCAACATGGACGTCATCGCCAACAACCTGGCCAACCTCAATACATACGGATTCAAGAGAAGCAGGGTGGACTTCCAGGACCTCATGTACCAAAACCTTCGCACGTCCGGGTCAACGGTGGCGGAGGGGGCGAGGGTGCCAGCCGGAATAGAGGTTGGTCTTGGCACTAGGCCCGCTGCCATCCAGAGGATTTTCTCCCAGGGCGACTTCATCCAGACCGAAGGCCCTCTGGACCTCGTGATAGAGGGCGACGGGTTCTTCCAGGTGCTTATGCCGGACGGCACCGTGGCCTACACAAGGGACGGCTCGTTCAAGAAGGACAGCGAGGGCAGGATCGTCACGTCCGATGGCTTTCCCATCGAGCCGGAAATTACCATCCCCCCTGAGGCGGTGGACCTCTCCATAGGCACCGACGGGACGGTCTCGGTGATCCTGGCGGGCGAGAGTGAGCCTCAGGAGCTCGGCAAGATCGAGCTTGCGAAGTTCGTGAACCCGGCAGGCCTGTCGGCCATCGGACGCAACCTCTTCACGGCGACCGCCTCGTCCGGCCAGCCGGTGGTGGGCACCCCAGGCCTCGAGGGTTTCGGGACCATATCCCAGGGGTTCCTGGAGATGTCCAACGTGAAGGTAGTCGAGGAGATGGTCAACATGATCATCGCCCAACGCGCCTACGAGGTGAACTCCAAGGCCATCCAGACGTCCGATGACATGCTGTCCATAGCCAACAACCTCAAGCGCTAAAGAGGTGAGGGTGATGGTCGCGTGATGAGCGCAGGTGCTCGACACGGACGCGCTTTGAGAAAGGCGGTCGCCCTTGCCGCAGCGCTGGTCCTCGTTGCGAGTTACCTTGGGGAGGCCGGCGAAGGGCAGGCTGACCCCGCGTGCCCGGGCGGCCACCCCGTGGCAGCGGGTCAGGAGCCTTCAGTTGCGGCTCCATCAGGAGATCGAACGGCAACCCAGGAGACGGGGACTGCTACAACGGAGCGTGCGAAGATTGCGAAGATCGAGATCGCAAGCCCGGTCGAGGTCAGGCGGGCCGTCATCAGGCTAGGGGACATTGCGAGCATAAGCTGCCCGCCCGGCGAGGAGGACACCGCCGCCCGCCTGCGCGGGATCGAGATCGGCCGGTCGCCGTTTCCCGGGCAGGAGCGCACGCTCAGCCTTGCCATCGTCCGTATCAGGCTGAGGCAGGCGGGGTTTGACCCGGGTGACATGGTCATCACGGGCCCGACCACGATAGTCGTGAGGACGCGCGCCGTGCCGGTGACGGCAGACGCCATCGCGGCTGCCGTGCAGGACTATGTGAAGGCGAAGATGCCCTGGGGCGAGCGCGACGCGGAGGTAGGCGTTCTGGTCGAGCCGAACGAGCAGGTCCTCGTGCCGGAAGGGCAAG
Source organism: Bacillota bacterium (assembly GCA_012516125.1). Lineage (GTDB taxonomy): Bacteria > Bacillota > SHA-98 > UBA4971 > UBA4971 > UBA6256. The sequence continues at coordinate 126,900 of JAAYXB010000014.1, read as the reverse complement.
TTTCGCTCGAGGTGGAGTCCCTGCCCACAACGAGGTTCATCGGCAGCACGAGCGTCAAGGTCACGGTGCTGGTGGACGGGGAGGCTTACAGGGCCCTCCCGGTGCGTGTGAGGGTGGATGTGGCGAAGGAGGTTGTCGTGGCGGCCAGGACCATCCAGAGGCACGAGACCATCATGCCATCGGATGTCCGCCTGGAGACGAGGGACCTTGCGCGCGTCCCCCAGGGCGTCGCCTTTGACCTTGCGACCGTCGTGGGCATGCGTGCGAGCCACACGATCCCGGCGGGGAGGGTGGTGGCGAGGTCCAGCGTGGAGCCGCCGCCCCTGGTGCGGAAAGGCGATGCCGTGACCATCGAGGCGTTTTTGGCCGGGGTTACAGTCACAAGCCCCGGAGAGGCGCTGGAGGACGGCTGCGAGGGAGCGCGCATCCGCGTGAGGAACACCGCGTCCGGAGCGATCATTCGCGCGAAGGTGATTTCGGCGAGAGTGGTCCGTGCTATCTGACGCGCTACCTGATTTTGGGGTGCTGGTAGCCCATGTTCAAGGATGCTTTTGCGGGGTGATGCCGCTGTGTCCATTACACGCGCGTTCTACGCGAAACGCCGCACTATGCGGGTGCGACCACGGTGCGTTGCTGTCCTGCTCCTTGTGGTGTGGTGCGTTGCGGGCGTCGTGGGCATCCCGAGCGATGGGGGGGTGAGCGCTGCCGATCCTCCGTTTTCGCTATGGAGCGACCATACGCGCTCGCTCTTTGCCGACCACAGGGCGAGGCAGGTGGGCGATCTCATAACCGTGCTCATCTCAGAGCGGTCATACGCGAGCAACAAGGCGCAGACGTCAACCGGCAAGGGGGCCGGGATCACGGTCGCCGAGGGTGTCGGCGTGTTCTCGTTCCTGCCTGAGACGGGCTTCTCCGCGAACACCAAGTCCAGCGGGCAGAACACCACGTCTCGGTCAGGGAACCTGGTCGCCAGGATGACCGCCAGGATCACAGAGGTGCTGCCCGACGGCAACCTCAGGATCGAAGGCGCCCAGGCGCTCGTGATAAACCGGGAGAGGCAGAACATCGTCATCACGGGCATAGTGAGGCCCGAGGACATTGGCGCCGACAACACGGTGCTCTCAACGTACATCGCGAACGCAGAGATAAAATACGAGGGTTCGCTCAATGCTGAGCAGAGAAAGGGCTTGCTGTCCTTTCTCGGGCGGTTTTTCGCCGGGATACTCGACTTTCTGTTCTGAAAGAGGCCTTGCGACGAGCAGGAGGTGGAGCCTGCTATGAGACTAAGTGAGAGTGCAGAAGCTCTCTCGACCTTGGGAGGGGTTGCCGGTGACTCAAGGGAAGGTGCAACACCGGCAATCCGGCATCTGCTGGAAAAGTGGGAGGGATTGGTGAACTCCCACTCAGGTGAGTGCACCACGAGTCCGCAGCGGCGCCGCTACGGCTTCGTGCCTGCGCTTCTCGTGGCGTTTGTGGTGCTCGCAGCCGCGTTCGCCAGGTTTACGCTGGTAGCCTGTGCCGAATCAAGGATCAAGGATATCACACGGGTGGAGGGCGTGAGGGACAACGACCTCATTGGCTACGGGCTGGTCGTCGGGCTGAAAGGCACCGGGGATTCCGGCGGCGCGATGTTCACCGTCCAGTCGGTGGCGAACATGCTGATGAGGTTCGGCATCAAGATTACGCCGGACCAGATGCGCGTGAAGAACGTGGCCGCTGTCATGGTGACCGCGAAGTTGCCGGCGTTCGCCCGCGTGGGGGACCGGCTCGATGTGGTGGTGTCATCACTCGGCGATGCGCGGAGCCTCGAAGGGGGGACGCTCCTCCTCACGCCGCTCCTCGGGCCCGACGAGAAGATGTACGCAGCGGCGCAAGGAGTTATCTCGCTTGGCGGCGGGGCCGCCGGAGGCGCTCGCCAGAAAGTGCATCCGACGGTGGCCGGCATCCCGCAGGGGGCCACAGTTGAGCGGGAGCTTGTTGCGGCAATTGCCGGCGCGGCGAGCGGCACGATCACCCTGGCGTTGTCTGAGCCGGACTTCGTCACAGCTGACCGTGTGGCGAAAGCGATCTGCGCACGCTTGGGCGAGGGCGTGGCAAAGGCTGCCGACGCAGGCGCCGTGGAGGTGCAGGTGCCACCGGAGTACGCCGACAACCTGGTGGGGCTTGTGGCGCTTATCGGGGAGATCCCTGTGACGGCGGATGTCCCGGCCCGTGTCGTGTTCAACGAGCGCACGGGCACTGTCGTCATCGGTGGCAACGTCAGGGTGCTTCCCGCCGTGGTCTCCCACGGCAGCCTGCGGGTGCAGATTTCTGCAAAGGCGGAGAGTCCGGCTCCTGTTGCTCCCGGAGGAGGCGATGGGCAGGCCACAGCTCAAGCGCAGGCCGGGGCTGCGGACTCGAACCCCGCTGCAGGCGGCCCTGCTCTGCCGGGCCGCGGCCAGGTTGCCGCGACCGCCGGGACAGGGACTGGGACGGGCACGACGGGCACAGGGACGGGCACAGTGTTCGACGTTTCCTCGGTGGACACGGTGGACGCCCTTGTGGCGGCGCTCAACGCCGTCGGAGCGACGCCCCGGGATATCATCGCCATCTTGCAGGCGCTCAAGGCATGCGGGGCGCTTCTCGCGGAGATCGAGGTCCTGTGAGCGAGGCGTCACAGGTGCGCGCCGCTTTCAGGCGGGCGAACGTTGTCGGTCATCACCGCTGCCGCGGTCCGGGTTGCCACCCGGGCGGGGCTGCCCCTCTTACGACAGATGAACATGTGTCTCTCAAGGGGGAACGGACCAGTGGGCGATATGCGGGTCGGTAATGCCGGAACTTGCGCGCAACCTACGGCCTTGCACCGTGCCCAGACGCCGCGCCCGCCTGCCACCGGGACTAAGGCTGTGGATGGCAGCACCGGTGCGGCAAGGGCGACCGCGAGCGTCGGTGCGTGCACCGACGCCGAGCTGAGGAAAGCCTGCGAGGAGTTGGAGTCGGTGTTCCTGGAGCAACTCCTCAAGGAAATGCGCAGGACCGTCCCGAAGGACGACCTCTTCAGCGGCGGGCGCGGCGAGGATGTGTTCCAGAGCATGTTCGACCAGGAGATCGCGAAGAAGATGGCGGGGCGCGGAGGCATCGGCCTTGCCGAGATCCTCGTAAGACAGTTGTCGCGGCAGGCGGTGCCGCCGTCGCGACTGGGGGGCCATCGTCTGGGCAATCCCACCGGCGAGAATGGGCTTGCGGAGGACTAAACACCTCGCCTTAACTTGCCGATAAGATCACCGAGAACGAGTCGGCATCGGAGAGAGGTGCGTGCCGTGAAGGTCGAAAACGAGGGGCTGCGCAGGATCCTCAGCAGGTATGCAGAGCAAGCCGAGGCGAGCAAGTCCAGGGAGGCCCGGGAGGCCCAGGAGAAACGGGAAAAGGCGGAGGCGGACGCGGATGAGGTCATCGTCTCCGACCGCGCGCGCGAGCTACAACGCGCACACCAGAGACTCGATGAGATTGCCGCAGCGCGAAAGGCGAGGGCCGAGGCCATTCGCAGGGACCTCGAGGCCGGCACCTACAGGGTGAGCGGCGACATGGTCGCCCGCAAGCTAGTGAAGCCATCCTGAGCGCCCTGCCGGCCTTAAGTGGGGGTGCAGAAATGCTCCCGAGTTTTGGGAGGGGTTGCCGGTGACTCAAAGAGAGAGTGCAACACCAGCAATCCGGCAAGTACTGGAAAAGGGCAAGAACTAACGCACCCTCACTTAGGCGCCGCTCGGGCCTGCGCTTGTGCTGCGCGGCGGCGCGGGGTGAGTGAACCGAGATGCAGGATATCGCTCGACGGTGTAACGAGATCCTCGATCTCCTCGAGGAAGAGGTCGCCCTTCACAGGGATCTCCTCGACCTCTCCCGCCGGGAGCAAGGGCTTCTCGTTTCTTTTGATACCGACGCCCTCACGGCCACGCTGCGCGACGTGGAGGCCGTGGTTGCAAAGATACGCGCGGCGATGAACGCGAGGCTCGCCCTCCTCAGCGAGGTCGCGCGCAGCCTGGGCCGGGGCCCGGGTCCGGGGCGGGACGGCGCCACGTGCGAGGAGGTTATGTCTTCGGCGGGGGAGGAGTGCCTGGAGAGATACAGGAGCATCCTCCAGCAGCTTGCGCCCATCCTTGAGGAGCACGCCGTGATCAACAGCGGAAACATCGTGCTCATAAACAACATCCTCGACTACATCGACTTCGCGACCCGGCTGTACGCGGGCCGCGAGGGCCGGAACACATACTCGATCAACACCATAGCCCTGGGGAGAAAGGCGGGAAAGCCGCATGCGCTCCACTTTTCTCGCTCTTGAGACCGCAAGGCGCGCCCTCGTGGCGCATCAGAGGGCGCTCGAGGTGATCGGGCACAACATCGCGAACGCCGGCACGCCCGGGTACGTGCGCCGGGAGCCCATCCTCGCGGCGACGCCGGGCTATGTCGTGGAGACTGGCGCGGGGTTCAAGCGCCCCGGCACCGTGGGCACAGGCGTCGAGATAGTCAGGATAAAGCGCGTCTTCGACGGGTTTGTCGAAAGCCGTATCCGCCAGGCCGGCGTGACCCTGGGCCTCTGGGATGGCAGAAATGACGCCCTATCGCAGGTGGAAGCGATTTTCGGGGAGCCGTCCGATGTGGGCCTGGCCGATGCCCTGAGCAAGTTCTTCGCCGCATGGGATGAGCTGTCCAAGCGCCCGGAGAGCATCGCCGTGCGCACGGCCCTCGTGGAGGAAGCGAAGACCCTCGCGTCTTACTTTAACCAGGTGCTGCGCGGCCTGCGTGAGCTCGCACGCGACCTGGACGACGGCATAGCCACCAGGGTGGACGAAATCAACGCCCTCGCCAGGGAGATCGCGGCCCAGAACAAGGAGATCGTAAGGATCACCGCAATCGGTAATGACCCGGCAGATCTCAAGGACAAGCGGGACGTCGCCATCGCGCGCCTGTCGAGGCTGATCAATATCAGCGCCTTCGAGGCCAAAGACGGGTCCGTGGTCATCCAGGTCGGCTCTGGCGAGCTTGTGCGCGAGGACAGGGTGAACGAGCTGCGGTTTGAGTCAGGAACCCTGCCTGGGGAATTGCTTGGTTCCGGGGTGGAGGAGCAGGAATCCCGCGTGGTTTGGGCGAATAATGGAGACTCGGCGGATATCAGCGGCGGCGAGGTCGGCGGCCTGCTCGAGGTGAGGAACGGCGACCTGCCGACTTACTATGAGGACGTTGAGGATCTTGCAACTACCCTTGCCGAGAGGATCAACGAGCAGCACAGGCAAGGTTACGGGCTCGATGACCCGCCAGAGCCTCCGCCGCAGCGAGATTTTTACATCTATGACCCGGGAAGCCGCGTGCTCAGCGTGAACCCGGCCCTCGACCCAGACGCCGGCGGCGATGTCGCGAAGGTGGCTGCGGCCGCCACGCCTGGGGTCGCCGGAGACGGTTCGGTAGCGCTTGCCATCGCAGGTCTCGAGGACGCCCTCACGATGGGCGGCGGCAAGGTCAGCTTCGGCGGGTTCTATCAGCAGATTATCGCCGACGTCGGGACGAACGCCCGGCAGGCCGCGCACATGGTGCAGGTGCACGAGGCGACGCTGCAGCAGTACACGAACAACAAGGACAGCATCTCAGGGGTGTCCATCGACGAAGAGATGGTGAACCTCATGCGTTACCAGCGGGCGTACGAGGCCGCGGCAAGGCTTACCACCGCCATAGATGAGATGCTGGACACCCTCATCAACGGGACGGGCCTCGTCGGCAGGTAGGGCTTCACGCGCTCGCGCCCGCGTCCGCGTCTGCCATTGCACCGGTGCTTGAGATTGCGCTTGCGCTTGAACGGGGCACGTGCCTGGTGTCGCCCATCCTGCGGTTGGCCATTCGGAGGGGGTGATGTGGTTTGCGCATCAGCACGAGTTATCTTCTGAACAACCTGTCCAGGGACATCGCCCAGCAGCTTGCCCGCATGCAGAAGCTGTCGGAGGATATATCCACCGGAAAGCGCGTGCGAAAGCCGTCCGACGACCCGATCGCTGCATCGCGAGGCCTTGCCATCCGGGCGCTTCGGGCTGGTGTCGCGCAACACAAGACCAACATCGACGATGCCAGGGACTGGCTCGGCGCCACCGAGCGGGCCCTCATGAAGGCGCAGGAGGTCTTCGAGAACGCCGCCGACGCCGCGCTTCGCGCGGGGAACAGCACTCTTTCAGACGACGAGCGACGGGCGCTTGCGCAGGACGTGGACGGGCTCATCTCTGAGCTTGTGGATCTTGCGAACACGCAGTACGATGGTAGATACATTTTCGCGGGCCTTAAGACATTGACAAGGCCTTTTGTGCTTACTGAGAACGCGAGCCCTCCTAGCTATGTTGTCACATACGAAGGCGATACCGGCCAAAAGCGAATCGAGGTCGAGCCCGGTACCACGATGCAGATCAACACAAACGGCGAGGAGGCATTCATGAACGGTATCCCCGAGGCGAACGGCAGGAACCTGTTCGAGATCCTCGTGGCCCTCCGCGACCACCTTCTCGCTGGGGATGCGTCAGCGACGTTCCAAGACGACATTGCATCTGACATCGCCGCCACCCAGGCAGCGCAGGACAGGATCATGAACCTCGTCACGGGCATCGGGGCGAAGGTGCGGCGGCTCGACAGGGTATCTATGAAGCTTTCCCAGGACGAGGTGGAGCTTGAAGCGCTCCTTTCCAAGACGGAGGACGCTGACGTGTTCAAGGCAATCACGGACTTGCAGTTGCAGGAGACGGTGTACAGGGCCGCGCTCGGCGCGGCTGCCGGGATAATGCAGACATCCCTTGTGGACTACTTGCGGTAAGGGTCGGTGACGAAGTGGCGGAAGGATACACTCTGAGTCCCGAGGACATCAGGCTTTTCCTCGATGAGACCCTCGACCAGCTCGAAGTGCTCGAAGAGGAGATCGTCAAGCTCGAAGGCGAGGGCCATGACCCGCGCCTCCTCCAGGACATGTTCCGCATCGCGCATACCGTTAAGGGCTCGTCGGCCACGGTCGGGTACTCCAGGATGTCTACGCTTGCCCACGCCATGGAGGACGTGTTTGCGGCCATGCGAGACGGCAGGCTTGCGCCTCGCCAGGAGCTCGTGAACGTGCTTCTCGAGGCAGTCGATGGCCTGCGGGGGCTTGCGGCGGAGTTCGACTTGTCCAGTGGTCCAGATGCTGAGGGCGAGGGCAGAATCGACGTCGAGGCGCTCGTGGCAAGGCTTGCCGAGGCTGCATCCCTGGGGGCGGGCACGTATGAGGTGCGCGTGAAGTTCGCGGACGACACGGTGATGCCTCCTGTGCGTGCGCTCCAGGTGATCCAGGCTCTCCAGGAGCTCGGCACAGTTGCCGGGTCGCGGCCGTCCATCGACGAGATCAGGGCTGAGAAGGCCGGCCTCGACCTGTCGGCCGTACTGGTGCTTGCCTCGCATGTCGACGAGACAGAGGTGGAACGGAAGGTCGGCGAGGTCAGCGATGTGGAGCGTGTGGAGGTGCGCCGGTTCCAGCCCGAAAGTCGTGGCACGGAGGAGGCTCTGGCTGCCGGTGGTGCCGACGTATCTCAGCGCGATGCAGCGGCCCTTCCGAGCACCGCCGGCGATAGCGTTGGCGATGGCGGTGGCAGTCCGGGCGGGAGCAGCGGGCGGGAACCAGGCGGCAACGGTGGGAGTGGGAGTTGCGGCGAGTCTGCGACAACCGACGTCCCGAGGCTGCTGGGGCGGTCGCAGGGAGAGACCATCCGCGTCGGCATCGAGGCCTTCGACAGGCTCGTCCGCATAGTATCCGAACTCGCAATAGATGAGGCCAGGCTCGCCGAGGTCCAGAGGCGCCTTGCAGCGCTGGACGGGCACTCGGAGCCTATCGAGGACCTCGAGCAGATCACGGCCCACATGAGCCGGCTCACAACCGAGCTTCAGGAAGAGATCATGAAGGCCAGGATGACGCCGCTCGCGAGCCTCTTCAAGCGGTTTCCCAGGATGGTCCGCGATACCGCCGCAAGCTCGGGCAAGCTGGTGGAGTTCGTGGTTGAGGGCGAGGACACCGAGCTCGACCGGGCGCTGATAGAGGAGGTGGCGGACCCGATCATCCACCTCCTTCGCAACGCCGTCGGGCATGGCATCGAGCCGCCCGACGAGCGCGTGCGCCGCGGCAAGCCCGAGAAGGGGCGGGTGCGGCTGGCCGCACGCCACGTGGAGGACCGCGTGGTCATAATCGTTGAGGACGACGGTGGAGGCATTGACCTCGTGCGCGTCCGCGAGTCAGCCGTCCGCAAGGGGATCATTTCCCCAGAGGTCGCTGCGGCTCTCTCAGACGAGGAGGCCATCGAGCTCATCTTCCAGCCGGGCTTTTCCACTGCAAGCCAGGTGAATGACGTGTCGGGGCGCGGCGTGGGCCTTGACATCGTCCGCACCAACGTTGAGAAGCTCGGGGGGACCGTGAGGGTGAAGACGTCCGTCGGCAAGGGGACGACTTTCGCCCTGTCGGTGCCGCTCACGCTCGCGGTGTTCAGGGCGCTTCTTGTGGAGTCGTGCGGTCAGGAGTTCGCGGTGCCATTGTCGTCGGTGGTTGAGGTCACACGCGTGCCCCTTTCAGAGGTCAAGCCTGTCGGCCAGGGGCACGCGATAGTCCTGAGGGGCAAAGTGCTCCCCGTCTTTGACTTGCGGGACTTTGCAGGGAGAGGTAACGGGGTGATGGCGTCGGAGTCCGGGGATGGGACCCCGACGGAATGCCCTGACCGGTCCAGCGGGCGGGCGCTCGTGGTGGTGGCGAGATACGAGGACGTGCGGGTTGGCATCATCGTTGATTCCCTGCTGGGCGAGCAGGAGATAGTCATCAAGAGCCTGGGCAGGCTCGCGAGATGCGCCAGGGGTGTGCTGGGAGGCGCCATTCTCGGTGATGGGCGGGTCGCCCTGATCCTGGACGTCGCGAGGGTGCTTGAGAAGGCCATGGGCCGCAGCCATATTTCCGGGTCAGGTTCTGAAGGAGGGAACGACGATCGCTCCGACTACCAGTTACAGTGCTAGCGAACTTGAGACACTCAGGGGCATCCTGGCGAAGGGCATGGAGAGCGCGGCATCGGTGCTCTCCGACATGATAGGCCGAAAGATCGAGATGAGCGTGCCTGACGTGTGTTTCGTGGTGCGCGAAGACATCTCGAGGGTAGCAAAGCATAGCGTGGAAGAGCCTACGATTGGCGTGAGGATCGGGCTTACGGGCGACGTCACAGGTGACGTCATACTCATTTTCCCGCGTCCCAGCGCTTATCGGCTGGTGGACATACTCATGGGCAACGAGCCTGGAACGACCACCAGCCTGACGGAGATGGGCGGGTCGGCCCTTTGCGAGGTCGGCAACCTGGCGGGCTCCTTCTTTCTAAACTCACTGGCGGAGGCCACAGGCCTTCGCGCTATGCCCGCTCCGCCGGTGCTCGACGGAGAGACGCTTGTCTCGAAGATGCTGGAGGCCTCGGTGGCCACCAGGGACGCGTCGGCCGGAGCGAGCGAAAGCAGCGGCAGCGGCAGCGGTCCAGGCCAAACGGGGGGCAGGGACGCCTTGGTGGCCCAGACGGTGCTCACGCAGAGCCTCGAGAGCGTCGAAGCTCTGTTCTTCATTGTGCCCACCAACAACTCTCTCGCAACCATCCTCAATGCGCTGAGCTCGGGCAACGCAAAGGGGAGCGGGGTGATATAGGTGCCCAGGGTGCTCATCGTGGACGATGCGGCGTTCATGAGGATGAGATCGCGGAAACTCCTGGAGGAGCATGGGTACCAGGTCGAGGAGGCGCAGGACGGGGAGGAGGCCGTAAAGAAGTACGTGGAGACCTCCCCGGACGCAGTTCTCATGGACATCACCATGCCTGTGATGGACGGGATCGCCGCGCTTAAGGAGATCAAGAAACGCGACCCGCATGCCAAGGTGATCATGTGCACGGCAGTGGGCCAGCAGTCGCTGGTTATGGAGGCCATCATGGCCGGGGCGCGTGACTACCTCCTTAAGCCCTTCGACCCCGATAAGGTGCTCGCGTCCCTCAAGAAACTGGTCGGTTGACAGCCTGCTGGTGAGTGGAAAGGGAGATCTGATTCCGTGGACCTGCCAATCAGAGTGCTTGTCGTCGACGACTCAGCCTTTACACGCAAAGTGGTTTCGGATATGCTGGGGTCAGACCCTGACATTACCGTGGTCGACATCGCCCGGGACGGTAGGGCGGCGGTGGAGAAGGCCCGCGCCCTCCGGCCCGACGTTATTACGATGGATGTCGAGATGCCGGTGATGGACGGCCTTGCAGCGCTGCGGGCGATTATGAGCGAGCGACCTGTCCCCGTGGTGATGCTGAGCGCCCTGACCCAGGAGGGCGCGGCCGTCACCATCCAGGCGCTGGAACTCGGCGCCGTCGATTTCGTCGCCAAGCCGTCGCACTCGATGACCGTTGGGCTCGGTGAGATCCGCGACCAGCTCGTTGCCAAGGTGAAGCTGGCGGCGCGGGCGAAAGTGCGGGCGCCGGGGGTCGCAAGGCCAGGGGGAGCACGGGGAGCGAAGGTGGGCGGAGACGCACTGCCTGGAGGCGGCGGACACGGCCGAACCATTCCCTCCGAAACCGTTCTCCTCAGCCGCCTCGCAGGCGGGGAGAGCCGGAAGGCAGGTCCGATCAAGGAGTCGGATATCGCTGTGGTTATCGGCTCTTCTACTGGCGGTCCCTCAGCGCTCAACCAGGTTCTCCCGGCTTTGCCCGGCGACATCCGCGCGGCTATACTCGTTGTGCAGCACATGCCCCCAGGGTTTACGAGGTCGCTTGCGGCAAGGCTCGACGAAGCCTCGGCCATAGCGGTGAAGGAAGCTGAGGCCGGGGACAGGCTTGCCGACGCGGTCGCGCTGGTTGCGCCGGGTGGGCACCACATGTCGGTCATCGGCGATGGCGAGGTGGTGCTCACCACAGATCCGCCGCGAAACGGCGTGAGACCGTCCGTTGATACCACGATGGAGTCCGCGGCGCGCGTCTATGGAGACCGGCTGGTCGGAGTGGTGCTCACAGGAATGGGTAGGGACGGCGCGGCCGGCATGGCTGCCATCAAGGCGGCGGGCGGGAGAACCATAGCAGAGCATGAATCGACATGCGTCATCTACGGCATGCCCAGGGCTGTGATCGAGCAGGGGCTCGCTGACGTGGTGGTCCCTGTCCACGAAGTGGCCGGGGCCATCGTGGAACTGGTCCGAAGGATTGGGTAGGAGACCTGGTATTGCTGGGCGCGACAAGATCGCATAGCGTGGTGCGGTCAGGCACAAGGAGAGGACAGGGAGGATGGGGCGGGGTCGCGACTAAACGATTCAGGAGCTGCAACAGACGTGCAAGAGATGGAGTACAACCTTTTCCGAAGGAAGGTCATGCAGGCGGCAGGAATAGATCTCGGCTGCTACAAGGAAAACCAGATGAAACGCAGGCTGGCCGCAGCGCTTACGAGGTCGGGGCACGCGAGCCTCTTCGATTACTGGCGGGCAATGGAACAAGACCCCGCACTGCTTCGGGATTTCGTGGATTTTGTGACCATAAACGTGTCCAATTTCTTTCGAAATCGCGAGAAGTTCGATGAACTGGCGAAGACCATCCTGCCGGGTCTCCTAAAGGAGCGACCGACACTGAAGGTATGGTCGGCCGGATGTTCCGCTGGCCAGGAGCCGTACAGTGTCGCCATGATCCTGAGAGAGTTCACACCCGGCTCAAGGCACCGGATCATCGGCACAGACATAAACTCATCTGCGCTCCACCTCGCGCGTGAAGCGGTTTACACGCGAGACGATGTCAAGGAGGTAAGGCCTGACCTTGTGCAGAAATACTTTACGGTAGAAGGAGACAGGCTCAGGCTGAAAGACTCGGTACGCCAGATGGTCGAGTTTCGGGTTCACAACCTGCTGGCCGATGCGTATGAGCAGGACTGCGACCTCATCCTCTGCCGAAACGTCATGATCTACTTCACCGAGGAGGCCAAGGCCCGGGTGTTCAAGGGGTTCCACGCGAGCCTGCGGCCCGGAGGCGTGTTGTTCATCGGGGGCACCGAGACCATAATGGCCGCGTCCGAGCTTGGGTTTGATCTCATTTCGCCATTCTTCTACCGAAAGCGGGACCCGGTCGTCGCGTAGGCGGCGCGGGCGGCAAGACGTAAGTCAAGTCTGACTGAGGTGGTTGTGTTGGTTGGAAGAGGGACAGGCGTTGTCTCGGAAGATGTGCGAGACCGTGCCTTGAAGCTCATGCAGGACCTCTTTACGCAGCTCAGACAAGCGGGTGCTCCCGCGGTTGAGCCGCCCTACGATGATCTGGTTGAGGTCGTCGAGGGTATCAGGTCCGACGTATCCAAGGCCGCGGCGCACGTCCTGGTGTCGTGGACCGTCTTTGATGAGCCCGACGAGTACGAATACGTGCATCCGTTCGACGTAGCGGTGTTCTCGGTGGCCATCGCGCTCGCCATGGGTGAGAAGGCCCGCATCCTGGATATCGGCCTGGGGGCGTTACTGCACGACGTTGGCATGGCGCTGGTTTCAGTCGCTCCGGACGCAAGCTACAGGGAGGGCGAGGGGCTTGCGCCTGAGGACGCGAAGAAGATGTACGCCCACCCTGAGCTGGGCGTGAAAGTCCTCAGGCAGCACCCGAGGATCTCGGCGTTCACCAAAGCCATCGTGGCCCAGCACCACGAGCGGATGGACGGCAGCGGCTATCCCAGGGGCTTGCGCGGGTCAGACATTCACCCGTACTCGCGGATAGTTGCGTGCGCTGACGTTTACAGCTCCATGCTCGTCCGGTCCCGCCTCGACAGGCACATGATGCCGGGCGAGGTGGTCGATTACATGATGAGCGCGGCCGGCTTCGAGTTTGACAAGGATGTGGTGCGGGTGATGCTGGGCTGCGTATCGCCGTTCCCGGAGGCGGCGCTCGTGCGCCTCAGCACGGGAGAGCTTGCGGTGGTGGCGAGGCTTTCCCGGGGCATGGTCACGCGCCCGGTCGTGCGCCTCGTCAGGGAGGAGGGCGGCGCGCAGGTAGAGACGTCCACCGAGATCGACCTTGCCCGACCGGAACACCAGACAACGCTCATAACCGCTATCGAGTGAGCAGAGTGAGCGGCGCGGGAGACGGCACGGTGGCCCGCGCGGCTTATGCGGGGCGCGGGGCGGCAGGCACCCTGGGCAGAGGAGGTGGTGGGCCGGGTGAGGGTCGTGTTTGAAGAGGGGATCTTCGGCTTCGAGGACGTCCGGGAATACGACCTTGTTGAGTCAGGGGACCCCGGCCCGTTCAGGTGGCTTCGGGCGACCTCGGGGAACCTCGCCTTCATCCTGGTGGATCCGCTGCTCTTCTGGCCCGATTATGACCCGGACCTCGGTGAGGCTTGCCCTGACCTTGATATAACGGACCGCAGCGACGTGCTCCTCTATGTCATTGTGACGGTGCCTGATGACCCCCTGCTTGCCACGGCGAACCTCTTCGCCCCACTCGTGGTGAACGCGCGCACGGGTCAGGGCAGGCAGGTGCCCCTGCGCGGGTCCGGTTTCCCGCTGGCCGCGCATATCTTCCCCGAAGACGTCCGCGAGGGAAAGGTCGGGTTGGCCGGTGCTTGTCCTGACGCGCAGAAGCGGTGAGAGCGTCATCATCGCCGACGACATCAAGGTCACGGTCATCTCAGTGGACACGAAGGCCGGCAGGGCCTACGTGAAGCTGGGGATCACCGCACCCGCCGACCTCAAGATATACCGCGAGGAGATCTATGAAGAGATAAAACGCGAGAACGAAGCAGCTTCTGGCGCCACCCTCACTGATTTCGCTGCGCTTGCCCGGGTGTGGAGGCAAATGAAAGGGCTTGCTCAAGATCGATCAAAGTGATGAGCCTGTCCTCCGCCCTCGCGATCCCCACGATGTATGCGAGGCTAGCCCCTTCCCTTGCAAGAGCCTCCGGCCTCTCGATATCCTGCTCCGGTATGTGCGCCACCTTGACCACAGAATCCACGATCATCCCGATGGTATCCTGCCCCGCCTGAACCACCACGATGCGGGTGGATGGCGTGACGGGCTGGGCTGGAAGCCCGAGGCGCCTGGCAAGGCTGAGCACGGGGATGACCTGGCCACGCAGGTTCACGACGCCCTCCACGTAGTCCGGGGCGCTCGGCACCGGCGTGATGGGCTGCATGCGCACGATCTCCCGCACGTCGCTGATGCCAACGGCGTAAAGTTCCTTGCCGAGCTGGAACACGACGACGTGCTTTGTGGCGGAGATCGCCTGCGCACGGGTTTCCCCGGTTTCCATCTTCAGGTTCGCTGCGTCGACTGATGTGTTGACCGAGGTAGACATCTTGCGATCTCTCCTCTCCTTCCTGGGCGGACCTTCTCCTACGTGAACCTTGCCACCAGCTTCTCGAGGTCTGCGGCCATCCTTGCAAGATCCTGCGCAGATGCGGCGATCTGCTCTATGGCTGAGCTCATCTGGCCCGTGGACGCTGACACCTGCTCAGCCGCGCTCGCCGTCTCTTCCGACACGGCGGCCATAGCCTGCACAGCCTTCCGGACCTCGTCGGCAGACGCGGTCATCTGCTGGGTAGCCGCGGTGTTCTCCTCGGTGATGCTGGCCATGTTGTCCATTGCCTTGACCACCTGCGCGCTCGACGACTCGAGCTCCTTGACGGCTGCGGCGATCTTCTCCACCTCTGCGTTCATCGCGTTCATGGTCGCGTCTATCTCGCGCAGGGCCTGGCCGGCTTGGCCGGCAAGCTGAGTTCCCTGGGACACGCGGCTCGCCTGGAGGTCTGTGGCCTTGCTCGCCATCTCGATGCTCCTCTGCATGGTGCTGATGAGCCCCGCGATCTCCTTGGTCGCCTTGCCGGAGCGCTCCGCGAGTTTGCGCACCTCGTCGGCAACGACGGCGAAGCCCTTGCCGTGCTCGCCTGCGCGGGCCGCCTCGATGGCGGCGTTCAGCGCGAGGAGGTTTGTCTGCTCCGCGATGTCGTCGATGACCTCGATGATCTTCCCGATCTCGCTCGAGTGGGCTCCGAGTTCCTTGATGCCTGCGGCGACGGCCTCGGCCTGCTTGCGGATGTCGTCCATGCCCACGATGACGTCATCGACGGCTCGAGAGCCGCTGCCTGCGGCGGCGCGGCTCTTCTCGGCGGCCGCGATGAGCGAGTCAACGGCCTTCGAGACCCCCTCCATGAGGCGGGCCATGGACGCGACCACGGTGTTGGCCTCGTTCACCGAGAAGGCCTGCTCCTGCGCGCCCTTGGCTATCTGCTCGATGGCAGTCGAAAGCTGGCTTGTGGCCGTGGACGTGGTCTGAGCGCTCGTGCTCTGTTCCGCGGCGCCTTTTGCCACCTGCTCGATGGTCCTCGCCACCTGCTCGGTGGCGGTGGCCGCCTCGTCGGCGCTTGCGGCGACCTCTTGCCCGGTGGACGCCACGTGCTTGGCGTGGCTCCGTAGCTCTTCCACCACGGTCCGGAGGCTCGTGACCATCTCGGAGAAGGCCCGGGCCATGACGCCCACCTCGTCGCGCCTCCTGGTGCCAGGCACTTCGACCTGGAGGTGGCCCGCGGCGACCTCCTGGGCAACGCGGGCGAGGGCTCTCGTTGGCCGCGTGATGCCTGCGGCAAGTATGAGGGCAAGGATGAGACCCAGCACCACAGCGGCGGCGAAGATGGCCATGGCTCGCTCGCGCACATTCTTTGCCGCGATCTTCGCTGCCTCGCCGGCCGATGCCGCGGCATCTTGGTATGCCTTATGGCCCGTCGCAAGCTCGTCCTGGATGTTGTTGATGATGCCGTCGCCCTCGGCCATCATGTAACCCAGCGCCTCGCCTCGCTGGCCGTTATCGATGTAGTTGAAAATCGTGTTCCGGCATTCGTCCCACAGCTTCCGTATATCTGCGACGGTTTTGCCTTCTCCGGCGAATTCGCCCTCTCCCTTTACGGTGGCGCCAGAGAGCGCATCAAATTGCTCCTGAATCTCCGCATCGGCGTCTTTCAGAGCGTTGTGCAGCCTCGAGTCACCCAAGAGAAGGAAGCCGCGCAGGGCGATGGTGAATCTCTCAAACGCGCCGTGTAGCCTCTCAATCTGGGTCAGCCGAAGCATCTGTTCGTCGACCACCCTCCCAAGGTCGGTGCTGACCCTGGTGACTCCTTGCAAACCGAAATAGCCCATCACCGCCATGAAGAGGAGAAGCAAAAAAAAGCTCGCGATAATCTTGAATCCCACGCCAAACCGGATCCGAGACCTCATAAAAGGCTCACCCCTCCCGGTATCCCCAACCTTGCGGTGTCACTAACCTTCCGGTATCGCTAACCTTCCTCTATCCGCGGCATCTTGGTATCCGTGATATCCTCGTATCCTTGATATCCCTGGTATCCTGCTATCCGCGAGACCCTCAGTACAGGTATCGGCACATTTCGCCATTGTTTTAGGTTTTTCCTGCCTTTCCCTTGGGGGAACGTGTCATGAATCCGGTCGCCGAATTCCGACACACCCCGGCCATCCCGCGTGCTTTTCAAACTGGCCGGGCTAAAGAGACGAGCACGGTTGCCGATATGATGAATAGACACGATACGACACCGTTCGGAGGAGCGCGGTCTGGCGATGGCGAGTAAACACGCAATGAAAAGACAGACGAAGAAACGAGCCCAGGCAAGACGCGTGAAGACCGAGAAGCAGCACCAGATCAGCCTCTGCATGATCGTGAAGAACGAGGAAGAGTTCCTCCCAGCGTGCCTCGACAGCGTCAAGGGCGTCGTTGATGAGATCATCATCGTCGATACCGGCTCCACCGACCGCACCGTCGAGATCGCCCGCCAGTACGGCGCGAAGGTCTACCACTACGAGTGGAACGACGATTTCGCCGCCGCCCGGAACGAGAGCCTCAGGCACGCCACGTGCGGCTGGATCCTCGTGCTGGATGCGGACGAGAGGTTGGGGCCAGGTTCCGCAAGTCCATTGCGGGCAATTGCTTCCGGGGCTGGCCCGAAAGCGGTGTATGCCTGCCGGATCGAGAATCACTGCAGTCCAACCAGGGTGACGGAACACGTCGCGTCAAGGTTCTTCCCCAACCATTACGGCGTCGTATTTGAGGGTCCTGTTCACGAACGACCCGTTCTGCCTCAAGGGGGCCCTCTTTCCCCTCTTTCCAGGGAGTACGTCCCGCTGGTTTTAGAGGGCTTCACGGTGATTCACGAGGGATACCGCGAGGACACAATGCGGAAGCGCAACAAGCGCCAGCGCAATCTTGTCTTGTTGGAGAAGGCCCTGTCGGCCGCCGACAACGAGTACTATCGCTATAAGCTCGGTGCGACTCTTCTTGAGGAGGGTCGGACGCAAGAGGCGATAGGCCATCTCCGGGCTGCGGTGGCTGCACTTACACGCGCTCGGGAGAGGACAACGGAATACGCAGCAGGGATTCATGCGCTCCTTCTATTGTCTTGCGCGTACATGAAGAATCGTGAACTCGATCTGTCAAAGGCTTGCGCCGACCGGGCTCTTGCGGCATTTCCCGAGTCCGTGCTGGCGCAGTATCAAATGGGCCTTGTCATGTTTGAACGCGGCGAACTTCAGGAAGCCCGAGACCTGTTTGTCCGAATCGCTTCGCGAGCTGACCATGGTGGGTTCCGACCACAGGACAGTCTCGGATTCGACCCGTCGATCAACACATGGAAAAGCAGGACTATGGCTGCGAGGTGCAGTCTGCGGATGGGGGACCTTACAGGGGCAGTCGCCTTCCTCGTTGACGCGGCGCGCTACCTGCCCAGAGACGCCCAGTACCTGACCACCGTGCAGCGTGTACTCTCGGACATAGAGGCCGGAAAGCCCAGGCTTGCGGGGGATTGCCTCGCGGGCCTCCACTTTCTACGACAGGTCCTCGAAGAGGAAGCCCGTGACCGGAAACGTGCCGGCGACGAGGAATTCAACAGGGGGCTTTATAAGAGTGCTCTGAACCTGTACACCGGCGCACTTGCGCTGGGCTACGTTCCCGACGGGGAGATACTGGCGCGGGTTGCCGCCTGTCTCGTTCATACCGGGAGAAAGCACGATGGATTCCTAACTTACTTGAAGGCCTTGCGAGCTGCGCCAGGCGACGTGACCACCGTTAATCTCCTGCTTGAGTTGACCCGGACCTTCAAAGGGGGACTGTATCCGGAACCCTCCGCGGAGGAGACGGTGGGCGCGGTGGTGGGGCAATGACCGCGGGTTGTCTCCGGGGTTCGCGGTCTGCTGAGCCTCCGGGGTAAAGTCTCGCACGAATCTGCCGACTAATAAGATACAGGAGGCAGGTCTGAAGCCAGCCCTCGGCGAAGGGAGGTGAGCGAATGGTAGCATAACAGATACCTGACCCCGGGCCGGGCTCCCCGATGGACCAAGAGCCCGCGCGGGCGTGGCCGCGCCCCGCGTGGCAAAGCGCGGCAAGAGGAAGGATCCTCGCCTCGCAGAAGGGCTGCGGGATGAATCGCAAGGAGGTATAGAGAAATGGCACAAGGCGATCTGACCAGAATAGCGTCGAACATAGCGGGCTTAAACGCGTTGAACGCGCTGAAGGCTGTCAACACGAAGCTGGGCATCCACCAGTTGCGGCTGTCCACGGGCCGGCGGATAAACGAAGCTGCCGATGATCCGGCGGGCCTCACGATCGCGACGAAGTTTAACTACAAGAGCCGTGGCCTGGGCGTTGCGCTCGACAACATCGGCGACGCAAAGAACCTGCTTGCCGTGGCGGAGGGCAGCCTGACCAAGATAAATGACATCCTCCTCCTGATCAGGGACAAGGCGGAGCAGGCCGCCAACGACACTCTCGGCGATGCGGAGCGTACGGCCATCCAGGACCAGATAACTCAGCTCCTTACCGAGATAAACAAGATCGTCGATGAGACCGAGTGGAACGGGCAGAAGCTGATAGCCGGAGGCCTGAACCTCAAGTTCCAGACTGGATTCCAGGCAGAAGCGACGACTGATGTTGACTTGACGCGGGCGCATGACCAGATCGCTCTCGGGGTAAACCTGGGGAGCGTGTCGCGTGCCGTGAGCGCTCTGGAAGCGTTGCCGACCGGGCTTGCCAGCGCAGTCGGGACTT
Organism: Bacillota bacterium; assembly: GCA_012516125.1. Lineage (GTDB taxonomy): Bacteria > Bacillota > SHA-98 > UBA4971 > UBA4971 > UBA6256. Next base: position 107,826 of record JAAYXB010000014.1, on the reverse strand, counting down.
CCGATGTGTACGGCGAATATGCTGAGCTGGCATCGGGGATGTACCAGGTCACTCTCAGTTGGGACTATGAGGCCAGCGGGACAAGCACGATGATAGTGACGTTGAGAGACGGGGCAGGCAACATCGTCCAAATCGATAGCAACAACGCGGACGACGGCAGCAGCAACGTCCTTGCCAGTTCGATGACGGTGTCCGGGACCTCTGCCAGCTTCGGAGACCTGACGCTGAACACGGGCCGTGGGCTCACGATAATCCTGCCGGCGGCGAGCGACCTGGCAACAAGCGATAAGGTTGCCACGTTTAGGATAGACTACACCAAGCAAGGGGGCAGCGTCTCAAGCAACGAAAGTGCGACTGCCTACATGCGAAACGTCGACCAAGCGATTGCGACGGTAAGCAGCAGCATCAAAAACATCGGTGCTATAGTGTCTCGGCTTACATTCAAGGAAGAGAACCTTGTCGTTGCCAAGACGAACACAGAAGCGGCGTACAACCGTATCATGAACGCCGACATTGCGGCCGAGCAGCTCGAGGCGATGAAGTACCAGATCCTGCAGCAGACGGCTACCGCGATGCTGGCGCAGGCGAACGTGGCGCCGCAGGCGGTGCTGGGTCTGTTCAGGTAGTTGACGTAACTCGGCTCCGAATTCGGGTCGAGATCGGTCTACAGCGTGGGTGTTGCTCGTGGGGGGAAGAGGACCTTCCCCTCACGGGCGTCCAGTAGGGGAGCCAGGACAGGCGGAAGGTGTGTCAGAAGAAGGGTGCGGTGCCGGCGGGCGGTCGTACCCGATACCAGGCCCGGCCAGGTTGTGGGGAAGCGCCCGGTGAGTTGCGAGCGCCGAATGAGATATCGCGGGTCCGCGTGGCCGTTGGTCATGGGGATTGCGCTGGGGTTGTCGGTGATTGCACAAGGGAACCTTGATGTCTGGTAAGAGAGTGCAGCATCGATAATGCGGCACCCACCGGACAATTGGCGCAAGCACGTGAACTCACGCGTAGTGCAAGGGTTGCAGGAGGCTGGCTTACACACGCCTGATGCTTGGTCATAGAGACCCCCCTCGACAAGAGGGAGCGACACGGAGGGCCGATGAAACCCGGGGCCGACTGGAGGTTGCGCCGATGAACGCTGAACTCGAAGTGCTGCAGGCGACGAGCGAATACAGAGGCAGGAGCGCGTACGGTGTCTACCGGGCGCAGCAGGTGCTTTCGGCGAAGCCCGAGGAGCTCGTGCTGATGGTGTACGACCACATCATCGCGAGCTGCAGGGCGAAGGACAAGAAGAAGGCATCGGCCGGCATTGCGACGCTCATCGACGGCCTCGACCTCGACCAGGGCGAGATCGCGGTGGGGCTGTTTCGACTGTATAGATACGCGATGGAGAGGGTTTGGGAGGGGAAGTTCGACGAGGTACTTTCCATAATGCGCCCGCTCCGGGAGACCTGGGCGGCGGCCATGAAGGGCATGGGGAGCCCTGCCAGCCCGCCTGGCGCAAGCGTGGCTGCAGGTGGGCCGGAGAGGGTGGGCGCCTCGGCCACGAGGTGATCCCGCGTGGAAGTCACAGTTGCGGAGGTCAGGCTGAGACACCTGGATATGCTCGCGAATACCCAGGCGCGTCACGTAGTGCCGCGCCTTGTGCGCGTACCCGAAGAGTGGGCCCAGCGAGCGACGGCGCAGGGCACGCGCGGGCAGGACGCGGTGAGGGATCCGCGGGAAACGCAGGCCGAAGCTGCGGCAGAAGCTGAGGCCGAAGCCGAGCGTGCCCGGCAGGAGCAGGAGCGGGCAGAACGCATAGCGCGGCTTCTCGCCGAGAGCGTCGTGAACATCAGGGTCACCTTTCATGTGGACAGCGACACCGGCGAGGTAACCATCAAGGTGATCGATAACGTCACCGGCGAAGTTGTGCGGTACATCCCTCCTGAGGAACTCGCGACGATGATGGAGCACCTCAGAGAGTTCGCGGGTCTCGTGGTGGATAGAAAGCGGTAGGCACACAGGCACAGCACGAGGATGGAGCATAGAGCTCAAGCGGAGGTGGTTGTTGTGAGCCTCGGCATACCGCCTCTCACAACGGGTACGAATCAGCTCGAGGAACTTATCAAGAAATACATGGAGATCGAGTCGAAGCCCGTTGCCGATCTGAAGGCCGCGAAGGAAGCACTTACCACGAGGGCAGCGATGTTCCGGGACCTCAACTCCTCGCTGCTCGCGCTGAAGAATGCGTCGGCCGACCTCGTCCCTGACGACCTCGCATCGCTCTATGACGCCCGGACCGCGGTTTCGAGCAACCCTGACGTGGTCGCGGCGAAGGTCACCACTTCGGCAGCCAGGGCTACCTACAGCATCTTCGTCGAAAGGCTCGCAAAGTACGACGTGGTGGTCTCGAACACCTTCACCAGCACGGGCACAGAGATCTCCCAGGCGGCGGGCGAGGGCACGAAGACTTTTACCGTAACTGTGGGCAGCACATCTTGGAACATCACCGTTCAGGTGGTGGCAGGCCAGGACAACGCCACGGTCCTGGCGAACATAGCGAGCGCAATCAACGCATCTGCTGCGAACACCGCAGTAAGCGCGGCGGTGGTAAGCGAGCAGGCGGGCACCTCCCGCCTTGTCATCACCGCGAAGTCCACGGGGAGCGCCAGCGCCATCACTCTGGCGGAAGCGGGTGGCACCGACAACATCCTCTGGGCGTCCGGCACGAGCTCGTCCGTCCAGGCCTCGGACACAACCGGGGGCTACCTTGCAGCCCGCGACACGCTCGATGCCAGGTTCACGCTGAACGGCCTCTCGTTCGTCCGCTCGTCCAACGAGGTGTCCGATGCGATTTCCGGGGTCACCTTCACGCTCAAGAAAGCCCAGGCCACCGGGGATGCTTCGGTGAGCATCGAAGTCAAGCGCGACACAAGTTTGGTGAAGGCTAAGATCAAGTCCTTCATTTCAAGTTACAACTCGACTATCAAGTATCTCAACAGCAAGACTCTTGTCGATCCCGACGCCGGAATACGCGGGGATCTCGCGGGTGACGCCACATACCTAGAGCTGAAGGTGAAGATGAACCGGGTTGTCCAGGGCAGGGTTGACGGCCTTGCCTACCCCGACCCCACAAGGCTCTACGACATCGGCATCACCCTCGATAGCGCGGGCAACCTTGTCCTGAGCGACGAGGCGAAGCTGGATGCGGCGCTATCAGACCACCCTGAGGCGGTGCGCGACCTTTTCACGTCCGCGACCGGGGTCGCGGTCAAGATGCGAGACCTGATGGACCCGTTCGTGAAGGAGCTGACGGGCATCATCGCGCGACAGCAACAGTCCATCACGAACCAGATCAACAGGATTGACTCGAGGGTGAAGGATCTTGAGGAACGCCTTGCCATACGGGAGAAGGCTCTCCGATCAGAGTTTTCGTCGCTCATCCGGGCCATGCAGCTCATGAGCGCGCAGAGCGCCCTGCTCAACAGCTTCATGGCCCAGGCGAACACGCTGTTTGCCTACTAAGTGAGAGTGTAGGAGTCTTCCCGACTTTTGGGAGGGGTTGCCGGTGGTTGCACGAGGGGTGTCAAAATCCGGCCACTCGCCCGACGGGCCGGATTTTGGCGAAGCGCGCCCCGCTTGGGGCGCCGTCCCCGAGTGCAACACCGGCAACCCGATACCTAATGGGAAGGCGGGAGGAACTGACGAACTCTCGCTTAGTGTCCGGATGCGAGTCTGGACAAAAGTCTTGGCGGTTCTCCGGCGAATTTGGGGTCCCCAGAGCTCGCTATATGCCCCGGGGCTTTGCGCCCAGCAGTGGGGCGGAAGCGTACCCCGGGGACCCCGCGCGGGGGAACACGGCGTGGCGCGCGGACGCCTCGTTTGTGAGGATATCGCTCGCAAAGTGCGGCTCTGGCTCTAGGGGTGGAGGTCGCCTTCTTCCGGGGTTCGTGCCCGCAATATGGGGAGCGTGCGACCTGCGACATGGGCAGGCGGAATCGTGTCGCTTGTATGCAGGCCGGGTTCTGTTGCGATGACACTTCAAGGAGGTACAACGTGCCCGAAGTGCAACATGGTCAAGCGGATATAGGGTCGTGGAACCCGCGGTCGGTGCGGGCTCAGGATGTCTCAATGGCGTAAGACCTGAAGAAACCGGGGAGGGCACAGGTTGAGCAAGAAGGACCTGCGTGAGCAAAGGACGGCCGAGATCGCCGAGAGCTACAACCGGGAGGCGCTGCTTCTGGAGAAGGTCGTGCGGCACCTGAAACACGAGATAGAGCTTCTCCAGGCCGGGGACTATGCCTCCCTCTGTGACTCTCTAGCAGGGCGCGGCGAGCACATCGACGATATCGTGAAGCTCGAAGCAAGGCGGCGGGAGCTGGAGGAGGAGCTTTCCGACCTGAGGCCTGCGACCGGCCGCGCCACTGCAGTCCAGGAGGCGCTTGCCGACCCCCAGGTGGTGGAGGCGCGCCGCAAGGCGGCGGCCATGCACCGCCAGGCCCTCGAGCTCGATGTCGAACTCCGGGAAATGGCCCGGGCCCGAAGAGCCGAGATGGAGGCGAAGCTTGCCGAGCTTGCCCATGGGAGGACGGCGAGCCACGCGTATAACGGGCACGGACGAGCCAAGCCCGACCCAAGATTCGTCGACAAGGAGCGGTGATCCCGGGCCGCGAATTGCCATCCATCAACCTCTTGCGCCATCTGTCGCCCACTACAAGAAGGATATTCCATCTAGATGTCGAAAACCGTAGATATGACGCGAACTTGCGTGCTGCGGGCTCCTGCGCGCGAGAGTCACCCGGGGCGGGGTGATTTGAGGGTGGTGTACAGGGTCCTTATCGTCGATGACGAGCCCAACATGAGGGCGGTGCTTTCTGACGTCCTTACCGAGGAAGGCTACGAGGTGGCGGTGGCGTGCGACGGCGCCGAGTGCATCGCCAGGGTCACCTCGGGCGACTTCCACGTCGTCGTGCTCGACCTCAAGCTTCCCGACGCAAGCGGAATCGACGTGCTGCGCGAGATCAAGGCGCATTCCCCGGAGACCGTGGTCATCATGATAACTGCTTTCTCCTCGGTGGACACTGCCATCGAGGCCATGAAGTGCGGCGCCTACGACTATATAACGAAGCCCTTCAAAATCGATAACTTTAAGATGGTCGTCAAAAGCGCTCTGGAACTTGGAGCGTCGTTCTCGCGCGCCTTCCGCCGCCAACCCCTCCGCGCGGAGAGCGAGTTCGGGATGGTCGGCTCCACACCGGAGATGCAGAGGATTTTCAGGATGATCGATGACATCGCGCCGACGAACGCGACGGTCCTGATCTACGGTGAGAGTGGCACCGGAAAGGAACTCCTCGCCAGGGCCATCCACAACTGCAGCCACAGGGCGGACAAGCCCTTCGTTAAAGTGAACTGCGCGGCCGTCCCCGAGAGTTTGCTGGAGTCCGAGCTTTTCGGGCACGAGCGCGGCGCGTTCACGTCGGCGGTGGCAAGACGCCTCGGCCGCTTCGAGGTGGCCGATACGGGCACCATCTTCCTCGACGAGATCGGCGAGATGAGCCCGGCCATGCAGGCAAAGCTCCTCAGGGTCACGCAGGAAAAGGAGTTCGAGCGCGTCGGAAGCTCGCAAACGATACGCGTTGACGTGCGCATCATCGCCGCGACGAACCAGGACCTCAAAGAGAAGGTCGCGCGGGGCGAGTTTAGGGAGGACCTGTATTATCGTCTCAGCGTGATCCCCATCTATCTGCCGCCGCTGCGCGAGCGCAAGGCGGACATCCCTCTCCTCGTGAACAAGTTCATTGCATACTACAGCGAGGCCATCGGGAGAAAGGTCACACACGTCTCGGAAAAGGCCCTGAAGATGCTCATGGACTACGACTGGCCGGGAAACGTGCGGGAGCTTGAGAACTGTATCGAGCGAGCGGTCATATTCGCGAAGGGCCCGGTCATCGATGAGGACAATCTCTACATCGGCATCCCCGCGATAAACGCGCCCGCGGCATCGGGGACGCAGGGCGCGCGCGGCGAGGAAGGAGCGGGTAAGCCCGACGCGTCGGGGGCCAACGTGGCGGGGGCGGGCAGGCCCATGTCGATGAAGGAAGTTGAAAAGGCCCACATCGTGCGGGTGCTGCGCGAGACCAACAGCAACCGCACCGAGGCTGCGAAGATCCTTCAGATCAGCCGACGTACCTTGCTCAACAAGATCAAGGAGTACGGGATAGCCGAGTAGTAGTGCTCCATGGCGGCCGGCTGCCGCCACCATATAAGGGATGAAAGTGGCAGCCACCGCATGTTTTCAGGGCAGCTTGCGGGGTGTTGTCCAATGGGCAGTGCCTGGGTAGATGCGGCGCTCGCCGCCATGGCCGCGGGGGCGCTGGCATTTGCTTATTTGGAAAGGCGTGCGGCACGGCGCAGGATCGCCGAGGCACGGGAACAGCTTGCCTCCATGCGCGAGTTCGTGTCAGGCCTTGCCGAGAACGACCTCGCCCTCCAGAAAGAACTCGTGGCCGCAAATGCCGAGCTCAACCGGCGTGTGCTGCAACTTGCAAGCCTCTTCGAGGTCGGGAAGGAGCTCATGTCCATCCGCCGGCCCGATGAGGTTCTGGACCGCATTGCGGTGATTGCGAGCCGCCTCGTCCCGTCCCAGGGCTGCGCCATCCGCATCCTGAGCCGCGATAGATCCCACCTCGTCCTGAAGGCTCACCACGGCCTGTCTCCTGAGTTCGTTGAGAAGAGCGGGTCTGTTCCCGTTGATACAAGCTCCCTCGGGCAGGTGGTCCGGCTCGGGAAACCCCTCGCCGGTGTTGACGGCGCGGGCGAGGCAAGCACGTACTTCGAGGACATGGGCCGGGAGGGGATGACCTTCGCCCTTTCGGTGCCCCTCGCGGTGCGCGGCGAGGTGACCGGCGTCCTGACTGTGTACACGCCGAGCATCCACGAGCGAACCCGCGACGAGATCAGGTTCCTCACGATCCTTGCGGCGTACGCCTCCGCCGCGCTCGAGAACGCCGAGCTGTACGCGGACCTCGGTCAGGCTAACAGGGAGCTTTCGGCGCTGAAAGAGTATAACGAGAGCATCATCGAGAGCCTGACGATAGGCCTCGCGGTGGTGGACAAGGACCTCGTCATCACCACCTGGAACAGTGGGATGCAGGCCATTACCGGGATCCCGGCGGAGCAGGCGTTGGGGAGGAAGTATTTCGAGGTCCTGCCTGAACAGGCCGAAGCGGGCCTTGGGGACGTCCTCAGGGAGGTGCTCGAGGAAGGGGAAACCCTGGAGAGCGACGAGATGAGGCAACATGCGCCGGATGGCAGGGAATACGTCATTTCGTGCAGGGTATGCCCACTTGTGAGCGCGCAGGACAGGCAGCCCAGCGAAGGGCAGCAGGAAGCCGGGGGCCAGGGCCAGGACGGGGACGGGTCTCCGGGCATGGCCGCAGGCGCGGGCGACGTTGTGACAGGCGCCATTATCGTGGCCGAGGACGTGACGGTGCGGGTGAGCCTGGGTGAACGCCTGAGGCACGCGGAGCGCATGAAGGTGGTGGGCGAGTTCGCCGCCGGCATAGCCCACGAGATAAACAACCCCATCGGCATCATATCGGCGTGCGCAGAGCATCTTGCGGACAAGATCGCAAAAACCATCGACCCTCCCAACGAATACCTGAAGCCGCTCAGGGCCATCGAGGAGGAGGCCGCGCGCTGCTCGTCCATTATCAAGAACCTCACGGTGTTCTCACGCCATCAGGAGATGCACCTGAGGCCCACCGACGTACGGCGCGTCGTTGAGGACACGCTCTACCTCGTGGAGCGTCAGGCGGCTGCAGCCGGCGTGAGGATAGAAGTAGAGGGAAAAGTAGAAGGAGGAGAAAGAAGGGGGAAAGCGGGAGGAGAGGGAGCAACGCCGAAAGGGGAAGGGGGGCGGCCGGGCGAGGAGCGTACCGATGCTGGTACCGCGGAGGCCCCTGGAGCGGGACTCCCACCGGTCCTCGCGGATGAGGCCCAGCTCAAGCAGGTATTCCTGAACCTCGCCGTGAACGCCATACAGGCGATGCCGGACGGCGGGGTCCTCAGGGTTCGCCTTGGCGTCGACCGGCGGCGCCGGGGAACGGGCAGATGCCCGGGCCGGCGCGCCGGAGCAAGCGGCAGGGGTGGCGGCTACGTTTGGGTGGAATTTGCCGACACGGGACTTGGCATCCCCCGCGAGAATCTCGCCAAGATCTTCACACCCTTCTTCACCACTCGAAGCACCGGCGTTGGCCTCGGGCTCGCCGTGAGCCACGGCATTGTGGAGGCTCACGGAGGCACGATCTCCGTGGAAAGCAAAGAAGGGGAGGGCAGCACCTTCACGGTGCGCCTCCCCGCCGCAAAGCACTACTAACCTGGTCTACTGGGTTCCCGCCAGAGCGGGCGGAACCAGCTTCTCGATATTGGCAAGGGCCTCGTCAAGGCTCTGGTTGCCCACAGCGTACTTGGCTATCTCGCTGTTCATGATCTTATAGGCGTCCTTCCACCTTGGGACCTTGGGGTACGCGTAAGCGTACTCGGCGACCTCCACGAAGACCTTCTTGTTCGCCGGCGGCTTATCCGGCGGCAGGAACGCCTCGGTAAGCGCGACATCGCGGCGGATTGGGAACTGCCCGAGGTCGCGGCCGCTCATGGTCTGCACATCGACGCTGGCCAGGAACTTCACGAACTTCCACGCGGCCTCCACGTTCTTTGAGTTCGCGAGTATCGCCATGCCCTGGCCGTCCATCTGCACGGCGCGTTTGCCCTTCGGGCTCAGCGGCATGTGCGCCACGTCGAAGTCCATCACGTACTGCTTCTTGTCGGTGTCATACATCCAGATGCTGGGTGCCCAGGCTCCAGCCGGCATCATGCCGATCTTCCCGGCCTTCCAGAGCGCGGGCGGGTGTGGGCTTCCGAGGCGCTTTGCGTTGGCCATATCGCAGTTCACATTGTGCGCGAATATCTTCCTGTAGAACTCCAGCGCCTGCCTGGCCTCTGAGGTGTTCAGGTTGGGCTTCTTGCCATCTGGCGTGAGCAGGCTGCCGCCGTTTGCCCACACGAGCGTTGCCCAGTGAAAGTACCAAGTGGTGAACCCGTACTGGTCCGGCTGGCCGTCGCCGTCGGTGTCTTTGGTAAGAGCGATGGCGGCCCTGAGCATGTCGTCCCACGTCCACTTGTCGTTCGGGTATTCCATGCCCGCGGCGTCGAAAAGCTCCTTGTTGTAGAACAGCGCAGGGATGTCGAGGTCAAACGGAAACGCGTACTGCTCGCCCTTCGCAGTCTTCCAGAGGGCGAAAGCAGTCGGGAACACCTGCTTGAACTCGGCCTTGTCCCGGTTGATGAGCGTGGTAAGGTCCAGGAAGGCGCCCTTCTCGCCGACCTCGTCGCCCCACGCGGACGACACGGCGGTCACGTCAGGCGCAACCCCGCCTGCGACCGACAGGATCAGCTTTTCCTTGAGTTCAGCCCATCCGACGAACTCGGCCTCGACTTTGATGCCCGTCTCCTTCTCGAACTTCGCCAGTAGCGGCTCGAAGTACGCTTGCCTCTCGGGCGCGTTCCAGTGCCACCACTTGATGGTGGTCTGCGCGAACGCAAGGGATGGCACGAGAAGCGAGAACAACAGAAGGACAACCAGAACCAGTCCGCACCTCTTCAACCCTGGTCAGCTCCTTTCAAGTGGGTTGACGTTGTACAAGTCCCACGGTCCCGATCCAGTCACACCTGAAGGCTCTCGCGACAGACCTGTTACCACCTCCTCTCCGTCTCTCCGCGCTCCTGTGACTCTCGTTGAACTGCGTCGAATCCAGGATAGTGGACATATTGTTATATCCATTCCCACATATCATTTCGACGCAACCCGTTTGTTTCCTCCCCTGGCGAGCGATTCTTACTCTGCAAAACCCTGCCAACCATTTCCTTCAGAAGCAGAAGCAGAAGCAGAAGCGTGCCAGCCGTCCCCGATGCTCTTGCCGTGACTTCCTACGCCTTGATTCCCGAGTGCACCATGGTCTCCAGAACCAGGCGCTGAAGCAGCAAGAATACGATGATGGTCGGCATCGTCAGGACGAAAGTGGCCGCCATCACCGCGCCCGTGCGCGCCACGACGCCCGGCCCGCCGGCGATAGTCTGCACCGCGAGGGGCAGGGTCTTCATCGCCTCGCTGCGCGTGAACACCAGCGGGCTGAAGGTGTCATTCCACGCTGCTACAAACACCAGCATCGCCACGGTGGCGCAGGCGGGCTTGATAATGGGCATGATCACCCTGGTGAAGATGGTCCACTCCGAGGCGCCGTCCACCCGCGCCGCCTCCAGCAAAACGCCAGGGATCTGCTCCAGGAACTGCTTCGTAAGGAACAGCCCCAGCGCGCCGGCGAGGTTCGGGATGATGAGGGCCCCATAGGTGTCGATGAGCCCCAGCCTGTTTACCACAAGGTAGCGCGGGATCTGCGTCACCTCGGGCGCGAACATGAGCGCGGACACGATCCCGAGGAAGATGAGGTCCTTCCCTGGAAACCTGTGCTTCGCAAGCGGGTATGCGGCCATGCTCGAGAGTATGACGCTCCCGAGCACTGTTACCGACGAGACGAAGATGCTGTTGAACGCGAACCTTGAGAACGGCACGGAGCTGCCGCTTACGGCGAGAAGGAGCTCGACGAAGTTACGGGTCGTCGGGTGCCGCACGAAGAACCTCGGCGGGAACACGAAAAGCTCCTCGATGGGCTTGAAAGCCGACGAGATGAGGTAGATGAGGGGCATGGCCATGAACGCCGCGAGGGCTGTCACGAACACATACAGCATGACCCGCCCCCATTTCAACCTGCGGGGCCTGTTGGGGCGCATGTTGCGGCGCCTGTAATGTTGATTCTCTCGTCGCTGCGCTACCATGTGGATACCCCCGTATCGCGAAACGTCGGCCTCGGCCTTACTCCCGCCGGCACGCTCAGTAGTCCCCGTGGGTCGAGAAGATCCTCATGAAGATCCGGCTCAGCCCGAACGTGATCGCGAACAGCACGACCGAGATGGCCGATGCGTACCCCATCTCGTACCTGATGAACGCGTAGTCGTGCAGGTGCGTCAGGATGGTGTGCCCCGCATAGAGCGGGCTTGGAAACCCGGCAAGCTGCATGGCCACGCCGAAGACCTGGAACGAGCTCACCACGGCCATGACGGCGCCGAAGAGGAGCTGCGGCTTCATAAGCGGCACGGTGATGAGCCACATTTCCTCCAGCTTGTTCCTGATGCCGTCCACCCTGCCTGCCTCGTAAAGCTCCTCAGGGACGTTCTTGAGGCCTGCCACGAACGCCAGGAACCCTGCTCCCATGGACATCCACAGCGAGACGATGATTATCACGGGCAGGATGGTGTCCTTGTCGTGGAGCCATAGCACAGGCTCGTTGATGATGCCGAGGTTAATGAGGACGTAGTTTATGAGGCCCAGCCTGTCGCTGCTGAAGAAGTACATCCACACCACGGCCATGGCTATGCCGCTCGTGATAGAGGGTACGTAGAACGCCAGGGTATACGCGGCCCGGAACCTCAACTGGTTTATAAGCCAGGCCAGCATGAACGAGGCGATGTACCCGATGGGGCCGGCGATGACCGCGAAGACCAGGGTATTCTTGAGGGCTATCAGGAACACGTCGTCTTCCAAGAACAGAAGCCGGTAGTTGGACCAACCTATCCACCTCGGCGGCTCCAGCACGTTGAAGTACGTAAAGCTAAGGTATATGGCGGTGATGACCGGGATGACAGTGAAAACGAAGAAGAGGACCAGGTAGGGCGCCATGAAGTAATAGGACACCCGATGCTTCTTCATCTCCTGCCACAGCCTTGCGAGCCAGCCCGCCGCCCGACGCCGCGACCGGCCTACCCGGTCCGCCCACTTGACCTGCTCTCCCCAGGTTACGCCCTTCACAGCTCTCACCGCCTTCTTGCCGGTTTGCCAACATCTGGTGAGTTGCCGGTGTTGCATTCGCGGACGGTGCCCCAAGCGGGGCGCGCTTCGCCAGAATCCGGCCCGTCGGGCCGCTGGCCGGATTTTGACACCCCTCGTGCAAGCACCGCCAACCCCTCCCAAAGTCGGCAGGGCTTCTGCACCTTCACCGTCCGGTGGCACCGCCGGTCCTGGTCCCGGCCTCGGCTTCGATCCCAGTCCCGGTTCTCGCCCCAGCCCCAGCCTCAGCCTCAGCCTCAGCCTCAGCCCCAGTCTCAGTCTCAGTCTTAGTATCAGCCCCAGCGCCCGTTGCGAACACGCCGAACTCCTCCTGCTTCTTGCGCAGTTCGCGGTCGATGTCCTCGACCGCCTGCTCCAGGGCCTCGCGCGGGTTCCAGCCCTCGAGCACCACGCGGTTCCAGGCGTTGATGACGTGGCGGGACGTGTAGTAGCCTCCCAGCACGACGGGCTGCTCCCGGAACCATTCCCATTGCTCCAGCACGGCCTCGATGTCCTTTCTGGGCCATGGTAGCTCCTTGAGCGCTTCCACGTTGGCGCTGTTCCATCTGGCCTCGACTCCGAGAAGCGCCTCGAGCTCGGTGCCGAAGCGCACCTGGACCTCGGTGGACGTCCACCACTTTATGAGCTCCCACGCAGCCTCCTTGTGCCGGCTCTGTCGGAACATCATCACCGCCCTGGACGTGCCACCGGTGGAGCGGTCGATCCTGCCGTCCGGCAGCCTTCGGCCGGGCATCGGCCTCATCTCCCACCATCCCGTTATCTCCGGAGCGGCGGTGGATAGCAGGACGTACGTGGAGTAGTCGGCGATGCCTATGGGCATCTCGCCGGTGCGCATTCGCATGTAGAAGTTGGCTATGGTCGGCACCTTGTAGCTCGTATAAAGCCCGGTCCATTCCTTGAAGGCCGCAAGGGCCTCTGGCGTGTCCAGCGCCGACCGGAGGCCGTCAGGCGTGTAGTAGTTGCCGCCGTGCTGGAACAAGAACGGCGTGAATAGGCCGTACGGGTAATAGAAGTCAAGCCCGTTCTGGTGTAGCGTAGACATGAGGCCGTACACATCATCCCAGGTCTCGGGAGGCGTAAGGCCAAGCTCGCCGAGGATGTCCTTCCGGTAGAAGAGCATGGTGAAGTTCTGCTCCTCAGGCAGGGCGTAAGAGGCGCCACGATACCGGAAGGGGACGAGCGCCCCCGGCCGGAACCTCTTCGTGACCTCCGGGTAGTGCGGGAACTTGTCGAGCGGCTCGAGCGCGCCCCTGATGGCGAACTCCACGGGGAAGTTCGCGTCCACGCCCATGGCGATGTCGGGCGCGCGCCCCGCCACGGCGGAGAGGAGGAGCGCCCTGATGTCGCCCGCCGGCATGATGTTGACGTTGACTCTCACGCCCGTCCTCGGGGTAAAGTCCTCCTCGATGAGGTCTTTTATGATCTCCGCCCAGTCGCGCCCGCGCGCGATCCACACGTTGAGGGTGGTCTCGCCGATCCCGCCGCCGGCCTGCCCAAACGTGCTCCCCACGCCCGAGTAGTCCTTCCTGAAGGACCTCAGGAACTCCCGGACCCCCCTGGCAAGCTGCTCGCCGATGGTGGCCCTCGCGCGTGGCAGGCGCGCGCCGGGCGAGGTGATGAGGATGTAGTCCATCTGGAGCGGGTGGTTGCGAAGGCCCAGGGCCCCCTGGCCCAGCTGTGCCTGGCTGTTCGCGAGCTGCTCGATACGGGTGGGAATGGAATCGGGATTGGCTATCATGCTTTTGAGCTGCGATGCCACCATCTTCAGGTTGTTTGCGACGCTGCTCGGCTTCGTGGACACGCGCACGAGGTCCGCGTAGGTGGCTTCCAGCTTCCTTACGACGCTCTCGAGCGTTGGGATGAGGTCCGGGATCTGCCGGTCGAGCTCCCACTCCATGTTGGGGTCGGGATTCGAGCCGGTGAGCATTATGACCTCGCGGCCCACCATGGAGAGGGTCCTCTGGACCTGCTCCATGCTCCAAATGACGGGCGCGATGGGCCCTACCTTCACGGTCATGGTGAGAGTGTGCTCGCCCTCTTCGAGGTAGAAAAGGTACGGCTCGCCGCATCTGTCCGCGAGCACCTGCATCCTCCACCCGGGGTCCTCGCGGAAAGGCACCTGGAGCATCTCTTGGAACGGGACCTTGCCGTCGATGCGGATCTCACGGTAGATCGGCTCGTGGCTCCATGGCTGCCAGACGCGCATGGCGATCTGGTACAGCCCGGTCTTCGGGACGGAGAACTTCCACGACACGAACTGGCCGCCCCGGCGCCAGCGCAAGCCCCCGAACTCCGATAGCAGCCTGTGGTCGTGGGAGATGGGCTCAGAGAGCGGATCCTCGCCATACTCGCGTCTGATCGTGGGGTCTGACTTCAAGGCCGCATCCTCGGCCTGGATCTTCACGAACGCGTTCTGAACGGGCTCGTAGCCGAGCCGCCTGTATTCTTTCAGCACGTCGCCGTACGCCGGGATCTGCTCTCCGGGGCATATCCGCAGATACTTGAGGACGATCGGCTCGCGGATGCCGCCCATGCGAAGTCGGTGCTTTCCCGCAGAGAGATAGAAGAGGAACGGCCGGTCGTGCATGGCGTCCGCATCCTCCAGGCGCACCGTGCGCCACATCGGCACCTCGACCTGTCGCGGCCTGACGTGGTCGCCCCGGTTGTCGGTGGCAGGCGGGCCTGCGTCGCGCCAGGTGCGCTGGAAGATGAGTTTCTTTGCCTCCGCGAAAGGATACTCGCCGTCTATCTTGAGGTCTCGCTGGATGGACGCGCGTCTCCCGGGGAGCGGGTAATACCTGAGCTCGATGTTGTACAGGCCGGACTTCGGCACGTGGACCTCCCACTCGACCCAGCCCTCCTCACCCGCCCACACGAGGGCCGGGCCTTCGCCGCCCATCTCTTCTGCGACACGCACGTCCGCCTGGGCGGCGGCGTAACGCCAGGCGGGCACAGTGATGTCCACGTCGAGCGCGGATGCGAGTCCCTCGGCCCGCAAGTCCGCGAGCACGTCGGCGTACGGCCGCTCTTTGAGACGAAAGATGTCCCCGGTCTCAGCCCGTGCCCCGGTCCCAACCTCGACAGCCTCGTCCTTGGGCTGTGTCTGTGCCAGGGCAACTTCCGGGCACGAGAGCGCCGCGCCCAGGAGGAGCAGTATCAGGAATGTAACGGCGCTAGCCAGCCTGGTTATACCCTTCCTCATGTCAGTCAACCAGCCCCGTGCGTTCTATGCTCTCCACGAAATAGCGCTGCGCGAACGCGTAGAGGATGAGCGGCGGCGCGATGACGAGAAGCGCCGCGGCCATCACGAGCGGCTCGTTCATGAGATTGGCTCCCTGTCCGCCGTAGATCTGCTCAAGCCCCGTCTGGAGCATCCGCAGGCGCAGCGGCATCGTGAATTTCTCGAGTTTCATGAGGTACATCATCGGCTCGTAGAAGTCGTTCCAGTGCCATACCAGCGAGAAGAGGAAAGTTACCAGGATCGCCGGCCTCGCGAGCGGCAGCATTATGCGCAAGTATGTCTGGAACTCGTTGCAGCCGTCGATGCGGGCCGCGTCCTCCAGCTCCCATGGAAGCCTGCGGAAGAACTGCCGGAAGATAAGGATGAACAGCGCGCCGCGCAGGCCGTGACCGAGGAAACTGGGCACGATGAACGGCCAGTACGTGTCTATCCAGCCAAGGCGCCGATAGAGTATGAAGAGAGGCACCACGATCGTCTGTGGCGGCACTATGAAGGTGAAAAGCACTAGCAGGAAGAGAAACTCGCGGCCGGGGAACCTGATCCGGGCGAAGGCGTACCCGATCATCGAGCACGAGATGATCTGGCCGAGGGCGGAGACCACTGCTACAAGGGAGCTGTTGCGCAGAGTGGCGAGGTACGCCAGGCCCTGATAGGCGAGGACGAAGTTGTTGTAGTTCGGCTCGGTGGGCACCCAGCGCACGCCGGGGTCTATGTAGTCCTCGACGGTCTTGAGCCCGGTGCTCGCCATGTAGATGATGGGGAGCAAGAAGGTGAAGGCGATCCCGGTCAGCACGAGGTAGAGGAGGGCCTTGAAAAAGAGATTCTGGAGCCTCCTCGCCCACACCAACATGACCGGCACGCCCCGGGCGTCGGGCCGCATCGAGGCCCGCAGCCGGGCGGCAAGGCCGGTTATCGCGCTATATGTGACCTGACGGGAGCCTGCCACCTGGAACGCCTCCTGCTGCTTCTTCAGCCTGATCGTGAAAACTCGCCCTCACCTTGCCAAACAGAATCCGCTAAGTGAGGGTGCGTTAATCCTCGCCACTCTTCCAGTAGTTGCCGGGTTGCCGGTGTTGCACTCGGGGACGGCGCCCCAAGCGGGGCGCCTTGACAAAATCCGGCCCGTCTGGCCGGTGGCCGGATTTTGACACCCCTCGTGCAATCACCGGCAACCTCTCCCAAAAGTCGGGAGCATTTCTGCACCCTCACTTAGCGTTCACCGCCATAGAAGACCCACCTGCGGGATGACAGGGTCACGATGGCGATGATGATGAAAATCATGAGAAAGTAGATCCATCCGAGGGCAGCGGCGTACCCCAGCCTGAAGCTGCCCGAGAACCCGACGTCCTTTATGAAGAACAGCATCTCGTTGAAGACGTCAGTAAACGAGTCTACGATGGTGTAGATGATATTCACCAGGATGATCGGCGTGAGCATAGGGAGGGTGACCAGCCAGAAGACCTCCCAGTCTGTTGCGCCGTCCACCCTCGCAGCCTCGTAATAGGTGCATGAGATCCCCTGAAGGCCGGCAAGGAAGAGGAGGATCTGCACCCCCGATCGCCACAGGACCATGAGGATCGTGGACAGAAAGTTGGCTACCATCGTGGCAACCTGATTCCCGAAATACCTGAAGACCATCAGCACGATTGGGATGATCCCGCTGTACATCGTGTTAGCTATGTCCTGGTTGAAGAGCTGCTCCACAACTATTCCGGAAACAACCACTACGGGGAGGAAAAAGACGGCGCGATAGAACCCAAGCCCTCTGATACGCTGGTTTATGAGGAAGGCGGCTACGAGCGAGAAGACCAGTATGATCGGGACGTTGATGACGCTGTCCGCAATCGTGCGCAGGAGGAGCGGCACGAACCTCTGGTCCACCACGAACGCCTCGCGGTAGTTTGCGAGGCCGACAAACCTCAGGTTGAAGCCGCGGATGAGGTCCACCTCGCTCAGGCTTATCACGAACGACTGAACGAACGGCCCCAGGGCGAAGATGGCCATCCCGGCAAACCACGGAGTGAGGAGGATGAAGCCCCACAATGCGCGCCTTCCTGAGAGGCTCAGCTTGAACCTCTGCCTCGCCACCGGCTTTGCCGTCGGCCTCGGCATCGATCTCGGCATCGACCTTGGTATAGATCCCGGCGCCGGTCGCGAGCTGGACCTTGACCTCGAGCTTTGCGGGCGCCTGGCCTCGGGATTCACCTTGCGGTCCCCCCTTCGCGGGTGCGGGAGTCTCCGGTGGCGGCGTCGCGGCGAACTACCGCATAGCTGCGGGCGCGGACCAGCGTCCCGTCCACTTCTTGGTCGAACTCGTTGTAGTTCACGACGACCCGGGTGCCGTCCTCGTACGCAGTCTCCCTGACGCCGGGCGCGATGACCCTGTGGCCCGTCATGAGCTTCGATTGGAGGTCGCCCATCTCGGCGCAGACCACGCGCCATTCCTTCGCCGCGACGTCGATCCAGTCCTTGTAGAAGGAGCTGAAGAGCATGTTGTACTGGGTTTCCCGAAGGGCCGACGAGTGCCCGTAGGTCAGCTCGAAGGCGGGCAGGGCGCCGTACTCGATCATCTTCAGGAACTCGATGTCCGGGTCGCTGCGGAGGTTGCCCGGGTAACCGCAGTAGGGCACGAGCCCATGCACCACCATCTGGTAGAATGGGACGTCCTCGTCAACGAACTCGTACTCGCTGTCCTCCATCCAGACGTCGGTTATCCGGTCCACGTAGCCGAGGACGTACATGTCGCCGCCAATGGAGCCTACGCTGCCGAACTTGCGCCGGGCGAGGTCCGCAAGCTTGAGCCATTTCGCGGTCACCTCGTCGCGCCGCTCCGAGCGGCGGCGCTCAGTGTGGGACAGCGCATACTGGCCCAGGTAACGGATGTCGATGCCGTCCACCCCGAGCCTCGCCATAATGGGCATGTCGTGGGACGCATGGCGCATGGCGGCGTCGGGCGTCAGGAAGAAGTTGTCCGGCTCGATGAACCGGGGGAGCTTGTCGTAGCCCCGGAGGACGTCCGTTCGCGTGGAGAATCCGCCGTTGCCCCGGAAGGCGTCGAGGTAGTTATCCTCGAGGAATACCCTCTGGCCCTTCGACTTTGCGTAGGCGACAAATGCCGCGAGGCCCTTCTCGCCACCGAGGCGCGTGTCGGGCGGAAGCCGTAACGGCGCGGCGCCGTCGTAGCCGTCGCGCGTCCAGCCGACGAGGGTCACGTCCATGCCGGTGATGCCTGCGTCGAGAAGCGCGTCGAGGATGACGCGGGCCTCGTCAAAAGTGGTCATGGGGATGAACCGAGAGAGCATGCCCGTCTTCTTCGTGATCCCGTGGAAAATCCGAAGCTGAAGACGGGCGGGGGCGGCGCCAGGATCGGCGTCGGCGTTCCTGGTAAGCCCTCTATCCTTCACAAGGTAGTTTCTATAGGCCGCGGCCATTCCCGGGTAGCCAGCCTCGTCGCCTGCCTGGAACACATATCTTGCGGAGCGCTCTCCCCGGATGAGGTCGTCGGTAAAGGTGTTTACGAAGACCTGGGCGCTGATGGGCGCGGAGTACTGCCGCCTTGCGAGGAACTCGACGCTTGCGCGGTTGAAATCGGTGATGTACCCTGCGGGCGAGCAGGTGATCCTGGCCTCGAAGTCGCCCCTTGTCACGATGGCAAGGAACGAACCGGGCACCTCGCGGCCCTCCGCGCCGGAGTGGGCGATGCCGAAGACGGGCATCGAGACATGCGTCAGGATGGAGTAGATGTTCTTGGCGATCCAGTCATGGCCGTAGATGGGTTCATAGAACGCGCGCCTGGGCTCGCCACGGCGCCCGCCGAAATGCATGAGGGCGCCGCTCCCATCGGGGATGAGCATGTAGCCATCGATGTCGTCGAATGTCGCGCCGAAGAAGGGGAGAGGCTCAATCGTCACCAGCTTGAACTCGCTTCGCTCCTCTATCTCATCGCCCGGGATGCGCACGTCCAGGTAGTCATCGCCGAGGCGATACTCGATGGAGAGGGCTATGCCCAGCCTCGGCATGTCATAGCGTGCCTTCAGGCCCCACTCCAGCGGCTCCCATGAGATGGTCGCGGCCTCGCGGATGTTGTTGGTGACCTTCGTGCCCCGCTTCCTTGCGTCGGTGTAGGTGACGACGAAGGCGGAGTCCATGTGCTGGCGCCAGAGAGACCCGCCCTTGAGCGGGCGATCGCCCACCTCGGGGCTCGAGCGCCAGATCTTGCCCGACCGAAGATCGCGCACGGCGAGGCGCGAGTCGGATTTGTTCATGTAAAGCTCGAGGTTCGCACTGGAGGCCACAAGCTCGAAGTCAGGGCCTACAGGCGATTCCGGCGGGGCGGGCGCGGCCTGGTCGGCCGGCTCGGCCTCAGCGGCGCCCGGCTCGGGCTCCTCAGGGAACCCGAACTCTCCGGAGAACAGCGATGGCAACTGCCCTTCTCCGGTGCCCTGCGCCAGAGCCGGTGTCAGCGTCAGGAAGCGCGCTCCTGTGATGATGGTCACGAGCGCGAAGGCCGCAAGCATGCCAGCGACGGTCGTCCAGCCGGCCCAGCGGACCCTTTCGTGCTCCATGTCCATGCCCGGGCCCATGCCCGAACGAACCGCAGTACGGCTCTGATCGCCTTTCCTTGCCTTTTTTCTTGCGGAAACGTCCCGCCCCAGGATGCGCAACCTGCAACCACTCCTCAAGACCTGAGGATGCCTGGGCACCTCAAGCCCACCCAACATTGGTACTACCCTGCTACGTATGAATCTCCTGGTATTGCCGTCGCTGCCGTTGCCTGAGCTGACAGTTGACGTAGGTCACGGGTCTTCCGGGAACGGTCTTCCTGGAACAGCGCGGTCACACACATTTCGTATCTGACAGAGTAGCATCATGCCTACCGAAGAACCCATGCGAATCTGTGAAGCCGGATTGCGCACGGCCACCCGACGCCTGGATAGCCCTGGGCACACGATCACCTGATGGACAGCTCGACCGCCACCTCGCGGGCGAAGTTCACCATCTGGCTCGTGAGGGAGTAGGTAAGCCCGCCCGCCCCGATGAGGACCAGCATTCCAAAGATCGTGACCAGCGAGACCCACAAGGCCTCCGCGAACTCGTAGTTGTGCATCACCCTCACCTGGTTGAACATGAGGAACGCGACCCAGAGCGCAATTCCCCACCACAGCGTGACGAAGAGGCCTCTTTCGTCCCAGGTTCCGACGTTCGTGAGAAGGGCGAGGGGCGGCGCGAAAACGACGTAAGGGGCCAGGGAGAAAGCGCTTCCTACCAGTACGTCGCGCAAAAAGCCCTCGCCGCCGTGGATGGTGCTGACTCCGTAGTTGGCGATGACCCAGAGCGCCCAGGGGAGCAGCACCTTCACGGCTTCCGCTGCGATGGAGATCTCGTCCGGGTCCGCCTGTCCCAGGTAAAACCCGGTAAACGTCCACTGGTAACGGCTCAGCCGGGAGAGAGCCTCGAAGAGGTTCGCCTGGGCAAGCTGGAACCCTGTGACCTTCAAGGTGAAGACGCGCGCCGCGATGGCGAGGCCGACCATGACGAAGGCCATGGCCACTGGCCCCTCGGCCTTGAGCACGAGAAACGTCTCGAAGGGGCTGCTGATCATGTTGAACGTGAACTGGATGAACCTTGCGACCCAGCCCGACTTCTCGTGAGGACGTGCCATCACACGCCCGATAGCCCACCTGGCGGCGACGAGGAGGGCGATGAGGAACCCTACCCATCCCATGAACGATCCGAAGTGTTCGCGCAGGTACCTGTACCGCAGCTTCGCAAACGCGGAGGAGTAGCCGATGTAGTCCTTCGCGTAGCGGAAGTGCGCCATCGCCGTTTCGAGGTCCCCGCGCTTGAGCGCCGCCTTGCCTATGCCGGTGTGCGCGAGGGAGTAATTGGAGTTGAGGCGAATGACCTCGCGCCAGGGCGCTTCCGCCTCCGCATACCGTCCGTCGTAATAGAGCCGGCTTGCGGTGTGGACGAGCGTGGCGAAGTGAGTCGGCCTGAAGACCTTGATGACGCCGATGTCCTTGTCCAGCACGTATATCTTGCGGGCGCTGTCCACGGAGATGCTCGAAGGGAGCTTGAACTGGCTCTTGCCGTCGCCTTTCGTCCCGAAGAGAAGCAGGAGGTGGCGGTCCTGGTCATACTGGTAGACCTGCCCCGTGCCTGCGTCCAGGGCGGAGATGATGCCCTGGTCGTCCACGGCGATGTCTACGAAGGCGGGGTTGCCGGCGCGCCTTCGCTCGCCATACCTGATCACGAGGCCCTTGTTGTACACGTCGACTCCGGCGGGGCTCAGCTTCTTTATCTGGTTCTTGGTGTCATAGTATGTAGACGAGTATATGTAGCCCTGGTCGTCGATGGTGACGTTGGAGTGGGGCGGTGGCAGGTCCCTGGCTATCCGTTCCTTCTGGGCCTTCGTGGCGAAGAGCCTTATGAGCAGGGCGCGCCAGTTGAAGCCCACGGGGTTCGAGCCGAAGAATCCCCGGAACTTGCCCTCCCCGTCGAAAACGAGAATCCCCCGGTAGTCGTCCTTGTTGACCGCGTAGATAAACCCTCGCCTGTCAACGACCAGTTTCGTCGGGGTAAACGCCATCTCGCCCCGAAAGAGGTAGGATCTCGGGCGCTCGATGACGAACTTCGTGCCGCCGTCCGGGCCGAAGACCACGATCCGGTAGTTTCCGGTGTCCGCCACATACGTGGTGCCATCGCGTGACACGAAGACGCCTTGCGGTCCCGAAAGCATCCGCCCGGCGGCGGGGCCGCGAATCTCCCCAAGGAGGGCACCTGAAGGGTCTATTCTGACGATGCGGTTGTTCCCGGTGTCCGCTATGAAAAGGTTGCCCCAGGAATCGATGAAGAGGTCCTCTGGCGACGAAAAACCGATCGTTGAGATCTCGCGCTCGTAAACGTAGCCCTGGGGACACGGAATGCGCTCATCGCCCTCGGGGATGAATGAGAAGCGTTGACAGAACGCGGGCGTGGCGACGCCGAACACCACCAGCCCCGCGACTGCCGCGGCGATGAGGAGCTTCAGGTTATGCGTCACCCTCTTGTCCATACTGCTCCTAACGTCCTCGCTTCACGTCCCGCCAGGTGGTGGCGAGTATGTGCCACCATCACGCTGTACGGGTCTTGCGCCTGGGCTTGCGGTCGCGCTTGCGCTTGCAGTCGCGCCTGTGCCTGTGCCTGTGCCTGTGCCTGCGCCTGCGCCCGTGCTCGCATCCCCACCCGCTGCCACTCAGCAGGTTCTCCAGTTGATGTCATCTGCCGGTTAGCTGGTTAGAATGTCTAGACATCTGGCTATAGGGCAAACGCTGCCTCAATCCCTTCAACCTGTGTGCAGACGACCTCTCCGGGTCTTTCGCGAGACCGTTCCTGCTGCACGCGCACGATCGTTATTCGCGACTTACCGTGTAATTCCTCCATAAGAATCGCCTGGGGAGAAGATCCTACCCTGGGTTTCCAGTTCAAAGAAGGGTTTGGCGATGAAAGGGCGAATAACCAAATCGTGAGAACTAGCGCGAGTCACTGGTATGGAGGTGACCGTGGTTGAGGCGAGTAGTAAAGCGAGTGGTTCAGATGATAGTACGACCCCGCCCGAAAACTGTGGCCTTGGTGCCGATGGCAATAGCATGCGTCGTTCTGGTGATGGGAGGACTGGAAATGGACGCGACAGCCGCGCCTGGAGAAAGCCGCGTAGACGCCCTGCTTTCTCGCATGAGCCTCGAGGAGAAGGTCGGACAGATGGTCATGGCTGGGTTTCCTGGCAAGCTCCCTGAGGCCGAGGTGCGAACCCTCATTGAGAAATGGCACCTGGGAGGGGTTATCCTGTTCTCACGGAACCTGTCGGACCCCTTCCAGACAGCGTACCTCGTAAACGAGCTGCAGAAGATGGCCGCGTCATCGGGGGCCGGGATCCCGCTATTCGTTGCCGCCGACCAGGAGGGCGGCTACGTCACGAGGCTCCCTGGGGCGACGCCTTTCCCAGGCAACATGGGTCTCGGCGCGGCGGGGGACGCCGAGCTTGCACGCCGGGTTGCAGAGGCCACGGCGCGTGAGCTTCGGGCCTGCGGGATCAACATGAACTTCGCGCCGGTGGTCGACGTCAACAGCAACCCGAGCAACCCCGTCATCGGAATACGGTCCTTCGGCGAGTCGCCGGAGGCCGTCGCCCGCCTCGGTGTGGCGATGATCCAGGGCTTTCAGAAAGAAGGGGTGAGCGCCACGGCGAAGCACTTCCCAGGCCACGGCGACACCTCGCTAGATTCGCACATCGACCTTCCGACGGTGCCTCACGACAGGAAGAGGCTCAAAGACGTCGAACTCAAGCCTTTCCAGGCGGCGGTCGATGCCGGCGTGGACGCCATCATGACGGCGCACGTTACGTTCCCGGCGGTCGAGCCGAAACCCGGGATGCCGGCCACGCTCTCGCGCGCCGTCCTCACCGGCCTGCTCCGGCAGGAGATGGGATTTGGGGGTCTCATCGTGACCGACGCGATGGAGATGGGCGCCATAGTGAAGAACTTCGGCCTGGGGGAGGCCGCGGTGATGGCCGTGAATGCCGGGGCCGACATGGTCCTCATAGGGTGGCCCAAGGACTGGCAGGACGCGGTGCGCGTGGCGGATGCGCTCGTCCAGGCAGCGAAGTCCGGCGAGATCCCGATGGCGCGCGTCGATGAGTCGGTGCGCAGGATTCTATCGGTTAAGGAGAAGCGCGGCATCCTCGCCTCGCCCCTGGTGGACGCGAACAGGGCAAAGGCGCTGGTCGGGTCGGACGCGGACCGCAAGCTTGCCCTCGACGCGGCGCGCCGTGCCATCTGCCTCGTGAGGGACGCGAAGGGACTCGTCCCCCTCAGCGCCCGGTCTGCCGGCAGGCTCCTTGTGGTATTCCCGAAGGTGGGGACGCTCACGCAGGTTGAGGACGAGTCGGGCGAGCCAACGAGCCTTGCGAGCTATCTCAGGCCCGCCCTCGAGACCGTGGACGAGGTATCGATGCCGACCAACCCCGATGCCGCCCAGCGGGAGGACATCGCGGCGAGAGCCCAGCGGTATGACACGGTCATCATCCTGACCTACAGAGCGTGGTCTTCTGCGGGGGCGGGGCAGGCGGCGCTCGTGTCGAGCATCGCCGCGAAGCACCGGCGGGTGATAGCGGTCGCCCTGCGCGAGCCCTACGACCTTCGGAAATACGACACAGTGGGCACCTACCTCGCAGCGTTCAATGCATCTAGCGTGAGCATGGAGGCTTTGGCCGACGTCCTCCTTGGCCGGGCGAAGCCGACGGGGAGGCTTCCGGTGCAGATACCTGGCATGTACCCGGTCGGGCACAGGCTCTAAGTGAGGGTGCAGAAATGCTCCCGAGTTTTGGGAGGGGTTGCCGGTGATTGCACGAGGGGTGTCAAAATCCGGCCACTGGCCAGACGGGCCGGATTTTGTCAAGGCGCCCCGCTTGGGGCGCCGTCCCCGAGTGCAACACCGGCAACCCGGCAACTACTGGAAGAGGGGCGAGAACTAACGCACCCTTACTTAGGAGGGGAAGGCGGGGCGCAGCGCAGCATGCAGGGCGGTGCGAGCAGCGTAAGTAGCATAATGAGCCGAGGGCGGTGACGCGAATGTGCGCCATGACTGGACATGACGAAAGAGGCATGATCCCCCTATACCACCAGCTCAGACGGATGATCCAGGAGAAGATCGAGAACGAGGAGCTCAAGCCGGGCGACCGCCTGCCGTCCGAGCGCGAGATCGCGCAGGAGTACGGCATCAGCCGGATGACCGTGAGGCAGGGCATCACGGAGCTTGTGCGCATGGGTCTCCTTTATCGAAGGCAGGGCAAAGGGACGTTCGTCGCCGAGCCCAAGATAGAGCAGGGTATGGTGAACCTCACCAGCTTCACCGAGGACATGACCCGCCGGGGCCTCGTTCCGGGGGCGCGCGTCATCGACGTGCGGTGCATCCAGGCGACGAAGAAGATGGCAAGCGTCCTGAAGCTCGGCGTGGATAGGCGCGTTATCCGAATCGAGCGCCTGCGCCTTGCGAACGGCGAGCCCATGGCCCTCGAGACCTCGCACGTGCCGTACCAGGTTGCGCCGTCCCTGGCGAACGAGGACCTCAACGCGCAGTCGCTGTATGCGCTGCTCGAGACGAGGTTTGGCGTCAGGCTGGCCACGGCCCGCCAGACCATCGAGCCTGTTCTCGCCAATGAATACGAGGCCGGCCTTCTCGGGGTGGAGCAGGGCAGCCCCTTGCTCCTCATCGAGCGGGTCACCTTCACCTCCTCGGGGGAGCCGGTGGAGCTTGCGAAGGCAGTGTATCGAGGCGACAGGTACAAGTTCTACGTGGACCTGGCGAGGCGCCAGGCGTGATGGCGCGGCCGTCGCCGGTTCCGTTGGGGTAGCCGGTGCCTGAACGACGGGGCTGAGTGAGGGTGCAGAAATGCCTCCGACTTCTGGGAGGTGTTGCCGGTGACTCAAAGAGAGAGTGCGACACCGGCAACCCGGGAACTACTGGAAAAGGGGCAAGCACTAACGCACCCTCACTTAGCCCGTTTTCCGCATTAGGAGCGCGGCCAAATTGAGCAATGACCTGCTAAAGGGCCTGTTACCGGGGTCCTCCAACTGTTTTGCGGCACGCGACCATTGCGCCCTTTAGCTGGGAAGACGTTTCTACTGCGGAAAATGAGCTTAGGGCTGGGGTTAGGGCCGGGACCAGGACCGGGACCGGGACAGGGACCGGGACGGGTCAGCGCCTTGCGAGGTGGGTGATTGCAGCGTGATGGAACGGCGCGTGGAGGAGCTGCTGGAGGAGGCTTGCGCCTCGGGCGAGATCCCCGGGGCGTCGTGGGCGTTCGGCACCAGAGATGGCGTGGCAGGATTGGGAGCCTGCGGGTTTGCCATGGTCCACCCGGAGAAGAGGCGCATGAGGCCCGACACCCTGTTCGACCTCGCCTCGGTCACCAAGTGCGTCGCCACGGCGACCGCGACGATGCTTCTTATTGAGAGGGGCAGGATGAGGCTGGACGATGCGGTGAAGGAATTCATCCCCGAGTTCGGCGCGGCGGGCAAGGAGAACGTCACCATCCGTCATCTCCTCACGCACACATCAGGGCTTCCCGCCTGGGCGGATCTCTACCTGCATGCGTCCTCTCCCCAGGACATGATCGGGAGAATCTCGAAGATGCCCCTGGAATACGAGCCCGGCAGCAAGGTGGTGTATAGCTGCCTGGGCTTCATCATTCTCGGCGAGGTGGTGGGCCGGGTCGCAGGGCGGCCCATGGACGTGTTCCTTGCAGACGAGGTGTTCGGCCCGCTCGGGATGCGCGACACATACTTCAACCCGCCGGAAGGGATGAGGGGGCGGGTCGCCGCCACGGAGCACTGCAAGTGGCGCGGACGGGTGCTCGTCGGGGAGGTGCATGACGAGAACGCCTTCGCCATGGGCGGGGTGAGCGGCAACGCCGGGCTTTTTTCCACCGTGGGGGACCTTGCCGTGTTCTGCCAGATGCTCCTCGGCGAAGGGTCCCTCGGTGGGGCGCGCGTGCTGTCGCCCGCAACGGTGCGGGCCATGACGCGCGACCATACCGGCCCGCGCCTTGGCGAAAGCCGCGGCCTCGGGTGGGCCGTCCGCGGCGATGGCGTGCTCTCGTCGGCGGGTGACCTCATGTCGCCCAGGGCTTTCGGGCACACGGGCTTCACCGGCACGTCCGTATGGATCGACCCTGAGCTCGATATCTTCGCCGTGCTTCTTACGAACAGGGTGCACTTCGGCCGGACGAACGAGGCGCACATAAGGCTCCGGCCGAGGTTCCACAACGTGGTGGTGAGCTTGCTGTGCTGAGAGTCGTCGGCCTTATGTCGGGCACCTCGGCGGACGGCGTGGACGCGGCGCTCGTGGAGATCCACGATAGCTGCTGTAGCGCCGCAGGCGATGCTACAGGCTGCCCCATGGGTCATCCCGCGAGCTATGCCGCGAGCTATGCCACGAGCCACACCGCGAGCTATGCCGCGTGCTGTGCCGCAAGCTGTGCCACGAGCTATACCGCCAGCGCTGCCATGAGCGGACCCGCGGCGGACGCCGCCGCGGTCGAGGCCAAGGACAGGGCTACGGACGCTTGTGAGGCGCCGTCCATCAAGCTTGGAGGAGTGGTGTTCAGAAGGATTCCCTATCCTCCAGACCTCCGCGCCCGCGTGCTCACCCTCATGCGGCCTGAGGCATCCAGCGTGGATGAGGTCTGCCGCATGAACTTCGTGCTCGGGGAGGTTTTCGCCGCTGCCGCCCTTGAGGTTATCCGCGCGGCGGGCCTCGGGCCTGAGGACGTGGACCTCATCGGCTCCCATGGCCAGACCATCTACCACATCCCCGAGCCTGAGACGTGCTGTGGTGTGCGGACGAGGTCCACTCTTCAGATAGGCGAGCCTGCCGTCATCGCCGAACGTACCGGCATCACCACCGTCGCGGACTTCCGCGTGCGCGATGTGGCCGCGGGAGGCCAGGGGGCGCCGCTTGTGCCGTACGCCGACTATGTCCTGTTTCGGGATGCGCGCCGTACCAGGATCATCCAGAACATCGGGGGCATCGCCAACCTCACGGCGCTTCCGGCCGGGTGCGGCCTCGCCGACGTGTTCGCGTTCGACACCGGTCCCGGCAACATGGTCATCGACGGAGTTGTGTCCATCCTGACCGGGGGGCGACAGGCATTCGATGAGGACGGCAGGATGGCGGCATCCGGCAGGGTGAGGGAAGACCTCCTCGCATGGGCGCTCTTGCACCCGTTCTTCGCGAAGGAACCCCCGAAGACCACCGGCCGTGAGGAGTTCGGCGCGCAGTATGCGCAGGAGATGATGGCGAGGGCGTCAGCCCTCGGTATCCCCGGCGAGGACGTTGTGGCCACCGCGACAGCGCTCACGGCCGAGTCCGTCGCCGCAAGCTACAGGCGATGGGTGGTCCCGAGGTGCGGCCGGGCGGTCGATGAGGTCATCGTGGGCGGCGGCGGGGCATATAACCCGACGCTCCTTGCCATGCTGCGCGAGCGCCTTCCGGGCGTCGTCGTCCTCACCCATGAGGACTTCGGGATCTCCAGCGATGCCAAAGAGGCCATCGCCTTCGCGATCCTCGCGAGCGAGGCTGTGCGGGGGCGTCCGACGAACGTGCCGGCGGCGACCGGCGCCGGGCGGCGCGTGGTGCTGGGGAAGATCGTCCCGGGGTCGTCCCGCAGGCAGGGCGTCGCCAGCGGCACAAGGGGTGCTTCGTGCAGGACGGAGGACCGGTGCAGGGCTTGAAGTATGGGCTCGTAGATGCTCTGCTAATCGGGTCCCCGGCACTCGAAGCGGAGGGCGCACGTCCAGTCAGATCCGAGTCGAGCGAACGCGAGGAACTTCGAACTGAATTGAGTAGTTGCATTGTGAAGCAGCGGCATGCGGCGTGCGATGTGTGGCTCGGGGCCCGTTGTCCCTGGTGGCGGGGCTCCGCAGGGCCGGGGTCATAGACGCCAGCGGAGGCGTCAACCGTGAAACCCAGGGCTCGCGCGCTCCCCTTGCCCGAAGGCTCGCGGATAACCAACCGGGCCCCGCCCTCGCGATAGGGCCTTGCGCAGCCGGTGCAGGGAAGGTGCCTGCCCAAGCCGCGGGTTCTCCCTCCGCGGCGGGTGGCCTTGACTCAAAGAGATGTCCGCGAGCTTCATCTCGCCAAAGGCGCGATTCCTGCATGAGTCGAGCTCCTCTTCGCCGAAGCAGCCCTTGCGGTTGAGGACCTGGCCAACGTGTACCTGGCCGGCGCATTCGGGACATACCTGCACAAAGGCGCAGCTACCGAGATTGGTCTTCTGCCCAGGACGAAACGGGCACGTGCGTGCGCAATCGCGCAGTCGGAAATGCGGCCCGAGAGGGTTCAGCCCTGCCGATCCTTAGCGATAAGGCACACGCGCGGGCCCATGAGCTGGCGGACTCGAGCGAACACGTTAAGCTCGCAGCTCACCAGGGTTCCCAGGACATGTTCGCGGAGTAGGTATTCCTCGAGTAGCAGGCCGATACCTTAGCCGGGTCTCCAGTCATCGCAGCCGGTAGAGCCGGGCGGCGTTGCCGAAGAGAATCAGTCCTGCGTCGTGCTCCGGCAGTTCGGATTCAACGAGCTTCCGGACTTTTTCGTCCCTGTAATGTGATTGCCCTCCGAGCGGGGCATCAGTGCCCCACAGGATCTTTGCAGGGCCGAGCCGCCGGTATGCATAAAGGACTGCCTCCGGTCCCGCCCAGCTGGTGTCCAGGTAGACCCGCTCGTGCTCTTCAGCCACCCTCACAGCGTCCCAAGGGTTCCCGAAGAGGTTCATGTGGGCGAGAATGATGTCGACGTCCGGGAATCTCTTCGCAAGCCAGGCGTATCGTTCCGGGGCACAGTAATCATCAGCAGCGCAGTGAAACAGTGCCGGGATCCTGTGTTTCCTGCAGAGCTCAAGGTAGGGGTCGACCACTGTGGAGTCAGCTTGATACCGTCCCATTGTCGGATGGAACTTCAGCCCCAGGAATCCCTGGGAGACCAGGGCTGCTGCCACCTCCACACTCATGCTGCCCGGGGTCACCCACAACACCGGAAGTAGGCCTGAGTAACTCGCCAGCTCGTCGAGCAGGCGACTGTTCGCCTTCACGGGGTCTCGCGAAGCTCCTATACACGATACTAGCGCAATGTCCACTCCCGCCCGAACCATGAGACCTGAGAGGATGTCCGCTCGACACGAGACTTGTTGCCCTTTGAGCTCGTCGTAGAACGCCCCAACATGGCAGTGACAGTCACACACAAGGCGCGTTCGCCGCCAAGTCATGATCCACCCCACCCAACATCTCGTCCCGGTCGCCTCCAGGGTCAGACTCACATATGCTCAAATTTGCCATGCAGAGTCCCTGGACATGGCGTGTGGTCTCCGCCTTTATCCTGATTCGCCTGCCCCAGACTCTCTCCTGCTCCAGGATAGCTGTTCCGCGCCCCACCATTGGACGAGATCGGCGTGCTCCTTTCCGGCCTTGACATCGCCTCAACTCAGCCTTAATATAGTAGTTAAGGACATGACTACTATCTACGGCATCATCGAAAGGATGACTCAAATTGGCTGGGCTGGTTGAAGCTCTCCAGGGCATTGGGCTATCCCTCAACGAGGCAAAGGCCTATAAATGCCTCCTTCGGCTGGGGCGGGCCAATGGGTACGAGGTCAGCAAACAATCGGGGATCAAGAGGTCGGTCATATACGGGGTCCTCGAGCGCCTCGTTGAAAAAGGTTACGTGCTCAAGGTGGATTCGGACCCAGTTCTCTACGCCCCATTGCCACCTTCCCAGCTTCTTCTCCGTTGCAGGGCTGAGTGGCAGACGAGTTTCGACAGACTTGAGACTGAGCTTGCCAGGATCGAGAGCGGGATCGGCGAGGACTGTTACATTCTCGGGATCTCGGGCTATGAGAACACGATCCACCGGGCACGGGAGCTCGTAAGAGGCGCAGAGCACGAGGTGGCCCTCTCAGTTTGGGGCAGCGACTCTGTGCCGCTCAGAGGTGAGCTGGAGGACGCCGCGGCACGAGGGGTCAAGGTGGTCATATTCTCTCACAGCAGGGTCCCGTTCAGGGTCGGTATCGTTCACGAGTATGGCCTCGACGAGGACATCGTCCGGAAAATCTGGCCTCATCGGCGCCTAGTGGTCGTCGCGGATGGCAGAACGGTCCTTATCGGTGATATTCGAGACGACAGCAACCTGGGGATACTGACGACCAACCCTCTAATTGTCCAGCTCGTCGTGGAGCAGCTTACGCTCGATATCTTCCACCTTTCGCAGCTCGTAGCATCCGTGGGAGATCTCTCCAGGTGTATCCATTCGGCAGATGATTATATGCGGGTGGTCACCGACTACCATAGAAGACTTGGTCTCAGTGCGGAGAACATACCGGTACAGGTCAGGCGATGACGGGCGATGATGAACGGAGGGGTCTCATGTTCAAAGACATCTCGTACTATAAGCCAGATGTAGACTCCTGTGTCGAGCGCATACGCCGGTTCTTCTCATCCCCTCCCGGGACCCTCGGGCCGCTCCTTTACACCTTCCCAGGGGTGCTCGAAGCAAAGGGTCCTCGCCTCGATTCCTACGACTACGAGACGCAGCTCACGCAGTACCTGGACGACTACCTCGAGTACCAGGCCGAACTCATGGAGATGAGACGTGGACTGGAAGACGACTGGGTTCCCGCAGTTGGGCCATACCTCGGTATCGGCGAGTACAGCGCGTTTGTCGCCGGAGAAATCGAATTCGGCCCTGACACCAGTTGGGTTCAGCCGGTCCTCCCTGATAAGGAAGCCCTCGACTCCCTGAAGCTCGATCCACGGAACAAGTGGTTTCTCATGCTGAACCTCGCTACCAGGTACATGGTCGAGAGGATCGCGCCCTATCGTATCCCGTTTGCGAGGGGCTACTACTCTCCGCTCGACCTGGCTTGGTCCCTACGCGGAGAAGCCATTTACCTGGACCTTTATGAAGATCCGGCCTGGGTTCATAAGCTCCTCGGGTTTTGCGTGGACGCGATCGACTGGTTCGCTCGGGCACAAAATGCCCAGGTATTCCGGGATGGGTTGGTTCACAAGTTTGCATCACTTCATACAGCCCCTGACAGAATCGCGATCTCCGAAGACATTGCGAGCTTGTGCTCGCCTTCTCACTATGTCGAGTTCGGCCTCCCATACACACAGGAGCTTATCCGAAGATTCGGGCAGTGCGACATCCACTGTCACTCGGCTGGAGCGCACGCCGTCCCCGAATTCCTCAAACTTAGGGGCTTGAGGCAGCTTCAGATCGTCGACGATCCGAATCAGCGGCGCCCTGTCACGATACTCGAGGAACTCATCCAGCGAATCCCATCACTCACTGACGGGACGGCAGACACACCCGCGCTCGCCATAAACGCGTCGGCGGAGGAGGTTGAACAGTGCTTCGAGCTTGCATCCAAGGCTAAAGTTGTATTCTGTGTTACCACGGCTACGCGGGCCGAGGCCGAGGAAGTAATATCGATGTTCAAAGCCATGTTGCGCGCCCGCACGCCACGCACCGCAGGAGCGTAAGGTGACGGCTGCGGCAATGCCACCGCCCGGCCTGCAAGCCATTCGATGCAACACACACGGAAGTGGCGCCGATCATCAGGGAGAGCAGGATTATGTCGAAGGCGAAATGTCAGCGCGGTGAAGGTTCCACAAGGCGGGTCTCCCCAAAGCCTGTATTCGATCCAGCTTGCGCAAGACCGTTTGTCGCGGGGCTCCTATCAGTCCCCGTGGCCGGGCTTGGACAGATGGTGTTCGGAAGAGGCACGCGCGGCGCTCTCTTCGCGCTCATCGAGGTGCTGTTCTGTGTCTTGTACTTTCGCGTTCTCGCGCTCCCGCTTGCCAGGCTCGGGACCCTGGGAACAAGGCCCGGTGTCGATGACTCGAGGCAGATCTTGCTTGCCGGCATTCTCGCAGCAATGGTCGCCCTCATGTACGGCTCATTCCACGTCTATAACGTGCTCGACGCCGCAAGGGGCGCAAGGGGGCAGCGGCAGGCGTCCCGGAGGGTGCGCCTCCGTTCTTTTGGGGCGGTCTCCCCCTACCTCTACACAGCGCCTGCGTTCGCAGGGGCGACCCTTGTGATTCTCGTTCCGCTCGTATTCGGCATCTGCCTGGCGTTCACCAACTATAACCTCTACCATTCGCCCCCGGCCAACCTTTTCAGCTGGGTAGGCTTTGAGAACTTCAAGAGGATATTGTCACCGCTCTCACCCTGGCGTGCCGAATTCCTCCGGGTGTTCGTCTGGAACATTACCTGGGCGGTGCTCGGAACTACACTCGCGTTCGGCCTCGGGCTGGGCATTGCGCTCGCCCTCCTGAACCCGGGTGTGAGGTGGCGAAGCTTGTTCCGGGCCATTCTGATGCTCCCGTGGGCCATCCCAGCCACCGTGTCCATTATGACCTTTTCCGGCCTTTTCAACACGACATTCGGACCGGTGAACCAGATTCTGAAATCCA
The DNA here is from genome assembly GCA_012516125.1 of Bacillota bacterium. Classification (GTDB taxonomy): domain Bacteria; phylum Bacillota; class SHA-98; order UBA4971; family UBA4971; genus UBA6256. The sequence continues at coordinate 74,642 of JAAYXB010000014.1, read as the reverse complement.
TCGGGCTTCGGGCAATCCCGTGGTTCCAGGATCCGTTCTGGGCGAAAATCGCCGTACTCCTTACGTACGTGTGGGTGGGGTTCCCGTTCAACATGGCAGTGTCATCGGCAGCGCTTCAGAGTATCCCCACTGAGCTCTACGAGGCCGCTCGCGTGGACGGAGCATCTGCGTGGGATTGCTTTGCCCGCATCACCTTCCCACTACTCTTCCGAGTCGTCGCGCCGGTCCTGGTGCTCTCTTTCGCTGGGAACTTCAACAATTTCAGCATCATCTACCTTCTCACCGGAGGCGGGCCGGCCGTGCCGAGCTCAAGAGGGTCAGGGGCCACTGACATCCTGATTACATGGGTTTATAACCTCGGCTTCCAGCAGCTCCAGTGGTCCTATGCATCAGCGCTGGCTGTGATCATTTTCCTGATCGTCGTCGGCATGAGCATGCTGAACTTCAGGCTCTCGGGAGCAATAATGCAGCTTCAGGGGGAGGGCGAGCAGGATGGCTGACAGGTTCAAACCCAAATGCACAAGACCAGTTCGGGCCGGCCGGCCCGGCACAGCAGGCGCATACCTCGTTCTCGTGATCGCATGTGTCTTCGTGCTATATCCTCTCCTCTGGATAGTATCGTGCTCGTTCAGGGCGACCGCAGGAATCGTGGGCTCAAGCCTTATCCCGACCGAGGCCTCCCTGGGAAATTACCGCCAGATCTTCACCGACAGGAATATCTTCTTTCCCAGGTGGTTCTTCAACACGGTCAAGGTCTCCGCCATGAGTTCCCTTGCAGCGCTTGTCCTGGCGGCCCCGGCGGCCTATGCTTTCTCAAGGATGAGGTTCCCAGGAAGACGTGCGAGCCTCATATGGTTACTCATAATCCAGATGTTCCCAGGCTTCATGGCGATAGTTGCCCTCTACACGCTCCTGGGCTGGTCAGGGCTTCTCGACACCCATCTGGGGTTAATCCTCATCTACGCAGCAGGAAGCATCCCATTCTCTGTCTGGCTGCTTAAAGGCTACTTCGACTCGCTTCCGAGGTCCATTGAGGAATCTGCACTCGTAGACGGCGCGACCCGCTTCGGCGCGTTCACGAGGATCGTTCTTCCGCTCGCAAAGCCGATCCTGTATGTCGTGGGGCTCATCAACTTCATAGGGCCGTATGCAGATTACCTCCTGGCCCAGGTCGTAATTACCTCGAGTAGCAAGTGGACCCTCGCCATGGGGATGAGGAGCCTGACCATATCGCAGTTTGCGACATCCTGGCCGCTATTCTCGGCAGTTTCGGTTCTCGCTGCGATTCCCATGGTCCTCATTTTCCTGAGCTCCGAGCGGTACATCATCCCCGGCCTCACCCGGGGCGCGGTGAAATGAGACTGACAAAGAAGACGGACGAAAAACGCTGACTTCATGGAGGTGAGAGTTGCGAGGGCGGGAGAGGCCCCATGTGATCGTTAGTCTGGCGTCAATCTCGGCAATGTTTCATTTGATTTCCGTGCGGGAACGGTCGGTGTTACAGTGCCTGCGTCATCTGGACGCGTGATAACTCGACGAGCAGGGAGGAGATCCGGACATGACCCTAATAAGAGGAAACGTTGTGCGTCGGCTGATTCTCTCTCTGGCAGTGGCTCTTCTGGTGCTGCTACCAGCCCTCGGAGTGGCCGCTTCCACCGAGCCGCTCCTGGTATGGTGCGAGCCTCACAAGCTGAACACGATCCAGGACCTGGCTGCCAAGTGGTCTAAGGAAACCGGCATAGCGGTCAAGGTCGAACCCGTGTCAGTCCTCGAAACAGCCAACAAGGTCCAGCTGGCCGGGCCGCTCGGCAAAGGGCCGGACGTTTTTCCCTGCCTGAGCGGCCAACTGGGGATGCTGGTATCGACCGGGATGGTGTCCCCGATCGAAAAGTCTCTCCTGGATCTCAAACACTTCATCGAAGTTGGGATCGAAGCTGCAACCTACTTCGGGAAGCTGTACGGCGTGCCATACGACATCTCCTCGGTGGCACTCATCTACAACCGTGAGCTTATGCCGGACCCGCCCGACACGATGGCGGAACTCGTCCAGAGGTCGCGCGAGCTCAAGGTAAGAGGGCTCTTCGGCGTACTGTGGCCGCTTGAGAACTTCTATTATACCTACGGGATAATGAAGGGCTATGGCGGATACGTCTTTGGGAAGACCGATGACGACTGGAACGTCAGGGATATCGGCCTTGACAACGCGGGCTCAGTCAGGGCAATCAAGCTCCTCAAGACCCTTCGCGACGAGGGGCTCGTGCCTGTCGGAACCGACCACGTCGTCTCGCAGACGAAGTTCACTGAGAAGAAGGCCTGTGCCATAATCGACGGTCCGTGGGTGATTGCCGGTGTCAAGCAGGCCGGAATCAAGTACGGGGTGGCCCCAATCCCGAAACTGGATAACGGCAAGTACCCGGCCCCCTTCGTGAGCCTCAAATGGTGGCACATAAGCTCCTACAGCAAGAGGAAGGGAGACGCCCTGAAGTTTATCGCGTACATTACGTCAGCTGATGCGATGTACAAATCGTTCAAGGCAGCTGAGGGCATACCCACAAGGACTGATGTCCTTGCAATGCCGGACGTGAGGAGCACCCCGGAGGTTGCTGGGTTCGGCGCCCAGGCGTCGTACTGCTCAGTGCTTCCAGACATACCAGCCATGAACGCAGTGTGGAGCCCGATGAACCAGGCAATTGAACTAGCCCTGCGAGGGGACAAGACTCCGGAAGCAGCGCTTGCTGACGCCGTAACCACCATCAGGCAGGCTATAGCAGAGATGAAGTGACGGGAAGCCTGCGTACCTCGCACTCCTGGCGAACTCCACGTACCTCCACGCTGGTGGGGCGGCCTCTCGGTAGGCCGCCCCGCACTGTCCAAACCGAAGTTCCTGGCGACAGAAGCGGAAATGTAACGGCGTCTTTTTGCGGCGTTCCCGCCGGGAGGTTCTGTCTACGTGTGTGTTAAGGGCTGCACGCCTCAAGGCCTTCCTCTGGAGGGGGGTGGGGTCGTGGTCACAGTGAAAGAACATCAGGGAGCTTCGGAATCCTGACGGTGTTTCGCGCGAGCGTGCCCAAGTTCCGCAAGCAGCGCGTGGAAGCTGTGGATTGGGGCGAGGCCCGCGCTCCCGTCCAGCGAAAGGTTTGCATAAGATCGCTGTCTCGCGTTTCTGGGATCTTCTGGGTATCCGTGAAGTTCGCGTCGAACCGGCGAACCCGCGTGCCAGGTGGCAAATGCCGGGTCTTTGCTCTGACTGCTGCGGCAGGGATTCCGCAACATGGGTAGAATAGTGATGTTAATTGCCTGCGGGCAGGTTATGCTCGGTGCTGCCTGGCCGCGTGGGCTATGTGCGGGGGAGGCCTGTTGCGGAAATGGACACGGAGGCTTCGAGGAGTGAACCTGGCATACCTGCGCCCGAGGAGCTCGAGGCGCGTTCGGACGAAGAGATTGACAGCATTCTTGGCAACGCGGCTCGGAGCATGCAAGCTGCTGCCGTGGCTGGCCTCGAACGGCTCGCGACGGGCGACAACCCTCGCGTCGCTCGGGCCGCGGCGCGCGCCCTGAGCGAGGTGCGAGACGAGTCGGCGGCCGATGCACTCGTGAGGATACAAGACCTGGCGGATAGTAAGGCCGTGCGCAAGGAAGCCGGCCGATCATTGCATAGGCTGAGGTCCGCCGGCGTTCATCCCGCTGCCGGGCCGGAACCTGCAACCAAGCGAGTGCCGGTGATCCCCGTGCCTGCCGGCAAGGTCGAAAGGGCGTTCGCCGGGTACTACGACTGGGTGGGCACGAGAGTGCTCGCCACCCACGTGTGGGCCCCAGCCCGGGGCAGGGCCTTCATCGTGTGGGTACTGGGCGAAGACTTCGGAATCGATGACTGCCGCGTGTTCCACGGGAGCAAGCGCGAGCTCGAGGAATTCATGCGCGACGCCGTAGAGGAGATGAGGCTTGTAGAGATCGACACAGAGCACGCAAGGTTCCTGCTGAAAGAGGCCGCCGAGGCCAGGCGCGCGGCTGCGGGGGAGATGCCTCGAGAGTACCTCTTGTATAGCGAGGCTGTGAAGCGCATGCCTCCGGCTCCCACTCGTCCGATCATCTATGAGAAGATGGATGCCGACGAGATAAGAGGTGATGCCACGGCGCTCCGCGACTCGAGCCGTCTTCTGAGCCTGCTGTTCGCGTGTCCCTGGGGCCTCGATGATGAAGAGACGAAGCCGTACCGGGAGAAAGCCCTCGCCGTGGCAAAGAGCGTCATCTACACGAGCAAGACCGTTCGGAACGAGCGTCTTCGTGCGATCGTCGACGAAGCCATAGCGGCCCTGTTTACCCAGGAGGTGGCGCAGAAGTACCGGAGGCGCCTGGAGGAAACGGCGTACTTGCTGCTCCTCGACGGCCGGGAGAAGCCTGCGCGCTCTGCTTTCGCCGCTGCGCTTGCCATCGCGGACGGTAAGCCCCTTCGCGAGATCCCGTTCGTCGAGGTGCTCGTGGAACGTAGCATTGGCGTTGTGAGGGAGGGCACACCCGAAGCGAGGAGGCTCCGCCGGCTCAGGGCTGAGATAGAACGGCACCGCATGGTGAGGCCCCTTTTCGGGACCGCGACGGCCGAGGGCATCGTCGACCAGGCTCTCCGCGAAGACGAAGAAGACGAGGGCTGGGAGCAGGGCTGGGACGAAGATTGGGACGAAGACTGGCAGGAAGAATGGGACGAAGACTGGGAAGAGGAGGAACAAACCGACACCGCCGAGGAGGAGGACGACGAAGAGGACCAGCCGCTCATCATAGATCCGCGCGACCCGCGCCGGCTGAGATGAGGCCGCGGGACGAACGAGACTCTCGGCCTATGCCTCTTTAGTCTGTCCACTGTATGCGGAGGGAACCACCAGGTGGAAGTCATAGTCGGCTCCACGAACCCCGTGAAGGTCCGGGCGGTGCGAAGCGTGTTCGCCCGGGCTTTTCGCGACAGGGACATCAAAGTTGAAGGAATCGATGTTGATCTGGGCCTGCCCGACCAGCCCCTGGGCGATGACGAGACCCGCCGGTGCGCCGTGGCGCGCGCCGCGCATGTGCTCGCAACGACCGACGCAGACGTGGGCGTCGGGCTTGAGGGCGGCGTCGCGTTCGAGAGCGGGGGCGAGGGCGATGGCGGGGAGCGCGAGGCCCATCTTATCGGATGGTGCGCCATAATCACCCGCGACGGGGTCCTCTCAGTCGCGCGTGGCGCCTCGATGCCCCTTCCGCCCGCCGTTGGGCGCGAGATAGCCGCCGGGCGCGAGCTTGGCCCGGTTATGGACGAGCTCACAGGGGTCCACAACTCCAAGCAGAAACTGGGGGCCATCGGATACTTCACATGCGGGTTGCTCCCGCGCGAGAAGTCGTGGGAATACACGATAACCTGCGCCCTGGTCAAGCTGCTTCGCCCGGAGCACTATGCCGGGGAGGGTGGGCGTGGTGGCGGTGCGGCGCTGGGCCACACGCGCTCTGACGGCACGCCCGGCTCGAGCGGTCCATCCGATGATGCTGCGGCCTGCTATTGAAGGATGCGCCTTTCCACGGGCCTGCGGGCTATCTGCGCCTGCTCCAGGTGGGTCATGGCCAGCTTTTGCGCCTCAATCCTCCCGTGGCGCGATCTCACTACCAGCTTGTCTCCCGCTGCCAGCCTGTGCTGCACGAGCAGATCCTGAGGCAGGGTGATCCTGCCTTTTTTGTCGATCTCGAGGATGTACTCGGCCACGTCACGTGGTGCCTCCTGCATGGAATGGTAAGGGGGTTTCATCGGCTGCGTCGTTACCCATAGTATTGTCTACGGCCGGGAGCGTATTCAGCCCTGAGGATGGCGCGAGAAAGCACCGGCTGCTTGTAGCTAAGACTATGTTGTTACGTATGGATCTCCTGATATTGCCCTTGTTGGCGTCGCTGCAGTCGCTTGGGCCGACAGTTGACGCATGTCACGGGTTCTTCGCCTCGAATTGGGACGGGTGACGCACACCACGGGTCCGCCGGGAACCGCGGCGACAAGCGTCACTGGAAGGCATAAAATCTCATTCCCGTGGCACCCTTTTGGGTGGAGGTGATGAGGATGGGTAGGATAACTGGGGTGAAATGCACGGTAAGCGAGTGCGTTTACTGGGGCTCGGGCAACGTTTGTGAGGCTGACGCCATCGAGGTGAACAGGAACCCCGCCCAGCGCGGCGCGGCAAGAGGCGCCGGCATGGAGGTCGGCCGAATAGGTGAACGCAGCGGAGCCCGCGGTGCGGCGAGAGGCGTCGACGTGGAGGTTGGCCGAATCGGTGAGCGTGAGGAAACTCGTGGCGCAGCCAGGGGCGGCGACGTGGGGATCGGCCGAACCGGTGAGCGCGGCGAGACCCTCGGCGGAGGCGAGTTCACGGCCTGGGCGTCTGAACATACCATGTGCAAGACATTCAAACCCAGGGCCGCCGGATATAGCAGGTGACCTCGCCTCTTCTCGGCAGCACATACGGCACACTCGGTTCCTGCAGCCGGGCGCGGGCTTTGCGCCCGGCTTGCGCGTCTCGTCGGCTGCAGCACGTCGGCCTCATGCCTCCGCTGCTTCGCTCTTCTGCCTCTCCGCTCCCACGCGCCTCCCCTTCCATCGTTGACATGCCCTGTGCCCAGGAATATAATAGCGGCGCGAGAAATCCCGGGCCGAAAGGGAGGCGGAGGTGTGGAACTCTGGTTCACCGAAAAGCAGAATCCGGGCGTTGCGCTGTCTCTGAAGGTCGCCCGGACTATCCACCGCGAAAAGACCAGGTACCAGGACATCGCGGTGCTTGAGACCGTCGATAACAGGAGGGTTCTCGTCCTCGACGGCTACGTCATGACCACCGACCTGGACGAGTTCGTGTATCACGAAATGATCACTCACGTACCCCTGTGCACCCACCCGTGCCCTCGGAAGGTCCTTGTGGTAGGCGGGGGCGACGGCGGCAGCATCCGTGAGGTGCTCAAGCACGGCTCAGTGGAGACCGCCGTGCTGGCCGAGATAGACGAGGGGGTCATCGAAGCAAGCCGTCGGCACCTTCCGCACCTGTCCAGCTCTCTCCAGGACCCCAGGTGCCACATAATGGTCGGCGACGGAGCCGAGCACGTCAGGTCCCATCCCGGCGAGTACGATGTCATCATCTGTGACTCCACCGATCCCGTAGGTCCCGGGGCCGTGCTTTTCTCGGAGGACTTCTATCGTGCCTCGCACCGGTCCCTGACCGACGACGGGGTGTTCTGTGCCCAGATGGAGTCGCCGTTCTTCCACGGCGAGCTCATAGGGCGGGTCGTTCGTGACCTTCGGCAGATCTTTCCCATAGTGCGGCTTTACCTTGCCGTGATTCCCTCCTACCCCGGAGCGCTGTGGAGTTTTGTGCTCGCGTCGAAGAAGCATGACCCGGTCTGGGACGCGCGGACCGTGGACCTGAAGACGCGCTATTACACGCCTGAGGTCCACAGGGCTGCGTTCGTGCTGCCGAAGTTCGTGGAGCAGCTTGTGCGCCCACAAAGCCTAAAAAGCCCGCAAAGCCCGCAGGTCCCAGGGCCCGCAGGCCCGTAAGGGGCCGCAAACAGGAGGTGGCGTGGTGCCCAGGGAGCTTTCGGACATAAGGGAGCTTCTTGCTGAGAAAGACCTGCGATTGACCCCGCAGCGAGAGGCCATTCTGCGCGTCCTGGTGAAGCATGCGGACCTGCATCTTTCTGCTGACGAGATATACCGGCGCACGAAGGAGGAGTGCCCGGACATCGGTCTTGCCACCGTGTACCGGGCCCTCGAGGTCTTCGAGAACCTCGGCATCATCCACAAGCTGCAGTTCGGCGAGGAAGGAAGCCGGTACGAGTTCAACCCTGAGTTCCAGAAGCACTACCACCATCACCTCATATGCCTGAGCTGCGGTGGCATCTCCGAGTTCAACGAGGACCTTCTCGACGATATAGAGGAGGCCATCTCCGAACGCACCGGGTTCGACATCGTGGACCACAGCCTCAGGGTCTACGGGTACTGCCGGCAGTGTCAGGCCGCCGCGCGGGGCGCGCGCGAGGCGGCCCAGGCCCAGGATGAGGCCCAGACCCTGACCCAGCCCCGAGCGCAGGGCGAGGCCTGGCGCCATCCCCATCCCCATCCCCATCCCTATCCTTATCCCCAATCCCAGCCGCAGCCCCATTCCCAGCTCAGTGTCCACCCCCACCCCGACTCCCAATCTCAGACTGGCCCGGGCTCAGGAGAGTTCGGAGCAAACACCCGTGACGACGAATAACATAATCCTGATTTCCATTCCTGAACCTGCGCTCGGAGGCGAGATCTCTCGTGCGCCGAAGGAAGCTTGCCATCGTCGGGGCTCCCAACGTCGGCAAGAGCGTGCTGTTCAACGCCCTCACTGGCGCGTACGCCACCGTGTCCAACTACCCTGGGACCACGGTCGAGGTTTCGCGTGGCCTCGCCAGGATCCGCGGCATCCCCTTCGAGGTCATAGACACGCCGGGCGCGTATTCGCTCGTGCCCATCACCGAGGAGGAGCGCGTGACGCTGTCACTTCTCCTTGCTGAGGACGTCGACATCGTGGTGAACGTGGTGGACGCGCGCAACCTCCGCCGGATGATTCCCTTCACCCTGCAGCTCATCGAGGCTGGGTTCCCGCTGGTCCTCGGAGTGAACATACTGGACGAGGCCGAGCGCATAGGGATAAGAGTAGACATCCCAGGCCTTGAACGCGAGCTCGGTGTGCCCGTGGTCGGCACGGTGCTCACGCGCGGCCTCGGGGTGGACGCGCTCAAGGACAGGGTGGCGGCACGTGTCCAGGGTGTCTCTGGTATCTCCGGCGGCATCACCTGCACGCATCTCAAGGGGCTCCGAGGGCCCGATAGAGCGCGCGGCGCGTGAGATCGAGGCCGTGCTCCAGGGGCGTTACCGCATGTCGAGGAGGGCCATCGCGCTCTTGCTCCTCTCCGGTGATAGGGACGTGCACACCCTTGTGCGGCGCACCGAGGGCCGCGAGCGCTACGAAAGGGTCCGCAAGACCGTGGAGCGGGCCGTGAGCCGCTACGATATGCCCCTGCCGTATCTCATCGGCCTGGAGCGCCAGGAGCGGGCGGACCTCATCGCCCGGCGGGTGACCACGACAGGTCCGCGCCACGTGAGCCGGGCTGCGCAGGCCCTGGATTTCCTGACGCTCTTCCCACCGACGGCGATTCCTTTGCTCCTACTCGTTCTGTACTTTGGTTTGTATAGGTTCGTGGGAGTGTTCGGCGCCGGCACCGTGGTGGACTTCCTCGAGAGGCGCCTGTTCGGCGATGTGGTAAACCCTGTCGTGAACGCCCTTGTAGCACGGCACATAGGCAGTGTTGCTCTGAGGGAGCTTATCGCCGGCGAATATGGCGTCATCACGCTGGGGCTTCGCTACTCGGTGGCAATCGTGCTCCCGATCGTGGGCACGTTCTTCCTGATGTTCTCGGTCCTTGAGGACACCGGCTACCTGCCGAGGCTCGCCCTCATGGCGGACAGGGCCTTCAAGCTGGTCGGGCTCAGCGGACGGGCGGTGATCCCGATAACCCTGGGCTTCGGCTGTGGCACCATGGCCACGATGGTGACGCGGACCCTCGAGACCAGGCGGGAACGGACCATCGCCACACTGCTCCTGGCGCTCGCAGTGCCATGCTCAGCACAGCTCGGCGTGATCCTGGGGATGCTCGCGAGTAGGCCGCGGGCCCTTTTCCTGTGGGCGGGCGTGGTGGGCGCCGCATTCCTTGCTGCGGGGCGCGCATCCTCGCGGTTCCTTCCGGGCGAAAGGCCGGTTTTCTACATGGAGGTGCCCCCGCTCCGGGTGCCGGTTATGTCGAACGTGCTCGCCAAAACCTTCACTCGCATGAAATGGTACTTCGTCGAAGTCATGCCGCTTTTCATGGGCGCGAGCCTCGTTGTCTGGATCGGCAGGATGATAGGCCTGTTTCAGCTGGTGCTCAAGGGGCTGGAGGTCCCGGTGAGGCTCATCGGCCTGCCGTCGGAGGCGGCGTTCGCGTTCCTCTTCGGCTTTTTCCGGCGGGACTACGGTGCAGCAGGACTGTACGACCTCGCGAGGGCCGGAAAGCTGACCGGATCGCAGCTTGTCGTGGCGTCGGTCTCTCTGACGCTATTCGTGCCGTGCGTCGCGCAGTTCGCCATGATGTGGAAGGAACGCGGCTCGCGCGCCGCGCTCGCCATCACCGGGGTGACCCTGGTGGTCGCCTTTGCTTCGGGTTATGTCCTCAACCTGATCCTGACGGGGACCGGTGCTCTGCCGTGAATGGGGGCAGCGGGGCAAGGATATTCCGCGCGCGATGCGGCACAATAAGTGGCGAGCGCCCGCGGCTCACATGCCCGCTGGCGGCGCTCGGGGTCGGCGAGCGAGGGCGCGTGGTGCATGTCAGGAACGCGAGCGCACCGCTCCTTCAGAAGCTTCTTGCCATGGCCGTCATTCCGGGAAGCGAGGTCAGAGTCGATCTGACCTTCCCGGCATTCGTCTTCGAGGTCGGGAACACGCGGGTCGCCGTGGACCGAGCCATTGCGGAGCGAATCGAGGTGGAACGGGTGATCCGCGCGGAAGAGCGGCCTCGCGGCGCGAAGGGATGATAGAAAAGCTTTGCTTGTGATGGGGCTACGGTCCCTTACGGCCTCTGCCCTGGCGTCGGGCGCGGCTTTCCTGTTCAACAGGGCGGCGTCGCGCGGCGGGCGGCCCGGCCCGCTCCTCGCGTTCCTGCTGGGTCCGGGCGTCGAGGAGGCTGCGAAGACGGGGTTCGCGCTGGCCATGGCAGCGCCCGTGGTCGTGGTGCACCTTGGTTTCGGCGCGGTGGAGGCCGTGTACGACGTCTCGGGACGGCGGGGGCGGGCTTCGCGGTCGGGGCCCGGGTTTGCAGCGGGAGCGGTGAGCTTTCTGAGTCATACCGCATTCGGCGCTCTGACGCAGGCGGTCCTCGCTCTCACGCGACAGCCGCTCCTCGCGGTGACCACCGCGGCCGTGGCCCACGCCCTGTGGAACGTCGCCATAGTTGCACTGATGGACGCAGGCCGCCGCTCATGATGCAAGAGATTGACTTAGTTTCGTCGCGGATAATATAATGAAGCGCAGGCGACAATCGAAAACGCCGGTGTCGGTAGGGCTTTAGACGGGGGTCTTGGGCTAAAGCCCTTTTCGGCATGGGCAACATTCGGGGTCTACCAGGGTCTACCTAAGTGTCGTCAAGGCGCTCCGCTTGGAGCGCCGTTTGGCGCGCCGTTCCCGGGGCGTAACACGCATAGTCCACACGGAATCCCGGTCCCAGGAGGAGTGCTTCTTGAACAGCTTTCTCTCAGTGCTTCGGGAGTCCCCGGAGTTCGCAAATATCGCATCTGGCCTCGAGAGAAGGACACCGTCCCAGGTGGTTCTGGGCCTTGCAGGGTCGATGAAGAGCTACGTCCTGTCCGCGCTGTACCGCAGCATCCCGGCGCGCCCGTTCATCGTAGTGACGTACAGCCCACAGCAGGCGGAGAAGCTCGGAGAAGACCTTGCCACGCTCCTGTCCCCGGGCGAGGTGCTTACTTTCCCTGCGCTCGAGCTATGGCCGCACGAAGAGGCCGCGGAGAATACCGACTTGCTTGCGCAAAGAGTCGCAGTCAAGGCGTGCCTGGCAAGGGGCAGGCGGGCTGTGGTGATCGTGCCGGCCAGGGCTTTTGCGAGAAGGCTCGTTCCGGCGGAGGTTTTCTCAGGGTTTGCGGTCACTCTCAAGTCCGGTGAAAGACACGACCGCGACTCTCTTGCGGCGCGGTTTGCGGCTATGGGTTACGAGAGGGCGGAGCTCGTGGAAAGGCGCGGCCAGTTCTCTGCAAGGGGAGACATCCTCGACGTGTTCCCGCCTGACAGCGCGTCGCCGCTCCGGATCGAGTTCTTCGACGACGACATCGATTCAATAAGGGAGTTCGACCCGGCGAGCCAGCGGTCGAGCCGCGAGGTCGGGCATGCGAGCATTGCGCCGGCCCGTGAGTTTCTCGTTTCATCGGACGCCCGCGATGCAGGCCTCACCCGTATCGAAGCACAGGCTGCCTCGCAATGCAGGCGGCTCGAGGGTCTCGGGCGTACAGTTGAAGCGAGATCGCTGCGGGATCGTACCGACGCCGCCCTGGAAAAGCTTCGTCAGGGCTTCTTCTTTGACGGCGATGACCAGTATGCTCCCGCATTCTACCCTGAACTGGACACCATCCTCGACTACGCGGCTGACCCGGTGGTGGTCGTGGATGAGCCGGCGCGCCTCAAGGAAGCGCTTCTTGGCTTCGAGGCCGAGGTGCGCGAGGCATACGCGACGCTTCTGCAGGCCGGGAGGGTGCTTCCGACGGAGGCTTCGCTCTTTGCGTCCGCAGAGGAGGCCATGGCCTTCCTAGGCCGCCACCAGCGCGTGGAATTCGTGCTGCTCGCCCGGGGCGCGGACCTCACCCATACCGACCGAGTCAGATCGTTCTCGGCGAAGCCCGCAAGCCCCTATCACGGCAAGTTCGACCTGCTGGTGAAAGACCTCAAGGCCTGGCGCAGAAAGAACCACCGGGTGGTCGTGGTGGTGACCACCGACGACCGCGCCCGCAGGTTCCGCGAGGTCATGGCGGAGAACGGCATAGAGGCCACCTGTGTGCGATCCATCACTGACGAAGTCAAGCCGGGGAACGTCGTCGTGACCGTGGGTTCCCTCGAAAGTGGCTTCGAGTTTCCGTCGCTGCGCCTGGTGGTGCTCACCGATGTCGAGCTGTACGGCGTGGAAAAGCGCAAGCGCAGGTTCGCGCAGACTCAAGGTCCCGGGTCACGCCTCGCAGCGTTCACCGACCTACGGCCGGGCGACTACGTGGTGCACGTAGCGCACGGCATCGGGAGGTACATGGGCATGAAGACGCTCGAGGCCGCGGGGGCGAGGCGCGACTATCTGCTGATCCAGTACGCGGGCGAGGACAGGCTGTACGTGCCCACGGACCAGATCGGCCTCCTGCAGAAGTACATCGGCCCCGAGGACTCGCCGCCCAAGCTCTACAAGCTGGGCGGCACCGAGTGGAGCAGGGTGAAGGCCAGGGTCAAGGAGTCCGTTCGCGACATGGCGCGGGGGCTTCTCGAGCTCTATGCGGCGCGAGAGGCCATACGGGGGCATGCCTTCAGCCCCGACACGCCCTGGCAGAAAGAGTTCGAGGATGCGTTCCCGTACGAGGAGACTCCAGACCAGCTGAGCGCCATTGCCGAGGTTAAGGCAGACATGGAGAGGCCGAGGCCCATGGACCGGCTTCTCTGCGGAGACGTGGGGTACGGCAAGACCGAAGTGGCGATCAGGGCGGCTTTCAAGGCGGTCATGGACTCGAAGCAGGTGGCGGTGCTGGTGCCAACCACGATCCTGGCGCAACAACACTTCACCACCTTCAAGGACAGGTTCGCCGGCTACCCGGTGCGGATCGCCGCCCTGTCGAGGTTTCAGTCCGAGGCCGAGCAGCGCGAGATCCTGAAGGACCTGCGCAGGGGGGCCATAGACATAGTCATCGGCACCCACAGGTTACTTCAGCCTGACGTCAAGTTCCGGGACCTCGGACTTGTGGTGGTGGACGAGGAGCAGAGGTTCGGCGTCGCACACAAGGAATTCCTGAAGGAACTAAGGAAGACCGTGGACGTTCTTACATTAACGGCGACTCCGATTCCGAGAACGCTCCACATGGCCCTCACCGGCGTTCGCGACATGAGCATCATCGAAACGCCTCCTGAGGACAGGTTCCCCGTGCGAACCTACGTGATGGAGCACGACGACGCGGTGATCCGCGAGGCTATCGTGCGGGAGCTGGCCAGGGGCGGGCAGGTCTATTACGTGCACAACCGCGTCCAGACGATCGACTCCGCGGCGATGTTCCTCTCCCGTCTCGTTCCCGAGGCCAGGATCGCGGTGGCTCATGGCCAGATGCCCGAGGACAGGCTCGAGGAGGTCATGCTCAAGTTCCTGGACCGTGAGTACGATGTGCTGGTCGCCACGACCATCATCGAGAACGGGCTCGACATACCCAACGTGAACACGCTTGTGGTGACCGACGCCGATATGCTGGGTCTTGCCCAGCTGTACCAGTTGCGCGGTCGAGTGGGACGGAGCAACCGCGTGGCGTACGCATACTTCATGTACCGTAGGGACGGCGTGCTCTCTGAGGTCGCGGAGAAGAGGCTCTCGGCGATCCGCGAGTTCACAGACTTCGGGTCGGGCTTCAAGATCGCCATGCGCGACCTCGAGATCAGAGGTGCCGGAAACCTCCTTGGAGCCGAGCAGCACGGCCACATCGCGGCCGTAGGCTTCGAACTTTACTCGCGGCTCGTGGAGGAAGCCGTGAGAGAGCTGCGCGGCACGGCAGCCGAGGAGGAGAAAGTAGAGCCGTTCATCGATCTCGGTGTGAGCGCCTTCATCGGGGATGATTACATCGCCGACCCGAGGCTGAAGATCGAGATGTACAAGAAGATCAACGCCGCCATGACCGTGGAGGACCTTCGCGACCTCGAGGAGGAGATCGAAGACAGGTTCGGCCCGGCGCCGGAGCCCTGCCGAAACCTGCTTGCCATCGCGCGCATCCGGGCCATCGCAAAGGACATGGGGGTGGCGCAGGTAGCGTCCGAGCGCGACCAGGTAGTCGTGAAGCTGCTGCCCGGGGCGAAGGTCTCCCAGGACCAGGTTATGGAGGCTGTCAGGGCCAACAGGGGCAGAGTGTACGCGAACTTCGGGAAGAGCCCGTCGGTGCGAATCAGGCGCGCAGGCCTATCCGACGAGGACCTCCTGTGCGTCATCGAGGACACGCTCCACCGTGTCCGGGCGCGCTCCCCAGAGGCGCGGTTGCAGCGTGAGCAGGGGAAGCATGGTCTTCGTGGCGGCAGGCGGGTCGGCCGGGCCTCGTCCATCGGGTAGGGCCCGGGAGCGCCTGGGAACGCCCGGGAGCCTCCGCCGGGTAGCTCTGCATGATTGTTGCGCAGTTGGATACCATATACTCTGCGAGACCGGTGTTGGAAAGCAGAGAAGGCGGAAGGCCCGGGCAAGTTGCAACGGCGGGCGGGGTGCGGCAGTGCTGTGGCAGCCGCAGGCCCGAAAAGATTGACGGGTAAGTGGTAAAATTGAATAAAAATGTCATTAAATCAATAGGCTATCAGTGAAAGCGGAAGTTAAGCGAGATTTACCTGAGAGGAGGGACAACGGTGAAGGCCACGGGCATTGTGAGACGCATCGACGATCTTGGAAGGGTAGTTATCCCCAAGGAGATCAGAAGAACGCTGCGGATCCGCGAAGGCGACCCGCTCGAGATCTTCGTTGACCGCGAGGGTGAGGTTATCCTCAAGAAGTACTCACCCATCGGAGAGCTCGGCGACTTCGCGAAGGAGTACGCGGATTCGTTGTATGAGTCTACGGGGCATATCGCATGCATCGCCGACCGCGATGCCATCATCGCGGTGGCCGGGGGTCCGAAGAAGCAATTCATGGACAAGCGAGTGTCCCCGGCCGTCGAGAAGGCCATGGAAACCCGCAAGTCTGTTATCATCAACGAACCCGGAAAGCATGAGAATTGCGAGACCTGTCCGGTGGTTGAGGATGCCAGAGACTGCAAGTTCTCCAGCCAGGTGATCGCGCCGATCATAGCAGAGGGCGACCCCATCGGGGCTGTGATACTGTCCTCGATGGATCCCAACGTCAAGATGAGTGACCTGGAGCTGAAACTGGCCGAGACTGCCGCGGGGTTCCTGGCCAAACAGATGGAACAGTGACCTGCCTGGCGGCGAGATACGGGTAGTTGCCGGCGGTGACAATGGGTAGCTCGCCCTCCTCTTGCAGGGCCACGCGCAGGCGCGCGGCGTGCGGCGCGCGACGCGGGCTGCGGATGGGCGGGCGATGTACCACGCGAAAGCGAATGCCGTGCCGATACAAGCAGGCAGCGAGCCGATG
This sequence comes from Bacillota bacterium, assembly GCA_012516125.1. Taxonomy (GTDB): domain Bacteria; phylum Bacillota; class SHA-98; order UBA4971; family UBA4971; genus UBA6256. The sequence continues at coordinate 58,715 of JAAYXB010000014.1, read as the reverse complement.
GGGCTTGCTGCCTGCTCGTATCGGCGGGGCGACGTGGTAGTCTCGCGCGTGTTGCCTGCGGGTCGGCCCTGTAGTACAATTGGCTCGTGCATCTTCCATCCGGCGGCTCCCGGGCATTGCCTCAACAGCCCATGCCCCCTGCTGCGGCCGATAACGGCCGACTCGGGCGGCAGGCCGGGGGAGAGCAAAACACGGTGCCCGGCACGGAGCGGGCGTGAGAGGCATGAGCAGATGACGAGGAAGTCTCTTGTTAAGGGAGCGGCAATCCTCGCCGCCGCGGGCCTGGCCAACAGGTTCCTCGGTGCGGTTTCGCGGATCGCCCTGCCCACCCTCATCGGAGATGAGGGTGTCGGCCTGTACCAGATGGCTTATCCCGTTTACGGGGTGTTCCTGGTGGTCTCGACCGCAGGGATCCCAGTGGCGGTGTCCAAACTCGTTGCCGAGCAGACGGCGCGCAACAACCCTGCAGGCGCGCTCAAAATCCTCAAGGTTGCGACCGCAATTCTCTTCCTAACAGGCACGTTCTTTTCCGCTGCCCTCGCCCTCGGGGCGGGTCCGATCGCTAGGTACGTGGCGCGGGATGCACGGGCAGCTCTTGCCATTGTGGCCGTGTCGCCTGCGGTGCTCATCCTGTCGGTGACATCTGCATTCCGGGGGTACTTCCAGGGCTTGCAGAACATGGGGCCGAGCGCGCTCTCGCAGGTGAGTGAGCAGGTCGTGCGCGTGTCCACCATGATCGGCCTTGCGTGGCTCCTTTTGCCGCGCGGGGTGGAGTTCTCCGCAGCGGGGGCAAACTTGGGTGCGGTCCTCGGGGGCGCGGCGGGTTTCCTGGTGCTGCTGGTTGCGTACTTCAGGCTTCAGCACGTTCCCGGGTCGTGGAGAGTAACATGGTCCCAGGTCAGGGCCATTTTCGTCCAGACCGGCATGGGTAAGGGTAGAGGCGGAGTCAGGGGCGCGGACGCCGAGTGGGGTGAGAGGCTGCGCGACTCTGAGAATTACATGGGATCTACGCTGGCCCTTACCCGTCGTATCTTCGATCTTTCGTTGCCGGTGGTCCTGGCTGCTGCGATAATGCCCCTCATGCAGTTTCTCGACATAGCCATCGTGCCGATGCGCCTCGCGGCCGCCGGGTTTTCGCCGGACGAGATCACGAGGCTCTTCGGGCGGTTGACGGGGATGGCCCAGCCGCTCATGTACTTCCCCACGCTGGTCACGGCGGCCGTGGCGGCCAGCGCCGTGCCGGCGATCTCGGAGGCCCTCGCCCGGCGCGACAGGGGCACGCTATCCGGGCGAGCCCAGGAGGCCATCAGGCTCGGGTTCCTGTTTGCGCTGCCTTCCGCTGTGGGGCTGTTCATATTCGCCAGGGAGTTCTCGATTATGCTGAGATGGCCTGCGGAGGTGGAAGTGCCGCTGCGGGCTCTTGCGTTCGGCACCGTGTTCCTGGCGCTCCAGCAGATCAGCTCAGGCATCCTCCAGGGTCTTGGAGCTGTGACGGTACCTGTGCGCAATCTCGCGAAAGGGGCCGTGGCCAAGCTGGTAGTGAGCTTTGTGCTCACTGGCATGCCAGCCTACGGCATCCGGGGCGCAGCCCTGGGCACTGTGGCTGCGTTCGCCGTGGCGGGGCTTCTCAACGTGGCCACGCTCGTGCGGATGCTGGGTCTGAGTCTCGATGTCATGAATACCGTTGTAAAACCGGCGGTGGGCGTTGCGGCCATGGCTCTGGCAGCACGGGCCACGTATGGCGGAGTGCGTGGGGCAACAGGGAGCAACACCCTCGGGTCACTGGCAGCGATAGGCGTGGCCGTTGCCGTCTACGGGCTGGTGCTCCTGATCACCGGAGTCGTGGGGCGGCACGAACTTGAGCTTTTCCCCGGCGGCGGAAGGGTCACGAAACTCCTGGAAAGGCTCAAGCTGCTCCGCCACTAAGTGTCAGTCCTGGCATCGCCCTCACTTCGTTAGTTATTGAGTCTGCGAGAGCACTCCTACCGCGGCGTTTCTGGGTGTCGGGAGCGGGGTTCCGGGAAGGTGAAGGATGTGTCCATGAAGCAGAGCGACGACGGAGTGAAAACCACGAACGACCGGTACTCTCTGGCTCCACTCGTCGAGATCATGCGGAAGCTCCGGGGCGAGGGCGGGTGCCCCTGGGATCGCAAGCAGACCCACGAGTCCCTCAGGACCTACGTGGTCGAGGAGGCCTACGAGGTGGTCCAGGCCATAGACGACCGCGACGACGAGGAGCTTTGCGAAGAGCTTGGAGACCTGCTTCTCCAGGTGGCGTTCCACTCTCAGATCGCGAGTGAGTCCGGGAGGTTCGATGTGGGCGATGTGATTCGGGGCATCGTCGAGAAGCTCATCCGGCGTCACCCGCACGTGTTCGGGGACGTCGAAGCGAAGGACAGCAAGACGGTCCTGCGCAATTGGGAGCGGATAAAGCAAAGGGAGAGAGCGGACGAGGAGGGCGAGCCAGGGTCCATCCTCGATAACATCGCCGGGGCGATGCCCGCCCTCATGAGGGCGTTGAAAGTCCAGGCGAAGGCGTCCAGGGTCGGCTTCGACTGGCCAGACGTGACCGGTGCACTCGAGAAGGTCCGGGAAGAGATGGACGAGCTGGAGCAAGCACGGAAGGCAGGGGACAAAGCGAGGATGGCTGAGGAGGTCGGCGATGTCCTCTTCGCCTTCGTTAACGTGGCCAGGTTCCTCAAGGTGGACCCAGAGATCGCGCTCGGCCGCGCGGTGGACAAGTTCATCGCGCGGTTCAAACACATCGAGATGCGGGCGGGTGAGGCCAACCGCCGCATAGAGGATATGACTCTGGATGAGATGGACTCTCTGTGGGAGGAGGCCAAGGAACTGTCGGCGGCGGGCGAGGAGCGGCACGGCGGCCCTAAATGAGGGTGCGGAAATACTTGCGATATGTAGAAAGGGTTGCCGGTGGTTGCACGAGGGGTGTCAAAATCCGGCCACTTGCCGGATGGGCCGGATTTTGTCAAGGCGCCCCGCTTGGGGCGCCGTCCCCGAGTGCAACACCGGCAACCCAGCAACTATTGGAAAACGGACAAGAACTAACAGACCGTCACTTGGCGCTAAGTGAGCGCATAGACCACTCTGTTTGACGAGAGGGAAGACGTCCTGCCTGCATCCGCAGGCAGGTCTTTTTTTCTGGGGACTGGCATAACCATTCATCAGGAGAAGCCCGCAGCGAAGCTCGACGGCTTGCGCGGGCACGGACCGCGGGCTAAGTGTGGGTTCACAAGACAAGTCTGAGCCTGTTTTCCACTGCCTGCAAGCTGAATGTCGTCGAAGCGTGATGTCCGGCGGGGCGTTCCCGGAGCGCGGCACCGTGCGGCACCGCCAGCTCCTGGCAAGATGACGGTGAGCATTGAATTCACACTTAGCGGCGACATCCGGGACCTGGGAGGGAAGGCGGATGGTTGACGAGAAGAGACGGGCAACCGTATCGTCGCAGCACAGGGTGATCGTCACCGAGCGCGAGACGATAACCGTGGACGGCGTCAACAACGTGGAGAGTTTCGATGACCAGGAGGTCGTCCTTGAGACAACTGCGGGCATGCTCATGCTGCGGGGCAGGGAGTTCCATATCAAGCAGCTCAACCTCGACGAAGGGAACCTCACCATCGAGGGCTACCTGGCCGGCCTGGAGTACGCCGAGGAAATGGGCAAGAAGGCCAGGAGCTTCCTGGGGCGGCTGCTGAAGTGATCGAACCGGTCGAGTCCCAGGCGTTTACGCTACTGGTGACAGTGCTGACAGGCGTCATCGTCGGCGTGTTCTTCGACCTGTACCGCGTCGCCAGGTCCGTGCTGGGGCTCGGACCGGTCGCTACGGCCGTGGGGGACATCTTGTTTTCGCTCTTTGCCACGACGGTCGCGTTCACGTTCCTCCTCGCCACCTGCTGGGGCGAGGTGAGGTTTTTCATGTTTCTCGGGTTTGGCGCGGGTTTCGCCGGGTACAGAGCAGTCCTGGGGCGGCGGGTGATAGGGGGCGCTGTGTCAGTGGTCGAGGCATGCCGCCGGGCGAGAACGCGGGCCAGGTTGGGAGTGCGCGAGGCGTCCTTCAGGTTGCGCAGGGCCGCGGCAAGAGTGCGGAAAACCGCCGCGCGGGCGCGGCGGAGGGTGGCCGCGGTCCGCAGGACGGGACCGGAAGCGGGGCTGGTTTGCGGTCCGCTCAGGCTGCTCCACCCACGGAGGAAAGGGTAGCGGTCGTGCCTGCGTGCCTGACCGTGAAGATCGCGCTTCACGTGAAGGCCCCAGAAGGGATTTCCGGGGGCGACGTCGAATAAACATGAGAAAGTTCAAGAGATATCGCAGCTTCAAGACAGCGGGCACAAGAAGCGAAGGTGGTCGCTAAGGTGGTCGCTCTGGCCACAAGAGACAAGACAAGCCAGTCACCGTGGAAGCCGGTCCGGCGGGTGCTAGTTGGCCTCTTCATGTTCGGCGTGGCGTTCCTGTACCTGAGAGGCTATCTCGAGCTTGTGCGGGTGAACTACCAGATCTCCGTGGTCGAGAGGGAGATCGGGGTCTGGGAAGCCAGGTGCGAGGAGCTGCGCAAGCAAATAGAATACCTGTCCAGTGACGAATATGTTGAGAAGGTGGCCCGTGAAGAGCTGGGCCTCGTGAAGCCCGGCGAGGTGCCGTTCATAGTGGCTGAACCGCGCAATCCCGACGCACCGCCGGGTGTCACGAAAAGAGCGGGAGTTGACCCTGCGAGCATTCGCGACTAGACACTACAGGGCGTGCGTGCCGTGTGCGGGCCCCGGACGGCGGGGCGTTGCGCGGACAACGCTGGGCCGCAGGTGGTCCCGGGCGCGAGGTGCATGCGGGCAGGACAGCCTGTTCGGGCACGGCTGCCGGAAATGGCTCGGGTCGCCTGCACCCGAGGCCGGACGGGCGCATAGAATGCATGAGGCACGCCAGATGCTGATCTGATGTCCTGCACGGTCGTTCGCTGGATGAAATGGGTGGGCACGGGTCCGCAGCTTGCTTTGGATTGACACAGCGCGGGCTGACGAAGTATAATGGACTAAAATCTGGGTAATGTTTTGCGCTGACCAGGAACACATGAGGGGGAGTTCACCAGGTATGCCGTCGCTCGAGGTAGGGAGCATCGTCGAGGGCCGCGTGACCGGCATCACGCACTTCGGGGCCTTCGTCGAACTGGCCGGGGGTCAGACCGGACTGGTTCACATTTCCGAAGTTGCCGATACGTACGTACGAGACATAAAAGACTACTTGAAAGAAAACGATATCGTGAAAGTGAAGGTCCTGGCCGTTGAAAACGGCAGGATCGGGTTGTCCATCAAGCAGGCTGATCCGAATTATCAGCCCGGTCGGGGCAGAAGGATGAGCGCGGCCGCGCGGCAGTCCTTCGAGGAGAAGCTCTCGAAGTTCCTGAAAGACAGCGACGAGCGGCTATCAGACCTTAAGAGGAGCCAGGAGTCCAAGCGGGGCGGGCGCGGAACCCGATACTCCCGAATCGGAGGGGCGTAAACGAAGACTTAGAGGCCGCGTTGACATGATGGGACCGCGGCGCCACGCTGAGAAACGGAAGCGAGAGGGAGTGGGAGAAAGGCCGGTGCGCTTATGCGACCGGCTCTTTCGATGTGATGGAGCGGGCAGTGCGCATGACAGACGAGGAGATCGTGGAAAGGCAAATAGGCAGGAAGCCGAGGGGCTTTCTCCGGGTAGCGACGCGGTGCCCGCTGGGCCTTCCCGAGACCATCGTGACGAGGCCGGTCATCCGCAAGGGAGGTGGGACGGGTCGGGAGACGCAGGTGGAGCCGTTTCCCACAGTCTTCTGGCTCACGTGCCCAGGTGCCGTGCGTGCCGTATCCGAGCTTGAGGCGCTGGGTTATGTGAGGAAGCTGCAAGAGAGGCTTGCTGGCGACCCGGCAGCTCTTGAGGCCTATCAGGAAGCAGCGAGGTCGTATGCAGATTACCGGGTGTCGCTCCTGTCTCCGGAGGAGGCATCGCATTTCGCCACAGAGCACCCGGGCCAGTACGAAGTGGTGGCGCGCTCGGGAATCGGGGGCGTGCTCGGGAAGCCCGGTGCCGCCGGCATAAAATGCCTCCACGCCCACTACGCCGACTACCTGGCTCGGGGGGTGAACCCTATCGGCAGATGGGTTCGCGAGTTGCTAACAAGGAAGGCACGTGGCGCACCCGCATTTCCAGGGCGTAAGTAAGCGCCGCGGCCACCACAAGCGTCCCAAGGAGCAGAGTGAGCGCCATCCGGATGCCGAGCCCATCGGCTATGACCCCGACGCCTGCCACTCCGAGCGATCCGGCTCCCCATGCGACACCCATCATGAAAGCCGAGACGGTGCCTGCCCTGGCCGGGGCGAGATTCTGGGCGGTCATCGTGATGACCGGCATAGGCGCGTAGAGGATGACCCCGGCTGCGGCGAGAAGCGCATACGAGACGAGGCCCTTCATGTGCAGAAACCCGAGGAGGAGCGGGATGGGCGCCAGCAAGGCGACCACCATGAGCTTGAACGGCCCGACCCTGTCGGCGATCGGCCCCGCCACCATGATCCCAACCGTCCCGGCAAACATGAACATCGATGCCACCGACCCGTACGCCATGAGCGGCAGGCCCATCTCTTTGAGGTAGATGGGCAGGAACGTTGTGAAGCTCATGGAGACGGAGAGGCGCACCGCAGCGATCACCCACAGCATCGCAAGCGCTCCCACCGGCACCCACTCGCCACGTCTCCTACTCGGAGCGCCGCCGTTGTTGGGGCGGCTATGCATGGCGCCTCCTTTGCCATTACCAGTGTCGTCGCCGTCCCCGTTGCCGTTACGACGGCCGGAGCTGCTCCTACCGCCATGGCTGAAGCCCCTGCCCCTGGAGCCGCAGGCTTTCGCCCCAGGGCGGCCTGCGTGGACCCGGGGCGCGAAACGATAGATGAACAACGAGACAAGGATGCCCGGGAGCACCGTGACGTAGGTGTGGCGGATCCCCAACGTGCTGACGACGGACAGCACTACGAGCGGCCCGAGAGCGTATCCGATCTCCCCCGCCGTCGTGAACGCCGACAGCATGAATCCCTTGCGGGCCTGGTCGATCGACCCGGCCATGGCGGCGCCCTGGGGATGGAACATGCCGGATCCGATTCCCCCGATAATGAGCAGGGCTACAAGGAGCGCCTGGCTTCCGGCGAGGCCGATCATGCACATAGCTGTGGCGGTGATGACCGGTCCCAGCACGATGAACGCTCTGCTGCCGGACGTGTCTGCGAGGTGTCCAACGAGAGGCTGCACCATGGACGATGTGGTCGCGTACACCGCCGAGAGCAGCCCTGCCATTGCCAGCGACATGTCGAATTTCGCCACGAGCATCGGCAGGAGCGGCGTGAGGAAGGCTGCGTACAGGTCATTCACAAAGTGGCCGGATGTCACTGCGGCAAGCTCGAGACGTTTACGCATGAATCATCATATTCGACCTCGCGGAAGGATATCCTTGCAGGCACGTAGAAGAAGCGGAAGAAAAGTTGAGAGTTGCCCAAGGAGGACGCGACGAGACATGGACTGGAAGCTCTTTGCACTGACCTTCACCACCCTCTTCCTGGCTGAGATGGGTGACAAGACGCAGCTTGCGGTGTTTACGCTCGTAGCCCAGCATCGCCTGGTTATCCCTGTGTTCCTCGGCGCCTCGCTTGCGCTGTCCAGCGTAAGTCTCATCGGCGCGCTCTTCGGAGGCGTGGTCTCGAAGTTCCTCCCGGCGGAATACCTTCAAATCGCAGCCGGTATCCTTTTCATCGGGATGGGGGCGTTCATCCTGGTGCAGGCCATCGCGAAGCTGGTAGGATGAGCCTGGCGCGACAGACGACCGTAACATCCTGGGCGCGGATCGGATCTGCGGGAGAGGTGGAAGGAGGACAACAATGGGGATGATTCTCGTACTTGACATCGGCAACACCAACATTGTTCTGGGCGTTTACGAGGGCACGCGCCTCGTGGCAAGCTGTCGCATGGCGACTGACCGACAGAAGACGGCAGACGAGTACGCCATGGTCATCCGTGACCTTTTCTCGTATCACGGGCTTGACTTCGCCAACGTAAGCGGCGTTGCGATCTCGTGCGTGGTACCGCCTGTCATCAGCACCTTCGAGGACCTCGCGAGGCGCTACTTCCACTGTGAACCTGTCGTCGTCGAGCCGGGGGTCAGGACCGGCATGGTCATTCGCTACGAGAATCCCAAAGAGGTCGGCGCCGACCGCATCGTGAATGCCGTGGCGGCTTATGAAAAGTACGGCGGGCCTGTGATCGTAGTGGACTTCGGTACCGCCACGACGTTCTGCGCCATATCCGCATCCGGCGAGTACCTGGGTGGTGCCATCGCGCCCGGCATCGGCATCTCCAGCGAGGCTCTGTTCGCGCGGGCTGCTAAGCTCCCCCGCGTCGAGCTTGTGAAACCCAGGAGCATCATCGGGCGCAGCACGGTCGCGAGCATGCAGGCGGGGATCATCTACGGGACGGTCGGGCTGGTGGACGAGATAGTGAGAAGAATGAAGCGCGAGATGGGCTCAAGCCCCCGGGTGATCGCCACGGGCGGCTTTGCGCCGCTCATCGCGGAGGACTCATCCGAGATAGACGTGCTTGATCCTGACCTCACGCTGGAAGGGCTGCGCATCCTCTTCGAAAGGAACGCGCGGGCACAGGAGTCCGGAGACTAGGGGAGTGATCATGACCTGAAGGGTTCGATGGAGAGAGCTATAACCGTTGGGCTTGAGCTGCCCGGCACGCTACTGTGGGAGACTGAGGACTCCCTCGATGAACTCGGCCAGCTCGCGGCCACTGCCGGCGCCGAGGTAATCGGGAGGGTAGTCCAGAAGCGGGCGCGGCCGGACCCGGCCACGTACATCGGGGAAGGCAAGGCCCGGGAGCTCGCGGCGCTCGCGACGGTGTCCCATGCAGACCTCGTGATCTTCGATGACGAGCTGAGCCCGGCCCAGCAGCGCAACCTTGAGGAGATCATAGGCGTCAAGGTGATCGACAGGACCTGGCTCATCCTCGATATCTTCGCCTCCAGGGCCGCCAGCAAGGAAGGCAAGATACAGGTGGAGCTTGCCCAGCTCTCGTACCTGCTCCCGAGGCTCGTAGGCAAAGGCACCGCCCTCTCCCGCCTCGGGGGCGGCATCGGCACGCGCGGGCCTGGCGAAACCAAGCTGGAGACGGACAGGCGCCGGATCCGAAAGCGCATCGCGGCTCTCCGCAGCGAGCTTGCCGAGATAGCGAGGAGGCGCGGGCTGCAACGGTCCCGCCGCAAGGAGGCCGGCATACCTGTGGTATCGCTCGTCGGCTACACCAACGCAGGCAAGTCCACGCTGTTCAACGCCCTCACAGAGTCCCAGGTACTGGTCGAGGACAAGCTCTTCGCCACCCTCGACCCTACGATACGCAGGTGTCGCCTTCCGGGAGGAGGAGTCGTGCTCCTCGCGGACACCGTCGGGTTCATCCGCAAGTTGCCCCATGAGCTTGTGGCGGCGTTTCGCGCAACCCTGGAGGAGGTTGCCCAAGCCGACCTCATTTGCCACATAGTTGACGCAAGCCATCCGGGCAAGGACGAGCAGTGCGCGGCGGTGAACGCGGTCCTTGCCGACCTGGGCCTCCAGGATAAGCCCACCCTTACCGTGCTTAACAAGATCGATCTCGTCCCGGGTGAACTCGAAAGAGAGCGCCTCCGCATTGAGCATCCCGGCGCCATATTGATCTCCGCGGCGGAGCGGTGGGGGCTCTCGGATTTGCTCCGGGGGATCGAGGACATCCTCAACAGGCCAGTCAGGCCAGCCGGGGTCGGTGCTGGTGCTGTTGGTATGGCTGGTGCGAACGATACCGGCCCTTGGGGTGCCTGTGTTAAGGGTGGTCCCGGCGATAACGAGGTTGTACGGAGACTCCAGAGTAGCGAGAGTGACAGCGGTGGTGACGGCGGCGACGGTAGCGTCGGCAGTATCGGCGACTATGCCTCGGGCATTCCCAGAAGTGACCACAAGCGGGACTGCGGCAGCAATTCTGTTGAAGCTTGCAGCAACCAGATCGGCCACGGGGGAAGCCTTGAAACTAGCTACGGTGACGATGGTCATGATGATGGTGACGGTGATGCCAGTACGTCGGGATCGGGACGGGGATGGGCAGGCGAGGGAGCGCGCCAGCCCTCATCGCGCCCTCGCAAGATATTCATCGGCAACGTGGAGCTGTCGGTTCCGGTAGTGCTCGCCCCCATGGCCGGGGTGACGGACCTCGTTTACCGGCTGCTTGCAAAGGAGATGGGCTGCGCCCTCGTGTATACAGAGATGATTTCCGACAAGGCGCTCATCTTCCGCAATGAGAGGACTTTCGAGATGCTCCGGATCTCGGAGCAGGAGAGGCCTATAGCGGTTCAGATCTTCGGAAGCGACCCCGACAGCATGGCGAAGGCGGCCAGGATCGTCCAGGAGCGGGCGCGTCCCGACATCATCGACATCAACATGGGGTGTCCGACGCCGAAGATAGTCAAGAACGGCGAGGGCGCGGCGCTCATGCGGGACGTGCCCCTCGCCCGGGATATTGTTGCGGCCGTCGTCGCCGCCTCGAAGGTACCCGTGACCGTGAAGATGAGGAAGGGCTGGGACGGAGAGCATATCAACGCCGTGGAGCTTGCGCTGGCGGTGGAGGCGGCAGGCGCGGCAGCGGTCGCGGTCCATGGGCGCACCCGTGATCAGTTCTATTCGGGCGCGGCCGACTGGAGCATCATCAGGGACGTGAAGGAGGCCGTCGGAATCCCCGTTATCGGCAACGGCGACGTGCGCTCGGCCGAGGACGCCGCGCGCATGCTGGCGGAGACAGGCTGCGACGCCGTCATGATAGGCAGGGCGGCGCTTGGCAACCCCTGGATCTTCAAGGAGGTTGCGACGTTCCTTGCGGCGGGCGAGAAGGTGCCGCCACCGTCGCTTGCTGAGCGCGTTGCCATGGCCATCCGCCACCTTGACATGATGGTGGAGCTATTCGGAGAGAGGAGCGCCGTGCTCCAGATGAGGAAACACGCGGCCTGGTACGTCCGTGGAGCGCCTGGTGCGGCGCAAGCCCGGGTGCGGATAAACGCCGCGAAGACGAGGGCGGAGATGGTGGAGGCCCTCGCCTCACTTCTTCCAGACCCGGCGGGGTTTGCGTTTTGCCGCCGGTCCTGTTAGAATGGTAATGTGCACAAGAATGTTGACACCACCGCGGGCGCGGAGTCGCCCGGCAAACGTGCGCCGGGGGCGTGCAGGGGGTGATCCGGCTGGAGTTCATCCGCATCGGTGATAAACTTGTGGACAGGGCGCGAGTGTACAAGGCAGTTGACAAGATCCTCGATCTCCGCGCGAAGGGGCTTTCACAGCAGGAGGCCGCAGACCAGGTGGGCATCGACAGGGCCTTCGTGTCCCGCCTCGAGAGCCTGGGCGAGGTCCGCAAAGGCGCGCGGATCGCCCTCGTCGGGTTCCCTGTTGGCAATAAGGAAGAGATCCGGAAGGTAGCAGAGGAGGAAGGAGTCGATTTCGTTCTCCTCCTCAACGATGCGGAACGGTGGGCGTATCTACGAGAGAGGTCCGGGCAGGAAGTTTTTAACGAGATCATGGCCATAATCACGAAGCTGAAGAGCTACGACGCTGTGGTTTTCATAGGGTCCGACATGAGAGTGGGTCTCGTGGAGTCCATCCTCGGCAACCGGGTGGTGGGCATCGAGGTCGGGACGTCACCGATTAAGGGTGATCGGTATGTGGACCCGGAGTTAATCCGCAGGATTCTTCGCAGCATAGCAACGACCTGACCACGTCGCACAAACGGGATTGGGGGAGGGTTTCTATGAAGCACGTCGTCAGCGTGAGCCTGGGCTCATCCAGGCGCGACCACAAGGCCACCATCACGCTGCTGGGTGAGGAAATACTGCTCGAGAGGCGGGGGACCGACGGGGACATCGGTAAGGCCATCGAGCTCATCCGAAGCCTCGACGGCAAAGTGGACGCCTTCGGCATGGGGGGCACGGACCTCTGGTTTTACGTGGGCAGGAAACGGTACATGCTGCGCGACGCCATCCCGATAGCGCAGGCGGCCCGGAAAACCCCCATCGCCGATGGGAGCATGCTGAAGGGCGTAATCGAGCGCAGGGCTGTCGAGTATATTCGTGATGAAATGAAGATGCCCCTTGCCGGGAAAAACGCTCTCATCGTATGCGCGCTCGACAGGTTCGGCATGGCGTCTGCGCTTCTCGAGTCCGGCTGCAACATGATGTACGGCGATCTTGCGTTCGGGCTTGGCATACCCATTTTCCTGAGATCGCTTTCCACGTTCCGGGCGCTGGTCACCGTCCTGATGCCGGTGATACGGCTTCTTCCAATCACGATGCTCTATCCCACGGGCACGAGCCAGGAACAGGTGGTGCCAAAATACGGCAAGGCCTACGCGTGGGCCGACATCATTGGAGGGGATTGCCACTTCATCAAGAAGCACATGCCTGATAACCTTGCGGGGAAGGTTATCATAACGAACACCGTCACGAAGGACGACGTCGAGGCGTTCAGAAAGCGAGGCGTGAAGACGCTCGTGGCCTCGACCCCCGAGATCGAGGGGAGGTCGTTTGCCACCAACGTGATGGACGCCGCTTTCGTGGCGCTGACCGGGCGGCGGCCGGAGGAGTTCACGCCGTCGGATTACCTGGACCTCATCAGCCGGCTTGAGATAAAGCCCAGGGTGGAGACGTTGAACTGATCAAACCTGTCAGCCTTGCTAACCGACCGCCTGAGCGGTCGGCCCGTTCGGTGGGGTCCGTGCCAAGGCAACTGAAAAGAGCGAATAAGATGGAAGAAGCGAGAACCGGAGCGAAAACCGAGGCTTGACAACGCCAGGGCCGCACGACATAATAATGGCATGCGAAAAGGGGCATCGCGCAATGAGCACAGGCGCCGAGAGGGAGGGCAAGGGCACGTTGCGCGATGCCCGGATGTACATGGGTCGGTCAAGGGAGGAACCAGCTTGATGGCGCAGAAGGTAGTTCTCACCTTGGAAGGGCTCAGGAAGCTGGAAAAGGAACTTGAGTACCTCAAGACTACCAGGCGGCGCGAGGTTGCTGCGAGGATAAAAGAGGCCAAGGCTTTCGGCGACATCACCGACAACGCAGAATATGAGGACGCCAAGAACGAGCAGGCGTTCGTCGAGGGGCGAATCGCCCAGCTCGAGGCCATGCTCCGTAATGCTGAAGTCATCGATGAGGACGATCTCAACACAGACACGGTCCACCTCGGGTGCAAGGTGAAGCTGAAGGACCTTTCGGACAACGAGGTCTTCGAATACACCATAGTGGGTTCGGCTGAGGCCGATCCCGGGAACCTGCGCATATCCAACGAGTCCCCTGTGGGCAAGGCAGTCCTCGGCAAGAAGGTTGGGAGCATCGTAGAGGCTCTTGCGCCCGCAGGTCCCATCAGGTTCCAGATTCTCGACATCTCGAGGTGATGAAATGAGCCAGGGGAGAGACGTTCATCCGGACAGCCGAGCTGATGGCCAGCCTGCTACGGCGTCAGACGACATGGCTGCTGCCGCGGATGTCGCGGAAGCCGTGGGGGCCGCGGGGGCTGCGGAGGCTGCGCAGGCAGAAGCGGCCGAACTCTGCGAGGATGCGGAGCTTGACAGCGAGCACGTGCGCGTGCGCCGGCAGAAGATGGAGGCGCTCAGGGCGAAGGGCATCAACCCGTTCGGCCACCGATTCGAGCGCACTCATCACGCCCGGGATATTGTGGAGGGCTTTGAGAGGCTCGAGGGCAGCACCGTCAGGGTCGCCGGGCGGCTCATGGCGATGAGGACCCACGGAAAGGCCACCTTCGCAGACCTTCTCGATCTCTCGGGGCGCATACAGCTTTACGCGAAGCTGGACCAGCTCGGCCAGGACGCTTACGAGCTTTTTACCTCGCTTGACATCGGCGACATCGTAGGCGTGGAGGGCAAGGTGTTCCGCACCCGGCGGGGCGAGGTCACCGTGGAGATCGGCAGGTTCGACCTTCTTTCGAAGTCGCTCCGGCCGCTGCCGGAGAAGTGGCACGGCCTTGCGGACGTGGACCTCCGTTACAGGCAGAGGTACCTGGACCTCATTGTCAACCCCGAGGTGCGCGAGGTGTTCCTGAAGCGAACGGCCATCGTGCGCGCGGTGAGGGCGTTTCTCGATTCGCGCGGGTACATCGAGGTGGAGACCTCGGCGATGCACACCATCCCGGGCGGCGCCACGGCGCGGCCGTTCGTCACCCATCACAACGCCCTCGATATCGACCTGTACCTCCGGATAGCCCTGGAGCTGCACCTCAAGCGCCTCATCGTGGGAGGCCTCGAGAAGGTGTACGAGATCGGGCGGGTGTTCAGGAACGAGGGCATTTCCACGAAGCACAACCCCGAGTTCACCATGCTAGAGCTGTACGAGGCCTACGCGGACTACACTGACATGATGAACCTCGCCGAGGACCTCATCCACTACGTGGCCATTCAGGTGCTGGGGCAGGCTAAGGTGGACTACCAGGGGAACACGATAGATCTGAGGCCTCCGTGGCCCAGGAAGACTATGGTGGAAGCTGTCCGGGAGCGCACGGGCGTGGATTTCGGCGCCATAGAGACCGACGAGGATGCTCGGACGGCGGCGCGCCGCCTCGGAGTCGAGATCGACTCGCACGCCACGAGGGGCAAGGCGCTTTCCGAGGTCTACGAGGAGCTTGTGGAGCCGACGCTCATATCACCCGTCTTCGTGACGGATCATCCGATTGACATTTCGCCGCTGGCTAAGAAAAGAGAAGATGACCCGCGGTACACATACAGGTTCGAGCTCATAATAGGCGGCCGCGAGATAGCGAACGCGTTCAGCGAGCTGAACGACCCAATAGACCAGCGGGAGAGGTTCGAAGCGCAAGCCGCGCTGCGCGCCCAGGGTGATGACGAGGCCCACAGAATGGACGAGGACTTCCTGCGCGCATTGGAGCACGGCATGCCGCCCACCGGGGGCATGGGGATCGGCATCGACAGGCTGGTGATGCTCCTCACCAACCAGAGCTCGATCCGGGATGTGATCCTGTTCCCGACGATGAGACCCAAGAGATAGGCCGGGTGTTCCAGGTGTTTCCTGGCCTTGACTTCGGCGCAGGCCTGTGTTAGTATTCTACTCGCAAGGCAAGAGCGGATAAGGTTTGAGTGGGGACGTAGCTCAGTTGGGAGAGCGCGTGAATCGCACTCACGAGGTCGGGAGTTCGAATCTCCTCGTCTCCACCAGGATCTTGCGCCAGGTGAGCGCCTGGCGCTTTTGCATGCACGGCCGAGTAGAAGCGCGGCCGCAAGTGTCACCTGACACGCGTGCGCATGCTCAGAACCCGGCCGCCATAGGGAGGTGCAAGACGAGCCGTCCGATTTCGGGCCAGCCTGCGGCCGTAATCCCGCAGAATCCGGCGGAGCCCGGGCAATTCCGGGCGACCGGCTCAGTCGCGCCTCCCTCGCTCCACCGGCTCGCGCCGCTCGAACGGCACCGGCACGTACTGCACAGAGGGTCTCCGTTGGAGGGGCTGCGGATAAAGCTCCATCAATCGATAGACCTCGTACGGCATGTTGTTGCTGACGGTAAGCCCCATGCGGCGCAGGGCTTCGCAGGTGATCGGGTAGTCGTGTGTCCAGCGCCCTTCTGTCAGGGTTTTCGCTATCTCACGGGCTCTGTCCTCCGGCAGCTTCGCTACCAGGATCTCGTACACGCTTTCGTATACCTGCACCATGGCCTTGGCGGCCATGTCCCCCAGGATTAGCGTGGTGTCGCTTACCGAGTTCTTGTCCTTCTGCTCTATGGCTCGGAGGATGGACACCGCAGGGTAGTTTCCGAGTTGCGGGTCCACCGGGCCGAGCACGGCGTTCTCGTCCATGACGATCTCGTCTGCGGCGAGAGCCAGCAGCGTCCCACCGGACATCGCATAGTGCGGCACGAACACCGTGACCTTCGCCTTGTGGCCTGCGATGGCGTGGGCGATTTGCTCCGCGGCGAGCACGAGACCGCCCGGGGTGTGGAGAATGATGTCGATGGGAACGTCGTCCGGCGTGAGGCGGATGGCTCGGAGCACCTGCTCTGAGTCCTCGATATCGATGTGGCGCGAGATGGGGATGCCGAGGAAGCTGATAGCCTCCATCCGGTGGATCATGGCTATGACCCGCGAACCCCTCTTGCGCGACAGGGAGTTGAGAATGTGCAGCCTGGCGAGCTCAACCCTTCGCCGCCCGAACAGGGGCGAGAGGAGGCTCCACACCAGGAGAAGGATCCAAAAGATGTTGAAAAAGGTGTCGGACATATCCGCGATGTCTCCTGTCTACAGGCAGGTAGCGAGGTTTCGACGCCCCATCACGCAAGCGCTGGGAAGCTGAAACCCCTGGAGGACCGAGGCGCGCTCTCGGACCCACGCCTGGCCCTCTGTGCCTGAGGATGCGTGGCCAGGTCCCGGCGCCCGGTCGTGTGAGCTGAGCACCGGGAGCCTATAGAAAAGCAGCAGCCGTCGGGCAGTGGACGGCCGGCGCTTCAGACTGCCGGCGCTCCACCTTGCCGATGCAGCCCTCTGGAGGTACGCCGGTGCTGCCCCTCGACCTAAGTTTGCGCCCAGGAAGAGCGAATATGCGGGCTGGTCACATTGGTGGCGTCGGTGTGCCTCGCCCAAGTTGACTGCGTTCTGTTGACTGTTCCGCGTGCTACGCGGGCCGCGCCGGGCCAAGCCTCCTGTGAGGCCGCACGTGGGCATAGCCCCGGGGTTCGCGGTTTCCAGGCGCTTGTGTCCCGGTTGCTCGTGTAGTAGAATTGCATGGGGGAATGAGCCATAAGCTGATGGAGGGACGAAGCGATGGTGGAGAAGGCAACATTTACGGTCAAGAAAGGCCTCGCGGAGATGCTCAAGGGTGGCGTGATCATGGACGTCACCACCCCCGAGCAGGCGAAGATCGCTGAAGATGCAGGCGCCGTCGCCGTCATGGCCCTGGAGCGCGTGCCCGCCGATATCAGGGCGCAGGGCGGCGTGGCCAGGATGTCGGACCCGGCCATAATCGAGGCGATCATGGAGGCGGTCACGATCCCCGTAATGGCCAAATGCAGAATCGGGCATTTCGTTGAAGCACAGATCCTCGAAGCCCTCGGCGTGGACTATATAGACGAAAGCGAGGTCCTGACGCCGGCTGACGAGGAACATCACATAGACAAGCACCAGTTCAAGGTCCCATTTGTCTGCGGCTGCCGTAACCTGGGGGAGGCCTTGCGAAGGATCGGCGAGGGAGCGGCAATGATCCGCACGAAGGGGGAAGCCGGCACGGGCGATGTCGTCGAAGCGGTGCGGCACATGAGGCGGGTCATGAGCGAGATACGCAGGCTCACCTCCATGCGGGAAGACGAACTCATGGCTGCAGCCAAGGAGATGCAGGCTCCGTACGAACTAGTAGTGCAGGTCGCGAAGGAGGGCAAGCTCCCTGTGGTCAACTTCGCGGCCGGCGGGATAGCGACCCCGGCGGACGCAGCGCTTATGATGCAGCTCGGGGCTGACGGCATTTTCGTAGGATCGGGCATATTCAAGTCCGACAATTCTGCAGCGAGGGCTCGCGCCATCGTGGACGCGACGGCCCACTACAACGATCCAGACATCCTCGCGAAAGTATCCCGGGGCATCGGCGAGCCGATGAGGGGGCTAGCCGCTGCGTCGCTGAAGGAAGAGGAGAGGCTGCAGGTAAGAGGCTGGTAGAGGCGCCTTGAGCTTTGCATGGGATGTAGCAGTAGCAGGAGGTTGCAGGAGTGAAGGTAGGAGTTCTCGCGCTTCAGGGTGACGTGGCAGAGCATGTGAGCATGACCAGAGCAGCGGGCGCAGAGGTGGTCGAGGTCAGGTACAGCAACCAGATCGAGGGGCTAGACGGCCTCATCATACCCGGCGGGGAAAGCACGACAGTAGGGAAGCTGATGGAGCGGTTCGGATTCGTGGACGAGATTCGAAAGCATGCAGCCCGGGGCCTCGGCGTCTTCGGCACGTGCACCGGGCTTATTCTTCTCTCGCGTGAGATTTCAAACTCGGGTCAAGTTCGCCTGGGCCTCATGGACTTTGTGGTGAAAAGAAACGCCTTCGGGCGACAGGTGGATAGCTTCGAGGCCGACATCGAAATCCAGGCCATCGGAGGCCCCCCCATGCGCGCCGTCTTCATCCGCGCTCCCTACATACTCTCGGTCGGGCAAGGCGTCGAGGTGCTGGCGCGGTTCGAGGACAAGATCGTTCTTGCGCGACAAGAGCGGCACCTTGCATGCGCGTTCCACCCGGAGGTTACGTCTGACACGAGGCTTCATCGGTATTTCCTTGACATGCTTGCGGGGAAGGTGTAGACGCGGCTCAGGGTGCAGTCCAGGGCCGGGCAAGTGCCGGGCGCGACCGTGGATGTGGCACCAGCCGCCTGGTACCAGGCGGCTTTGCGAGAGTGCTGTACTTTAACGTGGGAGGGGTACATAAATGTATGATATCGTGAGGTCCGTTGACCCGGAAGTCGCGGAGGCCCTCGAGCGGGAGACCGGTCGTCAGAGACGGAAGATCGAGCTGATAGCATCGGAAAACTTCACCAGCAGAGCGGTGATGGAGGCCCAGGGATCCACGCTAACCAACAAGTACGCGGAAGGGTACCCCGGAAGGCGTTACTACGGCGGCTGCGAGTTCGTGGATGTGGTTGAAAGGCTTGCGATCGAGCGGGCGAAGGCCCTCTTCGGGGCGGAACACGCGAACGTTCAGCCTCACTCGGGCGCCCAGGCCAACACGGCGGTGTACTTTGCGGCGCTGTCCCACGGCGATACCGTGCTGGGCATGGACCTCTCCCACGGCGGGCACCTCACCCACGGCCACCCTCTCAATTTCTCGGGCAAGTACTTCAAATTCGTCCCTTACGGGGTCTCCAGAGAGACCGAAACCCTCGACTACGACCTGCTCGAGGCGCTCGCGAAAGAGCAGAGGCCGCGCATGATCGTCGCGGGGGCGAGCGCGTATCCGAGGTTCATCGACTTTGCGAGGATACGCCGCATCGCCGACGAGGTCGGTGCGTACGTCATGGTGGACATGGCCCATATCGCAGGGCTCGTCGCCGCGGGCGTGCACCCAAGCCCCGTTCCGTACGCGGAGTTCGTGACCACCACGACACATAAGACCCTCCGCGGACCGCGCGGCGGCCTCATACTGTGTCAGGCCCGATTCGCTAAGGACATCGACCAGGCCGTGTTCCCCGGCATCCAGGGGGGGCCGCTCATGCACGTGATCGCAGCGAAGGCCGTGGCGCTTAAGGAGGCCATGACCCCGGAGTTCCGAGCCTACCAGGCGCAGGTGGTGAGGAACGCTTCGGCGCTGGCCGCGGCCCTTGCGCGTCGCGGGTTCCGTATCGTGTCGGGCGGCACGGATAACCACCTGATGCTCGTGAGCGTGGCGGAGAAGGGGCTCACCGGCAAGAAGGCGGAGAAACTTCTCGACGACGTGGGCATCACTGTGAACAAGAACACGATACCATTCGATCCTGAAAAGCCGTTTGTGACGAGCGGAATCCGCCTCGGCACGCCGGCTGTGACCACAAGGGGCATGCGGGAGGGCGAGATGGAGGAGATCGCCGACATCATCGCGACCGTCCTTGAGCGGCCCGAGGACGAGACCGTCATGGAGTCTGCCCGAGCCAGGGTCGCGCGCCTTGTGGAGCGCTTCCCGCTGTATCCGAAGCTATAGCCTCGGGACTTACGTGCCCGCGGGCGCGGCGGGTCTGGCCCTCACTCAGTCGACGTTGAGCACCGCGGTCTCGCCTGTGAAGAGGTCGACTACCCTTGACCTGTTGAAGTCAGGGTGGCCGTTGCGCTCGTGCACCGTCACCCTCGTGCCCTCGACGTCCAACTTTATGCTGGCGTTACGCCGCGTGAGCGCGGCGGAGAGGCCGTCGACCAACTGGAACAGCCTCAGCATCGGCATGAGGTGCCGTGGGAAATCGAGCGGCAGCTCGTCCTCCTTGTGATGGTGGTAGCGAATGAGCCAGATGACGTCCTGGTCCTTGTGGTAGAAATGAGCCGCGATATCGGCGCTCCGGGCGGCGTGGGCGGGGCTATACTCAAACACCTTCTTGGGGTCCACGGTCTGTCCTATCTCCAGTTGCGGCTGGGACTTTCCGAGGTCGTGGAAGATTATGCTCTGGACAAGGACGTCCTTGTTGATGCCGAGGAGCGACGTAATCCCCTTGGAGTTGAGGTCTGCGAGGACCTTGAGCGCGTTGACCACGTGCTTGTAGCTGCCGTCCTCGATGACCTCTGTAATCGTGATGAGGCCTGTCTCCGGGTCGTACCTATCCCTATACTCAGGCGTGTGTTTGAGCTTGTGCTCCACCCGCGAGTTCGGCAGAGTTAGCGCGAAGGCGCGGTCAAGCTCGTCCCTGGAGTTCACAAGCTGAGCGCGGAGCTCTTCCTGTTCCGTGATATCGTGGAACGTTTCGATGATACCCTGCACCTCGCCGTCCTCAATCATCGGCACGTAGTTCACGGAGAATACGCGCCCATCGGTGAGGGGCGTTATCACGTTGTACCTGGCTTTTCCCGTTTTCATAACCTCAAAGATGGGAGACTCGTCACGGCTCACCACGACCGCCTTCTGGCCGATCCTGTCCGCGGCCTTCGCTTTCATGAGCCTCTCGGCTGCCGGGTTGAACTCACGTATGACAAAGTCCTTGTCGATCACGATGAGACCCTCGTGAAGGGACCGAACGATAGCAAGGGCGCGCTGTTCGTGATAACGGTTGCCTTTCGACGAGGCGACAGTGCTGGAGAACGCCATGAGCACAGATCGCTGAGGGAGGGATGCTACCAGCACTCCATTATTGACCACCGGCAGTTCAGGGACGCACGAGCTTTCGAAGAAGCTTGCGGCGGTGTGGAGGTCGGTATCGGGATCCACACTAGGAAAGCTGTCGGCGGAGATCATCACGTCCTGGGCCGTGACGCCTTTCGCGTATCCCGATGTCAGCGCGGATATGAGTTTGCTGCCGGTGATCACACCGAACAGCTCGTCGGTTTGCGAAACCACATATACGACGCCCCGTTCAGTTACCGGGGGCGCGAGGCTCTCGAGGTTTGCGCCCGGGCCGACCGTGACCGGATCGAGAGTCTCGACATCCTTGACCTTCATCCTCATGCCTTCGCCAGCCCCTCGACATATCGCGAATTCCGCAGCTTAAATGTCCTTCCGGCACCGTGGGTGTCCAGAGGCGTCCGAAGAGAATTCTAGCACAGCCTGCCTGCAAAGTAAATAGCTGGGGCGTTACAGAGCGCCCGGAATCGACGCCATATAACATAAATCGCACACCGTCGTAAACTTGCAGATGATGCTGCACATCCTGGACTTCTGTGCTAAAATAGGTAGGGCGCGAGACATGTTGGCACGCGCTCGGGTCGTGCGGGCTGGAGGCCTGCAGCCCGAGGTGCACGACAAATTCATATGCGAGGAGGACGAGCTATGGCACAGGTTCTCGAAATTCGCTGGCACGGGAGGGGTGGCCAGGGGGCGAAGACCGCCGCCATCCTCCTGGGCGAGGCTGCCGCCTCAGTGGGCAAGTACATTCAGGCTTTTCCTGAGTACGGGCCTGAGCGGATGGGCGCGCCGGTGCTGGCGTTCAACCGCATCAGCGACGAGCCGGTGAGGGTTCACTGCCACGTCGCGAACCCCAGGATCGTGGTGGTCCTCGACCCGACGCTGATTGGGAAGAACGACGTAACGTCTGGGGTGCCGGAAGACGGGGTCTACCTTGTAAACACGAATCTCACCCCGGCGGAGATGAGGGCGAAGCTCAAGGTGAAGGGTGGCAAGGTTTACACCGTTGACGCCACGCAGATCTCCATCGACACCATCGGCCGGGCGATTCCCAATACCCCAATGATGGGAGCTCTCATAAGGGCCACGGGCCTCATGACGCTGGAGGAGTTCATAGCCGACACGCGGCACAAGCTCGAGATGAAGTTCAGGTCGAAGCCTGAGGTCATCGAGGGGAACATCAAGGCCATCGAGCGGGCCTACCAGGAGGTGCAGTCGGAGTAATGAGCGCGAGCGGGAAGGAGAAGGGCTGGAAGGACGTGCCTATGGGAGGGCTCATCCTGGAGGCCGGCAGTTCAGACAAGTATGAGACCGGTGACTGGCGGACCTACCGTCCGGTCTGGGACCAGGAGAAGTGCAGGCACTGCATGATCTGCTGGATTTATTGCCCTGACTCATCCATACTGGTGCACGAGGGCAAGATGGTCGGCATCGACTACAAGCATTGCAAGGGCTGTGGGATATGCGCCCACGAGTGCCCTGCGAAATGCATAGACATGCGACTCGAGACCGAGCTGGAGGCCGACAGGGCCGAAGGCGCACGTGCAGGCGCTGGCGCAGGCGGCGCGTGCTGTGCAAAGAGCGGCGGGGAGGCTGGTGGAAAGTGAGCAAGAGAGTGGCGATCACCGGAAACGAAGCTGTAGCTCAGGCGATGCGTCAGATCAACCCTGACGTGGTGGCGGCCTATCCGATAACGCCGCAGACCGAGATCGTCCAGATCTTCTCCACCTTCGTGGCGGACGGAGACGTGGATACCGAGTTTGTCACCGTGGAGAGCGAGCACTCCGCCATGAGCGCGACGATAGGCGCATCGGCAGCGGGGGCGCGGGCAATGACCGCGACCTCTTCGCAGGGGCTTGCGCTCATGTGGGAGATGCTCTATATCGCCGCGGGCCTCAGGCTGCCGATTGTGGCGCCTGTCGTCAACAGAGCGCTGTCCGCTCCCATCAACATCCACTGCGACCACAGCGATACTATGGGCGCGCGCGACTCGGGCTGGATCCAGCTATACTCCGAGAATGCCCAGGAGGCATACGACAACCTCATCCAGGCCGTGCGCATCGCGGAGCATGCCGACGTGCAGCTTCCTGTCATGGTGTGCATGGACGGCTTTATCGTAAGCCATGGCATGGAGAACGCTGAGCTTCTCGACGACGACATGGTGCGCAGCTTCATCGGCCAGCGGACGCCGAAGCACTCGCTCCTGGACGTGGACAGGCCCGCGACGTTCGGAGCGCTCGACTTCGCGGACTGGTACTTCGAGCACAGGCGCCAGCTTGCTGAGGCCCAGACGCACGTGAAGGGCGTCGTGCTCGACGTGGCGAAGGAGTTCGCGAAGGTATCCGGAAGGAGCTATGACCTCTTCGAGGCGTACAGGCTCGATGATGCGGAGCTTGCGGTTGTCGTGCTGAACTCCGCGGCGGGCACCGCGAAGGAGGTTGTCGACGACCTGAGGGACAAAGGCATGAAGGCGGGCCTGCTCAAGATCAGGCTCTTCAGGCCGTTCCCGCATGAAGAGATCGTGGCGGCGCTAGCGGGCAAGAAGGCCATTGCCGTCCTCGACAGGGCCGACGGCCTCTCCACCATGGGCGGGCCTGTGTTCGTGGACGTCCGGTCCGCCATGTATGACGCGCCCGGCCCGAAGATGGTGAACTACATCTACGGCCTTGGCGGCAGGGACATCGACACCGAGCAGATAGCCGGGGTATACTGGGATCTTGCCAGGATCGCCGAGACGGGCAAGGTCACATCGCCCGTGACGTACCTCGGGGTCAGGGAATAGGAGGCGGCATGAATGGCGAACTTGAGAGATCTTACAAAGAAGGAAGAACTCCTGTGCGGCGGGCATCGCGCGTGCGCAGGTTGCGCCGCCCCGATAGCCGTGAGGCAGGCGCTGAAGGCTGTTGATACCCCCGTTGTCGTCGGGTGCGCCACCGGGTGCCTCGAGGTGACGACGACCATCTACCCCTTCACCTCGTGGAGGGTGCCGTTCATCCACAGCGCTTTCGAGAACTCGGCTGCCACCATAAGCGGGGTGGAGGCGGCATACAGGGCGCTCAAGAAGAAGGGCAAGATAACGCGGGACATCCAGTTCATCGCGTTCGGCGGCGACGGCGGCACCTATGACATCGGGTTCCAGTCGCTGTCCGGGGCGATGGAGCGCGGACACGACATGGTCTACATCTGTTACGACAACGAGGCCTACATGAACACGGGCATACAGCGGTCCAGCGCGACGCCGAAGGGCGCGTCCACGACCACGAGCCCGGCCGGGAAGGTCATTCCCGGGAAGGTGCAGTTCCGCAAGGACCTGACCGCGGTAATGGCGGCCCACAACATCCCGTACGTGGCGCAGGCCGTGCCGAGCCACTGGAACGACTTCATCACGAAGGTCCAGAAAGCGCTCGCTGTGAAAGGCCCGGCGTTCATCAACGTCCTCGCGCCGTGCAGGCTCGGGTGGCAGTTCGATCCCGCCGAGACCATCGACATCATGCGGGGGGCCGTGGAGACCTGCTTCTGGCCGCTGTATGAGGTTGAGAACGGCGTGTGGCGCGTGACCCACAAGCCCAGGGAGAAGAAGCCGGTCCGCGGCTGGCTCGAGAAGCAGGGGCGGTTCCGCCACCTGTTCCGGCCGGGGAACGAGCACATCATCGAGGAGATCCAGGCCGACATCGACCGCAACTGGGAGGCCCTTCTGGCGCGCGCGGGCGCGGCCTGAGTCGGAGGAGCTTGCGAACGGTCACTTGGTTGGAGGGCGACGCGGCCCACAGACGGTTGGATCCCGTTGGGTGTTGTGTGACGGCGATCCCGATGGTATAATAGACGCAAGTTCGGGCTGTGCTATAGCGGACTTTAGCTAAGGCGATGAAGAGGACGAGTAGGCCGGGGTCCTGACGCTCAAGAGAGCCGGGCGCGGTGGGAACCGGCGCGTGGGCCGGCCGAATCCGCCTCCGAGCTGCAGGCTGAAAGGCGCCACAGGCGCCGAGTATGCCTCGCCGGGCTTGCCCGTTAACGCTTGTTGAGAGGGTCGAAGGGGCGCGACGGTCGAGGTCGCGCGGGCGCCGCAGTGGCGCCGGACGTGGCCGCCGGCGTGGCGCGGAGCATTGGTCCTTCGGCCAACTGGGGTGGCAACGCGGGAGGATAGCCTCTCGTCCCCTTGGGTTCGTCCCAGGGAGGCGGGGGGCTTTTTCATATGCCTCGCTGTCATCTTCCAGGGAGGGCGCCTGGCTATGCCGGGCTCTTGGCGTTGCGGTCCTATGCAATGTGCCAAAGCCCTACCGTGCGAGGCCCGGCATCGTGACCAGACTGGCGAAGGCAAAGGCTCGCGACTTCATACTCGCGGATAACGGAGGGACGGACATGCTGGATATCAAGCTGCTCAGACAGAACCCAGAGACCGTGCGGGACGCGCTCGCGCGGCGCGGGGAGGACGACGCCGTCCTCGACGAGGTGCTCGCCGCAGACGAGGAGAGGCGCAAGCTCATCTACGAGGTGGAGCAGCTGAAGAAGCGCCGGAACGAGGTGTCCGATGACATCGCCCGCATGAAGAAGGACGGGCGCGATGCCAGCGCCGCCATCCTCGAGATGCGTGAGGTGTCCGCGAAGATCAAGGAGATGGACGGTGCGGTGCGGGCGCTCGACGAAAAGCTCGCGGCGCTCCTGCTCGCGATCCCGAACATTCCGCACCCGTCGGTCCCGCTCGGCAAAGATGAGTCCGAGAACGTGGAAGTCCGGAGGTGGGGGACGCCCAGGCAGTTCGACTTCGAGCCGAAACCCCACTGGGAGATCGGCGTGGATCTCGGGATCCTTGACTTCGAGCGCGCCGCGAAGATAACCGGTGCGAGGTTCACGGTGTTCCGCGGGGCGGGGGCGCGCCTCGTGCGGGCGCTCATTTCGTTCATGATCGACATGCACACGAAGGAGCACGGCTACACCGAGGTTTACCCGCCGTTCCTCGTGAATCGCGAAAGCATGATAGGGACGGGGCAACTCCCGAAGTTCGCCGAGGATATGTTCCGCTGCGAGGGCACCGACTATTACCTGGTCCCCACCGCCGAAGTGCCGGTCACGAACCTTTATCGTGGCGAGATCCTCGACGCAAGCCAGCTTCCCATATACCACGTGGCCTACACGGCGTGCTTCCGGGCAGAAGCCGGGTCCGCGGGGCGCGATACCCGGGGCCTTGTGAGGCAGCACGAGTTCGACAAGGTGGAGCTTGTGAAGTTCGTGAGGCCCGAGACGTCCTATGACGAGCTTGAGAAGCTGGTGGGCGACGCCGAGGACGTGCTGCAGCGCCTGGAGTTGCCCTACCGGGTGGTCATGATGTGCACAGGCGACGTCGGGTTCGCGGCCGCAAAGAAGTATGACCCGGAGGTTTGGATGCCGAGCTACGGCAGGTATGTGGAGATCTCGTCCTGCAGCAACTTCGAGGCCTTTCAAGCGAGGCGGGCAGACATCAAGTTCCGGCCGGCGCCGGGGGCGAAGCCTGAGTATGTGCACACGCTGAACGGGTCGGGCCTTGCGGTGGGCCGCACATTCGCGGCGATCCTCGAAAACTACCAGGAAGCGGACGGCTCGGTGACCATCCCGGAGGCGCTTCGACCATACATGGGCGGCCTTCAGCGCATCACGAAGGAATAGGGGGTCGTTACCTGGTCCCAGACGTTGCTTGGCACCATCCTGTGTCCGCGTCAGTGCGCGACTATGACGTGCCGGGCGGGGCGCGCTCGCGACGTTTCTTGCCCTGGGAAACCGCGCGTGGTATAATTGCGGTGCCGGGGGAGGCTTTGTGGGCGTCTCCCGGCCTGGCGCGCGGAGGAGTGCCCGAGATGGCTTAAGGGAGCGGTCTTGAAAATCGCCAGGGTCCTTGGGGCCCTCGTGGGTTCGAATCCCACCTCCTCCGCCATTACTTGTGTACGCTACGTGTATGCTATGCGCACGACGCTATTGCAGGCTGCGTGCGTGCTATGTGATGCACGGCCTGACGCACGGCGGGCGGCCTCCTGCTGATTGCAGGCCGCCCTCTACTAGTCTTTCGGGTTTCCAGGCCTTCGTCCAGGAGAGCTGCGGCTGTATGCCCGCCGGGGTGACAGGGGATGGAGCTCGGAAATGAAGGAGTTCGAAACCGATGGCGCCGGCGACGAGAGAGGTCGAATGCAAATCAATCCTGACGAGGTCCGGGATACCTGGGGTGGATTTCTCCCTGAACCCCTATGTCGGCTGTGCTCATGCGTGCACGTACTGCTACGCTCCGTGTATCGTGAGCCGCTTCAGGGGGCGGCAGGAACCATGGGGTAGCTTTGTTGAGATCAAGGTGAACGCCGCAGCTAAGCTGCGGCGTGCCCTGCGGCGAGTGAGCCGCGAGGTCATACTGCTGTCGAGCGTGACAGACCCCTATCAACCTCTCGAGCGCAAGACTGAAATCACGCGGGCGTGCCTCGCTGAGATAGCGACAAGCTCTGCCCAGATCTCCATTCTAACCAAGTCTGACCTCGTCACTCGCGACATGGACATCCTCGATTCCATCTCCTCGGTTGAGGTGGGGTTCAGCATAAGCACGGCGGACGACGGGATCGCCCGGGCGTTGGAGCCTGGGGCGCCACCTCCGTCGAGGCGTTTCGCAGCGCTGGAGAGGCTGTCGGCAGCAGGATTCAGAACGTGGGTGTTCATAGCCCCGGCCATCCCGGGGATCAGCGAACTTGAGGATCAGCTGGAGCCGATCTACGTGCGAGCCAGGGACGCAGGCGCATCCTGCGTGCGGCTGGACCCGTTCAACTTCTACCCACCCATGACCGCGTCGCTCGCTGCGGCCCTGAGACGTTGCCTCCCGGAGAGGCTGGCGCCGTTCCGGGAGGCCCTTGCGCGCAGGGCGGAGTATGCCGCCGAGGTGCAGGCCCTCGGGGACGAACTTGCGGCACGCTACGGGTTTGGCGAGAAGTAACCCAGAGCCGGGACATGGCGACATAAACGCCGTCGCACGCGGCGCGTTCGAACCGCCCGCTCTGCGGTCCTCCGCGGTCCTCTGCGGTCGGTCGGTGTCTTAGGGTGGAACCATGCTCACCTCGTTGCGAGCTGCGGCACATCTACTTCGTCGAAGACCGCCCGCCGGCGCGGGAGCGAGCCGCCCACCTTCGCGCCGCGCCGAAAGCCAAGCAGATTATGGATAGTCTCCCACAGCTCGCAGAATAGCGCCGCTTCCGGCGAGCGCGGCCTGGGAAGCGGGTTCCGCAGCGTGGCGGCGACCCGGCCGGGCTGCGCTGTAAGCACCACGATTTGGTCCCCCTGGATGATCGCTTCCTCGATGTTGTGCGTGACGAAGAGGATCGTCACGCCCGTCTCCTGCCAGATGCGGGTAAGCTCATCCTGGAGCGTCGTGCGCGTGAGCGCGTCCAGGCTGCCGAAGGGCTCATCCATGAGCAGTACACGCGGCCGTACAGAGAGCGCCCTCGCGATGGCGACGCGCTGCTTCATGCCCCCGGAGAGCTGATGCGGGAAAAAGTCCTCGTACCCGGAGAGCCCAACCAGCTCGAGGTAGGCGCAGGCGGTGCGGCGGCTTTCGGCCACGCTCGGGGCTGTGCGGGTGATACGCAGCGCCCGGGCGACGTTCTCGAGGGCCGTGAGCCACGGGAAGAGCTGGTCGAAGCTCTGGAACACGATCATCCGGTCCGTGCCGGGACCGGCCGCGACGCGGCCGTCCACGAGCACCGTTCCGCTTGTCGGGCGCTCAAAGCCGCCGATGCACCTGAGGAGGGTCGACTTCCCGCATCCCGACGGGCCGATAATGGTGACGAATTCCCCGGTCGCCACGGACAGGCTGATGTCTTCGAGCGCCACGATCTCGCGGCCGGCCGCGATGAAGCTCTTGCCGAGACCGCGAACCACAAGCCCCGCCTCGGACGCCTCCTTGACTTGCACCGCCTGCGGCACCCGCGATACCCGCGATACTTGCGACTCCCGCAATACATGCGACATCTACAACACTCCCAGGTGATGGTTATCACACAATCATCCCTGCCGGTGCCCGGCATGGCCTCGCAACTATTCCTGGGTCATCCCCCAGCGCCTGACCGTACGTGCTTCGACGGACTCGAACAGGACCCGCTCGACTACGAGCCCGATGAGGACGATCACGATCATGCCGGCGAAGACGCCTGGGATCTCCATGAAGAACCGGCGCTTGTAGATGAACCACCCCAGCCCTCCCTCACCGCCTGACGCGCCGAAGACCATCTCCGCCGCGACGAGCGCCTGCCATGCGCGCGCCCACGCCACGCGCATTCCCGACAGAATGTGTGGGAACGCCCCCGGTATGAGAACCTCAGCTACGAGATGCAGCCCGCGCAGGCCGAGGTTCCTGCCGACCTCGATCTGGGTGGCTGGGACAGACCGCAGGCCCGTGTGGAGGTTCACTACCAGCGGCCAGACGGCGGCAAACCAGATCACGGCGGCGATGGACCTGTAACCTGTGCCGAGCCACAGGATGACGATGGGCAGGACAGCGATGCCGGGAAGCGGGTGGAGTATCGCCATGAGCGTCTGGACCCACTCCGAGACGATGCGGGCTGACATCGCGGCGGCGGTGACCAGGACGGCTGAGAGCACCGCAAAACCCAGGCCGACGCCGACCAGGGCGAGGGAAAACCCCAGGCGCCCGAGGATCTCGCCGCTGGCCGTCTCGGTGGCGAGCGCGACGGCTACATCGCTGAACGGCGGGAGGAGGAGAGCCGGAAGGCGCCCGGCACGGGCGGCGAGCTCCCAGAGCCCGGCCAGGGTTGTCACGAACAGCGCCTGGCGGAGAGTCCTGGCGCTCGCTGTGACGAGGTGTCTCAAACGAATCATTGCGGCAGCCTCCTGCTAATCACGGCAACATTCCGGTCAGGTTCGCATGGATCTCGCACCGGGCTCCGGGTCGCCCGTGTTACGCTCGCGGGACGGCGCGCTTGCGGCGCGCCTGGTCAGGTTCCAGACTCAGACTTGCCAAACACCGGGGCCTGTGGCGCAAGCACCGGCAACCTGAAACCCCCGAAAGACTCGTGCGGACTTCTGAACCCAAAGTCAGCGGCGGAACTGCAGTTGCTGGATAGGAGACGGTTCGCCTGCCCTGTCCCCCACGAAAGCGACGAGGTTCTCCCACGCGATATCGCTGAGGCTCCTGGGGACGTTCTTGATGTAGCCGGCCTTCTGCATGAAATCGGCGAAGCCCATGAGGCCGTACGGCGCCGTTGTGTAGTCCATGCCCGGCCAGGTCAGGTAGCGATAGGTCTTCTCGGCGGTGAGGCCGAATTCGGGCCCCAGAAGGACGGCGGCCTCCTTTTTGTTGGTGTTCATCCAGGCCATGGCCTCACTGATCGCCATCACGAAGCATGCGTAGGCCACAGGGTTGCCGTCATGGAAATGGGTTGTGGCGACGCCCACGTTGAAGCTGAAAGGTTGACCGAAGCAGGTTACATCGTCGACGACCAGGTGCATGCCGGGATGGCTCAGCTCCTCGAAGATATAGGGCGGGGTGGTGAAGTGAGCCACGATGCCCTTTTTGGATATGAGGGCCGCTGCGGCGTCAGGATGAGGCATCGCCACGATGTGCTTCTCGAAGGCGGTTGCCGAGCCAAGCTCCCTTTCGGCCTGCATGGCGAGGAGGATGTGCTGCACGCTTCCCGGCGACGGCAGCGCTATCTTGTCGCCGGGCTTGAAGTCTTTAAGATTCTTGATCGAGGGGTTGTTCGTCACCAGCGCGACAGGCACGACGCAGAACCCTACCGCCGCCTTCCAGGGACAGCCTTTGTCCCAGCCGATGAGGAACGGAGGGATCCCCATAAACCCGACGTCAACCTCCCCTGAAACCAGCGCTTCGCGCACGGCCGCGCCCGACCCGTACTCCTTCCAGACCGGCTTCAGGCCGTACTTCTCGAAGATTCTGTGCTTCTGGGCGACCATGAGCGGGGCATACACCAGCCCGAACTGACCTGCTATGCGGATCTCCTGCTCTTGTGTCTGCGCCTGCGCCTGGGGCGAGCGGGCCGCGCTGGCACTACCGCCGCCATGGGCCAGACCCAACCCTCCCAAGAGGAGCGCCGCGCACACGATAACCCCCAATAGTCGTCTCATGCCAAAAGACCCTCCCTGACACAGGTGTTCGCAGCGTCCGATCGCGCCGGGTAGCGCTACGAAGTGGCTGCGACGTGATCATTTAGTATGACGGCGGCCACGTCGGTGTGCACGGCCACGTGGGAAAGGGTTCTGCGAAAAGATGCTCGGTCGGATCCTGGGCGGCGGACTTGCGGACACCACGCGGGTCACTTCCATCCAATCAGCCGGAGGAGCAGCGCAGTGATGCCGGCAGCCGCCAGAGGACCAACCGGGATTCCACGAAGCAAAAAGACGCCTATGACGGTCCCAACAAGGATTCCCGCGATGATGTCGGGGCGTGCGTGCAGGAGCTGGACGCCCTGGCCGTTGACGTAGGTCGCGGCTGCGCCGCCAACGATGGCGAGCAGGCCCGGCCACGTGCAGAACGCGCGCAACACCTGGTCCATCGTGACCTGCTTTGTGGAGAGCGGTGAGAGGACCGCGATCATGAGCAGGACCAGTCCGAGCTGAAGCGCCCGCTGCTCGAGGAATGCAGCGAGCGAGTTGAGGCCGGCTGCCTCTATGAACAGCAGCGCCGCGGCGGCGCCGGCGATGAGAGTGTTCCCGAACGCAAGCCCCACAGCAAGGACGACCAGAAGCGGGAGACCGTCCACTGCAGAATCGCCTCCACTCAGTGGGCTATGGCCTGACTGCCACGCTGCGCTTTGCCACGCATCTGCCGAGCCACAGAGTGCGAGCTCTGATATCGGATATCGGAGCGGGGAATATCAGCAGTTGTTCACGGACAGACAGCGTTGCGCAGGACGGGCGACTCCGCCCGGGCAGTTGCTCCTATGGCATATCTATTGACTCATCCCGGAGAAGAGACCGGCAGATCCCGGCCTCTTGAGCGAAAGCAGGCCGCAAGAAGTATGAGGCTGCCGGAGAGGAGCAGATTATGCCTGTGGGCGGTCTCAAGGCGAAGGCGGGTAGCCCTTTCCGGATGCGCGGCGTGCCGCAGTAGTGGCCTGTGTGACCGCCGGCGGACCGGATGCGCTGGAGAAGTGAAAGCCGGGAGGTCGGTGTCATGCAACCGAAGAACGTTTTGCCCTTTGCGGTCCTTTGCACAGTCCCGTTCATCCTTGTCCTGGGCAACTCCATGCTCATCCCGGTGCTGCCCAGGGTAAGGTCGGCGCTTCACCTTACCCAGGCCCAGACGGGCCTCTTTATCACCGCTTTCTCGATTCCGGCGGGGCTGGCCATCATGTTCGTCGGCGCCCTTTCCGACCGGATCGGGCGCAAGCAGGTGATGGCCCCCAGCCTTGTCGTGTATGGGGCGGGAGGCATCATGGCCGCGCTCGCCGCGCTGCTCGTGCAACGCCCGTACTGGCTCATCCTCGCCGCAAGGGTGATCCAGGGCGTGGGCGCGGCGGGCACCGGGCCTATAGCCACGGCGGTGGCCGGGGACATGTTCCAGTCCCAGGAGAGGACGAGGGCTGTCGGCATACTTGAGGCCTCCAATGGGTTCGGCAAGGTGATGAGCCCCGTGCTGGGCGCGGGCGCGGCGCTGGTGGCCTGGTGGGCTCCGTTCCTGCTCTTCGCCGTGCTGGCCTTCCCTGCGGCCGTGGGCGTGTGGGCGCTCTGCCCCGAGCCGGTGCGCCGGGGTCGGCAGCAGACCAGCACGCGCACCTACTTTGCCGACCTCTGCCGCGTGTTCAGGGAGAAGGGCTGGTCCCTCGCGGCCTGTTATGCGGCAGGCGCGGTGGTGCTGCTCGTGCTCTTCGGCGTGCTTTTCTACGTCTCGGACGTCCTCGAGGAGCGCTACAGGATCGGCGGTCTTATGAAGGGCGTCATGATAGCCGCGCCCATATTCGTGATGTCGGCAACCTCGCTCCTCGCAGGGCTGTTCCTGGAAAAGCACGGGACTCTGCTCAAGACCGCCACGTGCGTGGGACTTGCGCTTGTGGCTGCGTCCCTCGGGCTCCTGGCCGTGCGGTCCGGGCTTGTGTGGCTCGGGGCACTGACGGCTGTCATCGGGCTCGGGAGCGGGCTTGTGCTGCCCTCGCTCAACACCATGGTGACGAGCGCGGCGAGTGGCCGGTTGCGCGGGATGGTCACCTCCGTGTACGGCGCCGTGCGGTTCCTCGGGGTCGCGGCCGGTCCGCCTGTGTTTGGTCTCATAATGGACTCGCGACGCATCTCCGTGTTCGTCCCGCCCGCGGTGGCGGCGGGTGCGTGCGCGCTTTTCGTGCTCCGTGCGCTAAACCAGAAGTTCCTCACCCCGCCGCCGGGGAATCGCTAGGCTGTGCCCGGGACGCCAGCTTTGCTCAGGCGCTGTTTCACGAATCGTGCTACATGCAGCCAGTTCATGAGTAAGGCGGTACATGCAGCAAACGAGAGTCAGATACCGATATTTTCATACAACTGGAGGATTTTGCGAACGCAGGTTGAATTGATAGGTACGATCATTAATACCAGAGAGGAGGCATCACGGGTGAATGCTGGAATCATGCGGAGAGCATTGCGTGTCGTGGCATTGGCGCTGCTCCTTGGTGGCCTGGTTACAGCCGTAGTCCCCGCCGGGGCTGCCGGCAAGTGGACGGGCACGCTGGTCGTGTGGGACTTCCCGAGGCCGGAGGCGGCAGCGGAGTGGGAACTCGCAGCGTTCAAGAAGTTCGAGGAGAGCCATCCCGGAGTCAAGATAGAGTACACCAAACTGTCGTGGGCAGGTGGTGGCGAGAAACTCGACGTCGCGGTGGCTGCGGGCGATCCCCCCGACATCTGCGGGAGCGGCCTGCGTCTTCCGTATGTGCTCCAGGGTGCTCTCGAGCCCATCGACCCCTACCTGACGGCCGAGGACCTCAAGGATTTCTATGAGGGCTCGCTCAACGCGGTCACGCTGAACGGTAAGCGGTGGGGGTGGCCGTGGTACAACACGGTCTACACTCTGTACCTGAATGTTGACCTCTTCAAGGAGAGGGGCGTTCCGCTTCCCGAGGACGGCCAGTGGACGTGGCGCGAGTTCCTGTATGCCATGCAGCAACTCACCTTCGACCGGGACGGCGATGGCAAGATCGACGTGTATGGCTTCGGCTTCACAATTCAGCCCACCTACCTGCAGCCTTTCGGCTTCATCTACGCCGAGGGTGGACGGATTCTGAGCCCAGATGGCAGGGAGTTCGTCCTCGATAAGCCCGAGGCGGTGGCGGGCATAAAGAGGCTGTACGACATGGTCTGGACGTACAAGTGCGCGCTCCCCGGCGCGGGAGGCATGACCACGGTCGATGTCCACAATGCCTTCCTGAACTCGAGGACCATTGCGGCATTCGCCGACACGACCGGGATAATCTCTGCCTTCGCGACCCATAACCAGAAGGTCGAGAAAGGAGAGATCCAGGGGCAGAAGATAAACCTTGTCACCGCCAGCTATCCGCGCGGCAGCACCGGCCTGCCGGTGGCGGCGGGTCCGGGCGTCGGGAGCTGGGCCGTGTTCAAGCAAAAGGATCCCGCCAAGCGCGACGTCGTCATGGAGCTTGCGAGGTTCCTCACGAGCGGCAAGAGCCAGAAAGAGGTCGTCCCGCTCATAGGCACATTCCCGAGCCGCAAGTCCGCGGGGAACGTGTGGGCCGGCCATCCGTATCTCGAACGCGTCGCGCCGAGCGTCGAGTATGCCGTCTACCCGCCGATGCATCCCGAGTGGGCGAAGATCGACGAGAAGATCATGAAGGAACTCCAGCTCGCCATGCTCGGAGAGAAGACGATCGAGGCCGCCCTGAGGGACGCAAAGAGGCAGGTCGAGCGCTTCCTCAGACCGTGAGCCGGTGAGGACGCAAGAGCGTAACGCGGGGCCGGATCGCCCGGGAAGGCTGCCGGGGCCTGTCCCCGCGGTCCCGGCCCCGTGGTCTCTCACCTTCGGTCGGGGCTGTCCCGACAGGGAACGCCAGAAAGGGAGGTCGGTGGAAACGTGCCTGGCGCGATGTCACCGACGGTCGCAAGCGCGAGACGATACGGAAGGAACCCGTATTTGCAGACGTTGCGGCTCATCCGCAAGAAGAAGTGGGCATACATTTTCATAGCTCCCGACGTCCTGCTCTTTCTGTGCTTCATCGTAGTGCCTGTGGTGCGGTCCTTCATGCTTGCGTTTCAGGAGTTCCGGCTCTCGGGCAACGTGTGGGTGGGCCTGGACAACTTCAAGTACGTGCTGACGGACCCGGTCTTCGGCGCGGCTATGCGCAACACAGCGCTGTACACGGTGGTCATGGTCCCTCAGAACATCATAGTGGCGCTTCTCCTGGCGAGCATACTGAGGCACCTCTCCGAGCGCACGCAGAGCCTTTTCAGGGCGGCATACTATCTCCCCGGCGTGGCGTCTGCGGTCGTCATCTCCATGGTGTGGAAGTGGATATACGATCCCAACTTCGGCCTGTTCAACTTCCTCCTGAGTAAGATCGGCCTCGGACCGTACCCATGGCTCACAAGTCCCAGGACGTCGCTTTTCAGCATCATGCTCATGGGCATCCTGGCGGCTCCAGGGGGTTTCATAATTCTGTACCTTGCGGCGATGAAGAAGATCCCGAGGGAGCTCTACGAGGTTGCCGACATCGACGGCGCTACGCCCATCCGCAAGTGGTGGAACATAACCCTGCCGCTCCTCAAGCCCACCACGCTCTATCTTGCGATCGTGTCCACGATAGGCAGCTTTCAGATATTCACGGCCGCGTATGTCATGACGCAGGGCGGACCAGGGTATTCCACGACCACGGTGGTATACCTCATCTATAACACGGCGTTTCGCGACTTCGAGTTCGGGCTTGCGTCCGCCCAGGCCGTGATCCTGTTTCTCGTGATCGTTGCGGTGTCGGTCTTCAACTTCCGGCGGTTCTCCACGGACGTCCAGTATTAGGGACGCCAGCAGTGGGGGTGAGCAAGCATGTCGACAAATGGCGCGGTCGTGCGAGGCAAACCCGGACGGTGGGCGCTGCGCCGGCGGCGGGCGACGGCAGGAGCTGTTCAGGGAGGGCCGTCCTGGCGTCCCAGGGGGGTCGCCCAGTGGGCCGGGGCGATCCTCGTGATGACGTTTGTGACGGCATGGGCTGTTGTGTCGCTCGTGCCCCTTGTGTGGCTGTTCACCACGGCGCTCACGCCGTCGTCGGCGCTGCTCCGGATACCGCCGGACGTCTCCGTGAGGAATTTCTCGCTCGACAACTTCAAGCTCCTCCAGGAGAGAGCGCCGCTGCTTCCGAGGTGGTTCCTGAATACGGTGCTCGTGGCCTCGGCTGTCACCGTGTTCAACCTGTTCTTCGACACCCTCGCAGGCTACACCTTCGCCAAGCTGCAGTTTCCCGGGCGCGACATCATCTTCTGGACCATCCTGTGCACCATGATGATCCCGGGGCAGGTGACACTGGTCCCGATGTTCATGATAGTCAAAGCCCTGCACTGGTACGATAGCTACTTTGCCATCCTCGTCCCGGCAATGGCAGGGGTGTTCGGGATATTCCTGATGAAGCAGTACATTCAGACGCTCCCCTCGGAGATCGAAGACGCGGCGAGGGTGGACGGGTGCTCCGAGTTCGGCATATGGTGGCGCATCATACTGCCCCTCTGCAAGCCGGGCATGGCCGTGCTCGGGATATTCGTCTTCATGGCGGAGTGGAAAGCTTTCATGTGGCCGCTCATCGTCCTCAAGACGGAGAGCAAGTTCATGCTCGAGCAGGGCCTCGCCACTCTGCAGCAGCAGTTCTTCACCGACTACGGCCTTCTGATGTCAGGCGCTGCGTTTTCGGCGGTCCCGATGATCCTGGTGTTTTTCGTCTTCCAGAGGTACCTCATGGAAGGCTGGAGCGTCGGCGGGGTGCTGAAGGGCTGAGGACGGGATACGTTCCCGGATACTGTCGGGGAGGACCGCGAGGCAGCCCCGCGACGCAGGATAAGGTTGCGTGATGCCGGGGCGAGCGCGATACGGGGGCGGGGGGCGCAGGAGCATGTGCGCCTCGCGGTAGCAAAAGGGGGCGGGCGACGGATGGTACCTCAGGTCTTCTGCAAAGGTGAAGGTTTTCCCGGGAGGGCCGCGAACTTGTTCTGCAGGCGCGCGATCGGCGTGGCCGGACTGGCCTTTCTCCTGATGGTGCTCGGCACCGTTCAGGGGACGGGAAAGTGCGCTGGCGCGGGAGGCGGTAGCAAGGCGCTGGTGAGGACCGGGATAGAAGTGCTCGCGAAGGACGGCTTCGGCCTGATCGCCGGCAAGCGGGTGGGGCTTATCACGAACCATACAGGCGTGGACTCGGATCTCAAGAGCACCATCGACATTCTGGCTGAGAGCGGCAAGGTCAAGCTCGTGGCCATCTTCGCTCCCGAGCACGGTGTGCGCGGCGAGGCCCAGGCCGGGGAGAAGGTCGGCTCAGGGGTCGACGAAAAGACGGGGCTGCCGATACATAGCCTGTACGGCAAGACCACGAAACCCACACCCGAGATGCTCAAGGGAATCGACGTCCTCGTGTACGACATCCAGGACGTCGGAGTAAGGTTCTATACGTACATATCGACGATGGCGTATGCGATGCAGGCTGCAGCTGAGCATGGCATCGAGTTCGTCGTGCTCGACCGCCCTAACCCCCTGGGCGGGCTTGCCGTGGAAGGACCCGTCCTGCGAAAGGAGTTCGCGTCATTCGTGGGAGTCTATCCGATTCCGATCAAGTACGGCATGACCGTCGGTGAGCTTGCTGGCCTCTTCAACGCCGAGTTCGGGATCGGCGCGCGCCTGCGCGTGGTCAGGATGGAGGGGTGGCGCCGCGAGATGTGGTTCGATGACACGAGCCTGCCGTGGGTGAAGCCCTCACCCAACATTCCGACCCTAGCGAGCGCCGCGGTGTACCCCGGCACGTGCCTCATCGAGGGGTTTGCGACGGTGTCCGAGGGGCGCGGGACGGATCACCCGTTTGAGTGGGTGGGCGCCCCGTGGATCGACGGCCCGGCGCTCGCACGTCGACTAAACGAGCTGGAACTGCCGGGCGTAACATTCGGGGCGTGCGAGTTCACTCCCACCTTCTCGAAGAATGCCGGGAGACGGTGCAGCGGCATAGAGGTAAGGGTGGCGGACCGCGCGGCGTTCCAGCCCGTGGCCACGGGGCTGCATGTCGTTGCGGCTATCATCGAGATGTACCCGGCGCAGGCAACGTGGGCGTACGGCGGCAGCCACTTCGACAGGCTCATGGGCACCGACCAGGTGCGGCTCCTGTTGCAGAAGGGCACATCCGCGCGTGATATCGTCGCATCGTGGCAGGCCGACCTCGAGGCTTTCCGCAAAGTGAGAACGAGGTACCTCCTGTATCAGTAGGCACGGGGCGGTCACTCTCGGGGCGGATGTTGTCTCAGCTCGACGTTTGGTGATGTGACAACCTGGCAACTGGCATTATTCGATATCCGGTGCAGACAGGGGGCGATGCCTTCTCGGTCTTCGTGGCCCCTGAGTTACGTCGCATGACGAGTCTGCGCGCGGCGCAGTTTGCCAGGGTTGCTATGGAGCCCCAGCCAGCGTCGGTGTCTGCGCGCGTTCCGGCGGGCCGGCATTCCGACCTCTTCTGGCGCACGGGCCTTGCCCTCGCGTGCCAAATGTGCTATACTCAGAGTGTGACCATGGGCGATCTGAGAGGTGTGGCACCCGAAGGCGGGGGATTCGTTGACGGGTTCACCGGCGACATCGAAAGGGGATAGAGGGTTTCAAGCGGAGAGATACCCAAGCTGGCTGAAGGGGAAGGTTTGCTAAACCTTTAGACGGTTGAACAAACCGTGCGGGGGTTCGAATCCCCCTCTCTCCGCCATATTCTGACCATCACGACGGCCCGCGGGCCGTTTTGTTCACATCACACACGACCGTCGCGCGCCCGTAGCTCAGTGGATCAGAGCATCTGACTTCGGATCAGAGGGTCGTGGGTTCGAGTCCCTCCGGGCGCGCCAGGTATTTGGGGGGTGGGTGAGCGGGCAGGGGCGCTGTACAGGAAAGCGTACAGGCTAAGTGCCTGGAAATCGAAAACCCCGGGCGGCGCTTGCCCGAAGGCTCCCCTTTATCCGTCGTGGGCTATCGGCATATAGGTTGCTGGATGAGTGGTGATGCCCGCCAGCTCCATAGCCTCCAGAGGCACTGCTCAGGGTGACCCGCGAGGTGGGCTGAAGTCTCAAGAGGATTCTTGCTGCCGACTGGAAGAGTCATAGCGAGGCATACCCTTACCGGGAGGTGAACCTATGGAACGACGCTTCAAGGTTGTCCCGGAGTGGGATAGTGAAGAAGAGGTGTACGTAGCCGCGGTCCCAGCACTACCCGGGTGCTCTAGCTACGGCTCCACCAGGGAAGAGGCACTGGAGGGAATACAGGAAGCCATCGGCGTCACCCTCGAAGGACTTAAGGCCACAGGGCAGCCACTTCCGAAGGGGGATGTTGACGTTTCCATTGCCGAAGTGGTGCTGCCTGCATGACATCGGCGAAACTCGGACATATCGCGGTAGCTCCTAACCCGTATGGGGGACTTCGCATCTTCTCCCTGAGGGCCCCGGCCCGGAGGCATGCCGCCGTCAACGGGAAATGTTCCCTATATCAACGCCAGATTACGCAGACACCGACACCCTCCGGGATCAAAGACGCACTGCATCTGACACGTCCACAGCGTCGCAAGGATATGCCGCGCCGGTGTCCCCCGGCGGCGAGTCGGTGCTCAAGTCGCCGCCGGGTTGCCGAGCTGGAGCACGTTCATTCAAGCGGGTAAGCCGACGCGGTTCTTGAGCTCTTGCGAGTCCAGGCCCTCGACCTTCTCTAGCTGTTCCATCTCGTCGTGGGACAGCACTCTTGCGAGGTCCACCAGAATTATCAGCCTGCCATTCAGGCGTCCAATACCTTGCAGGAATCTTGCGTCCGCACTCGTCACCATTTCAGGCAGGGGCTCAACCGCTCCCGCCGGGAGCCGGATGACCTCGCACACAGAATCCACGATCAGGCCCACCGGGTTATCCTTGATGTTCACCACCACGATGCGGCTCAAATCGGTCCTTTGCCCGGAGGACACTCCGAAGCGCTTCGCGAGATCGATGACCGGGAGGATTTTCTCTCTCAGGTGCAACACGCCCTCTACGAACGGGGGCGCCTTTGGCACCCTCACTATTTCTGAGAGGCGGATTATCTCCTGGACCTGCATTATGTTTATCCCGTACTCCTCGGTGCCGAGTTTGAATGTCACAAGCTGGGCTTCCTCGGACTTGCCTACGACGTTTCCCCTTGGCAAACTCGACGACGTAGTTGAGGAATCTTTGGATGAAACAGCCACTCCAAGATACCTCCCTTGCTATCTGTAGGAGTCTTCTCATAGCGTGCGGAGGGGCGCAACGCGGTCAAACTTTGAACTTGCTGACCAGTTCCCGGAGCTTCTGGGCCATATCGGCCAGGGATTCCGCCGAGGCTGCCATCTCCTGGATGGACGCGCTTACCTGCTCAGCCGATGCGGAGACCTCCTCGACGGATGCCGCCGTCTCTTCGGATACCGACGCGATGTTGTCAATCGCCTTCTTGACTTCCTCCACGCTCGCAGCCATCTCCTCTGTAGCCGCGGTATTCTCCTCAGCTACGCTCACTATGTTGTCCATGGCTTTTTCCACCCTGATACTGGCTTCTCCCAATGCCTGAGCAGACTTCATGAGCGCGGATATAAGTCTTTCGCTTTCCTTCGCATCCGAGGAGATTTGCTCGAGGACTTTGCCTGCCTCCTTACCAAGTGCGCTCCCTGCCTCTACCTCTTTGCTCCCGGACTCTATTGCGCTCACAGCCTTTTCTATTGCCTGCTTCACCCGACCAATCAGGTCTGCGATAGCCTTTGTCTCCCTCGACGAACGTTCTGCGAGCTTACGCACCTCATCTGCAACTACAGCAAACCCTCTCCCGTGTTCCCCTGCTCTGGCGGCTTCGATTGCGGCGTTCAGGGCCAGGAGGTTTGTCTGCTCTGCGATGTCGTCGATCACCTCAAGGATCCTTCCGATCTCCTGCGAATGGGCGTCGAGCTCCCTTATTCTCTCCGCGACGTTTTCCGTCGTACCCCTTATACGCTCCATGCTGGTGATGACGTTCCTGGCGGATTCTGCTCCTCTGGCAGCGGATTCCGCGCTACGCTGGGAGGCTGAGGCGACGGTCTTGAGGGCGTCCATCGTCTCGTCCAGGGACTTTTTCATCCCGGCCACCACTTCCGAGGCCTCGTGCACGCTCTTAACCTGGGATTCCGCTCCCTTTGCCACCTGGAGTACCGCCTGGTTGACCTGGCCGACGGAAGATGCGGTATCAGTCACGCTTGTGCTCTGTTGCTGGGCACCTGTCGCTACTTGCTGGACGCTGTTGGATATCTGCTGGATAGCTGATGCCGACTGCTCAGAAGCTGCCGAAAGCTCCTCGCTTGTGGAAGCGACAGACTGCGCTGAAGTAGAGACTTCACTTATGAGGGATCTCAGACTTGTCATCATATCTCCGAAAGCCTTGGTCAGAATGCCGATTTCGTCGGTAGACCGTGCATGAACGTCCCCTGTGAGATCACCCTGCGCGGCCTTCTCAGCTACCCTGACCAGCCTCTGGATGGGATCTGAGATGATCTTGGCTATGAAAAGTCCCAGCAGGAGCCCCAGAACCCCGGCCACGGCTATAACAGTGATAATCGCGCTCCTCGCGCTCGCAGCCGTGGTCTCGGCCTCAAGCACAATGTCATTCGTTTGGCCATCTATGACGCCGATTATTTCATCGATCGATTTGGCCACTTTGTCTCCGCTCTCCGCGCCGCGTTCGCGGGCCAGTTGAATAGCCTCGGCCTGCTTCATCTGCTGGGACAACGATATGACTTGATCCACTATCCCGGTAAAGTCCTTCCAGTCCTTCTCGACGGTGGAGTACAACCGCTTGCCTTCATCCGTTACAAGTAGTTTTCCTAGCGACTGAAGGGTGGCCTCAAACAGGTCTTTGTCTTTTTGCATCTTGCTTTCATACTCGCGGAAGTCCGCCTCGGTGGAGGCATACACCATGTACGCGAGCAGGTTTCGCCTAAGCTCAAGGGCATATGCTTTTAGTTCCCCCAAGTACTTGGTCTTGGGCAGCCAATTGCGGCCAAGCTCTTTCGCATCGCCCGAGACTACCTGCAACTTCATTAAGGCGAAGGCGCTGACCGAGATCATGGTCGCGAGAAGCAGAGCCACCAGAGCGATAATCTTGGATCTCATCCGCAAGTTCATAAACCACTTCATGACCGTTGATACCTCCAATCATGATGTGATGACGTGCAGCATCCGGTCCGTTCTGGTCCTATAGCTGCATGAGGTGCATGTCTTGCCCTTGCACCTGTTTCACCTCCTGGCGTCGTACTAGTTATTCTCTCGCAGCGGTCGGCACCGCCCTGCCCTTGTACCCCTGCCGACGCTTTAAGCCTGGACTTGGGGAAGCTGCAGGCCCCTGCACAATAGGTACGCCGTGAAAGCCTGGACGACAGCGGGGTCAAACTGGGTTCCGGCGTATCTTTCAAGTTCGGCGAGGGCGTCTTCCACTGACATCGCGGGTTTGTATGCTCGGTCTGTCACCATCGCATCGAAGCTATCTGCCACGCACAGGATCCTCGACCCGAGGGGGATGTCCTCCCCTACGAGGCCATGAGGGTATCCGTCCCCGTCGAAGCGTTCGTGATGGTGAAGCACGATGTTGGCGATGTGTCGCAGGCCCGGTACGGCGGCCACGATCTC
The DNA here is from genome assembly GCA_012516125.1 of Bacillota bacterium. Classification (GTDB taxonomy): domain Bacteria; phylum Bacillota; class SHA-98; order UBA4971; family UBA4971; genus UBA6256. The sequence goes on along the minus strand of JAAYXB010000014.1, from coordinate 16,029 downwards.
GTAGCTTAGCACCGGGTGCTTTCGGATTTCCGACATCTCGCTCTCGGTGAGTTTGCCTGCCTTTCGGAGACACGTCATCGGTACGCCGATTTTCCCGACATCGTGGACCAGCCCTGCCAACCTCACTGCTTTCTGGATGTCAGCAATGAGGTCCATCTCCCGGGCGATGATCGCGGCATACCTTCCAACCCTGCTTGAGTGGCCTGCCGTGAACGGGTCGCGCATCTCAATGAGCGCGGCAGTCGCGAGCAACATGGCGTATCGAGAAAGTCTGGTGGGTGACTTCTGAGAAGACAGCTCTGCGATGATTTGCTCCAGCATCGAGACACTCCCTTCGGCAGTGTGTCTGACACCGGTTGGTGGCATATGGGAAAGACGGGGGCCCCCCGAATGCTGGTGCTGCGTAGCTCCGGGCCTTGTTACGGGTAGACGGCGTTGGCTGGCTCCGGTGTGAGCGCGGTCGCGTTTACGGAGAATGGCAAGGGCCCCACATCTGACATGGGCTGGAGGGGGTGTTGAGGGGACTGCGTGGTAGGTCTTCGGACACTCGCCTCCCGGCGGGCACTCAGTAACCGGGTGCAGCGTGACTGACCGAGGATGACTTGATGCCTGTATTGGGCTGGTGGTCAAAACGGAGGACTGCCAGGCTTCAAGCGCGCAGGCGGTGGAAGAGGTTGCCTCCCGGGGGGGCGATGGCTAATTGGCCCATAATAAGGGCAGATACAACTATACCCCTATGGGTACGCTCAACGGTCCTCTGGCCTGCTTCCGGATTATTGACGGCCTCCTGTGTCTGTAAGCTCATATGGTTCTTGTGACCTTCCTCAACTTCTTGCCCGTGGCATAGATGGAAACATGTACCATAACTTGTCTAGCCTTTTTCGACACGAATCGTGGAAATCCTGCTTGCGTCAATCGGAAAGTGGTCAAGTTCGCGTCAAGTCCGACCTTGTGTGCAAATTCTCTTCTGGTAGCTATCCAGTTTACTGTTCTAGGCGGCTTCTGAGGAGCGCAAGCAGCCCGTCTTTGGCCTTCTGGCGTATCGCCTCCAGGCTCAGCGCCACCTCGCAGGAGATTGGTGTTTTCGTTGCGTCTTCTTTCCTGTCGGTCCTTCCGGTCTTGTTCTTCTCGTGGCATGCTGACATCGGCGGCTCCCTCCATTCTTCCGCAGCTCCGTTTTATCACAACGGAGCTGGGAGCCCCTACCTCAAATTCCACGAACTTTGGGGGCATCCTCTCGGTGCAAGAGAAGTCCTGGTAATCATCCATGACAGGCTGATCGGGTTCATCAGGACACTAGACAATCAACCTTACACTCCGACCTATTGGGATGTCTTGTATTCAGCGAAGCTCACCGTATCCAATTGTCGCCCTGAATGTCGACTGAGGACTGAGCATGAGCAGTAGCACCTGTTTACCGTAACGGAGCCAGGAGCGGCTAGCTCAAATTCCAGGGTCTTTGGGACATCCTCGACAAGAGAGGAAGGGGGCTCGCCGTCGGATGCTGAAGGTGAAGGTTTTCCCGGGCCGTAAGAGCGAAGAGGCCCTGGAAGGAATGGTCAACAAGTGGTTGGGTAAGAATGACCAACGTGTCCGAGTCGTTGACATAAAGTACGGCTACACTGCTCCCGTCGCCACGTTCGATCCGACAACTGGATGGTACTCTGCAATGGTGATCTACGATGAACCGTAAGCCAGGACCCGTGAGGATCACTGACATACAGGACTTCCTCGACGATAACGGCATGCCGGCTGTATCCGGTCCGCCCGGCAGGGTGGCCTCCTACCTTGGCGGGATCGTCCTGGCCTTGGGGAAGGGTCCTTTCGGTGAGCCCGTTGTGACCGGTATCCCTTGCCGCCGGCGGCCAGGTCGAAGGCCTTGCCCTGGGCACATCTGTGCGATCAAGAGGACTAACCCCCGGCGGATCGAGTGGATCAGTCCTCAGTGCAAAGATGAAGGCGTGATCTACAACTGGGAAGGGACGTATTGGAACAGAGAGCCCTTAGCCTGACACCGGGATTGCTGACTCTGCTTGGGGCGAGGGGCTTCGAAAGGCGCGCTCGGGATAAGCCAGCCGATGGGGGACTTCCTCCACGCGCCGCCGAAGGCAGGAGCATGTGGATCGCTCCGCAGAGAGAACAAACCTTGAGGCAGCTTGAAGTAGGTAGAGCGTAGCCGGGGAACTGGTCTCGCGGCACTTGGGAGGTAGCTGGCCGTGTTCCACCTGTCTATGTCCCCTGGCACTCTTATGCTACATGCCCGAATAGTTGCCTTTGTAGGCGCGGTAGTTCTGGCCGTGCTCTTTGCTGTGCAGGGTGGGGCGCGCATCTTCGCCGCGACAGTTTCAGGCTTGGTCTTTCTCTTGCTCCTCTATGTCTTTATCATCGCCCCCGGACAAGTGTATGTGGCGGCCGAGAACACCCTCAAAGTTAACGCGCCGCCGTACGCAAGGATGAATGTCCCGCGGGAGGAAATCAGTGAGGCTTACGTTGCGGATTGGTCGGCAAGAAGCGAGGCAGCGCCTGTGCAGAAGACGAACGCGATTGCGACAGGGGCATACCGCGTCGGATGGTTCACCTCGAGGAATGGGAGAAGAGCGCTAATCGTTTCGAAGGGGACACGGGTCCTTTACCTGGAGATGACTAATGTATCCTTGCTCCTGGCACCGGACGACTTCGACTGATTCGCCGAGGCTGTCAAAGAGCGCCTCTCGGCCACCGAAAAACGCGTTACTCTGGACTGACTTCGGGCATGGCGTCGGTATTGTGAGGGCGCGTCGCCGGGCATGATAGGCAGCGAGAGAATCTCTCGCGGCCGTATGCAAGACAACGCCAGTGGTCTATCCCGGCACCTGCTATACATGTCTCGCATCCTCGTCGGGCCGACCACGGAGCTTCTTTGCGAGAGCAACTTGCGCCTGTCCTCGATAACATGCTCGCGCTACTCCGTGTTGCCTCACTGAAAGCCTGAAGACCCTTTGTGTGGCTTTCCTTCATGCATCGCCAACCCAAACTTCCCGGACTGCGCCGCCACATCACAGTTCCAGTTGGCACACACAGGATGGCATTCCATCTCAATTCGAGGGGTTTTGCATCGACAGAAAACCCAAGTATAAAACCGCCTGCTCTAGGCAGAATTGATTACGGGCGCCAATTCGTCCCAGCAGCTGATGACTACGGCACAGAACGGGTAAGCTCAAGGTTGTGGCAGCTCTTCGGGAGAGGAGGTGGGTGGATCGTGCTCGGGATGTTGTGGCGACTTCTTTCTCGACGAATAGAGCGCACCCAAGGTTCCGGACGAGCCGAGACGAGCTCTGTTGAGGGGCGGATATCTTCCAGGTTACCTGTCAACCGGGACAGGATCAAAGCTGCGTTTGGCAATAGCGCGGACCTCGTCCTCCGAGACCTGCGGACTGGTGCCCAGGGGAAGATCTCTGCTCTTGTCGTTCACATAGACGGCCTCGTAGATAAGAGACAGGTCGCTGAGGCGGTGATCGAGCAGATCACCGACATGGGTCTTAAATGGGATGATCCGAGACAGGCGTATGCGGATCTCAAGGCCCGCCTTCTTTCGGCAAGCGGCGTCGAAGAAGTCGATTCGTTGGACAGGTTCATCACCCATATTGCCGGCGGCCACAGCGGGGTCTTGATCGATGGCATCGGAAAGGGGCTGGTGTGCGACACACGTGGTTGGGAGCAGAGAGGCATAGCTGAGCCGACTACCGAGGCCACCGTAAGGGGATCGAAAGAAGGATTTGTCGAAACACTACGCACAAACACCAGCCTCCTGCGTCGCAGGATCATGGGGTCCCGGCTCCGGATCGAAGAGATGAGGATCGGACGCATCACCCAGACGAGAGTTGCCATTGCCTACATTGCGGGAGTGGCCAACGACGAAATCGTGCAGGAGGTCAGAAATCGGCTCAGGAGGATCGACGTGGATGCCATTCATGAGAGCGGTAACATCGAGGAATACATCGAAGACGCACCATTCTCTCCTTTCCCGACAATGCTGCGCACCGAACGGCCGGACAAAGTCACAGGAGCCCTGCTTGAGGGCAGGGTCGCGGTCCTCACAGACGGCACTCCGTTCGTCCTGATCGTCCCGGCCACGTTTACCATGTTCCTCACCTCTACCGAGGACTACTACGAGCGGTATTTCATCGGATCGGTACTAAGGCTTCTCAGGGTGGCTTCGTTCTTCATCTCCCTCACCTTGCCGTCACTGTACGTCGCTGTGACCACGTTCCACCAGGAGATGTTACCCACGCCTCTTATACTGAGTATCGCAGCTCAAAGAGAGGGGATACCGTTTCCCGCCGTGGTTGAGGCCCTTCTAATGGAGTTCGTTTTTGAGACCCTGCGGGAAGCCGGGGTCCGCCTGCCCCGGGTAGTGGGCCAAGCCGTCAGCATAATAGGCGCCCTCGTCGTCGGTGACGCGGCGATACGGGCGGGTCTGGCTTCCCCGGCGATGGTCATGGTGGTGGCGTTCACGGGGATCGCGTCGTTCGCCACCCCGGTGTTCAGCCTCGCTATCGGGGTGCGCCTCCTGCGTTTCCTGGTGACAGCTCTGGCCGGCGCATTCGGACTATTCGGCATAGTCGCGGGGATGTTTGCTCTCCTGATTCACTTGACTTGCCTACGGTCATTTGGAGTGCCGTTTCTGGAGCCTCTTGCTCCAATAGTGCTTTCCGACCTCAAGGATGCCCTGATACGAGCCCCCTGGTGGGCCTTGCGCACCCGGCCCCAGTTTACCGGCAAGAAAGCTCTGACAAGGCAGGCACCTGGCCACAGACCCAGACCTCCTTCTCCCGAGGAGAAGGAGGTTCACCATCTGGCAGGCAAGGAGGGCGGCAAATGAGTAAGGTCGAGGGCGGGAAGGTATCGGGAAGGCAACTTATGGCGGTTCTGGTGCTGAGTCGGGTGGTGCCGATAACTGTAGCGTTTCCCATGATAACAGAGCTTCAAGTGCCCCAGGACGCCTGGATTGCGAGCTTGCTCGGGACTCTCCTGTCTGTACCATTTGTGCTGCTTGTAGTGCGGCTGGGGTTGAAGTTCCCCGACAAGACCATCATCGAGTACAGCGAGCTACTCTTGGGCAAGTACCTTGGGAAGCTCGTCGGGCTGATCCTGGTATGGTACTGGATTTCGGTGGTCGCCGATGTTGCGAGAGAACTCGGAGAGGCCTACACCATAGCTATCATGCCGGAAACGCCTATACTCGTCTTTATGACCGTGACGGCCTTTCTGGCAGCCAACGCGGCCCGGAACGGTCTTGAGGTCGTTGGACGGATGGGTGAGAACGGCGTCTGGGTCGTCCTGTTCTTCCTGATAGTTATGTTTGTCCTTCCATACGATGAAATGCGGTTCAGGAACCTGGCCCCGGTCCTGGCGCGCGGAGTTCGGCCACTCGCAGCCCCAACAGGGACTGTTGTCTCTTTCTTCCTGCAATTCATCGTCCTGGGCATGGTCCTGCCCTACCTGAACCGGCCAAAGGACGCGGCGCGCTACTCCGTGTACGCGGTTCTAGCCAGTGGGATCCTCATGACGTGGCTTACAGTAGTCCTGGTAGCAGTTTTCGGACCGACGGTATCACACCTGGCAATGCCAGCTTTCAGCCTGAGCAGGATGATAAGCATCGCCGATTTCCTGGAAAGGATCGAGGCCATCACAATGGGAGCCTGGACCCTGAGCAGCGAGATCAAGCTTGCCCTGTTCTTATGGGCGAGCGCGGTTGGATTGGCGCAGGTATTCGGCGTTTCCCGGTTTCAGCCGCTCGTATACCCACTTGGGGCGATAGCTGTTTCGTTCGGCATCCTTTTCTTTGAGAGCACCCTCGACCTGCAGCGCTTCCTTCAGTTTAAGAACTTCGGGCTCTACTCCCTCATGGTCACGCTGGGCACAATGGGCGTTCTGTATCTGGCCGCTCTCTTGCGAGGCAGGCTCCCGGTTGGCCCTGGTGTAAGGAGATGACCCCGATGCTGGGAAAACGAGCGCTGAGAGCCGCTGTTCTTCCCCTGATCGCGACGATAATGGCGACCGCGACCGGGTGCTGGAGCCGGAGAGAGATCGAGACCATAGGCTTTGTCCTTGCTGCTGGCGTCGATGAAGCCCAGGAAGAGGGCAAGATCCAGCTCACGGTTCTAATAGCGAAACCCTTTGCCATAGGTGCTGGCATGGGAACCCACGGAACCACGGAAGAGAAACCTTTCTGGGTTGTGAGCAGCACGGGGTATACAGTGTTTGAAGCGGTACGAAACCTGCTCTCCCAGTCGCCACGGCGGCCGTTCTGGGCACACAACCGGTTCGTCGTGGTCGGCGAGGAGTTCGCGCGGAAAGGCATCGGAGATGTTCTGGATTGGTTCGACCGTAATGGAGAGCCACGTCGTCGGGCGTGGATAGTGGCCGCCAAGGGCGCCAAGGCGTCAGACCTCTTGCAGACCGAGTTTGAGCTCGAGCGAATGCCGCCAGAAGGAGCCATGGGCTTGTTAAAGGCTGCTCGGACAGGACTGTCGACAGTTGGCGAAGACATGCTGAACGATTTCCTGCAAAGGCTCGAAGGAGAAGGGATAGACCCCATCGCTACCCGCGCAGAGATCATCCCCAGGCCACAGGAATTCGATATTCGTGGGGAGTTGAAAAGAGAAAAGGTAGGCGGATCCCTCAGACTAACCGGGGCAGCAGTCTTTAGAGACGATCGACTGGTCGGCTGGCTCAACAAGCCAGAGACGAGGGGGTTCAACTGGATCACGGGCAAGGTGAGGAGCGGGATTATTGTCATCGAGAAACCTGGTGAAGAAGGGAAGTTCATAGGACTTGAGATCCTGCGGGGAAAAAGTGCATTCAAGCCTGAGGTCAAAGATGGCAGGGTTACGGTCACAGTGAAGGTCGAGGCTGAAGCGAATGTGGGCGATGTCCAGGGGTTCACCGACTTCATCAAGTCGCCGGAGCTGTGGGCCAGCATGGAGCGGAGGATGGCCACTGTGATCGAGAACGAAGTGCAGGCTGCGGTGGCCAAAGCGCAGGAGTTTGGCTCCGACATCTTTGGGTTCGGCGCCGAACTGAACCGAAGAGAGCCAAAGAAATGGGCCGACGAGTTCAGGGACCGGTGGGATGAGGAGTTTCGCGACATCGATGTTCAGGTCGAGGTCAAGGCCAGACTGAGAAAGTCAGGCTTAGTGCTCAGAAGCACAAGGATCAAGAAGTAGCCCAGGAGACCGCTGGCTTTCTCCGGGGTCTAAGTGAGAGTGCAGAAATGCTCCCGACGGTTGGAAGGGGTTGCCGGTGGTTGCACGAGGGGTGTCAAAATCCGGCCACTCGCTCGACGGGCCGGATTTTGGCGAAGCGCGCCCCGCTTGGGGCGCCGTCCCCGAGTGTAACACCGGAAGCCAACCAGATGTTGGCAAACTGGGAGGAACTAACGAACCCTTACTTAGTAGCATCGTCGGACAGAGTCGCGCCACAGGACCGATGTGAAAGCGCGAATTGTCAACTACTTTGAGAATGACTCGCGCGACCGCGTTTTCATGCCGCGATGGTGGCGGGCGCAGGCCGCCACGGAGGATTACCGGGCAGAACCAACGCCCTCGCTCAGGAGGAGTTGCCGGTGTCAGTTGTACTGCTCGTCCTCGCATTTGCCGCAATAATTGCTTACGAGGTGCCCGGGATAATTCGGCGAAGGGAATGGGGGGAACTCGTGCTGTTCCTCGTGCTTATGCTCTTCGGTTTTGCGGTCAGCTTCGTTCAGGCCATAGGGGTGCGGGTGCCCAATCCGGTCAGGGGAATCGAGCTCCTCACGGGAAAAGTGGCAGGCCTCTTTCAATGACTACTGCGTTTGGCTCTTGGTGCTCGTGCGAGGTTGTCTCGATCATTGTTTAATCTCGCGTAGCGCATCCCCGCTTGGTTTTTGATATCGGTGTCGTCGTTGCCTTTTCTTTCCCATTGGCCCTTCCAAACTTACCCTTGCTGTGGTATGCTGACACTGGCGGCTGCCTCCGATAATACTTCTACAGCTCCGTCTTACCGCAACGGAGCACGGAGCCGCTACCTCAAATTCCACGGAGTTTGGGACATCCTCAGTCCTCACGCTGCTCGGCTTCTTACGGCGGGGCTCGTTGGAACGAATGCTGCCGGGCTGGCGTGCCGTACGGAGCACAGGAGGCTGGTGGAGCTCGCCTCGATGCTGTTCGGGCTTGCGGTGATAAGCTGTCTCGTGGCGGCTACCGGTGGTGCCGACGAGCCGTTATTGTTCGTGTTCCTCGTTCCGGCGTTCACGTACGGGTTCGCGTCGGAACCGCGGTCTGCCCATCTGTCGGCGGCTGTCAATTCTGCTTCACTGACGGTCATCTCTGTGGCGTCCCCGGTGGATGAGATAGCCGCGGAGCTGAGGTGCGGTCGGTGAAGAGGGGGTTCTCAGTGCATTGACTAGCATGGCATGAGACAAGTCGGCGTCTTACCGAGAGAGGACTTGGGGGCGGCCTCATGTGTGGGGCGGCCCCTGGTGTCAGGGCATGGGTTTTCTCGCACGATGACTCCTGGTATCAACGGGCTGCCGTAACCTCGGCGCTACCCTCTTCAGCGTCTCTGGGCCCAGTGCACTCAATCACATGTTCAGACGGGCCTGTTGGTATACGCACCTTAGCTCGTCGCTTCCTTCCCCACAGCTTCGAATACACAGTTGCCGGAGCCGGTGTAACATGCGACAAGCTGGTGTAACAGGCCCTTGACAGGCAGGGTTTGGACGGATTAGTATTCTTATCTTGAAAGCAGGCTGCAACCTCGCGGATATGACGAGACACTTCGCACTACTGACGAAGACGGGGTCGTGAGCAGAGGCACGTCCGCAGACGTTTGGAAAACCACCAAGGAGAAGGACGCCTCTCGTCCCCGGCTCAGGGGGCGGGAGGGTGTTTGTTCTTGGGGGTCCACTCGATGCGAGGGGCACCGGCGGCAGCCGGGCCCAACAGTTAGCACTCAGAAGGAGCGAGATTTGCCGTGAGACACCACCACCAATACCTCATGATTCCGGGCCCGACCCCGGTTCCGCAGACGGTCGCGCTCGCCGGGGCGGCTCCGATGATCAACCATCGTGGCCCCGAGTTCGGGGAGCTGCTCAAAGAGGCAACGCGCGGGCTGCAGGAGATCCTTAAGACCAGGAACACCGTGCTCACCTTCCCGGCGGCCGGCACGGGCGCTATGGAAGCCGCAGCCGTGAACCTCACGACGCCCGGGGAAAGGGTGCTCGTCGGAGTCGCGGGCGAGTTCGGCGCGAGGTTCGCCGAGATACTCCGAGTCGGTGGGGCGGACGTGGCGATCGTGAAGTCCGAGCCCGGGTACCCTGTGAGCCCCGAAGCCATTCGGGACGCGCTCCGCAAGGACCGGTCCATCACGACCGTCGTCATAACGCACAACGAGACGTCCACTGGGGTCACGATGGACCTGGCGGGCATAAGGGCCGTCATCGATCGAGAAGACGTGCTGCTCGTCGTGGACGCTGTGAGCTCCGCGGGCGCCATCGACATCGAAACGGACGGGTGGGGGATAGACGTTCTCGTTACGGCGTCCCAGAAGGCCCTCATGTGCCCGCCGGGCCTTGCGTTCGTGACGGTCAGCCCGAAGGCCTGGGATCGGGTTGAGAAGACCAGGGCGCGGAGCGTCTACTTCAGCTTCGCGAACGCACGCAAGTTCCTGGAGAAGCCCACCCCGCAGACTCCTTACACCCCAGCGGTGTCGCTTCTCTTTTCCCTGCGCGAAGCAGTGCGCCAGATCCTCGCCGAAGGCCTGGACGCGGTGTTTGCGCGGCACGCGCTCCTCGCGCGGGCGACGAGGGCCGGCATGCGCGCGCTCGGCCTTGAGCTACTCGCGGCGGACGAATGGGCGTCGAATACGGTGACGGCCGTAAAGCTGCCCGCGGGTGTGGACGGGCACAAGTTGCTGGAGATGCTCAGAGACCGTTACGGAGTCATCCTCGCCGGTGGAATGGGGGAGCTCGCAGGCAAGATTTTCAGAATTGGGCACGTCGGGGCCGTCAACTGGTCTGACATCGTCGTCACGCTGTCGGCCCTGCAGATGGCTCTAGCCGGTCTCGGTGTGAAAGCTGCGCACGGTGCCGCGGTTGCCGCGGCTGAGCGAGTTTTCTCGGAGCAGGGGTGGCCGCTATGATGAAGATACTCGTAACTGACGGCGTAGCCAGGGAAGGAATAGAGCTTCTTCGCACAGAAGCCCAGGTGGACGTCTCAAAGCCGCTCGACGAGTCCGCGCTCCTCGACCGGATCTCCGAGTACGACGGGATCATGGTGAGGTCGGCCACCAAGGTAACCGCCCGGTGCATAGCCGCAGCGGGGCGCCTCAAGGTCATCGGACGGGCCGGCGCCGGCGTCGACAACATCGATGTGGATGCTGCCACGAGAAAGGGCATTGTGGTCGTGAACGCCCCCGGTGGCAACTCGGTCGCAGTCGCGGAACACACGATCGCGCTCCTCTTGTGCCTCGCCCGAAACATCCCGCAGGCCTGCGCCCACGTCAAGTCCGGCGGGTGGGAGAGAGGGAAGTTCATGGGAACGGAGGTCCGAGGCAAGGTGCTCGGCATCTTCGGCCTCGGCCGCGCGGGGGTCGAGGTTGCGAAGCGGGCGCTCGCTCTCGGCATGAAGGTCCTGGCGTACGACCCGGGTGTCTCAGCGAGCAAGGCCGCCAGCTTGGGAGTCGTGCCGGCGGAGCCCAAGGATGTATTCGCCAACTCCGACTTCATCAGCCTCCACGTGCCGGTGACACCTGAGACCATAGGCCTTATCCGGCGTGAGACGATCGCCTTGATGAAGAAAGGGGTGCGCATCGTCAACTGCTCCAGGGGCAGGGTGGTGGACGAATCCGCGCTCGTCGAGGGCCTCAGGTCGGGGAAGGTGGCCGGAGTGGCGCTCGACGTGCTGACATCTGAGCCTCCGCCCCCGGACCACCCGCTCCTTGGGTTCGACAACGTCATCGTAACACCCCACCTCGGCGCGTCTACGACCGAGGCACAGACAAACGTCGCGCTCGAGACTGCGAAGGCCATGCTCGCGGCGCTCCGCGGCGAGCCTGTGCCGAACGCCGTGAACATCCCGGTGCCGGCAGCCGAAGTGTTCCGCGAGCTTGCGCCGTTCATCCCGCTTGCGGAGATCCTCGGCAAGTTCGCGTCGCAGTGGTCAGAAGGCATGATCGCTTCGGTCCGGGTGGGGTGGGGAGGGAAGTTGAGCTCCCTCGACACCCGGCCCTTGCTCAACTCCGTGCTTAAGGGCGTGCTCTCTCCGCTTCTTGGGGACGATGTGAACGTGGTGAACGCCCCGATACTCACGAAGGAAAGGGGTATTGCCATAAGCGAGATCCGTGTGTCCGACGGGAACGGGAATCCGAACGAGATCTCCGTCGAAACCTCAACGAACAAGGGGACGAGGCTGGTCGCGGGGGTTCTCTCCGCAAGACAGGTGCCGCGATTGGTTCAGATCGACGGGTACCGGCTGGACATGGCCTTCACCCCATACATGTTGGTCTGTCCGCATGTGGATCAGCCGGGCATAATCGGCATGGTCGGCACGACGCTTGGGAAGGCCAGAGTGAACATCTCCGAGATGCAGGTCGCGAGGAAGGCGAAGGGAGGGGACGCCATCATGGTCCTTGGGATAGACTCTCCAGCCCCGCCGGAAGCGCTAACCGAGATAGCCCGCCTCGCGGGTGTGCTCTCGGTGAAGCCTGTCTACCTCGAACGCCCCAATTCTCAGGCCGGGGCGGCGCAAGGAGGTTGACCATGGCGAAGCTCATGCCTTTTACGGCGGTTTACTATTACCCCGGCAAGGTGGGCGCGGATCTCGGTGCCGTCATCGCGCCGCCTTACGACGTCGTCGACGCTGAGGAGGGGAGGCGCCTTGCGGAACGGCATCCGTGGAACGTCGTCCGCCTGGAGCTCACCATACCGCCGCCGGGCGGACAGGACCCGGCTCTCTACGAAAACGCCGCGCGACTCTGGAGGACGTGGCGCCGCGAAGGCGTGCTCGTTGCCGACTCGGGGCCATCCCTGTACTTGTGCGAGCACGAGTTCGAATGGCAAGGCAGAAGATACACGCGAACGGCGGTGGTGGGCCTTCTAGACCTGAATGAGGGCGTCCTGCCCCACGAGGAAACCATGGCCCACGCGAGAGAGGATCGCATGAATCTTCTCCGCGCGAGCCACGCCCTCCCGAGTCCGATGCTTGGCCTCTATGAGGACCCCTCCGGGAAGGTGGTGTCGATGCTTGCCTGCGTGCGAGCGGCGTCTGGGCCGGACCTTACGGCGACCTTGCCGGCGGAAGCGCTCAGGGTGTGGCGCATCCGCGACGAGGCGACCTCGGCTGCCATCATGGAAGCCGTCGGCTCGGGCCCGGTCGTCATCGCCGATGGCCATCACAGGTGCGAATCTATGAAGAGATTGGCTCGGGAGACCGGGGACCCGAGGCACATGCGTATCCTGGCGGCCCTTGTCTCCACCTCGGACCCCGGCGTGGTGGTGCTCCCGACGCACAGGGTCATCGCCGGATGGCCCGAAGGCTCGGAGGCCGACCTCGTGGAGAGGATACTCTCGGCCTTCGACGTCATCGACACAGACGCAAGGCCGTTCACGCCCGGGTGCGGCGAGGACGCCGCACGCCGCCTGTGGACGTGGCTTTGCTCCCGGATCTCGTGTTCGGGCGGCAAGACCTCGTTTGCGGTGGTGACGCGCGCTGGTCTGTGGATCTTGGCCTACGACGGCGACACGCCCGAAATGCTGAGGCGTCTCGACCTCGAGATCGCCGAGGAAGCGGTCTTGTTCTCGCGCAGGCAAGCTGTCCCGGGTGCCGCATGCGAGATCGCATACACCCACAACGGCCCGGCGGAGCTCGCCGCAATAGCATCGGGCAGGATACAAGTCGCCGTCTTCCCCCCAGCGATCCCTGCAAGTGAAATCCTCAAGAAAGCGCGCGAGGGCTACCTCTTTCCGCGGAAAACGACCTATTTCCTGCCGAAAGCACCCGCGGGTCTCCTCATGTGGGACCTGGACGATTGAAAGGACGCAGGGAGCCTCCCCTGCGCCCGCCCCGTGCCGACAAGAAAAGCCGGCAGTCCGGAGGATGCTACCTGCGAGACCGCCGGCATCGCGATTCTTGAGCCAGCCCTGCTTGATTACTCGGTTAATACGACACGGCATGTCTTAATAGGTCAGTTGACCATCCTCGGCCCGAGAAGACAATGACCGAGTGTCCCCGTTCTCAATAGTTCAGCACCAGGGCTTCAGGAATAGCACCTCGTCTCTCGCCTTTGCAGTTGATGCACCGCTTGGCCATCACTGTCGCGATTCTGAACTGGCTGTATAGCTCGCGTACCAGAGGCGAATCAGAGTTGCTGAGCATCAAGTAGCACCTTCTCCTATCAAGCTCACGAAACACAGCGGCAAGACGCCTCTGTTGAGACTCGTCAAACGCATCTCGCGTGTAGCTGGTGAAGTTAGCTGTCGCACTTATTGGCTGGTATGGCGGATCAAAATACACGAAGTCACCGGGCTTTGCTTGCTCAAGGACGATTTCAAAGTCGGCAACCCTGATATCTGCGTTTGCAAGGACCTTGCTGGCAAGCCGCAGTTGCGCCTCGTCGGCATAGACTGGATTCTTGTATCGGCCATAGGGCACATTGAACTTGCCTTGCCTGTTCACTCGATAAAGCCCGTTGTAGCATGTCTTGTTAAGATAGATAAACCTCGAAGCCCTCTCGACTGGGTCCAGGGTATCTGGGTCAAGGGATCGCATCTCATAGTAGTACGCCCGCTCATTCTTGTGCTTCCGGAGACTACGTATCAGCGCGTCGCAGTCGTTCTTGACGACGAGATATGCGTTAATGAGCTCCTCATTGAGATCCGACAGGAATGCTGTGGCCGGAGCGAGGCGGAAGAACAGCGCACCTCCGCCCACGAAAGGCTCATGGTAAGCGGAATACTTCTCTGGCAAGTGGGCCGCGAGGTCCTCCACCAGTTGCCCCTTACCGCCAGCCCACTTTACAAAGGGTTTTGCTGGACCTTTCTTATTGCTACTGGGTATGAGCGGTTCAGAGAGTTGCAGGTCAACACCCATGAACCAGGACCTCCTGCCTACATCAGGTCAGGTGGAACGTCCGGTCGCGGACGACGAGCGATGTACCTCTCAAAGCTGGCCCACCTTTAGAAAAAGACCCGGTCTATCTCCAACACGAACCCTTTCAGCAAGGGGCTTGCCAGGGTTGTTCCTGACGGATAGACCTGCACGGTGGCAAGCTCTCTGCCGTTGTGCGAGGTAACCTCGATACTGCGGCTATCGGGATCCACTATCCAGAATTCGCGAGCCCCATAGCGTCCATAGAGTCTTCGTTTTGTCACCCGGTCCAGCTCTACGGTGGAAGGCGAAAGGATCTCGACTACCAGATCAGGGGCGCCCTGGATATAAGCCTCCTTGATTATCCCAAGGCGCTCTTTGCAGATATACAGGATGTCGGGCTGAACTACATTATGCTCGCTCAGAACCACATCGATTGGGGCATCGTACACCTCACCCAGGTTGTGATCATCGACCCATTGTCTCAACGCCTTCTCAATTCTTCCCGAGACTTTCTGGTGAAGAACGCTTGGAGCCGGCGTCATCTTCCTCAGGTCCCCCTCCAGGAGCTCGTATCGTTCTCCCGATGGCATCCGGCAATAATCCTCGTAAGTGAGCCGCAACTCAGGCGGGATGTATTGGGGGGCTGTCTTACTCACCACTCCTCTGTTCCCCTCCTGACTCGGGTCCTTCACCACAATCACCCCGCGTTTCAGCATTCATCTGATTCTCTTCCTGGTATCCTGATTTTACCAGGATACTGATGATCTGTCAACGTAACGGTACGCCCTGGTGGCCGCGTCGGGCGTCAGATTTTGGGCGGACGTGGCGTGGCATGTCATCTGCGTGTCATCTATGGTCCTGTCAGGAGACAGGCGTTCACCCGGCCTGTGGTCGGCCTGATCAGGGCCGGGTCAGCATACGATCCGGCCATACTCTCCAGCATCTATAGATGCCCAACCTCAAACTTGAACGAGCCAGCGGCTACATGAGTGCGCAGTAAGGCGCACCGTGCCATGCATCCGCCCGGGGGTTTGTGTTCGGTGTCGCACGTTTACAGGCTGGCGCAACAGGCTGCCGTAAACTCGTCGATGATGTTGTCATTGATGATGTCGTCCGTGACTTGCTTTCAAGTATGATGATACGTGTTTATAAACGGGCATGTGCCAGCCAGCCAGCCAGTCAGTCAGTCAGCAAGCCGGCAGCCGAGATGCGGCTGGTCCTCCGAGGACCAAGTTGCGGGTACACCTGGTCCGTTGGGGACCAGCCCGGCGTGGAATCTGGCCCTCTGGGAACCACCCCTGCCGCCCTCCTTCGCCGAAACCAGGCAAGGTGGAGCACCAGGGACCAGATCTCGCCTGAAGATGGTCCTTTGGGGACCAGGTTGGCACACGTCTTGATCCTCTCGTGACCAGGGCGCCCCGACCGCCGCCGGGGGTGATCCGTAAGGGACCAGGTTGCTCGCGAGGTTGATCCCCTGGGGACCATCCGTACGCAAAACCTGGTCCCCTGGGGACCAGGGGTTCTTGGAGATCTCGCAAGGTGGTCACGTGGGGACCAGGTGACGGGCGAAGTTGATCCCCAGGGGACCATCTTCGCGCGTAGCCTGGTTACCAGAGGACCAGATCCGGCATCCTCGTCGCCCGAGCGCCAGGAGGATGGGTCTCTGGTAACCAGATTTCGCTCGAAGTTGGTCCTCCAGGGACCAGTTGCGCGCAAATCCTGGTCCTTTGAGGACCAGCCGTCCACGGGCATCCGTGGAGGTGGTCCCCTGGGGACCAGGCGGCGGACGAACCTGGGTCCCCGGGGACCATCTTTGCGTGGATCCTGGTCACCAGGGGACCAAGTTCTGCGTTTTGCCGGCTGAGCCGCGAGAAGGGTGGATCTCCGGTAACCAGGTTTCGCACGGGGTTGCTCCCTCAGG
>JAAYXB010000013.1 GCA_012516125.1 Bacillota bacterium | reverse complement strand
GCGTGCGGATGATCCCCAGGGGATCAACCTCGCGGGCAACCTGGTCCCTGGCGCACCACCCCCGGCGGCGGACGAGGCGTCCTGGTCACGGGGGAACCAGAACGCGCGCCAAGATGGTCCCCAGAGGACCATCTTCACGCGGGATCTGGTCCCTGGTGCTCCAGCTCGCCCGGTTTTGGCGAAGGAGGGCGGCAGCGGTGGTTCCCGGAGGACCAGATTCCGACCAGGACTGATCCCCACGGGACCAGGTCTACCCGCAACCTGGCCCCGGGGGATCAGCCGCGTCCCGGCTGCTGGCTGGTTGGCTGACTGGCTGGCTGGCACATGCCCGCCTATAAACACGCAATACCAAAACGCAATAGCAAACTTGAAGGTAAGTCACGGACGACATCATCAATGACAATATCATTGATGCGCCTACGGCAGACTGCTACGCTTGCTTGTAAACGCGCCACATCGAACGCAAACCTGCGGGCGGGTGCATGGCGCGGCGCGCCCGACTGCGCACTCATGTAGCCGCACGCTCGTTCAAGTTTGAGGTTGGGCATCTATATGTACTAAGCGGCTGATTAGCTTGGTCCAACACCTACCTCGGCTCCGCACCCGGCGCCCCGCCAGGAGCAATACAACCGCGGTCCCCCGCCACCGTGGGTCATCCGCGACTTCCAGGTCCGGCAGGAATTAGAAATAGCCCAGCGAATAATGCCACAGAAAGAGGACAGGTTCGTGTTTCATTGGACCGGGCCCATACTTGCCAGCATAATCAGCAACCCGGGGCAAGCGTGCCTATGCCAAAGGCAAGAAAGAACTCAACCAAGCCAAACGGCACTGCTACGATCGGCTACGAGGCGGAGCTGTGGCGCATGGCCGACGCCCTGCGCGGCAGCATGGACGCGGCGGAGTACAAGCACGTCGTGCTCGGTCTCATTTTCCTTAAGTACATCTCCGACGCCTTCGAAAAACACCACGCCCGGCTCGAGGCCGAGCGTGCTGAGGGCGCCGACCCCGAGGACCCGGACGAGTACCGCGCAGTCAACATCTTCTGGGTGCCACCCGAGGCGCGCTGGGTGTCCCTCAAAGCGCAGGCGAAGCAACCCACGATCGGACAACTGGTGGACGACGCGATGCGCGCCATCGAACGCGACAACCCCGTGCTCAAGGGCGTGCTGCCCAAGGAGTACGCCCACCCGGCGATCGACAAGCAGCTGCTCGGCCAGCTCATCGACCTGGTGAGCAACATCAAAGTAGGCGACGCGGAGAACCGTTCCAAGGACGTCCTCGGCCGGGTTTACGAGTACTTCCTCGCCCAGTTCGCAAACGCCGAGGGCAAGAAGGGCGGTGAGTTCTATACGCCCTGGTGCGTCGTGCGCCTCTTGGTTGAGATGCTCAAACCCTACAAGGGGCACGTCTACGACCCCTGCTGCGGATTCTCCGGCATGTTCGTCCAGTCGGTTGAGTTCATCGAAGCCCACGCCACTGGCAACGGCAACGGTGGCAGAGCCCGCGGGGACATCAGCATCTACGGCCAGGAGCTGAACTACACGACGTGGCGCCTGGCGAAAACGAACCTGGCTATCCGCGGCATCGAAGGCCAGATCGCGCAGGGCGACACCTTCCAGAACGACCGCTTCCCCGACCTCAAGGCCGACTTTATCCTGGCAGACCCGCCGTTCAACAGTATGCGACGTATGCGACCTTTTTGGAGGAAGGTTTGACATGGAAAACGGCCAACTCACCTGGATCACGAATTTCATCTGGGGTATCGCCGACGACGTACTGCGCGATCTCTATGTGCGCGGCAAGTACCGCGATGTTATTCTCCCGATGACCGTTATCCGCCGACTGGATGCGGTGCTGGAGCCCACCAAGCAGGCGGTGCTCGATATGAAGGCCTCACTAGACAAGGCGGGCATCGCGAACCAGGATGCCGCCCTGCGTAAGGCGGCCGGACAGGCGTTTTACAACACCTCGAAGTTCACCCTGCGCGACCTCAAGGCGCGTGCCAGCCGCCACCAACTGGAGGCGGATTTTCGCGCCTACCTCGATGGCTTCTCGCCCAACGTGCAGGAGATCATCGACAACTTCGAGTTCCGCAACCAAATCCCCCGCCTGGCCAAAGCCGACGCCCTGGGTACGCTCATCGAGAAGTTCCTCGACCCGTCCATCAACCTGAGTCCTTACCCTGTGCTCAACAGCGACGGCACCGTCCGGCTGCCCGGCCTCGACAATCACGCCATGGGCACCATCTTCGAGGAGCTGGTGCGCCGCTTCAACGAGGAAAACAACGAAGAAGCCGGCGAGCACTGGACCCCGCGCGACGCCGTGAGGCTGATGGCCCGCCTGATCTTCGAGCCGATCGCCGACCAGATCGAATCCGGCACCTACCTGCTCTACGACGGCGCCTGCGGCACCGGCGGGATGCTCACGGTGGCCGAGGAAACCCTGTTGCAACTGACGAAAGAACGTGGCAAACAGGTCTCGGTGCACCTTTTCGGCCAGGAGATCAACGCCGAGACCTACGCCATCTGCAAAGCCGACCTTTTGCTCAAGGGCGAGGGCGATGCCGCCGACAACATCGTCGGCGGACCGGAGCATTCGACCCTGTCCAACGACGCCTTCCCCGGTCGCACCTTCGACTTCATGCTCTCCAATCCGCCCTACGGGAAGAGTTGGAAGAGCGACCTGGAACGCATGGGCGGCAAGGCTGGCATCAAGGACCCGCGCTTTGTCGTGCAGCACCGGGGCGAGGAGCTTTCGCTGATCACCCGCACCAGCGACGGGCAGATGCTGTTCCTGGTGAACATGCTCTCCAAGATGAAGCACGACACCCCACTCGGCAGTCGCATCGCCGAGGTGCACAACGGCTCGTCGCTGTTTACGGGGGATGCCGGCCAGGGCGAGAGCAACATTCGCCGCTGGATCATCGAGAACGACTGGCTCGAGGCGATCGTCGCCCTGCCGCTCAACATGTTCTACAACACCGGCATCGCCACCTACGTCTGGGTGCTCACGAACAGGAAGCCCGAGCACCGCAAAGGTCGCGTGCAGCTCATCGATGCCACGCAGTGGTACAAGCCCCTGCGCAAGAACCTGGGCAAGAAGAACTGCGAGCTGTCCGAAGAGGACATCCGTCGCATTGTTGATACCTTCCTCAAATTCGAGGAAACCGAGCAGTCCAAGATCTTCCCCAACGCGGCTTTCGGCTACTGGAAGGTGACGGTGGAGCGCCCCCTGCGCTTGAAAGGTATCGACCCCGAGCGCGCCTACACCCCCAAAGAGATCAAAGCGCTTCGGGAAACGGTTGAACGAGCCGACGATGCACCGCCGGTCATCAAGGAAATTCGCAAACCCGGCACGGCGCCTGACCCGCTGCGCGGGCTGTTCGAGGTCACCATTCACGGCAAGCCGCGCGTGGTGGAGTACGAGCCGGACATGGAGCTTCGCGACAGCGAGCAGATCCCATTCCTTGAGTGCCAGGCCTGCCATCAGCCTGGCTACCTGCCGAGCCTGGAAGACCAGCGCACGGCCATCGAGACCTTCCTGCGGCGCGAGGTGCTGCCCTACGCGCCGGACGCCTGGTACGACCCGGCAAGCGTCAAGGTGGGCTACGAGATCAACTTCAACCGCTACTTCTACAAGCCAAAGGCCCTGCGGCCGCTGGAAGAAATCCGCGCTGATTTTCTGGCGGTGGAGAAGGAGGCCGAGGGGTTGCTGGACGATATTTTTGGAGGTCAGACGCGATGAGCCTTCAAAATGGACAACAGGTCATCAAGACGCGAGACGACCCTGAGCGGCTGACTCTCGCCCCGATTCCGTCGGCTAACAACAGATTTAAGCTGGCAGAGGGCCTGAGCTGCTCTTGGGCAAAAGCCGACAAGGAATTTAGTCCTGAGAAACTACGAGAACGGATAGAGCCGTGGCTGACGGCACTTTGTCAGTCCGAGCATTTATCCCTGCTTGTAGGGTCGGGGCTCACTCACGCCGTTCACAGGCTGGCAACCGGCGCATCCCTTCCAGGAATGAATACCGTAGACTTCAAAACTCTGGGAGATGTAATCAAGGCAGAGGTGAGGCGCACAGCGAAAGAGCTGGAACGCGGTGAAGGAAACATTGAAGACCAAATCCGCGTGGTCAACGAGTTGCTCCGTGGTTTGCAAATACTTGCAGCGACAAAGGCACACGAGGCCCAAGAGCGAAAGCACGTCGAGGACTTGCGGCGAGAGTTGGGCGGGGCTCTTCAATCCTTCGCCGCCTCCATCCTGCAAGGTGAGCACAACCTGGCTTCTGCACCGGATGACAAACGCGAACATGCTTTCACCTACCTCGTTAGCTTCCTTATGACTTTCGCAAGCCGATCGGGAACCCGCGACCGTCTTCATCTCTTCACCACGAATTATGATCGCTATATCGAAATCGGTGCGGATGTAGCAGGTCTTCGACTGGTCGATCGATTCGTCGGCACCCTTGCGCCAATATTCCGGGCATCGCGCCTTGATGTTGACTTGCACTACAACCCGCCAGGCATTCGGGGCGAACCACGCTATTTGGAGGGCGTAGCCCGCTTTACCAAACTACACGGTTCAGTGGATTGGGTTCATTGCAATGGCGAAATTCGTCGCATAGGCCTGCCATTCGGTGCAGACGCTATAGCCCCCTACCTTCAAGCCCCAAGCCTGAAGAGCGCAACAGCATTGCAACTGATGATTTACCCTAACCCGGCGAAGGATGTGGAGACGCTCTTCTACCCTTACAGTGAACTATTCCGAGACTTCGCTGCGGCGATCTGTCGACCGAATAGCACGCTGCTCTGCTACGGCTACAGCTTCGGTGATGAACACATCAATCGAATCATCGAAGACATGCTGACGATACCGTCAGCGCACTTGGTGATCATCTCGTACAGCGATCCCCTCGGTCGGATCATGCGAACGTACGAGAAGTTGGGCCGAGGCGCTCAAGTAACGCTTTTGCTCGGCGACCATCTTGGCGATCTTAAAACGCTTGTCGATCACTATCTACCGAAACCTGCAATCGACCGAACGACAATCCGAATGGCAGATTTGATCAAAGCGCGGTTGGACGCGCAGGTTCAGGTAAGCCAAGCTCCCACCCCGGACAATGAAGGTGGAGCGTTGTCATGAGACAGACCCTATTCGAACAAGCCAGCACTCTTCAGATTGGGACGGTAGAGTTCGTCTCCCCTGATGAAATTAAAATTGCTATTGATATCGAGGCGCCAGAGTCGGTAGCACTCAACACAGGAGGGCCAAGACCGTTCCCCAGGGTAAATGGATACCTGTTAATTCCTGTCGATCAAGGGTTTCTTGTAGGTCAGGTAGAGTGGATCACGGTTGAACGCTCGCCGTTTCCGAAGAGGCGCGGGATGCAAGATTTTGGCTTGGTGGATTTACCCTATCCACTCCGGCGCGTCAGTTTAAATCCACTCGGCATATTGCGTGTGCATCGCGATGGCAAGGGCTTTGTGTTCAGGCGAGGTAGCGATGTTCTGCCATCTGTCGGTGCTCCGGCTCTGCTCCCTACCGATGAAGAGCTCCGAGCAATCGTTGAGTCTGGCGAAAAGAAGCGTGTCTGCATCGGTACAAGCCCTCTGGCGAACGATGCAAAGGTATATGTCGATCCGGATCGGCTATTCGGCCGCCACCTCGCCGTACTCGGGAATACAGGCAGCGGCAAATCGTGCTCTGTCGCCGGGCTGATTCGCTGGAGCATTGAGGCAGCCCAGCGGGAGTCCTCAGCCCGTCCGAACGCCCGTTTTATTGTTCTGGACCCTAATGGCGAGTATTCACAGGCGTTTCCGAAGGACGACGCCAGGATTAGGGCGCGCATTTTTAAAGTAAACGCTGGGGAAGGTGAAGAACCGCTGAAGGTGCCTTTGTGGTTCTGGAACAGCGCTGAATGGTGCGCGTTTACCCAGGCGAGCGCAAAGACGCAGCGACCTTTGCTCCGGCGCGCTCTGCGAGAGGTTAAGGCGGGCAGGACCGATGTCGCCGCACCGAGCGAGGAGGAGAAGAAACTTCACCTACGGAGGCGTCTCTCCTCGACGCTGATCACGCTTAGGCGTGACCTACGGTCAAACGCAGTAAAGACCGAGGCAACAAAGTTCGGGTTTCAGATAGAGGCCATTGTCGCTGACCTCGAGAAGTGGATACCGGAGTATCCTGACATCCCGCTAACAGCTATCCGCGACGCGGCGAACAGCGCGCTTGATGCAAGACGCAAAGTCGGGGTCGATAAGCAATCACAGAAAACGTTCGTCTACTTCGTCGCATTCACCGAAGACGAGGTACAGAGCATCATCTCGCGCGTAGAGGCCGCATTGGCCTGTTTGGGCGGAGTTGTCTATCAAGAGGGTCCAGATGAAGACGTTCCGCTGGCATTCAACGGGACGGACTTAGCGGACCACTTGGAGATCCTCGCGGAGCAGGAGAACGCCAGCCAGTACCTCGATTTCCTTGTTGCTCGTATCCGAACGTTTCTCGCAGACCCAAGAATGAAGCCGGTAATCGCTGATACTGAGGGCGTCACGCTCGAACAGTGGCTTAACAACTATATCGGCGGAAACAATACTGAAAGCCACTGCGTTTCCGTCATCGATCTTTCCCTGGTGCCCACCGACGTAGTGCACGTCGTTACGGCCGTAATCGCCCGTATGGTTTTCGAAGCACTGCAACGCTATGTCACGCTCAATCGGGCTGCCCTTCCAACGGTCCTGGTAATGGAGGAGGCACATACATTTATCAAACGCTACAAGGAGGACGATGAGGACTGGGATGCTGCTGCGGTGTGTTGCCAGGTCTTCGAGCGGATCGCCCGCGAAGGTCGGAAGTTTGGCCTAGGCCTCGTTCTATCCTCTCAGCGCCCGTCTGAACTCTCTCCCACGGTCCTATCGCAATGCAATACCTTTTTGCTTCATCGCATCAGCAACGACCGGGACCAGGAGCTGGTCCATCGTCTTGTACCGGACAACCTCCGGGGATTGTTGCGCGAACTTCCGTCGTTGCCGTCCCAACACGCAATTCTATTGGGATGGGCGTCAGAACTGCCGGTTCTAGTCAAGATGCACGACCTGCCTGAATCCCAGCGGCCGCGCTCCGACGACCCGGACTTCTGGAATGTGTGGACTGGCAAGAATGAGAAAGGCGAAACTGTAACGCGCGAGATAGACTGGAAGACGGTTGCAGAGGCGTGGCAGCAAGGTTCAGCTGAAAGAAGTGAGGAAGAGTCATGATCGACAGACTCAAACCCTACCGCGCCTACAAAGACTCCGGCGTGCCGTGGCTCGGCAAGGTGCCGGAGCATTGGGAGGTGAAGCGTAACAAGTTTTTGCTGCAAGAGGTGAACGAGCGTTCGGAAGATGGCTCCGAGGAGCTCTTAACGGTATCACAGTACACTGGCGTGACACGACGACAGGAGCAGTTAACCGGTGAGGGCAATCTGCTGACCAATGCGGCTAGTCTAGTTGGGTACAAGCGCGTCATGCCAGGCGATCTTGTGATGAACATCATGCTAGCGTGGAATGGCAGCCTTGGTGTGTCGTCCGTCGCGGGAATTGTGAGCCCATCCTACTGCGTGTTCCGCACTAAACCACACGGCGTAGAGCCTCGGTTCCTTCACTATTTGTTCCGGACACCGTCGTTCACAGGAGCTTTTAAGACTGTCTCTACCGGGGTGGTGGACAGCCGTCTACGCCTCTACCCCGACGTTTTCTTACGCCTGCCATCGGTAGTCCCACCCCTCCCCGAACAAACTGCCATCGTGCGGTTTCTGGACTGGGCGGAGCGGCGGATCCGGCGGGTTATCAGGGCGCGGCGGCGGCGGATCAAGCTGCTCGAAGAGTACAAGCAGGCTCTCATCCACCAGGCCGTCACCGGGAGAATCGACGTCTGCACGGGCAAGCCCTACCCAGCCTACAAACCCTCGGGTGTCAAGTGGCTCAGCGATGTGCCGGCGAATTGGGAGGTGAAGCCGGTCAAGCGTCATTATGCCATTCAACTTGGAAAGATGCTGCAAACGAGACCGAATAACCCAGACGATGTTGAGGTTCCGTATCTTAAGGCACAACATATTCAGTGGTTTTCAGTAAGAACATCAGATGCACCAAGGATGTGGGCCAGTCCACGAGATATCCAACAATTTGGTATCACTGTTGGCGATCTTCTCGTATGCGAAGGGGGCGAAGGAGGGCGTTGCGGAATTGTGAAAGACATACCAGAGGGATTCATTATTCAGAACGCACTGCATCGTGTTCGCCCCCGTGATCACTGTCGGAACGACTACTTGCAGTATGTCATGAGCGTTATTGCGGCAACCGGTTGGTTTCACGCTTTGAACAATAAGGCTACGATCGCGCACTTTACCAGGGAGAAGTTTGGTGCCCTGTACATCCCGATCCCTTCACCCGATGAACAAACCGCCATCGTGGAGTACCTCGACGCCCAGACGGCCAAGATCGACGCCGCCATTGCCGCCGCTCACCGCGAAATCGAACTGCTGCGCGAATACCGCACCCGCGTGATCGCCGATGTGGTCACCGGCAATGTGGATGTGCGCGAGGTTGCGGCGCGGCTGCCGGAAGAGCCGCCTGAGGGGGAGGCTGAGTTGATGGACACGGACGAGACAGCCGAAGGCGAGGCGACAGATGATGCCGCCGCAGAAGCTCTCTGAGGAGGAAGTTGGACCATGAAACCAACCGACACCAGCGAAGCCGGGCTCGAAACTCTGATCTGCCGGGCGCTAACCGGCAGCGACTGCGTACCCCGACCTGCCGGCACTCCGGCGTTCGTTGCCGAGACGCCGGCACCCTACGGCGGTGTGGGTTGGCTCCCCGGCGACCCGGCCGATTACGACCGGGAGCACTGCGTCGATCTGGTTCAGCTCGCGGCGTTTCTGCGGTCGACGCAACCGGAGGTCGCCGAAGCGCTCGATCTCGATAACGACAGCCCCACGCGGCGCAAGTTTCTGGCGCGGCTCCAGGGCGAGGTGAGCAAGCGCGGGGTGGTGGACGTGCTGAGAGGCGGCATCCAGCACGGGCCTTACCGCATTGAGCTCTTCTACGGCACGCCTTCCCCCGGAAACGAGCAAGCGCGGGCGCTCTATGAGCAGAACCGCTTCACCGTCACGCGCCAGCTCCGCTACAGCCGCGACGAGACGCAGCGGGCGCTGGACCTGGTGCTCTTCATTAACGGCCTGCCGGTCTTCACCTTCGAGCTCAAGAACCGCCTCACCAAACAGACGGTGTACGACGCCATCGAGCAGTACAGGCGCGACCGCAACCCGCGCGAGAAGCTCTTCGAGCTTGGCCGCTGCGTGGCGCACTTCGCGGTGGACGACAACGAGGTGTGGTTCTGCACGCACCTTGCGGGTAAGGCGTCGTGGTTTCTGCCCTTCAACAAGGGATGGAACGACGGCGCGGGCAATCCCCCCAATCCGCACGGGCTCAAGACCGATTACCTCTGGCGCGAGGTCCTCACCCGCGAGAGCCTGACCGACATCCTCGAAAACTATGTTCAACTCGTTGAGGAGAAAGATCTCAAGACCGGCAAGAAACGGCGACGGCAGATCTTCCCCCGCTATCACCAGCTCGACGTGGTGCGAAAACTCCTGGCGGACGCGGTGGCGCACGGCGTGGGTCGGCGCTACCTTATCCAACATTCCGCCGGCAGCGGCAAGTCCAACTCCATCGCCTGGCTGGCCCACCAGCTGATCGGTCTCGCTAGGGACGGAAGACCCGTTTTCGATTCCATTATCGTGGTGACCGACCGGCGCATCCTGGACCAGCAGATTCGGGACACAGTCAAGCAGTTTGCCCAGGTGAGCGCCACGGTGGGGCACGCCGAGCATTCTGGCGACCTGCGGCGCTTCATCGAGAGCGGCAAGAAGATCATCGTCACGACGCTTCAGAAGTTCCCGTTCATCCTCGACGAAATCGGCAACGAGCACCGCGGGCGCCGTTTTGCGATCATCATTGACGAGGCGCACTCGAGTCAGGGCGGCCGCACCTCGGCCAAGATGAGCATGGCCTTGTCGGAGGCCGGTGCAGAGGACGAAGACGAGACCTTCGAAGACCAGATCAACCGGCTCATGGAGGCCCGGAAGCTGCTGCCGAACGCCAGCTACTTCGCCTTTACCGCCACCCCTAAGAATAAAACGTTGGAGATGTTTGGTAAACCCGAGCCGCAGCCCGACGGTACGGTTAAACACCGCCCGTTCCACGGTTACACCATGAAACAGGCCATCCAGGAAGGGTTCATCCTGGATGTACTGGCCAACTACACGCCGGTGAAGAGCTACTACAAGCTCATCAAGACAATCGAGGACGACCCCGAATTCGACGTCAAAAAGGCGCAGAAGAAGCTGCGCTGCTTCGTCGAGGGGCACGAGTACGCCATCCGGCTCAAGGCCGAGATCATGGTGGACCACTTTCATGAGCAGGTGATCGCCAAGGGCAAGATCGGCGGCCAGGCGCGGGCCATGGTGGTGACCGGCAGCATCGAGCGAGCTATTCAGTACTTCCATGCCTTTAAGGCGTACCTTGCCGAGCGCAAAAGCCCCTATCGGGCGATTGTGGCCTTCTCGGGTGAGCACGAGTATGGCGGTCAACAGGTCACCGAGGCCAGCCTTAACGGCTTTCCCTCGAACCAGATCGCCGACAAGATCCGGGAGGACCCGTATCGGTTTTTGATCTGCGCCGACAAGTTCCAGACCGGCTATGACGAGCCGCTCCTGCACACAATGTACGTGGACAAGGTGCTCTCCGGGGTCAAGGCGGTGCAGACCCTCTCCCGCCTCAACCGCGCCCACCCCCAGAAGCACGACACCTTTGTCCTCGACTTCGTGAACGACCCGGAGACGATCCGGAAGGCCTTCGAGCCCTACTACCGGACCACCATCCTCGCCGACGAGACAGACCCGAACAAGCTGCACGACTTCAAGGCCGACCTGGATGGCTACCAGGTGTACGCGCTGGCGCAAGTGGACGAATTCGTCCGCCTGTACTTGAGCGGCGCCGATCGCGACCAACTCGACCCGATCCTCGACGCTTGTGTCGCCACCTACTTGGAGCATCTCGACGAGGACGGTCAGGTCGGCTTCAAGGGCAAGGCCAAGGCGTTTCTGCGAACCTACGGTTTTCTGTCTTCGATCCTCCCCTATACCAACGCCCAGTGGGAGAAGCTATCGATCTTCCTCAACTTCCTGGTACCCAAGCTGCCGGCGCCGAAAGAGGAGGACCTTTCGAAGGGCATCCTCGAGGCGATCGACATGGACAGCTACCGGGTCGAGAAGCAGGCCACCATGAGGATCGCGCTTCCCGATGCGGATGTCGAGATCGAACCGGTGCCCACGGCGGGCGGCGGACACAAGCCCGAACCAGAGCTCGACCGTCTCTCGAACATCATCAAGGCTTTTAACGATCAGTTCGGCAACATTCCCTGGACCGACGCCGATCGGGTGCGCAAACTGATCACCGAGGAGATTCCCGCACGCGTAGCAGCCGACACCGCCTACCAGAATGCACGCAAGTATTCCGACAAACAGAACGCCCGCATCGAGCACGACAAGGCGCTCGTTCGTGTGATGACCGCGCTGCTCCAAGATGACACCGAGCTGTTTAAGCAGTTCAGCGACAACGAAGGGTTCCGGCGCTGGCTCGCGGATACGGTGTTCGGACTGACCTACGGCGAACGTGGCACCGCGGGGTAGCCAGTACGACTTCATCGCCGGCTTCGCCCGGCACCTGCTGGACGCCCTGCCGAATGCGTTCTTCATCGGGTTCACAGGGACGCCCCTGGACCGTGCGGACAAGAACACCCGGGCGGTGTTCGGAGCCTACATCAGCATCTACGACATCCAGCGCGCGGTTGAGGACCAGGCCACTGTCCCCATCTACTACGAGAGTCGGCTGGCGAAACTGGCGCTCGAGGAATCCGAACGGCCGCGCATCGACCCCGACTTCGAAGAGGTGACGGAGGGTGAGGAGGTGGAACGCAAGGAGAAGCTCAAGACCAAATGGGCGCAGCTGGAAGCCATCGTGGGGACCGAGAAGCGCTTAAAGCTCATCGCGCAGGACATCGTGGAGCATTTCGAGCGGCGGCTCGAGGCCCTGGACGGCAAGGCGATGGTGGTTTGCATGAGCCGGCGCATCTGCATGGACCTGCACGACGAGATCGTGAGGCTCCGGCCGGACTGGTTTCACGAGGACGACGACAAGGGGCTGCTCAAAGTAGTGATGACGGGCGACGCCTCAGAAGGCCCCCGCGTAGCGCAACACGCCCGCAGCAGAGCGCGGCGCGAGCTATTGGCCAATCGTTTCCGCGACCCGAACGATCCCTTCCGCATGGTCGTCGTGCGCGACATGCGGCTCACCGGCTTTGACTGCCGGAGCGTGCATACCCCGAGCCTGCATACGATCTACCTGGACAAGCCCATGCGCGGCCACGGGCTCATGCAGGCCATCGCCCGGGTGAACCGCGTGTTCCGCGACAAGCCGGGCGGGCTTGTGGTGGACTACCTCGGGCTTGCGCACGAGCTCAAGGCGGCGCTCGCCACTTACGCTGAGAGCAGCGGCAGGGGGAGAACGGCCATCGACCAGCAGGAGGCGGTGGCGGTGGCGGTAGCGGTAGCGGTAGCGGTGATGCTGGAGAAGTACGAGGTCTGCTGTAACCTCTCCCACGGCTTCGACTGGTCGCGGCGGGTGACCGGCTCGCCCGAGGAGCGGCTCTCGCTCCTGCCCTCGGCCCAGGAGCACATCCTCGCGTAGCAGGACGGCAAGGAACCCCTCATGCACGCCGTACACGAGCTGTCCTGGGCCTTCGCGCTGGCCGCGCCGCACGAGGAGGCGCTCGCCATCCGCGACGACGTGGCTTTCTTCCAGGCAGTGCGGGCGGGCCTGGCCAAGCGCGCGCCGGGCGAGGCGAAGACAGAGGAGGAACTTAATCGGTCCGCGCCTGAGAGTGGAGTCGTAGATTGCTCCGGAAGGCCATGGTGCTCTTGGTACTTCGGAGGTCCCCGAAATTGCGAAAACCCAGTGCTGTACCACCAAGTCATAGCGGCACGCCCCGAGCTTCAGTTGCGTCGACAGGGAAGCACGTCTAGAGAGCTAGCCAAGACACAGGTTGAGAACACTGCTGTTGCGGTACTTCCCAATTTTGAGCGGTGCACAGTCGCCGCTTTCCTCATGTTCCTCGACCGCGAGACTTCAAAGATTGACGCCCTCGTCGCTAAGGTCCGCGAGGGCATCGACCTGCTCAAGAAATACCTCACTACGCTAATCTCTGCTGCGGTAACGGGCAAGACTGGTGTACGGGAGGAGGCCGCGTCACGGTAATCAGGCTCGATCATGAGCTTATTAAGCGTTGCAATGCTATCGCTAAATAAGCTATTCTGTTATTGAGCAAAACTGAATCAGGTGATGCACGATGAAGAGAGGTCTGACAGGACGTTTTGAGACCTTCCACACAGGGGACGAAACGGTGCGAGCCTTCGTGCCGGACCCACTACCCCCCGATCCGCCGCTCGTTTTGGACGGGGCACGCCAGGTCCTGCTTGAGCGAGCCTTGCTGGCCTTGGGGCGCCTGGACAGCATCACCACCTTGCTGCCTGACCCGCACCTCTTCCTTTACGGATACGTACGCAGGGAAGCCGTACTTTCGTCGCAGATCGAAGGCACCCAGTCTTCGCTCTCCGATCTCCTGCTGTTCGAGCTTCAAGAGGCACCGGGCGTGCCTATGGACGACGTGGTGGAGGTGTCCAACTATGTGGCAGCGCTGGAGCATGGGCTTGAACGGCTAAAGGAAGGCTTCCCCCTTTCGAACCGCTTGATCCGTGAAGTCCATGCAAAGCTTCTCTCCCGCGGTCGCGGGAGCGACAAGCTGCCCGGAGAGTTCCGCCGCTCGCAGAACTGGATCGGCGGCACTAGGCCAGGTACAGCGCACTTCGTGCCACCACCTCCGCATGCCGTGGCGGAGTGCATGGGTCAACTCGAGCGGTTTCTCCACGGGAGCGATACAGGTCTACCGGTCCTAGTCAAAGCCGCCCTGGCGCACGTCCAGTTCGAGACGATCCATCCTTTCCTTGACGGCAACGGGCGGGTGGGGCGGCTGCTCATCGCGCTGATTCTGTGCGACGCCGGCATACTTACCCAACCGCTGTTGTACCTGAGTCTTTTCTTCAAGCAAAACCGCGCAGAGTACTACCGATTGCTCGACCAAGTGCGCGCGGAGGGCGACTGGGAGATGTGGCTCGACTTCTTCCTGGAGGGCGTACGGACCACCGCGGCAGGCGCCGTCACTACGGCGCAGCGCCTAGTGGGACTCTTCAACGCCGATGCGGGCCGCATCCAGCGTAGTGGCCGCGCTGCCGGTTCAGCCCTGCGCGTGCACGCCGCGCTCCGCGAGCGACCTGTGATCTCGTTCAAGGAGATCTGCCGTCGCACCGGACTATCCTTTCCCGCCGCGACGACAGGCATGAATGTGTTGCTGAACCTCGGCGTGGCCCGAGAGCTTACCGGAAGAAGGCGAAATAGGCTTTTTGCGTACGATCAATTTCTCAGCTTGTTGACAGAAGGAACCGAGCCGCTATGAGTCCGAACGTCTTCGAACACAGTGACGCACGGCCGTGCTCGACTTTACGAACGAAGTCGACGAGACCAGGACAGCTTTCGAACCGTACTGCGAAACGACATTGCCGTCCGAAGGGTCCGGCCCGAACCTGGCTTGCCAGCTTCGAGCTCCTCAAGCGGATCACGGACGATCAGGCGTTCGGCGAAGCTATCAAGAACTTTCTTTTCGAACTGTACCTGCGCTCACGCGAGCCGTCAGAATGACTGGCGGCACTCTCCAAAACACGCGGCCGCCGGCTGTTCCCGCTGACCAAGCAGCGATCCAAGCCTGTTCTAGTCCGGTGCTGCTGTTCGCCCAATGCTCGGGCGCTCGGGCGCTTGGGTGCGCCCGGGCTCATAGCGGCGAAGCTAAAGTGACCTGCACTGGCTCCGGCTCATTCTGAGCGCGGCCCGACCCGTCGCCCGGCCCCGGGGGCCAGCAGCATTACGAGCCCGATCGCCATGATCGTAATAGGCAGGAGCCACTTACCGATTCCGCGGGCGAGCGTGGTTGAAAGCCCGATGATGCCCACGCCCAGCGTGGGCACGGCAGGTATGAGCAACTCCACGTGTCGCCCACCGAAAAGGTACGCCTCCAGGAACCCCACGCCCACCGAGAGCGGGAATACGGGCCAAAGGTATTCGAGGATGTCCCATCCGACGATCTGGCATGCAAGGAAGAGCGCTCCGACAATCGTGAGAAGCCCGCCCGGGATGAAGAGGGCCTCCGATCCTTTCTCGGTGAACGCGACCCAGTGCAGGATCACCCCAAGCCCGAGGGGCACAAGCGGCCACCAGAACCAGGGCAACGAGGATACGACGCCGACGTTGTAAAGGAGCAACCACAACCCGACAAGCGCAATCCCAGCGCCGAGGGCAACCCGAGGCCACTTCACGATCACCACCCCTTTCGAAATCCTCTGGAGACGTTCTTCGAAACGCATGCCTCGGCCACGCGCCGGGACGTGCACCCCGAGAACCGCTAGCTTGGCGATGCGTAGGTTCCCCCATCCGGTCCTCCCGTGTGCCAGGAAGCCCCGGTTTTGAAGCAACCTTCCAGCGCCGTCACGGCCTCCTGCGACCCACCATAGACTGCACTATGGCGCCTAACGCGATGCCTAGCCCAGCTCCAGCCCCTATATGCCATGCTTCCTTAGTCACTGTGTAGACCACCCCGCCAATGCCAACGCCCAGGATCAGGAACAGACCGACATACGGAAAATTGTTTTTCACAGCAGACGCCCCCTCCTTCCCGGCGATCGTGGGAGGTGACTGTCAGCCTTTATCCAGCGGACGGACACCTCTCGCATACGCGCCGGTTGCAAGCCCGGTGCTGCCAACCCCTCGTACATTTATTCTCGCCGAAATCCGGGACACCTTCTACCTTCCAGCAGCTTCTGCAAGTCGGCGGAACGCTTCGGGTGCTCTCGTCCCCCGCCGTTTTGCTTGCAAGCCGATTTTATAGCGGCGATAGCGGGGATCTGAACAGGCCATGAGCAGATTCTGACATCGGTCTGAACCGCCACAGGTGACGGACGAAGCATTATGCACGGGCCATGGGGTTTGGAGCATGGAATATGGGCCATTGGGGCAGGGGATATAAGGGAAGGACATGGCCGGCACCAGGGTGGGGTGCAGGAGACTGCTGATCGTTGCCACCGTTTGGCAACACGATCCGGTTGAATCACCTAAAACCGCCGCCGTGCTCGGCCGAATTGGCAGCCCCTGGGGAAGCTCAACAGTCTCCTGCAGAAATGCTCCCACCTTCTGGGAGGGGTTGCCCGCGACTCAAAGAGAGAGTGCAACACCGGCAACCCGGCAACTACTGGAAGAGGGGCGAGGACTAATGCACCTTCACTTAGGGCTGCGGCTACAGCTGCAGCTGCAGCTACAGCCGCAGCTTCAGCTTCAGCTGCGGTCGGGGCCAACCCTCTCTCGCCATCGGCTCGCGCCCGCGCCGTGCAGGTCTTGTGGGCAACAGCGACGACGGGCCACACAGGCTACACAGGCTCCACGTCCTACACGTCCTACACGGGCCGGCGCGAGCCACATGGGTTGCAGAATTACGGGCTACAGAACAGCGTCTATGCGTCGGGCAAGCTCATGCTTGGGCATGAATCCTACGAACCTCTGGACCAGCTGGCCGCCCTTGAACAGCCCCAGAGTGGGAATGCTCATTATGCCATAGGTGGTCGCGGATATGCGGTTCTCGTCCACGTTCAACTTGGCGACCTTCATCCTGCCTGCATAGTCGGCGGCGATGTCCTCGACCACGGGCGCCATCATCCTGCACGGACCGCACCATTCCGCCCAGAAGTCCACGAGCACGGGCTCCTCAGACTTCAGTACCTCTTCAGCGAAAGTGGCATCACTGACCTCAATGACTCCCTTCGCCATCTCGGACCCTTCCTTTCTGTGCTTTGCCATTTGGGATCCACACGATCTATGTATAGGGTCACAGGACGGACCCAAACCTATGCCTCGAGTTCCGTGGCCAAGGGCGCGCTGCCCCCCGAGCTCGGCCATTGATCCCGGATCATGGAACATGGACCACGAACCACAGGCCATAGGCGTTAAACCATGGTCCCCGGACCATGATTTACGGACCACGGCCCACGGACTACAGCCCACGGACCATGGACCACGGACCACAGACTATGAACGATGGGCCATGGTCAGCAAGCCATCGGCACCGACTCCCGGCCCCGACGAGCCTCGATGCGTGGCAGCAGTGCCCGGACTTCCACGGAACCAGCCTTCAAGGTCCTGAAGGCATGTCATGGGGGACGCACCATGCCAGGCAGTTCCGTGCCGCACGCCCCACCCTTGTCGGCACCCTGCGTGGCACGCGTTCAGCCTGCCCTTCGCGTTCGCCATGCCTTTCGAAGTCCGTAAGACTGTCATGACAGCTTGCTGAAGATCTTGACGAACCTCGCCAGCGCTTCCCGGTTGCCTGGGCTTGCGCCCATGTCCCGCGCCACGCAGTCCACGAGGTGAGACCCGGCTATAGCTATGCCGACCTGCGCCACCGCTGCCTTCAGCGCCGCCACCTGGATGACGACTTCCTCGCAGCTTCTGCCGTCCTCGATCATCTTCCGAATGCCCCTCGCCTGGCCTTCTATGCGCTTCAACCGCGAGAGAATGTCGCTGCGCGCGTTCTCGCTGAGCGCTAGAGCGTCGAGGTCCAGCTCGTCGGCGCCCTTGCTTTCCCAACTACCGGCTGCTACCAGTTCACCTTCACCGCGCCCGTCGCGGCCCTCGGCACACGGATCTAGGTCCGCCTGCCTCACTTCCCCATCCATCGGCTTCTCAGGCACGCCCTCAGCCATCCAGCACACCTCGCATCCGTCGGTACTACCCTGCCGGGTATAGTATATCCCGACAGCATGCGCCCTGTCAATAGGGTAGCCACCGGAAACCTTATAGTTGCGGCACGTTTCCCTCAGCTTTGCCGTCGCCGCGAAAGCGCCCGCCACAATAGCCGCAACAAGCGTGGTTTGGTAGGCCAGCATCCATTTCCAACATTCATTTGAAGAAGACGTGGTTGCCGATGACCGTGGTCACAGGCCTTGTCCGGACCCACGGGTCGTAGCTCTTCCACGGGTTGTAGAAGCCGATCGCCCCAAGCGACGGGTCCTCCCCGGCGAGCGCCCTGTCGGCCGCCTCGAGCGCTTCCTCCGTCGGAGGCAAGTTGATGGTCCCGTTTGCCACCGGCGTGAACTGCACGTACCCGTGATCGACCTGGAAGATGACCTTGGTCACGGTGTCCGGGTAGTCTGGGCTTTCGACCCGGTTGAGGACCACCGCCCCCACGGCCACCTGCCCCTCGAACGGCTCGGCTTCGGCCTCCGCGCGGATCAGCCTGGCGAGAAGGAGGCGTTCCTCGGGGCTGGCCTCGTATCCGTGTCCCGGGGGAGGCAACCCTGGAGACGGGGCAGGCGGAGTCGTCGGCGGCGTGGGCGCTGGCTCCGGCGTCGGTGCTGGCTCAGGCGCGGGCGCTGGCGCGCCAGGCGGACTGGGTGCCGGTTCGCCTGGCGGCGAACCACCTGGCGGGAAGCTCGGCTCGTCCCCCGGAGCTGTGACTGGCTGGCCGGTCGCACCGATCGCGGCAAAGATCAACACCAGCAGCAGGATTAGCGAGATCGTGTTCGTGCTCATGCTTCCTTATTCGGCAAACATGTGTGCGATCCATTCAAGTAAATGTTGGCTGAGCTGCCACGTTTGGGACGCGCGCAACGCAAGGCGACCGCAGAATCCTCCAGTGCAGCTTCTCCTCGATTTTGCTCCAGCAGCACCCGCATGGCGTTCACCGCCGGCCGGGGTGCGGGTGATCCCCCGAGGACCAAGTCGCGGGAGGACGCGATCCTCTGGGGATCAGCGCGGCGCGCGATCTGGTCCTCTGGGAACCACCCCTGCCACCCTCCTTCGCCAAAACCGGGCAAGGTGGAGCACCGGGGACCAGATCCCGCGTGAAGATGGTCCTCTGGGGACCAGCCTGGCACC
Organism: Bacillota bacterium; assembly: GCA_012516125.1. Taxonomy (GTDB): domain Bacteria; phylum Bacillota; class SHA-98; order UBA4971; family UBA4971; genus UBA6256. The sequence goes on along the minus strand of JAAYXB010000013.1, from coordinate 188 downwards.
ACGTCCTGGTCCCCTCGTGACCAGGACGTCTTGGCCGCCGCCGGGGATGGTGCACCAGGGACCAGGTTGTCCGCGAGGCTGATCCCCTGGGGACCATCTGCATGCAAAACCTGGTCCCCTGGGGACCAGGGGTTTTTGGATATCTCGCAAGGTGGTTACGCGGGGACCAGGTGACGGGCGAAGTTGGT
>JAAYXB010000012.1 GCA_012516125.1 Bacillota bacterium | reverse complement strand
CTAAGTGAGGGTGCAGAAATGCTCCCGACTTTTGGGAGAGGTTGCCGGTGATTGCACGAGGGGTGTCAAAATCCGGCCACTGGCCAGACGGGCCGGATTTTGTCAAGGCGCCCCGCTTGGGGCGCCGTCCCCGAGTGCAACACCGGCAACCCGGCAACTACTGGAAGAGCGGCGAGAATTAACGCACCCTCACTTAGCGAGGATTCCTACGTGAGCTACGTCGGATTACAGGGAAGGAGATGATGAAGATGGACGCTGACCCTGGGAGTAGCAGCGTCAAGAGAGCAGCGCACGCAGCGCCACCTGGTACGCGGTGTCCGTCTTCGTCGTTTCCCGGAGCAGGGTAAGCCTGACGCGTCATGCGCCCCTGGCCTCGTCGGGAAGACGGGTCGGGGGCGCTTTTATGCATAGTATGCCCAGCGCTTGCATTGCCCCTCCGTTCGGCACGCCTGCACCGGTGCGCCGCGGCGCGGAAGCCACGGGCGCCCGTCGCGCAAGGCCGCTCGCAACGACCAAAGATGCCGAGAAGGAGGGGATACCATTGGCCATTGATCTCACAAACAGGGTAGAAGAGCTTCTCGCCGAAAAGAACTACATATTCCTCAAGAGGACCCTCGAAAGGCACCACCCCTCTGAGATCGCCAGGGTCCTGGAGGAGCTGTCACCGGAATCCACAGGGTTTGTGTTCAGGCTCCTTCCGAAGGACCTTGCCATCGAAGTCTTCGATTTCATGGACGTCGATAGAAAGCAGGTGCTCCTGCGCTCGTTGAGCGGAGACATGGTGGCGACTCTTCTCAACGAGATGAGCCCGGACGACCGCACCGAGCTGTTCGAAGAGCTGCCGGCCAAGGTGGTGAAGAAGTATCTCTCGCTCCTGTCCGAAAAGGAGCGCCACGTGGCCAACATGCTCCTGGGCTACAGGGAGGAATCGGCTGGGCGTCTCATGACCACGGATTTCGTTGACCTCAAGGAGGACCAGACGGTCGACGAAGCCCTGGCGCACGTGCGAAAGACTGCCCCGGACAAGGAGACCATATATCACCTGTACGTCATATCCCGGGACAGGAGGCTGGTGGGCGGGCTCTCGCTGAAGGAGCTCATGCTGGCTCCGGGCGACAGGCTCATCCGGGAGATAATGCATCCGGAGGTGGTGAGGGTCTCCACCGACACCGACCAGGAGGAGGTCGCCCGGATCTTCGAGAAGTACGGGTTCATCGCCGTCCCCGTGGTGGACAGCGAGGACCGCCTCGTCGGGATCATCACCCACGACGACATCCTCGACGTCGTACGAGAGGAAGACACCGAGGACATCCACATAATGGGCGGCCTGGGCACTCCCGAGGAGGAGTACTTCAGGATGAGCCTTGTGGACAACGTGAAGAAGCGGGTGGGCTGGCTCGCGCTCCTCATCCTGCTCGAGAGCTTTTCCAGCAACATTCTTAAGATCTACTCGGCTTCCCTTGAGGCCGTGGTGGCACTGGCGTTCTTCATACCCACGCTCATCGACACGGGCGGAAACACGGGTACCCAGTCGGCCACGCTTGTCATCCGCGGCATAGCCACGGGTGAGATAACCCTGCGGCAGGGGCTGAAGGTGCTGCTCAGAGAGTGCGGCACCGGGGTGGTGCTGGGGCTTCTGCTCGGCGTTTTTGCCTACGTAAGAGCCTATCTCACGCAGGCCGACGTGCGCATCGCTTTTGTCGTCGGGCTGTCGCTGCTCGTCGTGATAACTATATCCAACGTGGCCGGCGCGTTCCTGCCGCTTGCGGCCAAGCGGCTGCGCGTGGACCCGGCAGTGATGGCCGGCCCGTTTATCACCACCATTGTTGACATCGTCGGCCTCATCGTATACTTCGAGGTCGCGCGCCTCGTGATAGGCATTGGCAGCTGACTGACCGTCGCAGGTCATGCCGTGCGGTCTTGCTGGGCGATCCTCTGCATCATCGATACGAGCCTTGTGATATCGTCGCGTGACGCCCGGAAGGCGGCTGGATCTTTCAGAGCTTCCCGCTGGTCCAGCGCCTTCCGGAGCGCGGCATACGCCCGGTCGAGCTCCTCGCGGGCAGCTGTCAGCGAAAGCGCCCGCTTGTGTTCTGCGCTCTCGCCCGGCATGACTGTCGTCTCGCCGCTCACAAGGTCCACGCTGTCCCCTCTTTGCGGAACCCCCACCCAGACTCCCAGAGCGTCCCTCAAGGTTGCCGCGAACTCCTGCGACGACTCTTCCTCCCCGTGTACTACGAAGATTCTCCGAGGTTTACTGCGAAGGCTCTTCACCCAGTAGAGCAGCGCGTCGCGGTCGGCGTGAGCCGAGTAGCCATCGATTGACTCTATGGACGCCTTCACGGCCACCTCCTCATTGAATATCTTCACCTTCGTCGCTCCGTCCTGAAGAAGGCGGCCGAGCGTCCCCCGCGCCTGGAATCCAACGAAGAGCACGGTGCACTCGGGCCTCCAGAGGTTGTGCTTCAGGTGGTGCTTGATCCGGCCGAAGTTGCACATCCCGCTCGCAGATATGATCACCGCACCGCTCGTAATCTCGTTCAAGGCGCGGGACTCTTCCACGGTCTGGACATACTGGAGGCCGGGAAAGTCGAACGGGTCGCCTCCGGCCTCAATGAGGGCCGTGGTCTCGACGTCGAACTCGTCCCGGTACCTGTCGAACACCTCGGTCGCTGACACCGCCATGGGGCTGTCGATGAATACTCTTACCGGTGGGATCTCCTGCCTGTAGGCGAGCGTGGCGAGGTCGTATAGGACGTCCTGGGTGCGTGCCACGGCGAACGCTGGTATTATGACGTTCCCGTGTCGCGACCACGTGTCGCGGATGACTCTCCGCAGTTTCTCCATGCTGCCCATGCGGTCCTCGTGCACGCGGTTTCCGTAGGTCGATTCCACGACGAGGAAGTCGGCGTCGGAGACGAACTCCGGGTCTTTGATTATCGGCTGGTTCACGTTGCCAAGATCCCCCGAGAAAACGATCTTCAGCCCGTCGGCGGCAGAGGCAGAGGTGGAGGTAGAGGTAGACATAGAGGCAGAGGCGGGCTCGGGGCGGCGCAGGTAGACCTCGATTATGGCCGATCCGAGGATGTGCCCGGCATGCCGAAACCTCACCGTCACGTCCGGGGCCATGCTTACCATCTGGCCGAAAGGAACGGCCTCGAAGCGCGAGAGGCTTCGCTCCGCATCGTCCACCGTGTAGAGCGGCTCGAACGGCACCTCGCCGGCGCGGCGGGCCTTGCGCTGTTGCCAGCCGGCCTCAAGCTCCTGGATGTGGGCGCTATCCAGGAGCATTATCTTGCAGAGATCGATCGTGGCAGCCGTAGCGTATACCTTTCCCCTAAATCCCTCGCGCACAAGGCGCGGGATGAGGCCGCTATGGTCGATGTGCGCGTGAGTCAGGAGGACAAAGTCGAGGCTCGCCGGGTCGAACGGGAAGGGAAGGCGGTTGAGCTTCTCGAGTTCGTCCTCCCCCTGGAACATCCCGCAGTCCACGATGAACCTCGTGACCTCGGTTTCGACGTAGTGGCACGACCCTGTGACGGTGCGGGTGGCACCTACAAACTCAAGTCTCATGGGGCGGGCATCTCTCCTCTCCGTGTGTTCCTCTCTACGTCGTCTACTGCGTCTATCGGTCCGGCCAGGCCCGGAAAGTCCGGAGCGCTTTGCCGGAAGGCAGTGTCACCACGGGATGCAGCGCGTGGAAACCCCGCGCAGCTGAGTGGGAGTGCGGAAACTCTCTCGACGTTCCGAGGGGTTGCCGGTGTTGCACTCGGGGACGGCGCCCCAAGCGGGGCGCGCTTCGCCAAAATCCGGCCCGTCCGGCTAGGCAGCCGGATTTTGACACCCCTCGTGCAATCACCGGCAACCCCTCCCAAAAGTCGGGAGCATTTT
>JAAYXB010000011.1 GCA_012516125.1 Bacillota bacterium | reverse complement strand
TTTTGGGAGAGGTTGCCGGTGATTGCACGAGGGGTGTCAAAATCCGGCCACTGGCCAGACGGGCCGGATTTTGTCAAGGCGCCCCGCTTGGGGCGCCGTCCCCGAGTGCAACACCGGCAACCCGGCAACTACTGGAAGAGTGGCGAGAATTAACGCACCCTCACTTAGAGCGACGCCCTGCCGCTGGAACACTCTGCTGGGCCGGACAATAATTGCATGGCCAGATGGGAAGGATTTACGCCGGATGGGTCGAAATACACAACGTTCTCGCGTGCGGCAACGAAGAGGAGGGACGAACGTGAACCAGTTTTCCGGGCTCCAAGCCAAAAGACGTAGCATGGTTCCCATAGTACTCGCCGCGCTGGTGGTTGTGCTCGGCGTAAGCCTTGTGTCCGCCGGCGCGTTCGCGCAGGTTCCGTCGGGCGAGAAGGTCGTCGCGGTGGAGATCGACGGCCTGAAGACCGTCCCGAAGGAGACCGTGATGGAAGTCGTGAAGGTGAAGGTAGGCGATACGCTGACGGAGGAGGCGGTCAGGGCCGATATGGAGGCCATCAACGACCTCGGCCTTTTCTTCAACGTGTCGGCGAGGTTCCACCCGCACCTCGGTGGGATAAGGCTGGTATATGAGGTCGTCGAGAACCCCAGGGTGAAGAGCATCGCTTTCCAGGGCAACGAGGCTGTCGGCACCGACAAGCTCGAGCTCCTCGTGAGCATAAAGCCCGGGGAGATCTTGAACGTGAAGAAGCTGAACGGCGACCTTGAGCGCATCCTCAAGTACTACTACAACGAGGGTTACTCCGCCAGGATCAAGGACGTGAACATCTCCGAGCAGGGCGACGTCACGATAGTTCTGGAGGAGCTGCGGGTAAGCGACATCAGGGTCGAGGGGAACAAGAAGACCAAAGAGTACGTGATCCGCAGGCAGATCACGGTGAAGCCCGGCGAGCTCCTCAACGTGAACAAGCTGCGTGAGGACCAGCGCAGACTCGGGAACCTCGGCATCTTCGAGAGCGTTGACATCAAGCTGGACCTTGACGAGGCGAAGAAAGGCTACATAGTCACTTACGTCGTCAAGGAGGCCAAGACCGGCAGCGCCGCTCTTGGCGCGGGCTGGAGCTCGGCCGAGGGGTTCATCGGGTACATCGAGCTTGCCGAGGACAATTTCCTCGGGAGGCAGCAGCGGGTGAACATAAACTGGCAGTTCGGCGGCGGCCGGAACTCGTACGAGCTTGGGTTCTACGACCCGTGGCTCGACAGCCGGCGCACGTCGTTCGGCCTCAACCTCTACAACCGCACGTCCCGGGTGGAGAGGAACTGGGACGAGGAGCGGTATGACTGGATAGGAACGGGGGACCATCCGGAGAAAGTGAAGTACAGCGAGCAGCGCAGGGGCGGCAGCGTGTCGGTGGGGCGCCCGCTGAACCTGGACACCCGGGTGTCGCTGTCGCTCAGGATCGACGCCACGAAGCTGACGCCGCTCCCGGAGGAGGGACAGAGCGAGGCCGGATGGACGTGGCTCGAAGGCAACCCGAGTGGCGAGACGAGGAGCGTGACCCTGTCGCTCGTCAACGACACCCGCGACTACTACATGAACCCGAAGAGCGGGAGCCTCAAGCGGGTGTCCGCCGAGATGGCCGGGGGAATCCTCGGCGGTGATTACACATTCGGGAAGTACCAGGCTGAGGGGAGCGTGTACCGGGAGGTGTTCCGCAACCAGGTGCTTGCGCTGCACCTCGCTGCGGGGCTGTCCACCGGGACGTTGCCTCCGCACGAGCAGTACCGCATCGGCGGCGCGGAGTCGCTTCGCGGCTACGACTACGGCGAGTTCTACGGGGACAAGATGATTCTCGCGAACGCGGAGTACAGGTTCCAGATCATCAAGGGCCTGCAGGGCGTGGTGTTCGCGGACACCGGCGCGGCGTGGCTCAAGGACGACCCGATGAGCCTGGCCGACTTTTCGACGGGCGCGGGGGTGGGCGTGCGCATCGACACGCCCATAGGGATGCTTCGGATAGACTACGGCGTGGGCAAGGAGGGCGGCCAGGCGTACTTCAGCTTCGGGCAGATGTTCTAAGTGTGTGGGGCGCTGTCTTCGGAGCCAGGCACCGGCAATCGCAAATAGTCCAGGCTCCGGGAAAGTGGCAGCGATTTGTGACGCTTCACCCAGGAATCCCCGGACGCCACGGGACCTCTCCAGATTTTCTTTGATCACGCCAGCCTGCCGGCAAAAGGACATGCATTTGCCAGTGGGACGCGGCGAGATCGCCAGGGGAGGTCCTTGCGGTGAGAGAGTGGCATTGCTATAATGGGCATGTCCCGAGCGGGCGGCCTTCCTTTAAGGCTCTCGGGGCAGGATGCCACCGCCGCTGAAAGGATGGATGGAGATGCTCAAGAGCTCAACGAAGGTACTGGGTCTACTGGTGATTGCGGTGGCCGCAGTCGCCGTCATTGTGAGCCTCGACGGGCCCTCGGTTTCGCGCGCCGCTGGCGATTCGTCTGTTGTAGGGTTTGTGTACTCCCCGAAGATAATCGCCGCCGTTGAAGGCTCGCCGGAATATGCCAAGGCGAGGAAGACCTACGAGGACTTTGCCCAGAAGCTGCAGAAGGAGTACGACTCTCAGGCCGAGGGAATGGACGATCAGACCAAGAAGGCCAAGCTTGCCGAGCTTGAACAGAAGCTTGCCGCAAAGCAGGTGGAACTCAACAAGCCCTTCCAGGACAAGATCCAGAAGGCCATAGAGGAAGTTGCGAAGAGCGAGGGCGTGTCGGTCGTCCTCAGCCAGCGGGTGGAGTTTGAGGCCTTCGTGCCGGTACGCGGCAAGGACGAAAAGATAGTCGGCTCCCAGCCTGCTCCTGTGTCCCTGCCGATCGTCGTGACCGGCGGCAAAGACCTTACCGACCTCGTCATAAAGAAGCTCGGCGTGAAGTAGGCGTCCGGGCGCCGCGATACCTCACATGTTTTTCACCTGGCACTACAGCCCGGCGCGCAGGCCACGCTGACGGCTGCCCGCCGGTGGCGGTGGTCTCATGAAGCGGCTAACCCTTGGCACAATTGCGCTGCTTGGGGCGCTCGCCGTGGTGACCGTCAAGCTGCCCTCGGTGCTCCTCGGCCCGGCGGAGACGGGGATAGAGGGCCGCGACGGCGCGGTGGCAAAGCGGGATTCGCTTGTTTCTTTTCAGGGCCTCAAAGACGGCCTCAAAGACGTCTCGCCCCTGGTTATAAAGAGGGAAAACCCCTCTATTCCTGCTCTTGCCTCCCTGTCTCTCCCCGGCCTGGCGACGGAACACGCCGAGCCTCAAAACGCCTGGGCGGCGAAGGAGCAGCCGGGCGTCAGCCTCGGCGAGGCCGCTGAACAAGGCACGGCAGTCGAGGTGCCAGGTCGTCTTCGCGCTGAAGAAGGCGCGCTCGATCGAGGAGCCGACCTGGGCCGAGCGGTCCTGGGCCCCGACGCGCGGATGGGCCTGTGGATGCACGGGCCCGGGCGGGCGACCCCGCCGCCCGTCTTGGTCTCGGACTTGCCGGTGCCGGAAAGAGACTCAGGGCTTTCACCGGGCCTGCGGCCGGGAGACGAGCCAGGCGGTGGCTCGGAGACGGGAGATGACGCCACGCCCGCTGAGCCTGTCGGAGGGGTTGATGCCTCTGACCGCGGCTCGTCCGCCCCAGTCGCCGGGGCGCCGCCTCAGGTTCCGGCCGCCTCCGGCGGCGCGACAGGCGGCGGCGAGGCACGCCGGGGCTTCGTCGTGCTGGGGGAGGCGGCAAGAAGACACCCGCTGTGGGCGGAGCTTGCCGCCGTCGAGCAGGAGATAGACGCCTGCAAGGCGGAGTGGCAGCGGGAGGTGGACGCCTCCGGTCTCACGGAAGAGGACATCGATAGGTGCTACGCGGCTGCCGAGAGGCTGCTTTTGGCATCGGCGGCCCGCGGAGAGGACGACAGGGCCGACGGCGGTGGTGCGGCGTACGCCGGAACGCTTGTGAACAGGCTCAAGGAAATGGAGGCGCGGCTCTGGGACGAGGCCAGGCGGAGAGTCGAGGCGCACGCCGCCGAGGTCAGGGCGAAGCTCGACGACGACCTTTACGCCGAGAGGGCCAGGCTGAACCAGGAATTCGACGAGTTCAAGGAGAAGACGCTGAAAGAGTATTACCTCTCGCTCTTCAACGCGCAGTTGAGATTAAAACTCCTCAAGCTGCCCGAGGATGAGCGCAAGGCTCTCCAGGAGAAACTCGCGAAGCTCACCGTGGAGATGGAGATGAAGATCGACGCGAAGGCCAGAGAGCACGACGCCGCTTTCACGGCCTACGCGGAGAAGAGACGCGCCGAGGCCGAGGCAGAGATCGCGGCGTTCCGGAGCAAGGAGGAGCGGAGCCTCTCCGAGAAGATTGCCGGCGAGCGGGCAAAGCTGCAGAAGAGCCTCGCCGACCTTCTGGGGGGGACGGATTCATCACTGTGTGAAGAGACCGAGAAGTGGCGCGAGGAGGCTGTCAGGCGCGCCAGGATCGAGCTTGGGGCCAGGCAGGACCAGATCGCCAGGGAATTTGCAGCGAAAGAAGCCGCCTTCACCGAAAGGTACGGGAAACTCCAGGCGCGGCGCGACGCGCTGTACAGGGCCATCTGTGACGACATCCGGGCGGCGGCCCGCGAGCTCGAGGCGGGCGCGGGCATGAAAGTGAGCGTGCTGGAGCATGGCGCGCCAGCGCCTGCGGGCGCAGGCCAGGCCGAGGACGTCACCGAGAAGGTGCTGGAGATAATCCGTAACCGCTGACTCTGGTGCGAGCCGCAGGCCCGTGGCGGAGGCGACGCGGGCGTTTCAAGGTTTTCGGGCGGGAGAGTTGACGCCGATGGAGATGCGTAAGAAGTGGACCCTTGGAGAGCTTGCCAGGATGGTTGGGGGGGAGCTTGAGGGCGACCCCCTGCTTTGCATAACGGGGGTCTCGCCGATCGAAGGAGCGGGTCCCGGTGACATAACGTTCGCCGAGGACGCGAAAAAGGCCTCCGCTGCGGCAGGCGGCACGGCCGGAGCGGTAGTGGTGCCCCGAGGGGTGGGCCTCTTGGGGAAGCCCTGCATCATCGTGGATAACCCGAGGCTTGCGTTCGCCAGGATCCTCGCGGCTTTCGAGCCCGAGCACGGCGTTCCGGCGGAGGGCATCGACCCGCGCAGCGCCGTTCATCCGTCTGCGACCATCCTCGGCGGAGCACGGATCGGGCCGAACGTGACCGTCGAGTCCGGCGCGACCATCGGCGAGAACGCCGTGCTTTACCCGGGCGTGTACATCGGTCGCGAGGCGAAGGTCGGCGCGGGCACCGTGATCTACCCCAATGCGGTGGTGAGGGAGCGGGTCGTCATCGGCAGGAACGTCATCATTCACCCGGGAGCCGTCATAGGTGCCGACGGCTTCGGGTATGTGGAGTCCGGCGGGGCGCATCACAAGATCCCGCAGATAGGCACGGTTATCATCGAGGACGACGTGGAGATCGGCGCCAACGCATGCGTGGACAGGGCCACCATGGGTGCCACTGTGATCGGCAGGGGCACGAAGGTGGACAACCTGGTCCAGATCGGCCACAACGTGAAAGTGGGTGAGAATTGCGTCATCGTCGGGTTGACCGGCGTGGGCGGGTCAAGCGAGATAGGCGCCTCGTCAACCCTTGCAGGCGGGGTGGGGGTGAAGGACCACGTCAGGATTGGGCCGGGAAGCGTCGTCGCGGCTCGCGCCCTGGTATGCACCAACCTGCCACCGGGAGCCTTTGTCTCCGGCAGCCCTGCTCGCCCGCACCGGGAGCAACTCGCCATCGAGGCGGCCATGCGTAAGCTCCCCGAACTCCTGGAGCGCGTGCGCTCGCTGGAGGCGGAGATCGAGAAGATCAAACGCGTTCGGTGACGACTTCGCAGTCTAGCCTGCCGGTCGCCGCTCGTCGGAAGCAGACCGCCTGACGGGGCCATGCCGCTTTAGCTTTTCAGCGCGAGCGCGTATCTCCTCTTTCAAGCGGGCATCGATCTCGATATGGACGGATCTGGTGTCATCTACGTAATCGATGGTGTCATGGGTCGCCCAGAACTCGGTCTCTTCCTCCTCGCTATCAAACCTCGGCATCCGCCGCACGGGCTCACCTCCTCTTGCTGTAATACCTCCGCTCGGACGCCGTCATAGGTCTTGCAGTGATCACTCTAGCGATCCCCTGCTTCAAAGCAAAGATCACCGTGAGATACCTTCCGCCCAGGGTGCGGCCGTAGGCGATGAACCGACCCAGGCGCGTCGACCGGAAAAGCGGTCCCTCCAGGAAAACCTCTTCGGCCTCGAGAGGGCTGACGCCGTGCCTCTCGACATGATGCACGTTGGCTGCATCCCACTCGAACCCGGTTATCTTCACGCTATGTATCCGCCTCCACGATACACCCGCCCTCTCGTCTTGTCAACGCGCACCGTACCTTTGTGTCACTGCACCTTGGGATTTTCCCGCATCGGTCAGGGTCTCGCAAGCGTTTAAGTGTGCTATTCGTGATCATACGTGATGAGGAATGTCTGCGGTATCCGCCGTATGGGTGAATTTGGCATCCTCAGACGGTGCTTCTAAAGTAGGAAACCGCGGCCCACGAGGAGAATAATTCTCCAGACCATGCAGGAAGGAGGGTTGTTCGAACGTGAGAAAGACCAGGATCGCTATAACAGTCGCGGTGCTGCTCGTTGCAGCGGCCGTCGCAGTGCCCCGAAGCTACGCTTCCACCACGTACACCGGTGAAACCGGGCTCCTGCTGGCGCCTTCCGCAGACACCCTTGGCGCAAACACCCTTGCTATCACGTACGGCCACCTGAAGCTGGTGGACATCGTGTCCGTTGGGGTCGGGCTTACGCCGAATCTTGAGATCGGCGTCGGCTCCGCCGGGTTCGGCCACGGTGAGGGAGCTTCTGCCTATCCCCTTCTGAAGCTCAGGCTTATGGGGGAATCCCGCGACATGCCTGCGGTCGCCGTAGGCCTCGAGGACAAGGCTCTGTACGTGGCTGCGAGCAAGCGGCTTTCAGCGCGGGGTGCCCGCGCCCACGTGGGGTTCGGCTCGGGAAGGTTCGACGGGCTGTTCGCCGGGGTTGACCTCGTGCTGAATCCGGTGGCCATATCCGGCGGGAGCACGTCGGGGTTCCCGGTGACCACGCTCATAGGCGAGTATGTCGGCGGCGACTTCAACGTGGGCGCCAGGTTCGACGTAGCGAGGGGTCTTGCGGTGAACCTCGGGCTCCTCGACTTAGACACGCTTTCGGCGGGCGTGTCGTTCAAGATGAGGTTCTGACAGACGCCACGCCGGCGAAGGTGCGGCCGCAACCGCCATCGCGAGAGGGCGGTTGCGGCCTGTTTCGTACCGGTGCAGCATCTGGTAGCCCAGGGAGGGAGGTTCCAATGCCCGTGCAGGAGGGATTTGGGCAAATGAAGAGAAAATAGCGGAGGGGGGCGCAGCTCATGGCGGGACGTGGCACAGGCATATGCAGCTTCACCGTGTCCCGTGTTGCGGCGGTTGCCGTGGCTGTCATGGTCGCCACGGCGGCGGCTTTCGTCTTTGTCTGTGAGGATGCGAGTGCCTGCGTCGGCGCTCGGCCGCTTGCCATGGGTGGGGCGTTCATCGCCGTGGCCGACGACTCGTCCGCGGTGTACTGGAACCCTGCGGGCCTGGCCGGGCTTGTCCAGCGCCAGCTTGGCCTGACGTCTACTCTGAACAATAGGGATGCCTTCAACTACGACGAGTTCCTGGCCTACGCGAGCCCCGGCCCGGCCGCCGGATGCGGAGCGGGCCTCGGCTACGTCGCGGAGCATGTTGGTTCTCTTGAGGGAAGCGAAGCGTACCGCGCGTCGAGATGGCTGGTGTACTCTGTGGCCTGCTCGGTTTCCCGGGACCTCGCGCTTGGCGCGAACCTGCGCTATGAGACGCACGCCCGCCGCCTTCCCGGTTCGGGCCTCGTGCTCGGGTCGCGGTGGGGCATGGACCTCGCCCTCCTCTACCGGGCGAGCCCGGAGATCTCGCTGGGCTTGGTCCTGCAAGACTCAGGCCTCTCGCCCATCAGGTGGGGGGATGGCCGGAAGGAGGCCGTGCGGGTGAACGTTCGTCCGGGGATTGCGTACCGGCCCGACCCTACCACCATAATTGCCGTTGATCTCTACGACCTGGGGGCGCTCGCATCCGGGCCTCCGGAGGCGGGGAGCGGCACCTTCGCGGTACGCGCCGGGGTGGAGCGCCGGGTGTCCGGCCGCCTCGCGGCGCGGCTCGGTTATTACGGAATCAGTCCCGGGGTCGGCGCCATCACGTGCGGAGCGGGGTGGCGGGAGGATACGTGGCAGGTGGATTACGCATACCTGGGCGCCGGGACAACCCCGGGGCACCCGGGGCTTGGCGGGACGCACCAGATAGGGGTGACGTTCAAGTTCTGAGGATCGTAGACCGTTACGTGGCGAGGGAGTTTACGGGCCCGTTTATCGGGTGTGTCGGCGGGTTCGTCCTCGTCGTGCTGGCGGGCCAGCTTTTCTGGCTCGCTGAACTCATTATCGTCAAGAAGGTCGCCGCTTCGGCGGTGGCGAGGATGCTCCTGTACAAGCTTCCCGACGCGGTGGTGCAGTCGCTTCCCGTGGCCACGCTCTTCGGAGCGCTTCTCGCCATCGCGCGGCTTTCCAAGGACAGCGAGCTTTCGGCGCTGCGCACAAGCGGCGCCCGCGTTCCCAGGCTCATCCTGCCCATCCTCGTGCTCGCCCTGTTCGTGAGCGTCCTCACGTTCTGGCTGAACGAGCGGGTCGTCCCCTGGACCAACCACCAGTACGAGAACATGGTGAGGAAGCTCGTCCTTCAGGAAGCCCTCCCATCGGTGGAGGAGAACGTGTTTTTCCGGGGGACCCAAGACAGGTTCTTCTACGTGCGGGAGGTCGACCCGAACGCACGCCTTCTTCATGACGTTATGATATATGAGGTGAGGAGCGACAGGCTCCCCAGGATCATCACGGCGCGGCTGGGCACCGCGAGGGACGCCCTCTGGACCCTTGAGGACGGGGTGGTCCACGACCTCGACAGGGACGGGTACGTCGCTTACGAAGCGAAGTTCAAGCACATGACCATCGAGATGGACCAGGGCCTCGAGGCTTTCTTCGGTGAGCAAAAGACCCCCGCCGAGATGAGCCGCAGGGAGCTTGGAGAGCACATCGCCCTCTTCCGCCGGAGCGGCATAAAGGTGAACGCCCTTGTGGTGGACTACGACCTTAAGCTCGCGCTGCCGCTCGCCGCGCTCGTCTTCGTCCTCACGGGCGCGCCCCTTGGCATCGCCGGCCCGAGGTCGGGCAGGCTTTACGGCGCCGCGGTAAGCGGGTCCATAGCGTTTTCGTACTATGTCTTCTCGTCGGTCCTCCGCTCGCTAGGGTGCAACGAGGTCCTCCCGCCGCTCGTGGCGGCGTGGACGCCTAACATCCTGTTCGCGGCGGCGGGCGTGCTTCTCATGATACGAAGCGAGAAGGTGCGGTAGGCTTGTGACGACGACGTCGAAAGCCCGAACGGAAATGGCTGGAGGAATACCCGCAGGGCGACCGCAGCGGGTGGCTTCCCTGGGTCACGGCGCCGTCGACCCGGTGGAGGATTGGACTGATTGCGGGAAGTTCCCGCGCAGGCCACGGATGGCGTACCAGGCTGGCTGCAGCTGCGCGTTCGTTGCTCGCATGACGGCGATCCTCGTGCTTGCCTGTTTTCTTGCTCTTCCTGCCCTTGTGGCGCTGGTCCCCGGGTCCGCCGCAGCCTCCCCGGAGCCTGCCCGTCTTTCCGGCGACAGGGTGACGGTAGACCTCGAAGCAAGACGTGCCCGGGCCGAGGGCAACGTGGTGCTCACATACAGGGACCTTCGGATCATCTGTGACGTGCTGGAGGTGGACACCTCGTCCGGGGAGCTTGTGGCCACTGGGAACGTGGAGTTCCACGACGGCGACGATGTGGTTACCGGGGACGCCCTTCGATACAACCTCAGGGCGAGGCGCGGGAGCATCACGCATGGCAGGGCCGCCGTGACCGGCGAGCGCATGGATGGGAAGATGTATGTGTCCGGGCAGGAGTTTGCCGCCGAGCCGGGCAAGATCACCGTCACGAACGGCACCTTCACCACGTGCGACCTGGACGAGCCACACTACCACGTGGAGGCCGGGGAGATAGAGGTATACATAGACGACAGGATGGTCCTCAGAAACGTGTCCTACTGGGAGGGCAAGATCCGCCTTTTCTACTGGCCGTACCTGGTGTTGCCCATCCGGGAGGAGAACAGGTTCGAGCTCCCGAAGATAGGTTACGGGCAAACCGAAGGATGGTTCATAAAGACGACCTACAGCTATTACCGTAGCCCGTCTTCCCGGGGCTCGCTCTACCTCGACTATTTCAGCAGGCTGGGCGCGGGGGCTGGTGTAAAGCACCTCTACAAGATCGGTGCCCTCGGTAGTGGGTTTGTCTACGTCTACGGCCTTGCCAACCGGCTTGCCGGGCGCACCGACTCAAAGCTGGAGATCTCCCACGACATCCCGCTTGGCGAGGAGACTGGGGTGCGTCTTGGCCTTCGATATAGCGACGCGGCGTCATCGACAGGCGTCCCCACGAGGGAACTGGGCGGCAGTGTGAAGCTGGACCATAGGGACGAGCAAGGCTCGGTAAGCTTCGCTGTTGAGAGGGCCGCGAGGCAGGGCCAGGCGCCGAGCGACGAGACGAGGGCGTCTGCGAGCGTAAGCCAGAAGCTCGCCGCGGGGCTATCCGTTGCCGGGAGCGCGACTTACCTTGACCGCCGCGTGCCCGGGGGCGACGAGGGGTCTGGCGAGAGGTTTCTCAACTACAAGTTCGATGTCTCGAAGGACACTCTCGCAGGCTCGCTGCGGGCCATCTGGGAGCAGTATGTAAAGCCTCGTGAGCGGGAGGAGAAGGAACAGGAGGGGGAGGTCGAGCCGTTACCGTATGAGGCCATAGGCCGCGCCCCCGAGATCACCTTTGAGAGCAGGCCGTTCGAACTCGGGACCTTCCCGCTCAAGCTGCAGGTGGCGGCGGGTTATGGCAGATACGCAGAGAGGCCGTCGGGATGGACTCGCCCCGGGATGGTGAGGGCGGCGAGGACGGAGCTGGCGCTGCTTGCGCCGTCGCAGTCTTATGCGCTGTGGAAGGGCGCGCGAGCGACGGTGTCCGGCGGGATTACATTCGACAGCTACACCACAGGCGACACGCGCTACGTGGCCGCTGCCAGCCTGGGGCTGGAGACGGGTGCACTCGGGGACGCTCTGCGGCTCAAGGGTGGCTATGAATACTGCGGCGTGTTCGGCGAGACCCCTTTCGCCTTCGATGAAAAGGTTCGTAAGGGGCTTCTCACCGCGAGCCTTACCCTTTCGCGCAGCCCTGTGACCGTCTCCGTCGAGGGAGGATACGACCTTTACACGCAGGTCTACAAGGACCTCGCGGGGCGGGTGCGCGTGTCGCCGGGCAGGGCGTGGGCTGTCGAGGCACGGGCGAGCTACGACCCGAACGCGGCGGCGATGAAAGAGGCCGTGGGGAAGATCGAGATCTCACCGTCGGAGCGTTGCACTGTTAAGCTGGGTGCGAGGTATAGCTTCCCGAAACAGGCGCTGGACAGGGTCGAGAGCGACGTTGAGCTGGACATCGGGGATGCGTGGAAGCTTCAGTGGACGGTGGTGTACGGTGGGCAGTCCAGGAGCGTGCTCCGGGGCGATGTGGGCGTGACGCGCGACCTGCACTGCCGTGAGCTCAAGCTATCTTATAGCTACACCGACAATCAGGTGTTGCTGGAGTACAGGATCAAGGCGTTCCCGTACGAGGGCATCCGGTTCGGCCTCGGGGACCAGGGCGTGCTGTTTTAGACCGGTGCGCGTGGTCGGCATGGCGACAAATGACCGACCTGCCTCGGGGGAATGGCGGGATTCTTGCCACCTTCACTCGCGGGTGGGGCAAAGCGGTAAGAAAGTGACCAGGACGAACGTGGGAGTGGTTTCAAGACGGCCAACTCTCTGCGCAACGGTGGCCGGATATCCGCTACTTGCAGCCGGGGGCACCGCGGAGTGGTCAGAAAACCACCATGACAACTGCGGGTGGTGGAGATCAAGTCACCACTTTCCCGCGCGAAATGGCAAGATCCTGACCAGTTCCGGCCGCAAGCCCGGCAAAGTAGTAACAGGGTTGCCAGTTTGGCGGCGCGCAGCGGCAAAAAGGTTGCCACCTTCTTGCCGAACCTGGTAGGCAGGTGACCAGCCTGGCCTCGGGGCTCACGAAAGCGGCCGGGAAGTAACCAGCCCAAGCGCGGAAGTGGTAACAAAACTACCACATGCTACACAGGCAATCTAGAGCTGAATGCTGCTCGTTGAGGTCGCGCGGATTTGGGGCGCCCAACCCGGGGGGTGAGGCAGGTGCCGAAGGCTGTTAAAGTGACCATCGTCTGCACCGGCGCTGTGTGCCTGTTGGCGCTGGGGGCCATGATTCTGAGGCCTGCGCCCCCCGTGCCACCTGCCGCGCCCGGCGCGGGGCAGGGGTCCGGTACAAGCACTGGCACAGGAACTGGCTCCGGCTCCAGCACCGGCCCCGGCTCCGGCACCGGTTCAGGTCCGGGCTTTTTGGGCGGCCCGGGCATTGCTGTCGCGCAAAGCCGCTTCGTGGGGAGGTCCGGCGGCGAGCGGCGCTGGGAGTTCGACGCCGACGAGGTGCGGGTAAGGGAGGGCGAGAGCCGCGTGGTGCTGGAGGGCATCCGCGACGGCACCCTCTATGATGGCGGCGAGCCGTGGCTCCGGTTCTCCGCGGCGCGTGGGGAGGCGGACACCGCAACAAACAACCTCACGCTGGAGGATGTGCGGTTCTCATCCCGGGAGGGCGACGTGCTTACCGCTTGCAAGCTCACCTGGTCCGAGAAGGACCAGAAGGTGATAATCGAAGGCAACGTCCGCGTCGAGCGGGACAAAGGCTCGGTGCTGGTGTGCGAGAGGGCGGAGTACCACCCTGGGGACAACGTCCTGGAGGCCATCGGCAGGACTTGCGTGGAGATAGAGGTTCCCGAGGACTAAGTATGAGGTCGTTAGTTTACTCTCGTTTTCCGAGGTCTTGGGTTGCCGGTGACTCAAAGAGAGAGTGCAACACCGGCAACCCTGCACGGCGCGTGCGCTCTCTGGAACCGGCGATTACTTATGGCGATCTACTTAGGCGCAGATTCACAAGTCCACATTCAAGAAGCGGCGCGAATCTGCGACGACCGACTTGATGGGAGGGACGGTTGCTGTGAGTGGATACGCACGCGAAGCGATGGTCGGGGCTGGCAGGGTGAGGATCGCTCTCGCGATCACGCTCACCGCTATAGCACTGCTAGCGCCCGGGGCCTGGGCCGCGAAGGAGAAGGTGGTGGTGACCGCCGAGAAGAGGGTTACCATCGACTTCGATGCTGACGTAACGGTCTTCGAAGGGAACGTCAGGATCGCGTATTCTGACGTGGTCATCACGGCGGACTGGGCCGAGGTCAAGGGAAGGAAAGTCGCCACCATCACCGGGAACGTGACGCTCGTGCAGCCGGACATCACTCTCACCGGCGAGGTGCTCACCGCGTACATCAGCGAGAAGCGGGTGGTCGTCGAGGGCGGCGTCACCCTCACCAAGGACGAGGAGAAATCCGGGGGCGCAGGCGGAGCCGGCGCTGGGGCCGTCTCCGGAGGCGCGGGCGGCGCGGGGAGTGCAGGCGGTTCGGCCGGCAAGGAGCGGGTCGTCGTCACGTGCGACCGGATGGAGCTCAACACGAGCACGCGCGGGTTTGTGGCCTCCGGCAACGTGGAGATGAGGCGTGGGAACACCTTCGCCCGTGCTGAGCGCGCCACTTACACCGAGAAGGACAGGCTCGCGATACTGGAAGGCAACGTCTTCGCGAAGGGCAAGAACGAAGAGACGGTGAAATGCGGAAAGCTGCTCTTCCGCACCGACCGCGACCACATTGAGGCCCTTGACAAGGTCACCCTGGAGTTTGAGGTGGAAGAGGAGGAAAAGCGCTGAGGCGACCCTTTGGGGCCGCAATCGTTGCACGCGGCTCCCCACCGTACGTTGTTCCTGGCATCCTTTGCTATAGAAGGCAGCACTTCGGCCGGCCCGCCATCTAGCTGCTGTGTTATAATCGGGTAAGGGCGGCCGGGCTTCGCCCGGCACCCATACGTGGGAAGCGAACGTGGGGGGCGGGCCCATGCTTGCGATGGTAAGGGAGGGCTTTGGGAGGGACATCCTCGTCGCCCTCGTCGTGACCGTGCTTCTCGGCGCCGCCATATCCGGCGGCGTCGCCCGCGCGGTCGATACATACCTCAGCAAACAGGTCACCGGCGTCCTCGGCGACCTCGGCGAGTACGATCTCATCCTGCACGTAAGACAGGAGGCCCACGATGCCGCGCGCTCAGAGATCGCCAAGGTGCTCTCCTCATCGTACGCGGGCGCGCGTGTCAGGGAAGGCCCTACCGTGGTCGGACGGGCCAACTTCTTCATATCCCTTCCTGACAGGCTGCGCAGCCGCGCAGGACTCGAGGGCCTCGCCCGCGCGCTCAGCGATGTGCCGGGGGCGAGCGGCGTGACGTTCATAATCGAACCGCGGCTCAGCGTGTCCGGCATCGAGCCGGGGGCGTTCTACTTCCTCATGGGCCAGGTGGAGAAGCTTCCCGGCGTGAGGTTCTGCTTTCGGGACGGCGGCAGCATAGCCGTGGTGCTCCATTCCGTCGCCGACATCAGGCGGACCTCCGATGCCCTTCGGGACCTGCTCGATCGCTACCGCGTCGTCGAGGTCAGGTTCCCCATTGGCCAGGAGCTTGAGGACTCTGTGGCCGCGGGCCAGGCCTTCGCGGACGACCTCGCATCCTCCGCTGGAGCGGGAGCGGGGCTTGCTCGCGACATCACGCGCCACGGCGCAGGCTCTGACCTTGCCGACCTCACCGCCACCCTCACCGAGATGAAGCGGTTCCTCGAGCACTATGCCGCCCGGGTTACCATATCCCTCGACTCCGAAGCTCCGCTTCACCCGGGAGACCTTGTGTTTCTCGAGGCGCCTGCGCCTGCGTCACCATCGTCGACTTCGGCTTCCGCTTCGGGCTCGGCATCGGCATCGGCATCGGCGTCGGCGTCGGCGCGAGCAGCCGCACCGGCGGCAGCGGACGGGAAAAGGCTCGAGAGAGGCGCATCAGTTGAGGCGGCTTCGCGGGGCACGTCACAGGGAGCCGGGGCAGGGGGCGGCGTCCTTGTTCAGGTGGAGGAGATCTCCGGCAGCAAGGCCACGGGGATCGTCATAGAGGGGGACACCGACACCCTCGGCTTCAAGCTGGCCCAGCCGGTGCCGGGGCGGACGGCGGGGCTTGGACCTGGACCTGGACCTGGACCTGAAACTGAACCTGGACCTGAACCTGGGCCCGGACAAGGGGCGTCCCCGGCGAGCGCGCAGGCGAAGGGCGGGTCTGTCACCATCGCCGACGACGTGGGCGCCTATCGCACCCCGCCGGTCGCCGCGCACCTTGCCGATTCCAACGGGCGTCCGCAGAGACGCATCGGCACCGCTTATGTCACAAGTGAAAGCAAGAGGCTGGCATACATGGTGGACGAGAGCGTCCGCCTGCTCCGCGAGTTCGAGACGTTCCGGGAGGATGCATACCAGGCCTCGCTTTCGGCCCTGGACATACTGGGTATGTACGACAGGACCGTCGGGCGGCTCGTTGACGTCCAGAGGGCGCTCGAGAAAGCATCCGACGCCCTGGGCGCATCCCAGGACAGCACGCTGGGCTGGCGGGAGGCGGCGGCCGTGGAGAAGGCCCTTCGCGATGCCATCGGCGCTGTGGACTCCCTGGAGTCGGCTCTCGGCGAGATAGGTTCCTTCGAGTCCCGGGCGAAGGAGGTGTTGTCCATGCTTTCGTCCACAGGCGACCTTCTTGCGGAGGATACAGCGACCGGCGACGGCGAGCTACCCCCTGCCGTCCGCGACAGGGTTGCTGCCCTGCGGGCCGCGCTCGACCTTGCAGGCGTGAAGGCCGTCGAGAGGGCCAGGGCCATCGACGAGTTCGTGCGCCGGGCAAGTCCCGCCGCGACGGAGCTTGCGAAGTGGAAGTCCACGCTTTCGGGCCTCGCCGGGCGCGTGTCAGGCATAAGGGCGCTCCTCGCGAGTGGTCGCGCCGGGGCCGTCGTGTCGGACATGCTTGAGGCCACAAACACGGTACTCGCGCAGCTTCAGGACTTGGACGTAACCGGAATGCAGGCACAGGTTCGCGAGGTCTCGAAGGACCTGGGCGCCATCCGCTCAATCGACACGGGTGCCATAATCCGGGAACTCGAATACATCAAGGCATCGCTGCCAAATCTAAAGGACGAAGAGGTTGGGCGGTCCATCCGCCTCATCGACCGCTACATCGGCGGCGAGGTAATACCGGGCGAAAGCCTCCAGATTCTGGTTGACCGCAGCGTGGACCGGGAAGCAGCCCGGAAGGCGGCGGCCAGGAGGTTCGGCGCGGGCGTCCGCGTATACGTGAGCCCTGTCGGCATCGTTGAGCCGGGGGTGAGGAGCGAGGTCTACAGGGTTCTCCGCGAGGCCAGGTCCACCGTGGCAGCCCTCGTGTCGGTGATATTCACCCTTCTCGTGCTCGTGCTGGACCACGCGGCCATTGTGAGCGCCATCAGGGAGTTGCGGCGCGAGAGGGCGGCGCAGTGGCGCAGTGGCGGCCGCGCTCACCGCATCTTCGCCAGCCTGTTCGACGCAGGCTCTGCCTATGCCATGGCGATGGGCGCCGCCATCCTGGTGCCGGTTTTTGTGGTCTCGGGCGCGGAGGTGCCACACCTTGGGGTCTGGCACATGGCAGCCATTGGGGCGGTCCTGGGCTACCTCGTATCGGTCGAGAGCGAGAGGATAAGCCCTGCTTCCAGCGATGAGATCACTGCTGGAATCGCCATGGGGCTGACCTACACCGACGTCATGCGGGAAATCGTCGTGCCGTCCTCGAGGCCGGGGATACTTGCTCTCCTGAACCGCAGGAAAATCATGCTGAAGGGGATGGCGAGATGAGGGCTACCAACCCCATCCTCACCGTTGAAGGCCTCCTCAAGAGGTACGGGAAGACGTGCGCCCTCGCCGGGGTCGATCTCCACGTCGCGCCGGGCGAGACGGTCGTCGTTACAGGCCCAAGCGGCTGCGGCAAGTCCACCCTTCTCCGGTGCATCGTGCGGCTTGCCGAGCCCGACGCGGGGCGCATCACCTTCGAGTCGCGCGACATCGTCACCCTTCCATACCTCGAGCTTCTCGAAGTCCGGAGGAAGATCGGCTTCGTGTTTCAGCGCTTCAACCTCATCGCCAGGCTCTCCGCCCTCGACAACGTCGCCCTCCCGCTGGTCGCAGCGGGCATGGCGCCGGGGGAGGCTCGCGAGAGAGCGCGGCGGGCGCTCGAGCGCGTGGGGCTTTCCGGCGCCGTCGCGTGCCGGAGGCCGGGAGAGCTATCGGGCGGCGAAGCCCAGCGCGTCGGCATCGCGAGGGCCCTTGCGCCTGAGCCCGTCCTCATGCTGTGGGACGAGCCTACCGCATCCCTTGACCCGATCCTTGTCGGAGAGGTTCTGGACGTCATGGAGGACCTGGCAACGGCCAGGGATACCGCCATGGTCATCGTCACCCACGAGATGAGGTTCGCCCTTCGCGCGGCGGACCGCTTGGTGCTGCTGGAACGCGGAGCGGTCGCCGAAGAGGGTCGCCCCGAAGAAGTTTTCGCGAACCCGAGGTCGGAGATTGGCAGAAAATACCGCAGGCTGCTTCAGCTGTGAAAGGCTGTGAGCGTGCTCCGGAGGAGGGAGGCGGGCAGGCGACAGTTCTCCGAAGGCCGCGAGCAGGCGCCAGTCTTCGGGAGGCGGTCACGGTGCGCCGCGCCGCGCGGCAGGCAGGGAATCCGGCGCCGATGTAGAACTATCGTCTTAACTGCCGAGAAGAGGTGGCGGAAGAGGTGGCGGGGTTTGGCGGCGCGGCCGCTTGAGCGCGAGACCACGGTGGCGAGGCCCGTCTCGTACGATGGGCGGGGCCTTCATACGGGCAGGCCGTCGCGGGTTACCATCCGTCCTGCGCCGAGCGGGACTGGCATCGTGTTCGTTCGGTGCGACCTCCCGCGACCTGTAACCATCCCAGCAAGCGTGGAGTTCGCCGGGATGTCGCATCGCGCAACCGGGCTTGTGCGAGACGGCGTCGCTGTGCTCACGGTCGAGCACCTTCTCGCCGCCGTCCTCTGGGGGGGAGTCGATAACGCCCTCATAGAAGTGGACGGGGAGGAGATCCCGCTCGGTGACGGAAGCTCGCGCATCTTCGTGGACCTTGTCGAAGAGGCGGGCATCGCCGAACTTGAGCGCGAGCGCAGGGTGCTGCGGGTCCGGACCGCGGCGTGGGTGGTCCGGGATAAGGCGTGCGCCATCGCCCTTCCGAGCGAGGGAGAAGGGCTTCGAGTGGGCTTCACATTCGTAGCCGCAAGGCCCGGGATGCGGTCGGAGCATGTGGACTTCGAGATCACTCCCGAGGTGTTCAAGCGGGACATCGCGCCCGCCCGCACCGTTGGGTTCGAGTGGGAGCTTGCGACGCTGCGCGAGAAGGGCCTCGCGCTTGGTGCCACCCCGGATGAGGCCGTCATAGTTGGCGAGAACGGGTACGTGGGCCCCGCGAGGTTTACGGACGAGGCCGCGCGGCACAAGGCCCTTGACTTTTTGGGCGACATCGCGCTTCTCGGCAGGGTCTCGGGCCATTTCATCGGGATCGGCTCGGGGCACGCGCTGAACCATGAGCTTGCCAGGGCCATCGCCCGGATGGCCCGGCGCGGGATGCGTCGCGGGACGCAAGGGACAGGAGGGGCGTATAGCCGATCATGATCGACTCAGCCGGAATCCAGGAGGTTTTGCGCCACAGATACCCGTTTCTATTGGTCGACCGCATCACCGATCTAGAGCGCGGCAAGCGCGCGGTGGGCATCAAGAACGTCACCATCAACGAGCAGTTCTTCCAGGGCCACTTTCCCGGGAACCCTGTGATGCCGGGGGTGCTCATCTTGGAGGCCATGGCGCAGGTGGCGGCGTTCGCAGCGGTCGGCCTTGGAAGCACCCGGGACAAGGTTCCCTATCTTGTGGGGGTGGACAGGGCCAGGTTCCGGCGGCCCGTTGTGCCTGGAGACCAGTTGCGGCTGGAGACCGAGCTTGTCAGGGTGAGGGGCGATTTCGGCAGGGCTGCCTGCTCGGCCTTTGTGGACGGCAAGCTCGTGGCAGACGCAGAGATGACCTTTGCTCTGGTGGACGCTGCCCGGGGCGGAAAGGAGAACGGCAACGGCTCACCGGCAAGCGAGGCTGGCAAGACAAGCGAGGCTGGCAAGACAGGCGAGGCTGGCAAGACAGGCGAGTGAGGCGATGAGGCGCTTCCGTAAGAGGAAGTCGCAGCCGGCCGGAAGCAAGGCTTCGAGTTCGAGGGGGCATCCTCATGAGAACCGCTCAAACACCGGGTTTTCGGATCAGGAGAATCCATGAGACCGCCATCATCCACCCGACGGCGAGAATCGGCCAGGACGTCGTGATAGGGCCGTACTGCGTGATCGGAGAGGACGTTACGATAGGTGACGGGTGCAAGCTCGCAAGCCACGTGGTGATAGAGGGTCCGACGACCATCGGCAGGAACTGCACTTTCTCGTCAGGGGCCAGGATCGGGGTAGAGCCGCAGGACTTCAAGCATAACGGCGAGAGGACGACGCTCGTCATCGGCGACAACAACGTCTTCCGCGAGTTCGTCACCGTAAGCCGCGGCACGGTCGCAGGCCACGGGGAGACGCGAATCGGCGACAACAACATGGTGATGTCGTACGGCCATATCGCCCACGATTGCCGCGTGGGAAGCCACACCATCATCACAGGCGGCGCCGCGCTCGCGGGCCACTGCACCCTGGAGGATTACGCCATCGTCGGGGGCATGGCCGGGGTGCATCAGTTCGTGAAGATCGGCAAGATGGCCATGATCGGCGGCATGGCGAAGGTAACGAAAGACGTGCCTCCATATATGCTGGTGGACGGAAACCCCGCCCGCGTGATCGGTGTGAACATCGTCGGCATGCGAAGGAACGGCACGCTCCCCGAAGTGCGCGATGCGGTAAGACGCGCGTACAAGATCCTCTATGAGTCCGGCCTCAACCTGTCGCAAGCGATCGGCAGGATCGAGCAGGAGCTTTCCGGGAGCGAGGAGATCGACTACCTCGTGCAGTTCCTGAAGACATCCGCGAGGGGCATCATCGCAGGCCACCCCCGCGAGCCCCGCGCCCCGCAGGACTGAGAGGCTGGCAGGACCCATGACCGCCGCGGCGTCGTCCAGGCTTGGGCTCATCGCGGGCGAGGGGGAGCTTGCGTCCTGCGTCGCCGAGAACGCTTCCGCACTGGGCATGGAAGTCATCGCGATATCCCTCACCGACCGGCTCGACCCAGCGGTGAAAGCCATCGCCGCCAGGGTCTACCGTGTCGACCTCGCGGACGCGCTTTCCATCATGCCTATTCTCATGAAAGAAGGTGTGACCGAGGCTGTCATGATCGGCAAGGTCTGGCGGGCGGACGGGTTTCGGCGCCGCCGGCTGGCCGGGACAGTTGAGAGGGTCGCCCGCGGCAGGCGCGACCGCACCGACGTCCAGGTCCTCCTCGGTTTTGCTGAGAAGCTCGAGGAGGCGGGGATCACCCTTGTGAGCCAGCTACGCTACCTGGGCGATGCCGTCCCGCAAGAGGGGGTCCTCGGGTGCCGCGCCCCGTCCCTGTCGGAGTGGGAAGATATCGGGTTCGGGACGGAGATCGCAAAGCGTGTGACCGAGGCCGGGATCGGACAGGCCGTCGCGGTGAGGGACCGCGCCGTGGTCGCGGTGGAGGCTGCCGAAGGTACGGACGGTATGATACGGCGCGCCGGGCAGCTTGCTCCCGGGTGCGTCGTGGTGAAGATGTCCTGGCCCGACCAGGACGAAAGGTTCGATGTGCCGGCAGTGGGATCCGGCACGATCGAGGCCATGCGGAAAGCAAAGGCAAGGGTGCTCGCGTGTGAGGCGGGCAAGACCATAATAGTGAGGAAGCGCGACACCATTGCCCTGGCGGATGAAGCGGGGATCGCCGTTGTCGGGGTGTCGCGGACAAGAGGCGGGGACGTTTGAAAGTGATGATGGTGGCCGGGGAGGCGTCCGGCGACGTGTACGGCGCCCGCCTGGCCGAGAAGCTGAAAGTCTTGCGCCCTGACGTTGACCTTCTCGGGCTGGGTGGGACGTTGATGCAGGCAGCCGGTGTGCGCCTGCTTTTCAACCCTACCGGCCTTTCGGCCGTGGGTCTCGCCGAGGCGGTGCGAAGCGCGGCCGCCCTGCGAGGGGTGCTTGCGGGGGTGAAGCGCGCGCTCGGCTCGGAGAAGCCGTCGTGCCTTGTGCTCATTGACTTCCCGGAGTTCAACATGAGGCTTGCCGGAGCAGCGGCGAATCTGGGCATAAAGTCGGTGTACCTTTTCGCTCCCACGGCGTGGGCATGGCGGCGGGGCCGCGCAAGGCGCGTCGCCAGGACCGTCACGAAGGTCGCGTCGGTGTTTTCGCTGGAGGCTGAGGTGTACCGCGAGGCGGGGGCGGATGTGGAGTTCATCGGCCACCCGCTGCTGGACCTCGTGAGCCCGGCTGCCGCGGCGGACCGGCGGGCCGCCAGGGCTGAGCTGGGATTTGGTGGACCGGACCTCGAAACGGTCGTGGGCCTCCTGCCCGGAAGCCGTGCCCAGGAGATAAGGCTTCTCCTCCCGCCCATGCTTGACGGCGCGGCGAGGATCGCGAAGGCCAGGCCCGGGGTCGGCTTTGTGCTGCCGCTTGCTGAGACCGTGCCGGAGGACGCGGTTCGCGAGCCAGTCGCGGCTTCGGGGCTTCAGGTCCGGTTGGTGCGGGGGCAGGCGCACCGGTGTATGGCTGCTGCGGACGCGCTCGTGGTGGCGTCGGGCACGGCCACGCTCGAGGCGACCATAGTCGGGACGCCCATGGTCGTGGTGTACAGGGTCTCGAGGTCCACATGGGCGCTGGGGAAGCTTCTCGTGAAGATACCTTACATCTCGTGGCCGAATATCCTCGCGGGAAAGCGCATTGTTCCGGAGCTTCTCCAGGACGAAGCGAGCGGCGAGGCCATCGCCCGCGAGACGCTGAGGCTCCTCGATGACCCAGCGTGTGCCGGCGTGATGATCGAGGAGCTCGCGAGGGCTCGCGCGGCCCTGGGGTCCCCCGGGGCGCTGGAGCGGGCCGCAAGGCTGGTGATCGAGGTGGCGGATGCATGAGCGCGGGCGGCGATGGCGGCACGGGCGCATCCTGGCGCACGGCGGGGCGGCGCGCAGCGGTAGTCGTCGTGGCCAACAGCCCCGGAGAGATTTCGGGCTGGGCAAGGCCGGTTGTGGAAAGGCTGCGCGCCCTGGAGGCCAGGGTCGCCCCTGCGTTCGACGGGCTTGCTGTGGTGGTGGTCGTGCCCCCGTGTCCCTTCGCGAGCGGGCGCGAGGCCGAGGTGGCCGGGGCCATCCCAGGCGTGGACGCGGTGGTGGCGCCGTCCGAGTACGTTAAGTATGCGCTTTTTGGTGTGGTTCCGAAAGGGCTCCGGCCGCTTTCAGGTGGTCCCGGCATCGTGGTGCACCTGGGCGGCGACCCCATGCACTCCGCGCTCCTCGCGAGGAGGCTGGGCTACCCCGCGGTCCTTTACAGCGATCGCACCGCGGGATTCATCGGAAGCTTCGCCCGCTTCATGGTTGAAGACGCGCGTGTCGAGGCCAAGCTCCGGAAAAAAGGCGTGCCTGCCGAGAAGGTCACCATCGTGGGAAACCTCATGATAGATGGGGTAAAGGCCGAGCTCGACAAGGATGCCGCAAGGGCGGCTCTGGGAGTTGGGGCCAATGCTCCGCTTGTGTGCCTGATGCCGGGGAGCCGCAGGCAGCAGATATCTTACGCCATGCCGTTTTTCCTAAGGGTCGCGGAGATCGTGAAGAGGTTCAGGGACGACGCCGCGTTCGTTGCCGTGCTCTCGCCCTACGTCAGCACCAGCATAGTCGGCGCGGCGCTTTCGGCCGCCGCGGCAAGTCTCCCGACCGACATCACAGGCGCCATAAGCACGGCGGATGCCGCGGCGGCAGGGCAAGCGGGCGCGAGGCAGGCGAGCCAGGCAGGGCAGCGGCGAAGTGCCCGGCAGGGCCTGCACACGGCCCGGAGGCTGGAGGGCGCTGGCGGCAGGCTGGTCCATGTTGCCGGGTCATTCGCGTCAAGCCCTGGAAATGGAAATGTGCAGGAACCTGCGTACGTAATCGAGACAGACGAGGGAGTAGCCGTGAGGCTGGTGGACCGGGGCCGCTACGACGCCATGGCGGCGTCCGACGTAGCCGTGGCCATGCCGGGCACCGTCACGGCCGAGCTTGCGTTTCTAGGGGTACCCACGGTGGTGGCTGTACCGATGAACATGCCGGAGGAGGTCCCGCTTCCCGGCCTTCCGGGGCTTCTCGGGGGCATTCCCGTCATAGGTCGCCATCTGAAGCGTATCGGCGTTCAGAGGGCCCTCGAGCGTATCGAGTTTACTGCAATTCCCAACAAGCGCCAGAGACGAATGATCACCCCTGAGGTACGGGGCATCATCGGCGCCCACGACGTGGCCATCAAGGTGCTGGAGCTATTGCAGGACGTAAAGGCGCGCGGTAGAATTGCTCTGGAGTTGAGGCAGGCCATGGGCCAGCCTGGGGCATCCGACCGGGTGGCTGCTGTAATCCTTGAGACGTTGATTTCGACTGGGGGTAGGCGCCGTTGAAGCAGGGCGGCAAGGGCAAGGGTCCCCTCAAAAGGCTCATCAGGGTGATGCTGCCTTACGCCCACATCTTCGCGGGCGGCCTCGTCTGTACGGTCCTTGCAGGCCTTTCGAACCTTGTCATATACTGGGTGGTCAAGGAACTCATAGACAGGGTCCTCTCGGGGCCCGACGCGGCTGGGCGCGCCGCCATGCTCAACCTCGTTGTCGTCGGCATCCTGGTGCTGTTCCTTATCAGGGGAATCGTATCGTACGGCCAGGTTTACCTCATGGCATTTGTGGGCCACAGGGTCGTCGCCGACCTGCGGGAGAAGATATACGGCCACCTCCAGCGTATGTCGCTGGGTTTTCACGAGAGCAGGCGCCGAGGGGAGATGATATCCCGCGTCACGAACGATGTGGCCATCGTCCAGGCGAGCGTGTCCTCGGGCATAGCCGAGCTTCTGTCCCAGGTCGTCATGCTTGCGGGCATTGCAGGTTTCATGTTCTACCTGGACTGGAGGCTGTCCCTCGTGACAGGCGCCATCATGCCGCTCGTTGCGGCGGTGGTGGGGAGGGCCGGCAAGAGGCTCCGCAGGATAACCGGGCTCATCCAGAGCACCATCGCGGACGTCACGTCGGTGCTCCAGGAGACGCTGGCCGGGATCAGGATAGTCAAGGCCTTTACCATGGAAGCCCACGAGATGGAGCGGTTTCGCCGCGAGAACGAGGGCAATTTCGCCGCCTCGCTGAAGGGCGCGCGGGTGAACGCGGCCATTGGGCCCGTGGTGGAGTTCCTAGCGGTGATAGGGCTCGCCGCCGTCCTGTGGTACGGTGGACGACAGGTCATATACGGGCGCCTGACCCTGGGCGAGTTCATGGCGTTTCTCGGCGCGGTCGGGACGGCCCCGACTCCAATGGGGCGCCTCTCGGCCACCTACGGCGCGTTCCAGCAGGCCCTCGGTGCTGCCGACCGCATCTTCGGTCTGCTCGACGAGGAACCCGAGGTGGAGGACGCTCCCGGCGCTGTGGGGCTGCCGCCGACCATCTCCGGCCGGGTGGACTTCGAGGACGTTTACTTCGCCTATCGTCCTGACGAGCCTGTCCTGAACGGCGTCAACCTCACCGTCATGCCGGGCGAGGTGGTGGCGTTGGTGGGGCCGAGCGGCGCGGGGAAGACCACGCTCATCAACCTCATCCCGAGGTTTTACGACCCGTCGTCCGGGACCGTACGCATCGACGGCTACGACCTGCGGCGGGTGAAGCTGTCGTCGCTCCGGCGCGCCATCGGCCTTGTGCCGCAGGAGACCGTTCTGTTCAGCGTGAGCGTGGCGGAGAACATCGCCTACGGAAAGCCGGGAGCGACCGAGAAGGAGATCGTGGAGGCTGCGAAGCTCGCCAACGCGCACGAGTTCGTGATGCGCCTCCCCGATGGGTACGACACGCTTATAGGGGAGCGTGGTGTTATGCTGTCCGGCGGGCAGCGCCAGAGGATCGCCATCGCGAGGGCGCTTCTGCGCGACCCGAAGATCCTCATTCTGGATGAGGCCACGTCGTCCCTGGACCCCGAGTCGGAGGTGCAGGTGCAGGAGGCACTCGCCCGCCTGTTCCGGAACAGGACGACGTTCATAATAGCCCATCGGCTGTCAACGGTGCGGATGGCCGACAGGATCCTGGTGCTCGACGGGGGAAGGATCGTCGAGTCGGGCACCCACGACGAACTCATGGCCCGGAACGGGCTTTACGCGAGGCTGGCTTTGGCGAAGTTCGGCGAGGACCAGGTGGTCTAGACCGCAGAGCGCAGGGATTTGCCGGGAGGTGGCGCAGCGCGATGAAGGCGATGGTGATGGCTGCAGGGGTGGGGTCGCGCCTGGAGCCTCTGACGGTGAACGTCCCGAAGCCCATGGTGCCCGTGGTGACGCGGCCGGCGATGGAGCACATCCTCGCGCTCCTGAGGCGCCACGGCGTGACCGAGGTCGTCGCGAACCTCTGGTATCTTCCGGAGTCCATCGAGGGCTACTTCGGTGATGGGGCCGCGTTCGGGGTCTCGCTCCGCTACTCGCGCGAGGAGGAACTCCGAGGGACGGCCGGCGGCGTGCTTGCCGCAAGGAGGTTGCTCCTGCCCTCTGTGAGCGAGGCGGGCCATGACGGAAACAGCCGCCACGATGAGGACGACGGCACCTTCCTCCTTATCGCGGGCGACGCGCTTACCTGCGCCGACCTGACGCGGCTCGTCGAGTTCCATCGCGAGAAGAAGGCCCTTGTGACGATAGGCCTCAAGCCGGTGGCCGACCCGTCGAAGTTCGGAGTTGTGGCATGCGACGATGACGGGAGGATAGTCGCGTTCCAGGAGAAGCCGAAGCCAGGCGAGGCCCGGAGCAACCTCGCCAACACCATGATCTATGTGTTCGAGCAGGAGATCTTCGACTACATCCCGGCGGAGGGTACGCCCGATTTCGGCAAAGACATATTCCCGCGTCTCGTGCGGGAGGGCCTTCCCTTCTACGGGCTTGCCCTTGACGAGTACTGGTGCGATATCGGGACGCTCACCCAGTATCGCCTCGCCCACAGGGACGTCCTCTCGGGTGCCGTGGACATCGACATCCCGGGCAGGGAGATCTCGCCGGGTGTGTGGGTGGGCGAGGGCGCCGAGATACACCCGGCCGCAACGCTGTCGGCGCCAGTGCTCATCGGGCGGGGCGCCAGGGTGAGCCGGGGCGTGAGCGTTGGCCCTTACAGCGTCATCGGCGATAACTGCGTCATAGACGAGGGGGCCAGCGTGTTTCAGAGCGTCATCTGGAACAACACCCATGTGGGCAGGGACGCGAGGTTAGAGGACTGTGTCGTAGGGAGCGAGTGCTACCTGAAACAGGGCGTGTCCCTTGGCGAAGGCGTCGTGCTGAGCGATGAGTGTGTGGTCGAGGAAGGTGGCGTTATCAAGAAGAACGTGAAGATCTGGCCGCGGAAGACGGTAAAGAAGAGGGTGGCCGTGTGGTGAGGGTGAGGCGGCCGCCACACCCCCGGCAGGGAGAACGCTCGACCGGTGCGACCGGCGCGGCCGGTGGCGACGCCGGCCACGGCCGCGGCATGTCCAGCCGCCGCGCGGCTCTTCCCCTCGTGGGGGTGCTCGTGGCGGTGGCTGTCGCCGCATGGGGCGCGGCCGGAGTTTACCTGCGTGCCAGGCATGCTGCGCCGGAGGGATCGCCGTCTGCAGTAGCCGGCCAGGAAACCGTTCCCGGAGGCGTCGCGCCCGGGAGGTCTGAGCAGGCGCAGGAGCATGGGGAGGGTGGGGACGCTCTCCCCGGGGCCAGCATGATCCTGGAAAGGACGAAGATAGTGGTCCCGGGCCCGTCGGGGGAGCCTGAGTGGGAGTTTTCGGCCGGGAAGATTGAGATAGCGAAAGAGCGCCAGGTCGCAAGGTTGACCGGCGTCGAGGGCGCAAGATATGTAAATGGGGTCACGCAGGCGCACGTGCGGGCGCAGGTGCTCACCGCCGACCTTGCGTCGGGGCGACTCGAGTTCGAGGGGGGCATCGAGGTCGCGAGCGAGGGCGGGGCAGGGTTCTCCGCCCGGCAGGCGACCTGGGACCCGGTGGCGTCGAGGTTCACAGCGTCCGGCGATGTCAGGTACTCGGACGGCCGGTCCACCATAATCGGCGACACCATCCAGGTGGACGCCGGGCTGGAGGAGGCCATCATGAAGGGCAGGGTCAAGTTCAGTACCGTGGTGAGGGGCGGATGACGACGGTTCTTGTGTTGAGCAACGGGCACGGCGAGGACGTCATAGGGGCCATGATCGCCCAGGAGCTGCGGGCGCTCCGCCCATCCCTGGATGTGGTGGGCTTCCCCCTCGTGGGCCTCGGGAAGCCATACCGCGACGCGCGCATCAGGATAGTTGGGATCCAGAAGTCCATGCCGAGCGGCGGCTTCGCCAAGCACGGGGCGCGCCTCCTCCTTCGAGACATAAGGGCGGGGCTCATCGGCCTCACGGTGGGGCAGATCCGGCACCTGCGGGCTTGCGCGCCCTCGGTGAGGCTTGCCGTGTGCGTCGGGGACGCATACCCTCTGCTTTTGGCTGGCCTCTTCGTGAGGCGGCCCATACTCTGCCTTTCCACCGCCAAGTCCGAGTACATCCACGGCCACTATGGCATCGAGACGTGGCTCATGCGCAAGCTGGCCGGGCTCGTCCTGGCGCGGGACGAGAAGACCGCGGCGGCGCTCGCGGCTGTGGGAGTCAGGGCGGGGTTCGCGGGGAACGTCATGATGGACGGCTTCTCCATCACCGGCGAGAACTTCGGCCTTACGCTGGAGAAAAAGGTCGTCGGGATATTGCCGGGGTCGCGCCAGGAGGCGTACCGGAACATGGCTGAGGTGCTGGAGATCGTCCGGCGCCTCGCCGATGCGACCGGGAACGGGCTTGACTTCGTAGCCGGCCTCGCTCCAAGCCTCAATAGAAGGCTCCTGGCCCAGGCGGTGGAGAGGGCGGGATGGCGGTATGCTCCCGGCGGCGCCGACGACTTCGAGTCGGGGATCGTCGGGCGGCTCTATCCCGACGGGCGTAATGAGCCTTGTGTCATCCTGACCCAGGGCAGGTTCGGCGACGTCCTCAACGTGAGCAACATCATCATCGGGCTCTCGGGCACCGGGAACGAGCAGGCTGCGGGGCTGGGGCGGCCGGTTGTGGCGTTTCCCACAGGCGGGCCGCAGTTCAACGAGAGGTTTGCCAGGGCGCAAAAGCGGCTGCTCGGCGACGCGCTGGCTCTCGTGGAGGAGGGCGGGGCGGAGGCCGTGGCACGCGAGGTCTTGTCCATATTGGGGGATTCTGCGCGCATCGCGAAGATGCGCCGGGCCGGCCACGAGAGGATGGGCGAGCAGGGGGCCGCCACGCGCACGGCGAAGATAATCGTGAATTACCTGGATACGGGACGCTGGGAGGGCTGTGGTCTTGAGAGGAGCTAATGCTGGCGCTGGCGCGGGCCTGGGAGGCCCGGGACAACGGTTTGCGAGCGCCGCCCGGGCGGCGGTGTGCCTTGCCCTGTGCGTGGCGTTGCTGGCCGCAGGTTTCGTCCCCTTTGGGGGGCGGGCGCGGGCGCAGGCGCCGTCGAAGGGCGGCGCGGCTGCGGCCGGCGGCGAGTCGTTCGAGATGACCGCTGACGAAGTCAGATACCGGGGCAAGGACCACGTGACCATCGCTGACGGGAAGGTCCTCATCCTGTATAAGTCCTTCAGGATAACCGGGGACCACGCGGAGTATGACGACCGGGTGCCCTGCGTGCGGGTGCAGGGCAAGGACAAGGCCAGGTTCGAGGACACCAAGGAGAAGACCGTGCTCAGCGCGGGCGAGATAGTCTTCTACCTGAATGAGGAGAAAGTGGATGCCTCGGGCGGCGTGACCGTGAACTACCAGAACGGCCGCGTGCTGGCCTCGGGCGACCGCATCACCTACCTCGGCAAGGAGAAGGAGGGCATCGTGACGGGGAATGCGCGGGTGGAGATGGGCCGCAAGGTGTTCGCGGCAAGCTCCATAACGGTGCTCTTCGCCGAGGAAACCGTCATCGCCACGGGCGGCACGCGCACGATAATCCCGGGCGAGGAGATAAAGACCCCTGGCGCGTCGGGCTCTGGCAAGGAGCAATAGCCTGCCTGGCTATGTGAAAGCGCAGGAAATGCTCCCGAGTTTCGGGACGGGTTGCCGGTGACTCAAAGAGAGTGCGGAGGGTATTTCGTGTCAATTGTTTGCCAGGATCTCGTAAAGTCTTACGGCCGGCGCAAGGTCGTTCAGGGCGTGAGCCTCGAGGTCAAACAGGGCGAAGTCGTGGGGCTGCTCGGGCCGAACGGCGCGGGCAAGACTACTACATTCTACATGATAGTAGGGCTCGAGGCCGCCCACGAGGGAACCATTACCCTCGCCGGCCGCGACATAACGAGGCTTCCCATGCACCGCCGCGCAAGGCTCGGCCTCGGTTACCTGGCGCAAGAGCCGTCCATCTTCAGGAAGCTCACGGTCGAGGAGAACATCCTCGCGGTGCTGGAGCTTATGGGGCTCCCTCTGGCGGCCCGGCGCGCCCGTCTCGAAGAACTCCTCGACGAGCTGGCCATCGGGCACATCCGCAGGCAAATGGGGTACACCCTGTCCGGCGGAGAGCGCAGGCGTGTCGAGATCGCGAGGGCTCTCGCCACATCGCCGAAGTTCATCCTGCTCGATGAGCCTTTTACCGGGGTCGATCCCATAGCCGTCGCGGACATCCAGGAGATCATCGCGAGGTTCCGGCGGCAAGGCCTCGGTGTGCTCATCACCGACCACAACGTCCGCGACACCCTGTCCATCGTGGACCGCGCTTATATCATGCATCAGGGGAAGATCCTGGTGTCGGGCGATGCCGCGTCCATCGCAGACGATCCCGTGGCGCGCAAGTTCTATCTCGGGGAGCGGTTTACACTTTGAATTCGAAGTCGACGTCGAAGCCGGGACCGGCGCTTGGGCACAGGCCGCTGGTGCGGTCGGGGCTGGGGCTGCGGCCGCGGCCTGGGCCCGGGCTGCTCGAGCGATATATCTATAAAGAGCTTATGGGGCCGCTTCTTTTCTCCGTGGCCGCCTTCACGCTGATAATGGTGGCCGGAGATCTCTTGTTCCAGCTCGCGCGCATGCTCGTGGACGGCGAAGTGAGCGTGGGGACGGCCCTGGCCGTGTTCGTGCTGGGTCTGCCCCGAGTCATGGTTCTGGTGCTGCCCATGTCCACGCTCCTTGGGACGCTGCTGTGTTACAGCCGCCTGTCCGCGGGCAGCGAGGTCGTGGCCATGCGCGCCGCGGGTATGAGCCTGCAGCGGGTGATGGCGCCGGCGGTGGCCTTGGCCACGATGGTGAGCGTGGTTACGGTGGCGCTGAACGAGACGGTGGTCCCGGTGGCAAACCGCAGGTCCGAGCAGATCATGTGGGAGATCGGACGTCGCGCAAGCCCGTTTGTCCAGAGGAACACCGTGATAAAAGAGTTTGAGGGCGGGGCGCTCGCGAGGCTCATCTACGCAGATTCGTACGACGCCCGTGAGAAAGCGTTCAAGGAAGTCACTGTCCAGGAGTTCGAGAGGGGCAGGCTCGCCCGCATCACCGAGGCGGCGCGCGCCAGGTGGGAGGACACCGGGTGGTGGTTCGAGGACGGCGTGGTATACACTGTCCTCGACGGCGATAGAGTGGCGTCGGTGAGGTTCGCAAGGCAGGAAGCGCGGATCGCACACAGGCCGTCACAGGTCGCGAGGGGGGCGCTCACGCCGAAGGAGATGTCCGCCAGGGAACTTGCCGATTACATCCGCGACCTGGCAGGGCAGGGTGTGAAAGTCACGCGCCTCCTGGTGGAGCTGTACCTGAAGCTTGCCATTCCCTTCGCGAGCCTGGTGTTCGGGCTTGTCGGGGCGCCGCTCGGCATCAGGGCGCACAGGGCGTCCACGTCGCTGGGCTTCGGGATGAGCATACTCATCATCTTTGTCTACTATGTTATAATGAGTTTGAGTTGTGCAGTGGCGGAGCGCGGCAGCGTGCCGCCAGCGCTTGGGGCGTGGTTCTCGAACATCCTTTTCGGAGCCTGCGGCGCCCTGATGATCGCGCGCAAGTCGTGAAAGAGCCGGGCTCTGTCTCGGGCTGGATAGGGCCTGCCGACCGGGCCGGGGCCTGCTGTCGGGGTTGCTTAGGAGGTACAACGTGTACGGTCTTACGCTCGTGCTCATGCTAATCGTGGTGGGCGGGGTCATCGCCTTCGTGGGCGATCGCATCGGCATGAAGGTGGGCCGCAGAAGGCTCAGCATCTTCGGCCTGCGGCCAAGGCACACCTCGATGATCATCACCGTGATAACCGGGATAGTCGTATCCACGACGTCCCTTGTGGTCATGAGCATCGTCTCCAAGGACGTGCGGACGGCCCTTTTCAACATGCACGAGATCCAGGCCGCGCTCGCCACGACCAGGCAGGAGCTTGCGTCGGCGGTGGCGCGGCTTTCCACGCAGCAGCAGGAGCTTGCGGCGAAGGAACAGAGGGTGGGCGAGCTTCAAGCGCAGATAGAAACCCTCACCGGGGAGATCGACAAGCTTTCGGCGGCGGCGAAGATCAAGGCGAAGGAATACGAGATGCTCACCGCAAGGAACGAGACGCTGGCCGCCGAGCTTGAGCAGGTGAAGAAGGAGCGCGTCAAGGCCGAGAGCGAGCTTGCCGAGGTTCAGAGCGAGCTCGAGAAGATGCAAAAGCAATACCAGGAGATGAAAACCCAGCTCGACGACACGAAAGCAAGCTACGCGGAGGCCCAGGAGAAGCTCGAAGAGGCCAACAAGCGGATCGTCGCGCTTCAGAACACCGAGAAAGACCTGAAGCAAACCATTTCGCGGCTCGACGCGGAAAAGCAGAAGCTCGAAGACGAGAGCCGCGCGCTGGAGACGCGCATCCGCGACCTTACGCAGGGCGCGAACGTCCTCTACTCGTATCTGCAGGGCATGTCCCAGTACCTTGAAGGCCTGCAGCTTTCCGACATAACCTACCGGGCGGACGAGATCATCCTTTCTACTGTGATAGAAGGCTCAAGGCCCATCGACGACATACGTCGCGACGTCGCGGCCTTCCTGCAGAAGGCCGACACGTTGGCGCTCGCGAGGCGGGCGAAGATCGAGGGCAGCGAGAACGAGGCCATCATCTTCTTCACGGATAACCTCGAGAACACAGCGCAGAGGATCGCTAGGGCCAAAGGGCCGGTGGTGGTGCGGTTGGTGTCAGCTACCAACGCCTTCGTCGGTCAGCCTGTCTACGCCTACCTGCAGTTCTTCGAGAACAAGCTCATCTTCAAGCAGGGCCAGGTGGTGGCGGAGCGCGAGATAGACGGGTCCCTCGGGCCCAACAGGGTCCAGGATGAGCTCATGACCCTTCTGATGGCCGCGAACGACGAGGCGACGCGGCGGGGCATGGTGACAGACGCCGAGGGGAGGGTCGGAGAGGCGCCTCTCTCGGAGTTCAACGCCGCGACGTCCAAGATCCTTGAAGCCGGGCGGAAGGTGCGTGTTCTCGCTGTCGCGGCGCAAGACACGTGGAACACGAAGCCCCCGCTCAAGGTGGCGTTCCAGGTGGTTCGGTAAGGAGTGGGGGCGCCCTCGAACAGGGGCGCAGTCCTGGGATGCAAAGGCGTGGGATGGGGCGGTGGGATGGGACATGCCTGCGAAGGACGACCCAGGGCGCGATGGCGCGGCCAGGGTTACCGCGCGCGACCGGGGCTGGAGCCACAGGCAAGCGTTGGTTGGTGCGCGCGGCGAGCGTGTCCCGAGAACCCTGCGAAAGCCCAACGAAAGGCTATGGTGGGTGGACATGGTGCCGGGAGCCGAGATAAACATAGCTCGTATCAGGCAGAAGGTGGCTGACATTCAGGAGGCGCTGTCAGTGCTGCGCGCCTACGCGGGGCTGGAGGATCAGGCCTTCCTTCAGGATGCGGAGGCCATTAGATCCGCCCGCTACGCCTTTATCGTTCTTGTTGAAGCCGCCTCGAACATAGCAAACCACCTGTGCGCTCGCCTGCTGGGAAGGGCGCCTGTGAGTTACGCTGACTCCTTCCTCATGCTCGGAGAGAACGGCATCGTGGATGCCGGTGTTGCCGCACGCCTTGCGAAGATGGCTGGCTTCAGGAACCTGCTGGTGCACCGATACGGTGATGTGAAGAATGACCGGATGCTCGAAATGATGCGTGACGAGCTGGGCGATGTCGACGAATACCTGCGTGCCGTCGGCGACGTG
The DNA here is from genome assembly GCA_012516125.1 of Bacillota bacterium. Taxonomy (GTDB): domain Bacteria; phylum Bacillota; class SHA-98; order UBA4971; family UBA4971; genus UBA6256. Next base: position 43,205 of record JAAYXB010000011.1, on the reverse strand, counting down.
ATAAGGGGAAGGAGGCCGGGGACGTGAGCACATCCCGCAAAGGCGGGTTCACCGGCGAACGTGATACCGTGTCGGGAGATGACATGGGAGTCCTCGACCCTGATGGTAGAAGGCATCTTGTGCCGCCGGATGAAAGACGGCGGATACTCGACCGGGTGCGGGCGGTGCTGGAGTCCGATCCTGACGTGATTTTCGCATACGCCCACGGATCATGTCTGGAGGGCCGTCCGTGCAGGGACCTGGACATCGCTGTGTACTACCGGGACGGTATGGAAGCCCGTGACCAGCTCGATGCGTCGCTTGACCTCGGGGCGCGCCTTGCCCGCGTGGCAGGCATGCCGGTAGATGTCCATTCGCTGAACTTGGCTCCCGTGGAGTTTCGCTACCACGCAACCCGGGGGGTGCTTCTCTTCGCCCGGGAACGCGAAGCGAGCTTTGACTTCCGGGAGCGCACGTGGGCGCAGTACTTCGATCTCGAGCCATTCCTGCGAGATAGCCTGAACGACCTGCTTCCTTGAATAAGGACAGAGTGCGGCGCCGGCAACCCGTGCTACCCTCGTGCCGCGCCTTGCCCGCCGGTTCCACTGCGTCCATTATGTTCCTTCAGCTCCCAAACCTGTCTTGAGTCCCACCAACCCACATGCCCAGCCACAGCTCGCGCGAGCAGGATTATGTAAACCTGCGGAGAAATGCAACTGCGATGGTTCGAGTCGAGCAGCGCTGCAGGCGAGTCGAGGAGCACGAGGTGAGCTGAGCAGCACCAGGCAGGCTGAGCGGCACCGCGGGCGCGGAGCAGGTGCGGAACAGCACCCGGGGCGACTCGAGGTAAGCGTGCGGCGCGGCGACTCGGTGCGGCAGCTCGACACGAACGGCGTAACGGTACTATTGCACCAACATTCGCAGCAATGATTACAGTCTTTTGCCCTGCCGGCAATCTGGGCGGGAAGGAGGTGCCCCCAGCGGTGCCCAGCCTCAGGCAGCGGCAAAAGGGCCCGAGACCCGAACCACACGGAGTCTGAGGGATGAGAGGAAACAAGGAGACTCTCACCGCGAAAGCCACCTTGTGTTACGGGAAGGGCCTTCTTCACGCAAACTCAAGGGGGTATTGGATGATGAAGAGACACCTGGCAGCGATCATCGCAGTTGTCATGGCATTTGCTCTCGCGCTGCCCGTCATGGCCAATCCCTTCGCCGACGTCCCCGAGAACCACTGGGCATATGAGGCTGTCAAGCAGCTTGCAGCCTCCGGCCTTGTGGAGGGGTTCCCAGACGGGACGTTCAAGGGCGCTGAGGGAATGACGAGATACCAGATGGCCATGGTGGTCGCCCGCATGCTGTCCGACCTGGACGCGCAGATCAGGGACGCCATCCAGCAGGCGAAGGACGAGGCGACCATTCAGGATGCGCAGCAGCGAGAGGAACTCAAGAAGGCTATCGATGAGGCCAAGATGCAAGCCGTGGACATGTCCAAAGCTGCGGCTGAAGAAATAGCGAAGGCGGCCGCCACAGAGGCGGCGAAACAAGCCGCTGAGCAGGCCGCGAAGGCCGCCGCCGAGGAGGCCGCGAGGGCCGCGGCAGAGCGGGCGGCACAGGGCGCGGCCGAACAGGCCCGGAAGGCTGCCGAGGAGGCCATAAAGGCTCACGAAGCCGCTGAGGCCCAGGCGAAGGCCGAGGCCAAAGCTCAGGCCCAAGCCCAGGCCCAGGCACAAGGACCCGCGGAGCAGGCTCAGATGGAGCAGGCTCCCGCCGCGCCGCCCGAGAAGATCATCGAGCGGGTGGTAGTGGAGAAGCCTATCATCGAGAAAATCATCGAGCAACACATCGTCGAGAAGGAAGGCTCTGTGGACAAGGCGACCCTCGACGCGCGGGTGGCTGAGGCCATTGCCATTATCGAGGCGCTCAAGACCGAGTTCAGCCAGGAGCTGAGCGTGCTTGGCGTGCGCGTGACGGCTCTAGAGGAACAGCTTGCGCTCGCGAACTCCAAGATCGAGAACGTCAACCAGGCTACGACGGAACTCGGCTCGAAGCTCGCCCAGACGGCTTCCAAGCTGGAGGGGCACATCGCCGGGCACGAGAGGGTCCGCATCTCGGGCGACAGCACAGTCAGCTTCAAGGATGTCGACATCCATGGCGGCGGCATCCCATGGCTCGACCCGTTCAACCCGAAGAACAACGACACGCCTGAGAACGCGTCCAGCACTGACTACGTGCTCGTCCCGACGAGCGAGTTCAACCACGAACTGAACCTGAAGCTCACGGCGAACGTGGCCGAGGGCGTTGTGGCGGAGGCAGGCCTCGCCACCATGACGAACATTCTCGGCGGCGGTTGGGATAACAACACGTTCCAGCTCAAAGACAACGGTCTTTACCTGGATGTTGTAACACCCGGTATCCTGCGCCACATGCGCATCGGCAACGTGGCCGAGCCTGCCGGGACGTTCACGAACCTGACTCTCCAGGGCCACATGCTCCGCAACGACGACGGGGTCCCGCTCTACGAGGGCGCGCTGGCTGAGGTGGCGTACGGCCGCCTGAACGCCACCGGGCTTGTGTGGAGGCTCAAGGCTCCAGTCACGACTGAAGGTAACGAGGCATACGCCAGGTATGCGGCGGCCGTCGACACGAAGCTGTCGCTCACGGACAACCTCATCGTCGGCGCTACCTACGTAGCCGCGTTCGATGATGAGAAGTCGCTCGCGAACGGGCCTGCGACAGTGGACAAAGACAGCGTGGCCGGCGTCAACGCAAAGGCGACCTTCGCGCCTGGATGGGGCGCGTCCGCCGAGTTCGCGCGGCACACCGACGAGGCCGGGGTACAGCACACCGCGACCGAGATGAGCCTTGACGGCTGCATCGGCCCGGTACAAGTGGGCGCGGCGTACACGAGAATCGAGGCTGGATACCACCCTGAGTTCGTCGAGGTCCCGTACGACTCCGTGGAGAAGCGCGGACTCGACAACAACGTGAAGACCGTTTGGCTCGAGGCAAGCCTGCCGCTTGCGATGGTTGGCGGCGAGCTTACGCTAACTGGCGGGTACGAGAAGACCGGCAACGCGAACTGGGTGCCTGAAGCTGGCGAAGACGGCAAGGACGTCGTTGCCACGAAGTCGGCCGGAGCCAGGTTCGCCAGGAACCTCCTGGGCGCCGACGTGGTCGCCGACGTCAACCTCGCGCTTGCGCACCGGGACAGCGTGAAGCCGAACCCGATAGTAAACTCGCTCGAGATCGGTCGGTCCATCTCCGCGAAGTACGCTCCTCTGTCCGTTGAGTACGCGGTCACCGATGTGCGCGACGCTGATGCGAAGACACTTGTATCCAAGGAGAGAGTCCTGGACCTCGGTTTCGCGCACAACCTGACGCCGGAGATAGCGCTCCGCGGCGGGTACAAGTCTTACAAGATGGACGTCGAAGACTCCAGGAGCACAGCGGTTGACGAGGAATACACCGTCAAGACGGCCGGTGTGGACCTCGGCTTCAACCTCACCACTGTGACGAAGCTCACTGGCTCCTGGGAGTGCAGACGCGTGGACTATAGTGACGCGACCCCGTGGACCAAGGACAGCGCAGAGATCGAGGGCGTCAAGACCACGACGAAGGCCGGAATCGAGAGCCAGATAACACCCAACACGAAGCTCACCGGCCAGGTCGGGATCACCTCTGGCGCGGTGAAGGATCCTGGCGTTGACGGACGCATGCTGACCGGCGAGATCGGGCTTGCGCACCATATCGCGGAGAACACCGATCTCGAGCTCGGCTACAAGACGATCTCTTACAGCGCCAAGGACGACCCAGGCAAGGACTACAGGTCCAACGTCGCCACAGCGTCGCTGGTCGTGAAGTTCTAGGTCCGAAGGATCTGAGCTCTAACCAAACGCTCGCGTTCTAAGGAACCGCAGGCTGGGGTAACCTCCCCGCCTGCGGTTCGGCGTGTGTTGGGGGTGGCGTGCCGAACCGCGCCGCGACCGGCGGGCGGCGCGGGCATTCAGTGAGCCAGCGCACCGTGGGCTGTGCCCCGAACCGCGTTGCAAGTCGCGCCGCAGGCCGCGCGGCAATGCGCGCCTTGGCCGCGCGGCAAGCCGCGTCGCGGGCCGCATAGTGAGAAGAGATAGTTGCCAGGCAGGCCCTGGGGAAATTACCCCGGGGCTTTTCATATACTCTAAGTGGGGGTGCGTTAATTCTTGTGCGTTTTCCAGTAGTTGCTGGGTTGCCGGTGATTGCACGAGGGGTGTCAAAATCCGGCCACCTGCCCGACGGGCCGGATTTTGTCAAGGCGCCCCGCTTGGGGCGCCGTCCCCGAGTGCAACACCGGCAACCCCTCCCAAAAGTCGGGAGCATTTCTGCACCCTCACTTAGCGTGCAGGTGTCTATGGCGGAGTCGGAAAGACGCGCGGTCGCTGGGCCGTCTGGTGGCAGCATGGCAGCGAAGACAGGTTTGCCTTCTGGAAGGAAAACAAGGATGGCCTGACGAATAATACCTCAAAACGCCTGCGAGACGGCCAAAAAAGTTCCGTCCAATTGAAGGAATTCTTGTCATAATGGAGAATACAGCAAGACGAGGCCAATATTGGCTCGTGAGCCATGTTTATCCCGTACGGCAGTGGGCGAAAGGAGGTGAAAACCTGAGGTTTCCCACGAAGGCCGGTGAGGGATAAAGCAAGGGGGCATGGGCCGGGCGCTGCAGGCTGCGGGGGATGAGGGAACGAGGCTACTCACCGCCGGGCCTGTGGGGCAAGGCGCATGGCCCTGAAGACGACTAAAACCAAGGGGGTATATCATGATGAAGAGGTATATGCCCATTGCGCTGGCAGCGGTACTCGTGCTGGCGCTGGCAGTTCCTACGGCAGCGGGTCCGTTTGCCGACGTGCCTGAGAACCACTGGGCATACGAGGCCGTGAAGCAGCTCGCCGCCTATGGGCTTGTCGAGGGCTTCCCCGATGGCACCTTCAAGGGCGCGGAGCCGATGACCAGGTACCAGATGGCCATGGTCATCGCACGGCTCCTGGTCTCCCTCGACGCGCAGATAAAGGCCGAGATAGAGGCCGCTAAGGCAGGGCTTACCCCTCCGCCGGCTCCCGCTCCGGCTCCTGCGCCGACCGAGAAAATCATTGAGAGAGAGACCGTTACCGTTGAGAAGCCCGTTATCGAGAAGGTCATCGAGCAGACCATAGTCGAGAAGCTGAAGACCGAGGAGCTCGACGCGCTCGCGGCGAAGGTTGCGGGTGTGGAGGGCAAGGTCGCGGGCGTTGAGGGCGCGGTTGACGCGGTCTCCGGCAAGGTCGACGAGGTCGACAGGAAGGCCGACGAGATCAACGCCAAGGTCGTCGAGCTCGATGGCGCTCTGGCCCTTCTCGAGGGCGAGCTCAGCGTGAAAGCTCTCGAACTCGAGACCAAGGTTGCTGCTGGCGATGCGGACCTCGCCGAGAAGCTCGCCGCCATCAAGGCCGAGCTCGAGCAGAAGATCGCTGCTGGCGACAACGAGCTCAGCGCGAAGATCGAGGCCAAGGCCAAGGAGCTCATCGCCCTGATCGATGCCCTGAAGGAGGAGTTCAGTCTCGAACTCACCGCTCTCGGTATCCGCGTGACGGCGCTCGAGAACGATCTCGCGCTCGCCAACGCCAAGATCGTCGACCTCGAGGAGAAGCTAGGGGTGGTCGACGAGAAAGCGACCGCTATCGGCACCAAGCTTGACCAGCACATCGCCGGCCACGAGAAGGTCACGATAAGCGGGTCGAGCGAGGTCAAGCTGGAGGACGTCGACATTTACGCTCCCTGGAACGTCTCCTGGGACGCAGTGAATGGCAAATTCACGGGCAGCAAGGCCTGGAAGGATCCCAACGACATTTTCGACTCGGACCCGGCTGATCGCCATAGTGATGGCGCATACTATCCTGGTTCCGTGTTCGAGCACAAGCTGGATCTCACGCTGACCGCGAAGCCGGCCGACGATGTGGTCGTGAGCGTCGGTCTCGCCACGGTGAAGAACCTGTTCGCCGGCAACGACGTGACGAACTTCGAGCTCGGCAGCCTGTCGCTCGAGGTCAAGACGCCTGGAATGCTTGCGCAACTGAACGCGGGCGGTGCAGTGCTTCCCGACGGGGCTTTTACACCCTACACAATGACCGGTGATATGCTCGAGGATGACTACGGCGACCCAGCTTACGAGGGTGTAGTCGCCCAGGTTAAGTACGGCAAGTTCTCCGGCACCACGCTCTTCCTCAGGCTGAAGGACGATGTGTCGAGCAAGGACAATGGGAACTGGCCGTTTCCGACTACTGCGGAGTACGTCTGTGCAGCCGACGGCAAGGTCAGCCTGACCGACAACCTGAAGCTGGGCGTCGCGTACGTTCGGGCGTATGAGGATCCGCAGTCCGTCGACGTGGCAAACCCCGGAGACGATCCGCACGACTCGTACAGCGACACGGTGTTCAGCGTTTACGGCAGCTTCGCCATGGCGCCTGGCTGGACCGTGTCGGGCGAGTTCGCGAAGGATGTCTGGTACGGCTGGGACCAGCCGGAATCTGGCTACGGCGTCGATGATTCCGGAACTGCCGCGAAGATCGACGTGACCGGTAAGGTGGGTTCTCTCGAGCTGGCCGGGAATGTCACCCGGGTAGAGTACAGCTTCTATCCGGACTTCGTAAACCGGGATCCCGATAACGGCGGCATCCAGACCGACATCAAGTCCGTCAGCATCGATGGCAAGCTCCCCATTGGGAAACTCGAGCTGAGCGGCGGCTACAAGGTTGAGGGTGACGCCGACTATACGAAAGACTGGGACGAGTGGAAGACCAACACCGCCACCGCGGGTGCGAAGTACGAGATGCTGTGGGGCAATCTCCGGGTGACCCCGAGCGCGAGCGTCGAGAATAAGCTCTACGTGCTGACCAACCCGCCGGCCGATGGCTGGGACTATGCTAACAACACCAACGTGTTCAAACTCACCGGCGGCGTGAAGGGCGAGTACGTGGCGAAGTTCAAGACCGAGCAAGAGGCGGAGGTCGTTCCGATCACCGCTGAGTACAAGGTCACCGCTGCAAGCTGGAAGGATGGCGGGGCTGCATCTGAGCCGTACTACACGAAGCGCGTGTTCGACCTCGGTGTTAACTACGCCCTGACGTCCAACCTCAAGCTAACCGGCGGTTACAACTGGACGAAGATGGATGACAAGGCTGGCATCATCGAGGACGACAGTCCGTACGGTGTCAAGAACAGCAACACGAGCGTGTTCAAGGCTGGCGCCTCGGCCGAGTTCCCGCTGACCGAGGCCACCAAGGTGAGCGGCAGCTACAACTACGAGATCAAGAGGAACCTTGCTGCGAACACCGATGTCTACAAGAAGAGCATTCTGAAGACTGGTCTCTCCTCGCAGCTTACGGCCAAGGCGAGCATCGATGCGAAGGCTGAGTTCTACGCGCTCATGAATTCGGCTGAGCCAGTTTACTCGCCGCTCAACAACCTCATTGCTGAGCTGAACTATACGTACAACATCGCGACCAACACCACTCTGAAGCTGGGCTACAAGGTCGTGAAGTCCGACAGGACCCGCGACGCGAACGATACCGAGGTTGACTACACGGCGCGCATCATCACGGGCTCGCTGAAGGTCACCTTCTAGTCCGACCTTGTGCGGTGCCCCGGGGGAGGCGACTCCCCCGGGGTTTTGCGTTATCCAGGGGATAGCCTTTATCTAGGGGATAGTCTTCCGGTGGGGGTCTTATTGGTAGGCAAGCCCGGACTCAGCAGTTGCGCTGGGCATGGAGAGCATGACATGGAGGGCATGACGCGGACGAAACCTGCCTATTGTGGCCTTGGGCGTCGTTTCAACTTCGACGTTGGCTATCCGTAGCAAGTCAAGCTGCGGCGGGGCGGTCGCCACCCTGCGCAGTGGTTGTCCTTGACAGGCATTCCGCGGCACCACTGAATCATGAAAATGGACTGTCCGTTTTCAGGGTAGCGGGGGGCTTGCCAGGGGACAGAGGCCGGAAGCCTCATCACCCGTTTAGGCGATTTTCCGCGAAGGCTATTCCCGTCCGCGACCAAACCTGGTAGAATTTGAGGTGCAGGTGGGATGCGGGCATGTGGGGTGGGGATATGGATGAGTCGCGCTGTCAGGGCCGGAAGGATGACCGGGGCCGGCCGGAAGTGGTCATAGCCGTGGATCCCGGGCGCGACAAATGCGGCATAGCCGTGGCGAAGGCTGATGGCACCGTCCTTGTGAAAGGGATAGTCGCCAGGACGGAAATAGGGGAGAGGATCAGTGAGCTTGCCCGAGCGCATGGAGTGGACACCGTCGTGATCGGCGACCGGACAGGGTCTAGGGGGCTTGCGCAGGAAATCCGGGCGGCGCTGGGTCAGGCCGGGGCGGATCGCCTTCGTGTGGTCTTTGTCAACGAGCACGAGAGCAGCATGGAGGGGCGAAGACGATACCTTAAGGACCATCCCCTCCGCGGCCTGGGGAAGCTTGTTCCCCTGTCCCTACGGACGCCCGGTGAGCCGTTCGATGACTATGTCGCTGTTATCCTTGCCGAAAGATTTTTCCATTCAGTCGAAAAGTAGAACCCCGGGGAGGGATTTCTCGTGGGGTCATAGAATACTTATTAAGGCAGATTGGGGCACAGAAGGGTCCTGTTGGCTCGTCTCCGGCAGCACTTGTGCGGAGCAGGCGGGGGCCCGGCGCGATGACGCTGCTGAGGTGTGGTGGCCCGCAGTGTACGGAACCAGCAGATATCGAGAGATGACGAAGGAGCCCGGGGGGCATGTGCATGCCCATCGGGGAGGCTGCGACGCGCCCGTCGTAAGAGGCTTTGCTGCCGCGGTGCTTGTGCTTCTCGTGGCATTCGCGGCTTCCGGCGCACGCGCGGCCACAAACCCCTTCGCCGAAGTCCCAGGGGGGCATTGGTCCTACGCCGTGCTCACTGAATTCGCGCGCCTCGGGCTCGTGGAGGGCTACTCGGCCGACGCGTTCGGTGGGGACCGGGTTATCACCCGATACGAAATGGCGTGGGCGATCGCGCGCCTCGGCGACCGCGTGAAGGGCGGAGCGACGCTGACGCCGCAGCAGCGTGAAATGCTGGCGCGGCTCCAAGAGGAGTTCGCTAGCGAGCTTGCCATGGTGGCTGGAACGACGAGGCATGTTCTCTCGGGGATCGTAGATGGTAAGGACGGTGCAGGCGGGGCTCCGACCATGAGCGGGATGGGTGCGTCTCCCGGCACCGCCTCGAGCGCCCCCGTCGGCGCGGGAAACGAGGCCACTGGCACAACCGTCGTGCCGGGCGGAGCATCTGCGACGGGTTCCCTGTCACAGACGCTTCTCGGTGTGATTCCGGGGACACCCCGGCTGCCTGAGTCCTTCCAGGCATGGTCCTCGCTGCGGCTGCGTCCGGACCCCGGGATCATAGCGGCACTTTCAGCGATTCCGGGGGACGCAGGGCGTCAGGCGTTTTCCGGCGGTAAGAGGCTATCTGAGCTCCTCGGGAGCAGCGAAGAATCCAGTGTGCCTGCTGTCGTCGGGCCCATGTCTCCGGCGGCCCCAGCGGCCAATGCTGGCGAGGGTACGAGCCAGAAGAGGGCGCTCAGCATTCCCCTGGACGACGGGGCAAAAGCGGAGCTATCACTCGGCGGGCCGCCCCCTCCTGGCGGTATCGCGCCCGGCGAGGGGGATGATGTTATCGCCCGCCTCGACCTGAAGTACGCCCTGAGCCAACTTGCGATATTCCGGGCGAGTTATGAGTTGGTCAAGGGCGATGAAAAGCCGGATGATGACAGCGAGAGCAAGGCCAGGGCGACGACGCTCCTCGGGATTGACTACAAGTTCGCCCTGTCGGACTCGGCCTTCATCAGGGCAGGGTACACGTACTCGCGGATCACGGATCTGGTGCCGAAGGGGATCGAATGGAGCGCGTCTACCTCGCAGGAGAAGGCGGGTGACTCTGGCTCGAAGGCGGCGGGGGTGTTCGGCGACTACACGCTGCCGGGTCTCTCGCTGGATGCGCGCAAGACCACCGCCAGCTTCGGCCTGGGCTACACGTTCGGCGGGACGACCTCCATCGTGCTCGGCTACAGGCTCATAGACTTCCACGAGCTAGATCCCGAGACTATGTCGCCGGGGTCGCATCGCACAAACGTCGCCACGGCGGAGCTGACGATCAGGTTCTAAAGTCCCAAACGGGTTGGGTGGGGCGAAGGTCGGCTGTGGTAAAGAGGAAAGGGGGTCAGTGCGCGTGTACGCACGCAGCGTGAGAAGCATCACGAAGGCAGGCGTAGCTATAACTATTTCAGCTATCATCGTCGCGACATCACTCGTCCCGGCCCTTGCCCAGGAGCAGCCGACGCTCTTGAAGAGCCTTGCAGGGATCGAGGTAACGCTGTACGGAAAAGAGCTCAGCGGAGCCATCGTGGACCGCGTGGCCCGGCTGGAAGGTGAGCTTTTTGGCAAACCCCAGGAGGGGTCGGTGATAGATCGGATCGCCAGGCTCCGGGTGCTCACGGGCGGCGGTCCTGGTGTGGGGCCGTCTGTGGGGTACAAGCTTGGCGCGGTTGAGTGGTTCGTGCAGAGGCGTGTGACGTCGGAGCCGGCCGTCACCAAGCTGGAGCGGCTGGAGACCATGGTCCTCGGTGCGCCCGGTGAAGGATCCATTGTGACCCGGGCCGATCACCTCGCCGCGCTGTGCCTGCCTGATGGGACGCTGAAGACGAAGGACACGATGCTTCCGAAGGGGCAGCCCGTCAGGATCAAGCTCCTCGGGAAGCTTGACTCTAGTGTCACCCAGAAAGGACAGAAGGTCGATATAGAGGTGGCGCGTGACGTGGTCGTCGGGAGCGAGCTGGTCATCCCGAAGGGAACGCTTGGCCATGGCATCGTGACGGAGGTGTCGCCGGCCGGACGGCTGGGCCGCGACGGCAAGATCACGCTGGAGCTAAAGGATGTGCGGACGCTCGACGGCGTGGCGGTCCCGCTTGCCTTTGACGAGGGCACGCAGAAGCTGAATGAGTCGATGCAGCTGGCCATCGGGGCGGGCTTGGCCGGGTTCATAGTGTTCGGGCCCGTCGGGGCGCTCGGCGCGTTCTTCGTCCAGGGCAAGGACGTCAACATCCCTGATGGCACCGAGTTTTACGTGGCTGTTGGCGCCGATACGAAGGTCCTGGGCATGACGCTCCCCGTGGACACGGCCGTGGAGCTTACGAAGGAAGCGCCGACCGTTCAGATAAAGCCGGGTAAGTAGGAGGGAGCGGACGAGCCGCTGCCCGGTTTGCTTGAGTGAAGACCCGCGTCCGGAAGTGGGGCCCCCGAGGTTGTTCGAGGGGCCTTTTTCAGGAGTGATATGGGATTTCCACCCGGTCCACTAGCAGACTACAGGTGAATGTACTGCGGGGCGCGAGTGAGCTGGCGTCGCTCCCGGCATCTCTCCGATGGGTGCGGCTACCGTGGCGAGATGCGCGGCGCCTTGGCAGCTCGCGGCTCCTGTGCTTGCGAACCCAAGGGCATGCTACCCTGCGGGGCGGGGAGAGGGTCGAGGCGGTCGCGCGAACCACGCGGCTCGTGGGCGTCTTCGCAGCGGTGATCCTTATCATTCTTACCGCAGGGGCCGTTAAGTCAAGCGCAGCGGACCACGGGGCGATCACAGACACCGCGAGCGGCTCTGGGGCAAGTATGGTGGGTGCCGGCGCCGGCGATGAGCCCGTCGTGATAGAGGCGGATACCACAGAGTACCACTACGGTAGCGATGGAACGATTGTGGAGGCCCGCGGCAATGTGCGGGCAACCCACCGCGACCTTTTCGTGTCCGCCGACTATCTTCGGGTCAACGTGGGCGCCGGGGAACTCTTGGCGCGCGGGAACGTCCTCGTCCGCCGAGGCTCTTCTGTCACAAGTTGTACCCTGTTCACATATGACCTCAAGGCCGCTACCGGACGAGTCCTCGACCCGAAGGGCTCAGTCCCGGGGGTCTACGTGTGCGGGAAAGAAATGGACGTGGCTCCCGACAAGCTCACGCTGGCCGACGCGCACGCAACCGGGTGCGACCTCGAGGACCCGTGTTACCGGGTAACCACGAGGAAGCTCGTGATATACCCCGACAGGCGAGTCGTGGCCGAGTGGCCGGTTTTGTGGCTGGAACAACTGCCGGTGCTGGTTGTGCCAAGGCTCACCATCCCGTTGCGTGGGGAGAGGGTAGGATGGGTTGAGGGCGAGGGCTATCCTGTTCCCAGGCTGGCGTACGACCCTGAGAACGGCTTTGTAGCCGGTCTCTCTTACCTGGATCGCTCACGCGAGGATCTCACCATCCGGTACGACGGCGCTTACCTCACGCGGCGCAGGGGCGTGCATGTCGAGGCGCGCGCCGATGCCCGCCCCGGGCCGGGCGTGAGCGCAACGCTCATCGGGGGCCTGCGCTCGTGGGAGGGGCCATATGCATCCGCTCTATGCAGGCTTGACATAACTGAGACGTTCGCCCATGGGGGTCCCACAGCGTTTTCTGTGGTGGCTGACGCGCGTTACCGCTCCGGCACCGCGTCCGGCGCGGGGCTTGAAGGCGGCGTTACGGGCGTTGCCAAGCTGGGGTCGTTGGCTCTCCAGGCTGCTGCCCGCAAGGACCTCCTCAGCACGGGGACCACTTACTCGCTTCCCGCGGTGGATGCCACGCTAGACCCCATTGCGATCCCGGGTGCGCGCGTCACACTCAGCGGCGGCGTAGGGCGGTTCGAGGAGCCGGGGCGCGGCGTCGAGTCTACGCGTTCATACGCGGCGATTTCCGTGGCTTCAAAACCGCTGAAGCTCAGCTTTGGCGGCGGCGGGGCGGCGAGCGGCGACGGGCAGGCGGAATCAGGTAACATCGGCGGCCTCGACGTTACCATAGGGCTGAACGTATCCGCCAGGCGTGCCTGGTATGGCACCGGCGACGTCCTCGGGTCCCGCGCAGCCACGGTCAGTCTCGACGGCCGGTTCGGCAGCCTCGACGCGTTCGGGCGCGACGCGCCGCGCGTTGTCGCGGGGCTTGACTACACGCGCCGGACCGTCTCTGGCGCAAGCCCGTTCGCCTTCGACGCGATCTCCCCGCTCAACCAGGTGGCGGCGGACATGACCGTGCGGTTGAACCAGTCGTGGACCGCCAGAGTCGGCGCAACGTATGACATCGGTGGTGACGCCGTAAAGGACCTCGACTTCTCCGTCACGAACCACCATCATTGTTACGACATCACGGCCACGTGGCGCGAGAAGCGGCAGGAGTTCGGGCTTGAGGTGCGGTTTACAAGGTAGGCGGGGAAGGAGTTCTTGCGGGTGAACGTACTGGTAGTGGGAGGCGCCGGATACATCGGGAGCCACGTAGTGCGCGAGCTTCTTCGGGCGGGCCACGAGGTGGTCGTATACGATAGTCTGGAGAAAGGCCACCGCGAGGCCGTGGCGGGGTGCCCGCTAATCGTCGGCGATACGGGCGACCGCGCCGCCTTGGGCGCTGCGTTCGCGTCGCGCAAGTTCGACGTGGTGATGCATTTCGCGGCTTACACCTCGGTTGCGGAGTCCATGGAGGACCCGGCGAAATACTACCACAACAACGTGGCCAAAGGCCTCGTGCTGCTCGACGCCATGCGAAAGGCGGGCGTGGGGCGGATCGTGTTTTCATCCTCGGCAGCCGTGTACGGCGATCCGGAGCGAGTGCCCATCGAGGAAGACGCCGAGTGCCGCCCGACGAACGTGTACGGCGAAACCAAGCTCATGTTCGAGCGCGTGCTCGCCGCATACGACCGCGCTTACGGCATGCGATACGTTGCACTTCGTTACTTTAACGCCGCCGGGGCCGATCCGGCCGGGGACATCGGCGAGGACCACGACCCAGAGACGCAGCTTATCCCGCTTGTGCTCATGACGGCGCTGGGCCTGCGCCCGCGCCTGCAGGTGTTCGGCACAGACTATGACACATCTGACGGGACGTGCGTGCGCGATTACATCCACGTGTGCGACCTCGCGTCCGCGCACGTGCTGGCTGCCGAGGCGCTCGCGGACGGGTGTGGCTCGACGTCTTACAACCTGGGTTGTGGCAAAGGCTACACGGTGCGGCAGGTGATCGAGACAGCGCGCCGCGTGACAGGGCGGGACATCCCGGTCGTGGACGCGCCGCGCCGCCCTGGGGACCCGGCGGTGCTCGTGGCAAGCTCTGACCGGATAATGCGCGAGCTCGGCTGGAAGCCGCGCTACGCCGACCTCGAGACCATCATCGCCACCGCCTGGGAGTGGCACCGCCGTCACCCGCGGGGCTACGCCGGCAAGGCGGCGCCCGCCGCGGCGCAGGGGATCGGCGAAGCGGCCCCCGAGGGTCGAGGGTGAGGGGCGCGGTGGGCGGCCATTCGCCGCCGTTAGGCATACCGGGCCGGCCAAGTGAGGGTGCAGAAATGCTCCCGACTTTTGGGAGGGGTTGCCGGTGATTGCACGAGGGGTGTCAAAATCCGGCCACTGGCCAGACAGGCCGGATTTTGTCAAGGCGCCCCGCTTGGGGCGCCGTCCCCGAGTGCAACACCGGCAACCCGGCAACTACTGGAAGAGGGGCGGGAACTAACGCACCCTCACTTAGCGTGCGGGATTGGCGAATGATGGAACGAGGCATTCGTTTTCTGGATGATCGGCCGTGCCGGCAAGCAGTGGCCGGCAGCCCGCGCCGTCATCATCGGATCTTTATCAGCATCGGATACTTAGCTCGTTTTCCGCAGTAGAAACGTCTTCCCAGCTAATGGGCGCAATCGTCGCGTGCCGCAAAACAGTTGGAGGACTCCGGCAACTGGCCCTTTAGCAGGTCATTTCTCAATTTGGCCGCGCTCCTAATGCGGAAAATGGGCTTAGCTTAAGAAATGCGTTCTCTGCTTAAGAGGTGCATTCTCTGAGGCAACATCAGGCAGCGAAGCTCTGGAGGCTCTGGAGGTGGCGCCATGCAGGTTCACTACAGGCCTTGCCGCATCCTTGGAGGCGCATGGGTCGTGATGATGACCGCCGTGGCCGTGGCGACCGTGGCGGCGCCGACATTGGCGCTGGGTGCCCCGGCGGCCCTGGCCTGCCCGGCCCCTGCCCCGGATTCATTCGGGCGCTCCCCCGCACATCCGTTCCAGTACGTGCTAGTCTCCGGGTTGTACGCCCTAGCCCCTGAGGAGGAATCCTGGGCTCCCGAGCTACAGACCTCTGGATCTATCTCAGCTGCCCTGGCGTCCGGACCTGAACGGGCGGTGCCGAGTGGGGTGGCTTCTGCCAGGCGCCTGGCTGAGTCCGCAGTTGCGGGGGGACCGCCGCCGCCGTCAGCAGCGGAGTACCTTCAGGCTAGCTCCGAGCGTATTCCATTCGAGCTTTATCTTGTGGCTGCAGACGACGGCCCAAGCAGGACTTCTGTCGGGAGCGGCGCGAACCTGGTAGACGCGTTCGGTGCCGCTGGCCCCATGAACGCGCTCCGCGAGGATCTGTACAGGATTTACGCGAGTCGCATCGAGATCGATCCCGGTAAGGCATCGTTGCTAGCACTGGCGGGCGGCGCCGTCATGCTCGTGGACCGAGACCTATATGATCAGATCAACTCTGGTCCCAGGGACCCCGGGATGGACCGCTGGGGAGATGTCATCACGGACCTTGGGAGCGGCGTCGCGACCCTCGGCATATCGGGTCTCGTGGCGCTGCGTGACCCACAGACCGGTTACCTTGCCGCGAACGCCGTCATCTACTCCGGCCTGAGCTGTGCCATCCTGAAGGCGGCCTTCGGGCGCGCCCGCCCCGGGCTGGGTGAGGGGCCATATGCGTTCAGCGGTCCATGCATCCGTGAGGGGTATAATTCGCTGCCGTCCGGCCACAGCGCCGCCGCATTCGCCCTTGCCACGGTCTTGGCAAGGCAATACCCAAGGTATCGCGTGTTTTTCTACGCCGGTGCCACCCTCGTTGCTATCTCCCGCGTGTACGAGCGCGCCCACTGGCCTAGCGACACCCTGGTCGGTGCCGCCATCGGTATCTGGTCCGCGAACCAAGTGATGGGCCGCAGCCGTTTGTTCGAGATCACCTGGTAGTATCATCGCAGTCTACGAACCTACGAACCGTGCGCGGTTGGTACCGCGTTTGATAAGCTCCGTCAGCTTTTCAGTCCGGCGTCCTGCAACCGCGCAGGTGCGAGCAGCCGCGAGCAACGCGGATGTCGGAGTCCCCACGAGATGCGGCCTTCGGGGTGCTAAATCCTACGCGAACATCGGAATCTGCGGACGGATACGCCTCACGTATTCCTCCTCCATTCTTCTCCTGGCCTCAAGGTAGATGGCTATGGATTCGCCAATTCTGCTCCGCGCCGCCCGATCCCGGGTGCGCGAGAGTTCTTGGCGCAGATTGCGGATCTTCCAGGAGATCTCGAGGCGAAGGAGGATGAGCGCAAGCCAGGCAAGGCGAGGGTAATGGCGGCTGTAGTAGTAGATATTGCTCCTATATAACTCGGCCACGATACGTGAAATGTTCTGTTTCCGACCCTGTCCGCCAAAGTGGATGACGACCGCGCGCGGCACATGATAGAACACGCATGCGGCGCGCTTTGCTCTCGTGGCCCAGTCGAGGTCCTCATTGTAGAAGTAATAATTCTCGTCATACCCTCCCACCTTGCGGAACGCCCTCGCTCGTATCATGGCGAACGTAGTGCCCGGGAAGTCCTCGCGGAAAGGTTTCGCCCTATTGACTGGGAGGAGGCGTACGATGTGAGCCCTCGTTACCTGACGGGTCATGTCGGGGTTGAGGAGCGGCCCGGAGACCCCATCAACCTCCGGGTGGGCGGCAAGGAACGCCAGCATGGTCTCCACCGTCCCGGGCAAGATTACGACATCGCTGTTCATGACCACGACAGGATCTGAGTCCTCGAGAGCCTTTGCGATCCCGAGGTTGAAGCCCTTTGCGGGACCGAGGTTTTCAGAGTTCACCATGAGATGCACCGCAGGAAACTCATCGCGGACCATTTCTGCGGTTCCATCAGAGGACGCGTTGTCCACCACGATGACCCTGCTCGGGATGGAGTTTGCCAGGGATGCGCATTCCTCTGACACGCTGACGAGGCAGTTGCGCAACAGATCGCGGGTATTGAAGGTGAGCACCACGAATGCGAGACGGGCAATCCCCGCGGTATTCGTGGGACCCCCGATGTCCTCTGGGCCTGCTTTGTTCCTTGAGACTCTATCCAGGCCGGCGGGACGCCCTGGGCCGCCACTTGGCGAAGCGCCCGTGCTCACGGGCTCACGGGGGGTCGCCCTGAGGTCAGAGTTTCCCTGTGATGTCCTGGGACTCTCCATACTCTCCAACATGTGGGTTTCCATACTCCTGTCACGGGTCAGCCGCTTCATCCGGACTGCTTCGAGTCGCAATGGGGGGCTTCCTCGGTTCGGGGCGGCCTTGCGGCCTCCGTCTCCCTGTAGCTCACCTTGACGTTCCAATGAGGGGGTGCTTCGTCCGCACGAGCACACGAGCACACGAGCACCCAGGCGCGTTCGCCCCGCCGTTTCCCCTGCCCCCCAGCATTCTACCAGTGAGCTCGCCACTGGGCGACTGGGAATGCCTACCTGCTGTTGCTATTGAGGCGATGGAGGCCTGTCCCGCGAGGGCAACCGGCCCGCCGCCCTCCCCGGTTCACCACCGATACCCAATGCCCAGCAGCCCGTGGAGGGCCAGGGCCGGGACATCAGCGTTGCCGTCGGCCACCGGCACTCGCGCCCAGGCACCGGTGACCTTTGCCTCCGCAAAACAATAGAAGGGGCCGCGGAGATTGACGCTGTGTTGGACGGCGGCCTGGGCTGCGACGCCTGATAGGTAGAAACCCTGCAGAAAGTCGAAGTCCCCGTGGGGGCGGCCTCTCACGGTCGTCTCAGGATGGGAGAGGATAAGACCCGCGCCGAGGCGGAACGTCCTTGCATTCTGACGTCTCGCCCTGTTCACCAAGAGGTAGTTGTAACCGTGGGATACCTCGAAGTGCGACACTTCTGCGGTGGGATTGCCCATGATCATCTTGTCGTGGATGAGCTCGAATTCCCACGCCGCATCTCCCCGCCATTTGCCCACCCGCCACGAGTAGTATGGTGCCTCCTCAAAGGGGTGTGTCTCCCAGGACGGCCTTAGCTCTATGGTTGGATATCCCTCCTGAGAGATCGATATCGGGAGCGGCGCGTGAACTGACGAGCCGCCTGCCACCTCGAAAGCCCAACCAGCGTTGGCGACGCCGCTGCTCAATGCGAGGCATACGCCAAGGATCAGCGCTACGCACCAGACCACCCTACCAGTACGCATGTCCGTCACCTTGCTCCTTTCGGCCAGAATCGCGATCCATGTTCGGTCTACACGCAAATGGGTTTTCGCCAGACCTGCCGTGATTCCTGCGAATCGCGAAAGTGAAAGGGGAAAATGAGTCCATCTGAGTCGCCGGAGAGGTTGCGCGGAAGGATTCCTGTCTTCCAGCTAGAATACACTTACCAGCACAGACGCGCATGGCGAGTGCCCTGCACGTGGATTGCCGGACTTTGGGCCGCGTGTGCCCTCGTTTCGCTTCCGTATGACCCTGGGGCTATGAGAGCGCCGGGGCACGGGAACCGACGGGCTTGCGGGGGGAGCGAGGGGATTGCCACGTCAGGACGGCCCAGGATCGCGCAACGCCCTGGGGCGGCCACTGGCATCGGGATAGAGGGGATACTGTGCTGCGGGGAAGGAAGGACCACCGGGTTGTCAGACACTGAGATAGTTACGTTAGCAGACGGGAATATGATTCTCCGGGGGCCGCGTTCCCTGAAGGGATACGAGGCGGCGTCGCGCTCCAGGGTTTCCAGGATCGAACGGCTGGCCTTTTACGCTGGCGCCATAGGGCTGGGTCTCGGCCACAGCCTCAGCGCACAGCTCGTGCTCCTTGTTTACCAACTGTACCGACTTGCCGTCGATCCCAGCGCGCGAGCCGTCCGTGCCACGCGCTCCACCATCGCCCTCCTCGCACTGGGTGCCTGGATGATGGTGTCGGGAGTATCGGCCGTCAGCCGCTTCGATGCCTGGGGCGGCACAGTGGGGATGGCCCTGAGTGTCTGGGTGACTCTTGGAGCGGTGAATAGGGTGATGGCAGACCGTACTGAGCTGGGTGGACGCCTGATCCGGAGCTTCCTTGTGTCCAGCACCCTCGGTGCCGTATATGGACTGACCGCATTCGGCCTGTATTTGGCGGGGCGCGGGGGATTGCCACGCGCGGAGCTACTATCCGGGGGCTGTAATCTGGCGGGGACCGTGTTCGCCGTTGCGATAGTTGTCGCACTGGGGTGCATCGGCTTTGCGAGGCGCTGGGAGAGGATAGCCTTGACCATCATGGTCGCGGTAATGGGGGCGGCATTGGGGGCGACACAATCGCGAGGGGCCCTGGTAGCATTGGGCGTGGGCCTGGCGGTCCTTCTCGTGACCAGTCTGCGCTCCCGCTCAGGGAAGGCGCTTGTCCTTGCCCTTCTGGGCCTCTTTGTTGTCTTTGTCACGTGCACCTATGTATACCCGCCCCTCTTGGCGCGATACGCGAGCATAGTGAAGCCGTCCGCCAACAGCGATCGCTTCGAGATCTGGCGCACAGCCGTCCATATGATGAGAGACCATCCGATCCTGGGCGTGGGAGTAAACAACTTCCACGAGGTATACTTGAGCTATCCGCATCCCGAAGAGCGCAGCCACGAGGTGATGTCCACGGCACACAACATCTTCATGGAGTTCGGCGCGTCGACCGGGATACCCGGGCTTGCTTTGTTTCTCGGCGTCATTGTCCTGGGCATCGCGAACGGCGCGAAGGCCTGTGGGCTTTTTCGGACCCGGCGGGCTCGCTGGCTGCCTCCCGCCCCCGAAGGGGCCACGGAACAGGCCGGCGGGAGAGCCGCGGCACAGGCTGACGGAGGGGCTGCGGAACAGGCCAGCAGAGAGGCCGCGGGACGGGTTCGCGGCGCGTCCGGGGTTGCGCTGGCTGCGTTCGCTACGCTCCTGGCACACCTTCAGTTCGACCTTACCATATACTCCGGGAACATGCTTCCTCTTTTCTTCATCGTCTACGGTGTCCTCACCTACCTTGGCGAGCACGTGCCGGATCAGCCTCGGGAATGCGGAGGACGCTCAGGCTCCTGAGAAAGGGGACTTTCGCTCCGGCCCGGTGCCGCCGGCACAAACGACGTGACCGGGCGGCGAAGCGCCTGAGGTTGCGATGCGCCATCGGTGCAGTGAGCTCGCGGCGCAGGGAGAATAGGTCGGGGGAAAAGGACGTATGGCAAGGCAGAACCATGGTCAGAACCCAAACCAAGGCCGGGCCGAAAGCCAGGGCCGGAGCGGGAACCGGGGCCAGAGCCAAACGCAAGGCCATAATCAGAACCAGGGCCGGGGGCGGGGCCGGAACCATAGCCGGAACCAGAATCGCAGTGGGAACCCGGTAGTGAGCGTAATAGTCCCGACTTACAACCGCAAGGCAATCCTGGAGAAATGCCTGCGTGCGCTTCTCGACCAGACGTTCCCTGCTGATCGTTACGAGATCGTTGTGGTCGACGACGGTTCTACCGACGGGACGCGGGACATGGTGGAGCATCTCATCCGGCAGTGGCATGGACGGGCTCCGGCGGCCGGCGCAATCGGCGAGGTCCATGAAGCCGCCGGCACGGCTGCCTGCCCGCTCGTGTACCGTTACCGCGCCCATACCAGCGCAGCCGCGGCCCGGAACGAGGGCATCAGAGCCGCCAGGGGTGTCCTGCTCATTTTCCTGGACAGTGATATTGTGACGCGCGCAAACTTCGTGGAGGCCCACGTAAAGGCGCACATCAATGAGGCTCTTCGGGAAGGCTGGCGGCCGGAGGAGGGCCTGGGCGTGCGGGGTATGCCTGGTGTGCCTGGTGTGCTGGGCGTGCCGGGCGTGCCCGGTGTGCCGGGTGTGCGAGGTGCGACGTCGACGAGAGCCGGCCATGACGGCGATGATTTGGCAGGCACTCTGGACAGCAGCAAGGTCATAGTGCACGGGCGGGTCATCTACACGACGAACCTGGACAACCCCACAGCCGAGCCTCGAAAAGTTTCAGACATCTCCATGGCATTTTTCGCCAGCGGCAACGCTTCCATCGCCCGCCGCTGGGTCGTCCGGGCGGGCCTTTTTGACGAGGACTTCACCGAATATGGCTGGGAGGACCTGGAGCTCGGCAAGAGGCTGAAGAAGCTGGGGCTGCGGGTCGTGCGGTCTGAAGCGCCCACCGGCTATCACCTCAAACACGAGTTCCGCGTCGCGAACCTCCCGGCCATCAGGCGTCGGGAGATTGAGCGCGGCCACATGGCCGTCCTCTACCTCAAGAAGCATCCTACCTTCGGCGTCCGCATGACCACCATGATTGTACCGCCATTCTTCTGGCTTGTCTGGCTTCTTGCGGCCGGCGGCTGGCCCGACCGCCCCGGCGCTGCCCGCCTCCTGGACCGACTCCAGCGCCGCGGCCATCGCACGCTCGTAGGCGTGCTGCTGCAGATCATGGTCTACTACTGGTACGTGCAAGGGATCAAGGAAAGGCTGGCGCAGGCGAGCCGGTGAGCAGTGCAGGATGTCAGGCGGGGCGTCCGTCAGGAGGGTCCGGTAGTTTCAGAAGACCTGGGGAGCGGGTTTAGTAGCCCGCCCGGCCGTCGGTTCGGCGCGGCGTGCCGCGCCGCCGGCCCTGTCAGTGCACACACATATCGTTACGAGGCCGCCAGGCACCGGGTCGCCCCGGGCATAACGCTCAGGATTCTTCCCGATATCGTGGACCAGCCCGGCAAGGCGGAGGGCGCTCTGGATATCAGGGATCAGCCCCAACTCGCGGGCGATGATGGCGCTGAGGTTGCCTACCCTGGCGGAGTGCCCTGCCGTGACTGGGTCGCGCATCTCGACGAGGGCAGCTGCTGCGAGGAGCAGCGCTTTTTGGCGGGAAGCGTCCAGTGGTTTGTGTGAACATGGCTCCGCGATGAGTCGGTCCAGCATCCAGCTCGTCCTCCAGGTGCGTATGTAATGCCCGTTGGAGCTGCAACGAAGACTGGGGCCCGGCGAATGCTTGTGTAATGGGCTGGCAATGACTGTTGCTGAAACAATGCATTGGCTGTTGGGCCAGGGAAACCTGGAACCCGTTCAGGCGACTATGGCATGGGGCCCCAGGGGTTGCGGGAGGCCTAAACCTTAAGAAAAGCGAAGAAAAGCGCTGGGGCCTCAGACACTGAGCGCACCTTTGAGAGCTGTCGGACACATGGTCGGGTGAGGTGGCGGTGTGCACGGCGCTGTGTTACAGCGGTAGCGTTTGTGCTTTCCACATCAGGGCGGCGAAGGGTCTGTGGTGGCAGGCACCCAGGCAGGTAGGCGCGTACTGATGCACAGCGCGACGTGAGTAGGCAATAGCCAATGGAAGCATAAGGCAGCTCAACTTGTAGTCACGATTATTCGACAGATATCGAGGAATTCCTTCAAAGCCCCGTCGTCACCGAGAAAACTTGGGTCCGAAGCGGTCCAGCGGGCGCGTGAAGGCATAGAGCGCATCGTCTGATTCGCGATGCAGGCAGCGGGGGCGTAACGGGTTCCGGGGCACATCCTCGCAGGTAGCCGCGGGCATCGTGCAAGGCGTCTGCAACACGAAAGGCTACTCCTGGGTGACGATGTCCTCAAACTTGTAGGTGAACTCCACCAGCTTCGGGGACATGTAGATGGGGCAGCCACAGCGCACGGCGAGCGCCACGGCGTCGCTGGGCCGTGAGTCGAGCACGAGCGACTTGCCGTCCTGTTGCAGATGGACTTCTGCGTAAAAAACGCCCTCTCTGGCGTCGGTGATGACGACCTTCTCCACGGCTGCGCCAAGACTGTCGCACACCGACTTCAGGAGATCGTGCGTGAGCGGGCGCGGCGGCTCTTCCCCCTGTACCGCAAGGGCTATGGACTGGGCCTCAAACGGTCCGATGCCGACGGGCAGGATCACCTTTTGGTCCGTGTCGGTAAGCAGCATCGAAAAGCCGCTGCTCACATCGGCAATAACGCTCAGGACCTTCATTTCCAGCACCGCAATCACCCTCCTCCACGCTTCTATTCTACCACAACGGCGACAACCTGTTCCTCCTTCACCCGCGAAATTCTGGCGCACGGTGGAAGTGGGTTCCATGTCTCCGGCCATGGAGGAATAGATGGTCCGTGCGGCGAAACTGTCGAGAGTCGGGAACGGCGCCGGAGGGCGGGCGTGTCTCGGCCGGGGCCCCGATAGCCCGTGGCAAAGGCACTGGAGGTCATCTTCTTGGCATCTCGTGACGGTTTGTTCAAAGCCGCAGGCATCATCGCCTTCGTGTCGATCGTCAGCAAACTGCTAGGGTTCGCGCGGGAGACGTCGCTCGCCGCCGTGTTCGGCGCCACCTACGCGACCGACGCCTACCTCGTGGGCCAGACCATACCGATGCTGGTCTTCGCTGCCGTCGGGGCGGCCCTTGGGAACACATTCATCCCGGTGTTCTCCCAGGTCAGGCAGGACCGGGGGCGCGAGGCGGCGTTCCGCATGGCCAGCTCAGTCATCAACGCCACGATTGTCCTGTCGCTTGGGTGTGTCGCGGTGGGCGAGGCCTTCGCCGGTCCTCTGGCGCGTCTCGTGGCTCCGGGCTTTCAGGGACCCGTCCACGCGCTCACCGTGACCATGAGCCGGGTAATGTTCCCAATGGTTCTGTTCCAGGGCCTTTCGGGCATCCTCACGGGGATGCTCCAGACAGAGGGCAACTTCGCCGTCCCGGCCCTGGTTAGCCTTGCTTTCAACGCGGTCCTCATCGCCTCCATCCTTGGGCTCGGCCCCATGTTCGGCATCGGTGCCGTGGCCGCCGGCACCGTCGCTGCCGTGGCGGCGCAGGCCATCTTCCAGGTCCCGGCCCTGGTCAGGCTGGGGTACAGGTGGGAACCTGTCCTGGACCTTCGCGACCCGGGGCTGCGACGCATCGGCGCGCTCGTGGGGCCGGTGCTCGTGGCCACAGCCGTGGGACAGCTTGGTCTCGTGGTGGATCGCGTGCTCGCTTCGAGCCTCGCGGAGGGGAGCGTGGCGGCGCTCAACTACGGCAACCGGCTGATGGGGTTGGTGCCGGGCATCTTCGGGCTTGCCATCGTCACGGTGATGTATCCGACGCTGGCCGACTTTGCGGCAGCGCGGGACTTCGCGCGCTTCGGCAGGGCGTTCGCCGAGGCCGCGAAGATGATCAACTTCATTCTCGTGCCCGTGGCGGTAGGGATGGCGGTGCTGCGGGTGCCGCTAGTGAGGCTCGCGTTCGAGCGCGGCGCGTTTGATGCGCGCGCCACGGAGGCCACCGCCTGGGCGCTGCTTTTCTTCTGCGTCGGGGTGGGCGTGTTCACCCTGCGCGACATGGCAAACCGGGCCTTCTTTGCTCTTCAGGACACCACCACGCCCATGATCGTCGGTGCGGCAAGCGTCGGGATAAACATTGTGGCGAACCTCCTGCTGGTCGGACCGCTCAAACATGGAGGGCTGGCCCTCGGGACCTCGCTGGCAGGCGTGTTCGGCGTCGGGATCCTGTTGTGGCGGCTGCGCGAGCGCGTTAGGACGCTCGCCACCACGGCTGCGCCTGGGACGACGGCCCCGGCGGCGATGACGGCCTCGACAGCGATGACGGCCACGACGCCGATGATAGCCGCGACGGCGCCGGCCGCCGCGTCACCCACGGGGACACTTTCGGTGGAAGCCGCAACAGCAGTTGCTGAGACAGGCGCCGCAGAAGCTGCAATTGCAGGCGCAGCGCGATCCGTGGCCATACCGCAAGCCCCGGCAGCCCCGGCATCACCCGCTCAACCGAATGTAGATGCACCCTGCCTGACTGGTGGCGCGGACACGCTGGGGCTTTCTGGCGGTTCGGCCCCGCGGCAGCGTGCGGCTGTATTCGCCGCAGCCCAGCTTGACCAGACGGAGACGGGTTCGCCGCCAGGGATCGGCGGACGGGCCATCCTGAGCTCCCTCTGGCGGGTCGTGCTCGCCTCGGCTGTGATGGGGGTGCTCGTGCAACTCTCGTATCCTGCGCTGGAAGCCCGCGTGCCTGGCGGCGGCATCCCCGCCCAGGCGGTGCGCCTGTTCGGGGCGGTCGCCGTTGGCATCGTGTCCTACGCGGCCCTGGTCTGGGTCCTTCGTGTCCCCGAGGCGCGCCTCGTCGTTGACACCGCATGTAAGGTTCTGCAGCGCGCCACCGCCCTCGCCCGCCGCCACAGGGTGCCGATTCGAATCTGAGTCGAGATTGGCTCTGTCTGCAACGGAGCCTTGGGCTGCGGTGGTGGCATGGTCGATCGCAGGGACATCCCTCTGCTCGTGTGCTTCCTGGTATAATGGACCTGTATGGGAGCATGTCGGAGAGTCCGGCGACCGCCATACCGGGCGCTCCACCCCAGGGTCGAGGGGCCTCCGTCCGGGCCCCCGCGGTGCCGGCCCAATCCACGCTCTTGAGCAGGAGTGGAACCTACATGAGGATACTGATCGCCCAGTTGAACCCGACTGTCGGAGACATCGACGGCAACAAGCAAAGGATGCTCGAGACCCTGGATGATCTTTGCCGCACCGGGGCGAGTGTTGACCTTGTGGTGTTTCCCGAGCTTTTCCTGGTGGGCTATCCGCCCAGGGACCTTCTCGAGCGGGAGTGGTTCGTCGAGGCGTGCGAGCGCGCTGTGGACGAGATACGGCGGGCATCGGCGCGTTTTCCTGGGATGGGGGTGCTCTTCGGCGCCCCGCTGCGGTCCACGACCCCTTCAGGAAAGGGCCTTCACAACTGCGCAGTCCTGGTGTGCGGGGGCGAACTCGTTGCGGTCCAGGCCAAATCGCTCCTTCCGACCTATGACGTGTTCGATGAGGCTCGTTACTTCGACCCAGCTCTCGAGATAAAGCCTGTGCCGTTCAAAGGTGAGATCCTCGGGATCTCCGTCTGCGAGGACGCCTGGAACGACCCGGACCTCTGGCCGAAGAGGCGGATGTATGATCTCGACCCCATCGGGGTGCTGGCGCGGGCGGGGGCGACGCTCCATGTGAACATTTCCGCCTCTCCGTTCCACGCTGGGAAGGATGCCCAGCGATACCGGCTTATCAGCAACCACGCCAGGCGCCACGGCGCGCCGTTCCTTTATGTTAATCAGGTAGGCGCCAACGACGAGCTAATCTTCGACGGTCGCAGCCTCGCCGTGGACGCGGCGGGGCGCCCCATCGCCGTTTGCCCGGCTTTCACCGAACACGTCCAGGAGGTGGACATGTCCGCGCCGGGCGCCGCGGCGCCGTATACACCCCAGGACACGGTGGAGTCCGTACACGACGCGCTTGTCCTCGGCGTGAGGGACTACATGAGGAAGACAGGTTTCACGCGGGCGGTCGTGGGCCTCTCGGGCGGCATCGACTCGGCGCTCACATGCTGCATCGCCGTCCGCGCGCTGGGCGCCGAAAACGTCCTCGGGATCTCGATGCCGTCCCCGTATTCGTCCCGGGGGAGCGTGGAGGACTCGCGAAAGCTCGCCGAGAATCTCGGGATCGAGTTCAAGGTAATTCCGATATCACCTATCTATGCTTCCTACCTGGATGCCCTCGCCCCGCACTTCGCCGGCGCGGAGCTGGACATAACCGAGGAGAACATCCAGGCGCGCATACGCGGCAACATCCTTATGGCCTTCTCGAATAAGTTCGGGCATCTGGTGCTGTCAACGGGCAACAAGAGCGAGCTTGCGGTTGGCTACTGCACGCTCTATGGGGACATGAGCGGGGGCCTTGCGGTGCTGGCGGACGTCCCCAAGACTATGGTGTACGAGCTTGCGCGCTACGTAAACCGCGAATCGGAGGTCATCCCGGAAGCGATCATCAAGAAGGCCCCCTCGGCCGAGCTTCGGCCCAACCAGACGGACCAGGACACCCTGCCGCCCTACGAGGTGCTCGACGCCATCCTCCACGGCTACATCGAGGAGGGCGAGTCGCCCGACGACCTCATGCGGCGGGGTTTCCCGCGCGAGACGGTCGAGTGGGTGGCGCGGGCAGTGCGCCGGAACGAGTATAAGAGGCGCCAGGCCGCCCCGGGACTCAAGGTGACGAGCAAGGCGTTCGGCGTCGGGCGCAGGATGCCGGTCGCCGCAAGGTACTATGGATAGCCAACCTCAAACTTGCACGAGTGTGCGGCTGTTATGAGCGCGAATGAGAGCGTAGTCGGGCGCGCCATGCCATGCGGCCGCTCGAGGGTTAAGGGTTTACAAATGACCGCCTCCGAAGTCGAAGTCAATGCGGAAGTGAGCCGATGCCCAGGCCTGCGGTTAACTTGCCCGCTGTCCGTGCTCTCAACGTCCTGCGCAACTTCTAAGTCCAAGCTCTGTTATCTATAAGTCCGGTGCCAGAAGCCTGCTCCAAAATCCACAAGCCTGCTCCAAAATCCACGCCGGACCTCCGCGACGGCACGCTCACGGAGCAGATCGCAGCTTCTGGGCATGACGGTCAGCCCGTGGGTGGAGTACGGCGGGATTAGGCGTAAGCTTCTAGGTGTCTACGGGCGCGCATGCGCCCGCGGAGGCCGGGGTAGGGATGATCCCTGCGGGACCAGCTTGCGGGCAGACCTGGTCCTATGGGGACCAGCCCGGCGCAAGATCTGGTCCTCCGGGAACCACCCCTGCCACCCCCCTTCGCCAAAACCGGGCGGGGTGGAGCACCCGGGACCAGATCACGCGCGAAGATGGTCCTTTGGGGACCAGCTTCGCGCGCGCGTCCTGGTCCCCCCGTGACCAGGACGCTTCGGCCGCCGCCGGGGGTGGTGCACCAGGGACCAGGTTGCCCGCGAGGTTGATCCCCTGGGGACCATCTGCATGCAAAACCTGGTCCCCTGGGGACCAGGGGTTTTTGGATATCTCGCAAGGTGGTTACGTGGGGACCAGGTTACGCGCGAAGATGATCCCCTGGGGACCAACTTCGCCCGTCACCTGGTTACCAGAGGACCAGATCCGGCATCCTCGTCGCCCGAGCGCCAGGAGGGTGGGTCTCTGGTAACCAGGTTTTGCTCGAGGTCGGTCCCCCAGGGACCACCTGCGCGCGAATCCTGGTCCTTTGAGGACCAGCCTCCCGTGAGCATGTGCGAAGGTGGTTACCTAGGGACCAGGTGGTGCTCGAACTTGGTTCCCTGGGGACCATCTCCGCGTGGATCCTGGTCACCAGGGGACCAGGTCCGGCGTTTTGCCGGTTGAACCGCGAGGAGGGTGGATCTCTGGTGACCAGATTTCGCTCGGGGTTGGTCCCCCAGGGACCAACCGCGTAGGAGATCCTGGTCCCGTGGGGACCACCCACCTGTGGCCGTCTGGTGGCCGTTTGGGAGAGTGGTTACGTGAGGACCAAGTGGCGCCCGAAGCTGGTCCCCTGGTGACCACCACCGCGTGGATCCTGGTCACCAGGGGCCAGATCCGGGCTTGCGCCGGCTTTCCACCGGGTGAAGCCCGCGGAGGGTGGGCCTCTGGTAACCACATTCCGCAAATGGTTGGCCCCTCAGGGATCAGCCGCGCAAGAGAACCTGGGCTCTCAGGGACCACCCAGGGGCGAACGCGCCACGCGTGGGTTGGGCTCGACGCGGAAAGAGCTACCACGCTCCGCGCGCAAGGCTCTGTAGGAGGGACCGCGCAAGGCTCTGTAAGAGGGACTGGAGCCGGACTGTGCCCTCACACTCACCCCCGGGGGTAGCTGCCCTTGCGCACGAGGCTGTTGCTGTTTCCCACATTATGTCAACGCAGCTCGCTCGGATCGCGCAAAGCCGTTGCAGTTCTCGGCGAAACTGGACCCTGCCGGGGAAGTTCAACATTCTTGTGCACCACGCTGTTACACGCGCCCCACGCGACAGGCGCGCCGCGGCGAATTCGCTCTAGCATTTACCGCCTGTTCGTGGTACAATGTGCATTAATATACACCCTGGGTGCATTCCTCCTTGCGCTCCCGGCGTTGGGGGGTGCTCCCGGCCCTGGAAGGAGAAAGCATGCCCATGTCGGCTGTGCCACACGTATCCTCTGGCGGGATCATCGCCACATACGGCGCCTATCTGCCTCACGTCGATCCGGCTGCGGTCGTCACACTGAGAGAAGGGGGAACACCACTCATCGAGGCGCGCGCGGTCTCGGAGGCAGTCAGGGAGGCGGAAGCGAGCGCCCGGGCGGAAACGACCGGGGTTGTGGGGCCAGCCGGGGTTCTGGAAGCGGGCGAGAGTTCAGGGAGAGCCAGGACGTTGGTGCCCCCCGGGTCGGTTGCAGGCGCGGGGACTTCAGACACCGCTGGGTTGCGCGTCTACCTCAAGTATGAGGGACTCAACCCCACCGGCTCCTTCAAGGACAGGGGTATGGCCTACGCCGTGAGCAGGGCACGGGAAGCCGGGTACCGCGTGGCGGTGTGCGCATCTACGGGCAACACCTCGGCCTCCGCCGCGGCCTACTGCGCGAGGGCTGGCATACGGCCCGTGGTGGTCATCCCCGAGGCCGCCATCGCCGCGGGAAAGCTGGCGCAGGCGATAGCCCACGGGGCGGTTGTGGTGGCTGTCCGGGGCAACTTCGACCAGGCACTCGCGGTAGTGCGGGAGATGGTGGCACGGCACCGGATCGCGCTTCTCAATTCCCTGAATCCCGACCGCATCGAGGGCCAGAAGACCGCGGCCTTCGAGGTGTGCGACCAGCTTGGCGGGCGGGCGCCCGACTACCTCGCGATTCCGGTCGGGAACGCGGGCAACATCACGGCTTACTGGAAGGGGTTTTGCGAGTACAGGGACCGGGGGAAGGTGACGTCCGTGCCTCGCATGCTGGGCTTCCAGGCGGCCGGGGCGGCGCCGATCGTTAAGGGGCGACCCATCGAGCGGCCGCAGACGATAGCAACGGCCATAAGGATCGGGAACCCCGCGAGCTGGAAGAGCGCGGTTGCGGCCAGGGACGAGTCGGGCGGCGTAATAGAGAGCGTGACGGACGATGAGATCCTCAATGCATGCCGCTTGTTGGCGGCGCGGGAGGGGGTCCTCGTGGAGCCTGCGTCTGCCGCGTCGGTCGCAGGTGTGCTGAAGCTGGCGCGCCGGGGCTATTTCCGAGGGCAACGAGGCGCCACGGTTGTGTGTGTCCTGACCGGCCACGGCCTGAAAGATCCGGACGCCATGATGCGGCTCGGGTCGTCCCCGATTGTAGCGGAACCGGACACGGCCTCAGTGGAGGCCGCCCTTGTCGCCGCGGGCACTCCGCTCGACTGAACATATCCGGGTTGAACATGCGCCGGTCGCGCGAGTCTGCACGTGAGTCCTGGGTGCGGGTGGGATCGCGCCCTGCGCTTCCTGCCTGGCGCCTGCCTGTCGCCAAGACGCGGCGGGGTGTCAGGATTGAGCCATTTGCCTGCGGCGGAGTTTCGTGAAGGCGGCCCGCTTGGGGCGCTGTTCCTGAGGCTGAGCTGAGAAGCGGCGATCGTAGCCGTTCAGCACGGGCAGGCACGAGCGGTCCGCGGTCTGGAAGAGGAGGCAGCTACTCGCGACGCTTTATCCTGAGAATAGCCGAGAATAGCCGACGGTTGCGGTTTTCATCCTTTCGATGGTGGCGGCAGCTGGCCGCCATGGGAGGCTACTTAGCCGCGCATCCACCTTTGTGATGGTGACGTGATGGTGACGCCGGCGGTTACCATGAAGAAAGCCGTGGACATGGCACATGTGCCACAACTTCCCTGGAACATAGACAGTTTACGGGCACCTCTAACGACAACAAAGAAGATGAGAAGGAAGGTGATCTTTGTGGTCGAAGTGGTCGAAGTCCGCGTACCGGCGTCTACAGCGAACCTCGGGCCAGGCTTTGACGCCGTGGGCATGGCCCTCGAGCTTTTCAACGTGGTGAGGATGGGCACTACCACCACTACCGGCCTCGAGATCACCGTCCTCGGGGACAGCAGGGACCTGCCGCTCGACTGGACGAATCTTGTAGCGCGGTCGGCGGCCGCCCTCTTCGAGGAGGTCGGGCTGCCTGTGCCGGGGCTCCGCATCCACGTACACCAGCGGATCCCGGTTTCGCGGGGTCTCGGGTCGAGCGCCGCGGCGATCGTGGCAGGGCTCCTGGCCGCCAACGCCCTCGTGGGCTTTCCCCTTACTGACAACGACTTGTTCCAGCTTGCGACCGAAATAGAGGGCCACCCCGACAACGTGGCGGCCGCCCTCTTCGGGGGCTTTGTCGTGAGCGTCGCAGATGAGCACGGTCGCCTGCGTTATCTTAAGCTGGATGTTCCCAGGGGTCTTCATGTGGTGGTCGCGATACCTGACTTCCATGTCCCGACCGAGCTCGCAAGGCGCGTCCTCCCGGGCAGCGTGACGCTTGCGGACGCCGTCCACAATATCAGTCGAACGGCTCTCCTCGTAGCATCCATCGCCTCAGGCAAGCTCGACTTCCTGGGCGATGCCATGGCGGACAGGCTTCACCAGCCTTACAGGGCCGGCCTGGTGCCGGGCCTTGCGGACGTGCTGGCAGCGGCCAGGCAGGCGGGGGCGCTCGGGGCGGCGCTAAGCGGCTCAGGTCCGTCGGTCGTCGCCTTCGCCGCGACCGACCCGCACCGCGTGGCCAGGGCCATGGCGGCGACGTTCGCGGCCAGCGGCGTGACGTGTCGCACGGTGGTGACGCGTGCTTGCCACCGGGGCGCCACTGTGGGTCGCGACCCGAAGACGTCCACAAAGGGGGCCACAAAAGAGCAGGTTTTCGAGGGCCAGGAGGCCGACTCATTAGCCAGGGTCGGTTCATTGAATGGCACGAGGGCGGGCACGTTCCGAGGGTGAGCGGCCCCGGTGCCGGACCCGGACGAGCATCGCTGGAGACTCCTGCCCCATGACAGGAGCACCAAGCACTCGCGATCTTCCGCCCGGAGGATATCCTCGGCATATGTGGAATTGATGATTGATGGGGCGCTTGTTCTGCGTCCGGGGACCGCGAAGCAAGATACGGCGCGGCAAAGGCGGGCGGTTGTGCCAGGGCGAGGTGCGTTCGTGAAAGATCCCAGAGCGAGTTTCCGTAAGGAAAGCGTGACGCGATGCGGCGCGCCGGGAGTCCGGTGGGATTTCTACCTGGAGGACTGCGTATCCGGAATGAGGCGCCGGCTCGCGCCAGGAAGCGTGGACGTGGTCGTTACATCTCCCCCTTACAACCTGGGCATCCGGTACGGGGCATATGACGATACGATTGACAGGCGTGATTATCTGGCCTGGACGGCCGAGTGGGCGGCCGCGGTGAGGGACGCGATGTCCGACGATGCGTCGTTTTTCCTGAACGTGGGGTCCAAGCCCACGGACCCGTGGGTCCCCTTCGAGGTGGCCGGGGTGCTCCGGGGGCTTTTCCATCTTCAGAACGTGATCCACTGGGTCAAGTCCATCGCCATCTCAAGAGCCGACGTAGGCGACTACGGGGCGATAGTGTCGGACGTCGCGGTGGGTCATTACAAGCCCATCAACGGCGAGCGGTTTCTCAACGATTGCCACGAGTACATTTTCCATTTCACGAAGACTGGCAGGGTGCCGCTGGACAGGCTTGCCATCGGCGTTCCGTACCAGGATAAGTCCAACGTCGGGCGCTGGAAAAGTGCTGGCGCAGGCGTGCGGTGCCGCGGAAACACCTGGTTCATCCCGTACGAGACCATCAACAAGCGCGAGAAGGACAGGCCGCACCCTGCGACGTTTCCGCCTCGGCTGCCCGAGATGTGCATAAAGTTACACGGCGTGGACCGGTGCCGGCTCGTGCTCGACCCGTTTTTGGGTATCGGCAATACCGCCATCGCGTGCGTCAGGCTCGGCGTGCCGTTCACAGGATTTGAGATAGATGAGGCTTACTTCGACGAGGCTGTGCGCAGGGTGAAGGCGGAGGCTGAGATGGAGGCTGAGATGAGGCTGGGGCTGACGTGACCGACGGCCAGGCGCCCGGCCAGTGCTTCACAGGAGGTCACGACATGGGGGCGTATACGGCATCAGCATCCGGCAGGCGCAGCGAGCAGGTGGACGTGCTGCCCGACTTCGGTGGATACAGGCGGCCGCCGTTCGGCGTGTTTGACTTCCACGCGCATTTCCCGGTTGAGGAGGACTTCGCCAACAAGGATGAATACATTCGCAGGTCCGGCCGGGAGAAATGGGAGAAGATCGCGCGCGAGGCCGCAAGGCTCCAGGAGGACTGGTGGCAGGCGTGGAGCTTTCCAAGGCCCAAGACGGAGCGCGAGCCGCTGGAGACGCTCATCGCCCGCTGGGCCGTGGAAGTGGACCGCTAGGGTCTCGACGGGGTCGCGTTCGTGACGGGCGGCGGCCACCGGAAGAACATGCCGGTGTCGCTCCAGAGTCGAGAGGGTCGAGGCGGCTCTCAAGCGAAGGCAAGATGGCAGCGAACGAAGTGGCCCTGCGGCATTGCGCCCGCGTCTGTTCGCGACGCGACCTCTGCTGTGCTGTCTGCCCCTGTTCCCGCGCTTGCCCCCGTTCGTGCTCCTGGTCCTGCTCCTTTCCTTCTGGCTATCTCCATCTCCATCTGCATCTGCATCTGCATCTGCATCTCCATCTCTACCTCTGCCTCTGCCTCTGTCCGTGTCCCTGCCGCCGTTCCTACTTGTGCCCCTGATCCTGCTTCTGCTCGTGCTCCCGTTCGTGATCCTGCTGGTCCTGGTTCCGACGCTGCTCTCGCTCTCGCTGTTGCTCTCGCTTCCGCTTTCGCTTCCGTTTCTGGTGTCCCTGTCACCTGCCGGAATTCCGGAGCTTCTACTTCGCACCGGTCCGTGCGCCGGGGGCACCGCGGGTGGAACCGGCAACCCCGCGGTGGGTCGATGGGCGTCGGCACCGTCCCGTCCAGGATGATCCTCTGCCGCCGGCGGTGCCGCTCGATGCTGGGGATCGCCGACAGGAGCGCCTGCGTGTATGGATGGAGCGGGTTCTCGAACAACTCGTCCGTGGGAGCGACCTCGACCACCTGCCCCAGATACATCACTGCAACTCTGTGGCTAATGTGGTATACGACCCGCAGGTCGTGGGTGATGAAGAGATAAGCGAGCCCGAGCTCCGCTTGAAGCTCCTGGAGCAGGTTGATGATTTGGGCTTGCACCGAGACGTCCAGCGATGAAAGCGGCTCGTCGGCTACCACGAATCTTGGGTGCATGGCGAGCGCCCGCGCCACGCCGATGCGCTGGCGCTGGCCGCCGCTGAACTGATGCGGGTACCTGTCTATGTGCTCCGCGCTCAAGCCGACCCGGCGGAGCAGGGCTATGGTTTCGGTCTCGCGCTCGCGGGCGGGGACACCGCGGGCCGCCAGGGCTACTCCTAGGATCTGGCGTACTGTGTGGCGCGGGTTGAGGGAGCTATACGGATTCTGAAAGATGATCTGCGCCTGGCGCCTGAGGCTCGCCCGCGGCATGGCCTCAGGTCCCGAGATGGGCCTCCCGTCGAACATGACCTGTCCCGAGGTGGGTTCGTACAGGCCTATGATCGTGCGCCCGAGCGTGCTCTTGCCGCAGCCCGACTCTCCCACCAGGCTGAGCGTCTCGCCCGGGTACACGTCGAGGCTGACACCGTCCACCGCTCTGACCGTGCGGTCCTTCGCTCCCGTCAGGTAGCGGGCGAGGAGCGTCTCGTGAAGCACGAAGTACTTCGAGACGTCTCGCGCCGAGACCAGGGGAGCAGGAGCGGGCGCCCGCCCCAGTATGTTGTGTTTTCCCCTTGGCAGCATTGTTCATCTTTCCTCCCTGCTCGCACCGGCGTGGTGGTTTGGAACACCCCCGGGCGTCCCATGCAACAGGCTCATTCCCATGTAACAGGCTCATTCATTACCGCCCATGTCCTCCAGACCCAGCAGGCCGCTCCGAACTGCTTGCCCTGGGCAGGTGTCTACATCTGCACCCCGGAGATTGCAACCTTCGAGATGCAATGGCGGGCGGATTTGCCCGGAAGGGGCAATCCTGGAACGCAATTCTGGTCTAGAAGCGTGCTCCAAAAGCGCACGGGCCGTGCCCATGGGGCAATGAGTACGCTGCCCAACCACCGCTTTGCGGCCGGAGCCTGTGGTTAGCAGAGTTGCGCGCGAGTTTCGGAGCACGTTTCGAGAAGAACGCTCCAAAACGCCCTTAAGGCGACGGACAGCTCCTCGTCGTGCCTCATAGACGCGATTTGACGATGCGCATCTTCGGCAAGAAGCCGGTCATAGAGGTAGCTTCTAGGCCGCAACTCGCCTAAGCGTGGGCGCTCGGAGATCTCCGCTCCCTATTCCAGGGCCTCAGGTTCCAGGACCTCAGGCAATCCAGAATTCAGCGGGGGACTCAAGCCACCTTCCGAGCCCGCCCCTGGCGCTGAAAGCTTCCTGCGAGGCCGCGGCTTCCCGCGATGGCGGTACTTGGGACGCCACTAAGTAAAGCGCAAGACACTGCTGATGTCTCCCACATCATGTCAACGCAGCCCGGCTGAAGCATGCAAGACCGTCACCGTGCTCGGGCAGACTGGTAGTTGCTGGGGAGTTTCAACAGCCCCATGCAGAAACTGTCTCGACTTTGGGAGGGGTGGCCGGTGACTCAAAAGAAAGGTGTGGCACCGGCAACCCCACACCCGCTGGAACGCCGGGGGACTAACCAACTCCGCTTAGGGTGGCGACAGCATACCTTACTCATAATTCTCGGTCAAGCTCAGCGATTCCTCCCTCTAAGTGCGGGTGCGAAAATCTGGTTACCGTGAGAGCATCGTTAAGGGCGGTCACGGTCTCTTCTCGCCTGACCGACCAGGCCACCATCAGCATCGTTTCGTTCCCTTTGTTCTGATGCCTCTAGTTGCTCGGCGCCCGAGCAGACTGCGTACAGTTCGCACACGCTCCAACCCTGAGCTTAACCATGTACACATGCCACATGTTCAGGCCCGCGACGCAGGACTCCCCCTTGGCTGTTGACGCGGCAGCCCTTTCCTTCCTACGTTAGGCATGATGGACACGTGGGCGCGTGGCCGCGCTCGCGCCTGGGTGGTCCCTGGGTTGTCCCCGGGTGGCCCGCAGGTGGTCCCCGGGTGGTCCCTGGGATCCCAGGATCTCGTGCGAGGCTGGTCCCTGAGGGACCAACTCCGAGCAAGGTCTGGATACCAGAGACCCACCCTCGTCGCGGTTCAACCGGCAAAACGCCGAACCTGGTCCCCTGGTGACCAGGATCCACGCAAAGATGGTCCCCAGGGACCCAGGTTCGAGCGCCACCTGGTCCCTAGGTAACCACCTTCGGACATGCTCATTGGAGGTTGGTCCCCAAGGGACCAGGATTTGCGCGCAGCTGGTCCCTGGGGGACCAGCCTCGAGCAAAACTTGGTTACCAAAGACCCACCCTCCTGACGCTCGCTCCACGAGGATGCCGGATCTGGTCCTCTGGTGACCAGGCTACGCGCGAAGATGGTCCCCTGGGGACCATCTTCGCCAGTTACCTGGTCCCCACGTAACCACCTTGCGAGATGTTCAAAAACCCCTGGTCCCCGGAGGACCAGGTTTTGCGTGCGGATGGTCCCCAGGGGATCAACCTCGCGGGCAACCTGGTCCCCGGTGCACCACCCCGGGCGGCGGCCGAGGCGTCCTGGTCACGAGAGGACCAGGACGTGCGCCAAGCTGGTCCCCAGAGGACCATCTTCACGCGAGATCTGGTCCCTGGTGCTCCACCCCGCTCGGTTTTGGCGAAGGGGGGCGGCAGGGGTGGTTCCCGGAGGACCAGATCTTGCGCCGGGCTGGTCCCCATAGGACCAGATCTGCCCGCAATTTGGTCCTGCAGGGATCATCCCTATCCCGGCCCCCGGCGGGCACACGCGCGCCTACAAATACGCAACATCAAACTAAGATGCAAGTCACGGACGGCCTCGTCAACGCGGCTGCGGTGGCCCATAAACACGCAGTGTCCAACTTAAACCCCCAGTCGGCTGCATGCCGCGGCACGCTCGAGTGTGCACTCATATGGACGCATACTCGTGCTCGTATAGCCGCGCACTCGTTCAAGGCTGAGGTTAGCTATCTATGACGAGCGCGGGCCTATATCGAGCGCTGTCGGTCCGCAAGCTCCTTCGCGGCACGACTTGGCAGAGACTACCTCAATATGGTAGTATATGGGAGACATACCAGACGAGGAGGGTCGAATCATGTCTTCTTCAACAAGGCTCCGGATGTCGATTCCTGCCGACCTGCCCTGCGACACGAGGATCGGCCCGCTGGCAAAGTACCTGTATCTGCTTATTGAGCTCAAGAGGCCTAATTCTGTGAGCGAACTCACGCGGCTTTCCGGGCTTAGCAGGCGCGCAGTTCGTCGGCACTGTGAAGCGTTAGCGGTAGCCGGGTGGGTAACGATGGTGTCGAAGCCCGGTCAGACGGAGGTGCTCGCGACCGTGCCTCCAGCCACGCAAGAGGCTCTTGCCCTGCGTCTTAAAGAGGACAGATGGGAGGCGACGCACGCCGGGGAGTTCCTTATGAAGGCCTGGCTTGATCTCATTGTGGATTCAGACAATTACGTTGACAACTGTCGGCCGGCATTTCTTGCACACCCTGTCACTGGGCAACTGCTGGAGTACGATCGGTACTACCGCGAAGGTGTCGCATTTGAGTATAATGGGCGTCAACACTATGAGGTTACCGCCCAATACCCGAACGAGGTCGACCTGCAATCTCTCCAGGTAAGGGACCACATCAAGGTTGCTCTTAGTCAGAAAAACAACATCATATTGGTGCAGGTTAGCGAGGCGGATCTCAGCTTCGCGGGCATGCGCGCCAAGATACCGGGCATTCTACCCAGCAGAGAAGTTGACGAGGACGGCCCATACGTGCGTATGCTAGCGCGGCTCAGCGAGGAGTATGCCGCCAGTTGCAGGAGAGCGCGTTCCCGGGAGCGGACGAACAGTTGAGTGCACGCTCGGTTCCGGCGGCCACGCGCGATAGGCCTTGTCGCATATTGGCTGCAGAGCGGCAAGCTCGAACTCAGGAGCTGGGCCGACTGTGGGACGCGTGCACACGAAACGTGCCTGCGGTTCGCCGACGACATCGCTTTAGCCTCGGTGTTGACCATACGCAGTGCGTGCCAGTTTGTTGGGCCTTGATTCAGGCTGGTAGCACAAGGGAACTGGGGGCTCAGTGGGAGTTTCCATTGGCAGCAGATGACAGGGCCAAAGGCGCCCAATTGCTTCTTTGGCTCTTGACTGGCGGGCGCGGTGGCGCTGTTCGAGTTGGAGCAGGGCAGAAGCCCTCCTTAGCAGATCAGTAAGTCCTGGCGGCAGCGCCAAGGGATTCGGTTTGACCGGTGCCTGGTCGAGGATTGGAAGCCTATACCGAAAGCCAAGGGCCGAGATGGCCCAGATGTGTTGGTTGACGCAACTGGCATGCGGGTGGTAAAATACAATCAAAGGAATAGATGCGTCGGTTTTCGCCGCAGCAAAACCGCGTGCGGCCGCTGAATCTTCCTTCGGGAAGAGCGGGGGAACCAAGGTCCCAAGGTGTCCGGGGCGAGTCCTGCGGGGGAACGCAGGTAGGGCCAGCTCCTTCGGTCCGAGCCCGTCAGCTAACCTCGTAAGCGTCGAAAGGGGGACGCCTTCACATTGCCCAGGGGTGTCCCTGGGTTGTTGTTGTCTTATGTTCCCCTCGTCCCTGTTCTTTTCCGTTCCCTCGCATTCTTCCGTCCAGGCCACGGGAGCCCGAGGCGCCTTGTCCCGGGCCTGGGCCTGCGCGAGAGTTCACCCTGGCGATACGGAGCATCCAACTTCCCAGGTGTCATCGTGCCCCCCAGCGCTGGCCGCACGGAGGCAGTCGCATCGCCGCATAAGGCGCATCTAACTGAGGGTGCGCAAGACCGCTGAACTTCCCCAGTAGCTACCAGTTTGCCGGGGCACCACCCATGTTTCGCGCGGTTCAATCAGGTCGCACTGACATAATGTGGGATAAGGGACAACAACTAGTGCACCCTCGCTAAGACCTGGCACCACTACATAAGGGAGGCGTGTGGAATGAGAGCGAGTCTGGTCCGTAAAAGAGGTCTTTGGGTTGCGGTTGTCGTCACAACTCTTGGGTTGCTCGCAACGGGGATCCCGAGCAGTGGGGCGATTCAGGCGGCCGGCAAGACCCTGGCCGTCGTAATCGATGCTGAGGCGAACAGGGCTGACGAGGCCGAGGCCATCGCGGCTGACCTGCGCGCCATCGGCGTCCAGGCTGATGTGCGAGTCTGGGAATGGAGCGCGCTCAAAGACAGTGCTCTCAAGGGCGAGCGGCAAATGTACCTCACGGACTGGGGCAGCGCATACTTCGATCCCTTCGACCTTGCCGTGCCCAAGCTGCGCACCAAAGACCGCGGCAACTACTCACACTATAGTAACCCAGCATTCGACCGCGTCGTAGACACGGCGCTTACCACTATCGATCCGGAGGTCCGGCGAAAGGCCTATTACGAGGCCCAGTCCATCCTGTACGAGGACGCGCCCTGGATTTTCGGGTACTACCTGAGCGAGACCGAGGCCGCCAGGGCCGAGGTGCAGAAGTGGCAGCCGGCGATGGACTCGCGCATTAACCTTCACGATGTCGGACTTATGCGCGGTGACACCATAGTCGTGGGGATGAAGACCGACAAGGCCGTATCCCTAGACCCGGCGATGCACCGCGAGCGCGACACCGAGACTGTGCTCCGCAACATGTTTGACGGGCTCGTCACCCGCACCTGGGACGGCAAGGTGGTGCCGGAGATCGCCGAGTCTTGGACGACGCCCTCAGACAACGTGTATGTCTTCAAGATTCGCAAGGGCATCAAGTTCCATAACGGCGAGGCTCTCGATGCGGACGACGTGGTGTTCAGCTTCGAGCGTGTGCTGAAGGAAGGGGCCATCGGCGGCCGGTCGTCGCCTCGCAAGGGGCTCCTGGGCCCGCTTGAGAAGGTGGAGAAGGTGGACCAGTACACGGTCAAGTTCACGCTGGCGAACCCTTTTCCCGTGTTCCTGCAGGGCCTCGTGCACATCCAGGTCGTGCCGAAGGACTACATAGAGAAAGTCGGCGACGAGGAATTCGCGAGGAAGCCCGTTGGCTGCGGCCCGTTCAAGTTCGTCGGGGGACGGCTCGACGACCAGATCGTGATGGAGCGGTTCGACGAATACTACGGTGGATCGCCCGACCTGCCACCGGTGGGGCCGGCAAGGGTGAAGCGGGCCATCTTCAGGATGATGCCTGATCCCACGGTTCGCATCGCCGCGCTTAAGGCGGGCGAGGTGCAGATAGTGCAGCAGGTGCCGCCGGACCTTGCTGCGAGCCTCAAGAAGGACAGGAACGTGCAGGTGAAGAGCGTCGAAGGCACCCGCGTTTACTGCGTGGAGCTGAACTGCGCAAAGCCGCCCTTCGACGATGTGAGGGTGCGGAGGGCGATGAACTACGCGATCAACTGGGACAGGATCCTCGAGACCATCTACGGAGGGACGGCAAGGCGCCTTGCCACGGCGTTCCTGCCGAGCGGGTTCGGGTTCAACCCTGATCTCAAGCCTTACCCATACGACCCGGAGAAAGCGAAGGCTCTCCTGAGGGAAGCGGGCTACTCTGTGAAATAGGAATGGCGGGCGGACCGGTCGGAATGACGGCGACACCAGGGAATGTGGGGGGATATATGTGCGAAGGACACACGTGCAGATTCTTGAACGGGTGCTTGCGACCATACCCATAGCCCTCGGTGTCGCTATAGCGGTGTTTATCTTCATGCGGCTCATGCCGGGCGACCCGGTTGACATCATGATCGGCGAGGCCGGCGGCGTGACCCAGGAAGAAATCGATGCGCTCAAGGCCGAGCTTGGCCTGGACAAATCCCTTCCCGTCCAGCTTGGGACGTACCTCACTGGGCTTCTCCGAGGCGACCTCGGGTACTCCATTCCAAGCTCGCGCCCGGTGGCAGAGGTGATCCTGGAGGCGCTGCCGGCCACTATCGAGCTTGCTCTGTACTCTTTGCTTTTCGCGCTGGCGGTGGCCGTTCCGATCGGCGTCGTCTCCGCGCTCCGACAGGGGTCCGTCATCGACAGGACCAGTATGGCTGCGTCGTTCCTCGGGATTTCCATGCCCGCGTTCTGGCTGGGCATACTCGGGATCATCGTATTCTCGCTGCACCTGGGGTGGCTGCCCACATCGGGGCGCATCACTTATGGGTTTGAGCCTGAGACCATCACCGGTCTCTTCACGGTGGACGCCCTCCTTACGGGCAACATGCCCGCGCTGTGGGATGCCCTGAAACACCTCGTCCTGCCCGCCGCCACGCTGGGCGCCGGGGTGGCTGCGGTGGTGGCGAGGGTCGTGCGGTCGAGCATGCTGGAGGTGCTTCGCGCGGACTACGTTCTGTTCGCCAGGGCGAAGGGTGTCGCCGAGCGAGCGGTCACCATCCGTCACGCGCTGCGCAACGCGCTCATCCCTACTGTCACGGTGGTTGGCCTCCAGGTAGGCACGCTCCTCGGCGGGAACATGATCGTGGAGACCATCTTCGGGTGGCCGGGCCTCGGGCGCGTCGTTGTCGACGCCATCTTCTCAAGGGACTATCCCCTCGTGCAGGGGGCTGTCATGGTGTATGCCTTGACGTTCGTTGCCGTGAACCTGGCGACCGACGTCCTGTACACGTACCTCAACCCGAAGATGACGCTCTAAGCTGTAACTCTAAGTGAGGGTGCGGAGATGCTCCCGACTTCTGGGAGGGGTTCCCGGTGATTGCACGAGGGGTCTCAAAATCCGGCCACAGGCCAGACGGGCCGGATTTTGGCCAAGCGCGCCCCGTTTGGGGCTCCGTTCCCGAGTGCAACACCGGCAACCCAGCAACTACTGGAAGAGGGGCGAGAACTAACGCACCCTCACTTCGGCGCAAAAAGGATGGAGGAGGGAGGGAAGGCCTTGCGAGACTCACCCATATGCCTGGACGGAATGGAAGCCGTGGATGAGGGGCGCCGGGCGCTGCCGACCTGGGAGACCGTGAGATCCGACGAACTTCAGGAGGCCCGCAAGGTTCGGGAGACGCGGGCACGCCGGTCCGCGAGCGCCGGGCCGCTGGGCCTCGCGGTGAAGAACTTCCTGAGCTTTATGAGGCAGATGGCAGGCCACCCGGCCGCGGTCGTCGGCGGCGTGGTGATCCTGCTGTATGTCGCGGCCGCCATCTTCGCGCCGTGGGTTGCCCCTTGTGCGCCG
Organism: Bacillota bacterium; assembly: GCA_012516125.1. Lineage (GTDB taxonomy): Bacteria > Bacillota > SHA-98 > UBA4971 > UBA4971 > UBA6256. The sequence goes on along the minus strand of JAAYXB010000011.1, from coordinate 1,074 downwards.
GACAAGGTGTCTCTCACCCAGCGCCTTGTGCCGCCAACCTGGGCCGGCGCGTTTCCGCTGGGCACCGACCAACTGGGGCGCGATATCCTGTCGCGCATAATATACGGCGCTCGGGTTTCAATCCTGGTGGGGGTGCTCACTATAGCCATCTCTGTCACGGTCGGGGTCAGCCTGGGCGTGGTGGCGGGCTACTTCCGCGGGCCCTTCGACAGGCTCGTCTCAAGGTTTACCGACTTGCTCCTCGCCTTTCCGTACCTCATCTTCGTGATCGGGGCCATGGCCGTCCTGGGGCCTGGGTTCTGGAACCTCATCTGGGCCCTGAGTTTCAAGGGATGGGTGGAGTTCTACCGGCTCGCGAGGGCCGAGGTCATGTCGGAGAAGACGCGGGAGTATGTGGAGGCCGCGAGGGCGCTCGGGCGGTCGCACGCGGCCATCATCTGTTCGGAGATTCTGCCTAACATCGTGCACTCGATACTGGTCCTGGGGACGCTGCGCATGGGCAACATGATCGTGCTGGAGTCCTCCTTGAGCTTCCTGGGGCTCGGGATACCCCCTCGTATCCCGGCTTGGGGGTCGATGGTGAACGACGGACGCCGGTACATGCTCACTGCATGGTGGGTTGCGACCCTGCCCGGGCTTGCCCTGGTGGTGCTGGTGCTGGCCATAAACCTCGTCGGAGAAGCCCTCCGCGACGTCCTCGACCCGAGGCTGAAGGAGGCGTAAACTGGCATTGCGGACGAGAACCGTCCCGCGCCCATGCGAACGCCGCGCCCCTGGGCGACCCAGAGACCGCGCTCAGGCCCCGAAAACCTCATGCAGGGAGGGTGGAACTATAGACTGCGGTTATGGCCGATCTATGAACCACACCACAGGCGTCGAGCCCGGAGATAGCCCGCACGAGGCGACAAGCTGCGCTCCTCTGCGGGCTGCAGGTGCACTAAGTGGGGGTGCAAAAATGCTCCCGACTTTTGGGAGGGGTTGCCGGTGATTGCACGAGGGGTGTCAAAATCCGGCTGCCTAGCCGGACGGGCCGGATTTTGGCGAAGCGCGCCCCGCTTGGGGCGCCGTCCCCGA
>JAAYXB010000098.1 GCA_012516125.1 Bacillota bacterium | reverse complement strand
GCATCGGCATCGGCATCGGCACCGGCACCGGTACCGGCATCGGCACAGGCACAGGTCGGGGCCGGGGGCCGAGCCCGGGGCAGGGCGTGGGTCCGGGCAGCCTTCCGGGAATCCTGGTGGTCGTCCCTTCGTGGGGTCAGCGGTGCGGCGTTGCCGAATACACGAGGTTCCTCGTTGATGAACTGCGCGCGCAAGGCTTCACGGCCGAGGTCGCAAGGGGCCACGACGAGGAGGTCTTCTCGCTCGTGCGGCGCGGAGGGTTTCACGTCGTCCACGTGCAGTTCGAGTACCAGTTGTTCAAACCCGGGCATCTCCGGCGCCTTGTCCGCCAGCTGAAAGCGCGGGGCATCCGTGTCATCGCGACGGTCCATGACTTCCTGCCCGGCCAAGTGGCCGCGAACAGCCTCATAAAGGACGAGTTCAGCGAGGTGATCGTGCACAGCACCCGGCTGCGCGATGAGCTTTTGAGGCTTGGCGTCAGCCTGGAGCGAATCCACGTCATCCCCATGGGGTGCCCGAGAGTGGCCCTTAGTGACGAGGGTGCGGTGCGTGCAAGCCTCGGCGTGGGGCCCGGCCCTGCCCTCGGGTACTTCGGGTTCGCGCTGCCCCAGAAGGGAATCATCGAGCTTGCCGTCGCCGCAAAGGCGCTCAGGGAGACCGTCTTCCCCCACCTCAAGGTGTACGCTTTCGCTGCGCCCGCCTTCTTCGGGAGCGGGTACGCTGGCGAGCTGGCAGCATTTCTCGCGGGGGCGGGCCTCGCCGAGGGGTTCGTGCTGCGAAGCGATTATCTCTCGGTACAGCATGTGGTGAATTTCCTGCACGCCATGGACATAAACGTCCTTCCCTACAAGGAGATGGCATACGTCGGCACCTCCTCGGCGGTGCGCGTCCTCATGGCGGCGGAAAAGCCCATCATTACCACGGACATTCCTTACTTCGACGACCTGGACGGGGAGGTTTACAAGATCCCGTCCGCGGATCCAGCGCACATAGCAGAGGCTGTGCTGTACCTCATGGCGAACCCGGCAAAGCGCGAGGAGATGGTGTACCGTATCCGTAGGTACGTAGAGGCCCACAACTGGGCCCAGATCGCCGGACGGCATGCGCGGCTATACATTCACCTTGCTGCCATCGCTGTCGGGGGCGGGCCGTCTGGTTCCGGCGCCGGCGTCGGCGCCGGCGAGGCCAACGCGGCGGCAGGAGAGCCGACATATACCACCTGGGAAAGGGGCAGCCTGCCTCGCGTGGCGGCGGTGCCCAACGAAGTATGGGAGCGAGTGGTAAGACGGTTTGGCAGGGGAGGGTGATTGTATGGAGACGAGGGAGATATCAGGTGGACCACGTCCCAGGTGGACCGCCGTTCGCGGGGGCGAGGTGCGGCCCACCCACGGGCGTCCCGGCCTGGCGGGGCCTTTGGTGGGTGAGGCGGGCTGCAGGGCTCTGGATCCAAGGCCCACTGTGAGTGCCATGTACATCGTGAAGAACGAGGAAGAGTTCCTCCCGTTTTCTATCAGGTCCATATACAACGTGGTCGACGAGATCATCGTGGTGGACGGGTACTCCACCGACCGCACTGTTGAGATCGCAAAGAGCTTCGATAAGACTCGGAACGTGCTTTACTGCGATAGCCCTGACTACTCGGTGAACAGGAACCTCGCCCTGAAGGCAGCTACAGGGGACTGGCTCATGCCGATGGACGCCGACATGGTGTTCTACAGCGACATCGACCAGGTAGTGCCGCGGCTCATCCGGGATCCCCGCGTGGACGTCTATTACTGCTGGTTTTATCACCTGATGCGGGAGCCGAATCTCATGCAGAACCGAGGCGACTACGATCCGCTGTATCGCAGGGAATTCTTCCTGGTGAGGCGGCGGCCGGGCCTCCGGTGGGTCAGAGCGGTTCATGAGCGCCTGGAGGGCACGGGCCCGAACGTCGCCGACTCGCGCCTGCATTTCGTCCACTACGGGTACGTCAAGCCCCAGCGGGAGGTGTTCAGGAGATGGGTCAAGTACGCCATGCTCGAAGGGAAAGGCGAGAACGCATACGAGGGGATCTGTCCTGACACCATTCTCGACGACCGTCCGGTGAGGCCGTTCACCCGAGGTCATCCTGAGGTAATCGCCGATTATATCCGGCGGAGGGGTGGCCTGGCATGAAGGGGGCGCGAGGCTGGCGCAAATCGGGCGCGCTGGAGCCGTCGCGCGGTGGTCCTTCGGCGTGGCCCGGAGGACCGTATGCGGTCCGAGCCGGTTCAGGGGTGACAGCGAGAGTCGCGACCCAGATGGAGGACGGAGCGACGGCGGCGAGACGGGTGACGCTCGGAATGGTGAGAGAGATGATGGTGAGAGGGGTGGGGACGGTGGGAGTGGGACCGGGAGCATCGGCGGGGCGGACAGCAGGGCCGCCGAAGGAGGAGCGCCGAGATTTCCCGGCGTCGCTCACCTGGGAGGGGGACTTCGCAAGCCTGCACAGCTTCGCCCATGTGAACAGGGAGATGGTGCTGGCGCTTCTAAGGAAGGGAGTCGACGTGCGCATTGCCCCCGCTCCGGCTCCTGTTCCCGCCCGTGTTCCCGCTCCCGCTCTCGCTCCTGGACGGGGGCCTGTGCCTGTGCCTGTGCCGCGCCCTGACGGTGTCGGCGGCTCGCCTGCGCTGTCGTGGAGCAGGTATAGACCCATTCGAGATGCCATGAGGGTTTCAGAACCCGGAAACCGCCGGTGGGCCCAGTCGGCCCGGTGGGCCCCGAGGGCCGGGAGCAAGGGAACCGTTCATGTGAGGCACGTGTGGCCGCCTGACTTCAGGCGGCCACAAGGGTACGAAAGGTTCGTCCTGATTCTGCCCTGGGAATACGGTTACCTGCCGTCTGCATGGATTGGTCCTGTGACTGAGAGCGCGGATGAGGTATGGGCATACTCGCGCTACGTGCGTGACTGCTACGTGAGGAGCGGGGTCGTCCCGGATAAGGTAGCGGTGGTGCACCCGGGGGTAGACCCCTTGCTCTTTCACCCGCAGGCCCCGCGGGTACCTGTTCCCGCGACGCGGGGATACAGGTTCCTTTTCGTCGGAGGGGCCGCCACAAGCCGCAAAGGCTTTGACGTGCTGCTGAGGGCGTATGTTCGGGCGTTTCGGCGGTCCGACGATGTGTGCCTCGTGGTAAAGGACTACTTCTACGGGCCAGTGAAGGGGGAGATCGCGGCGATACAGGCGGACCCCGACGCGCCGGAGGTGGTCTACGTATACGGTGACGCGGACCCCTGGATGATGCCCGGCTACTACACTGCCTGCGACTGCCTGGTGCTTCCATACAGAGCTGAAGGGTTCGGCCTTCCGGCGCTCGAGGCCATGGCCTGCGCAAGGCCGGTCATCGTGACCGGGCATGGGGCCGCGCTCGATTTCTGCAGTTCCGATGTGGGCTACCTGATTCCTGCGAAGGAGGTCGCCTTCCCGGAGATGCGCGTCGGCGACTTTCCAACCTGCGGGCCGCCTGTCTGGGCCGAGCCGGACGAGGACGCGCTTGTACGACTGTTGCGGCACGTGTTCACCCATAGGGATGAGGCCGCGGAAAAAGGGCGTGCCGCCCGCGCCAGGGTCCTCGGGCGCTTCACGTGGGACCATGCGGCCGCCCAGGTTGTCCACAGGCTGAGCGGCTGAGTTGTGCCCGTGCCTCCTGTCCGGCGGGACCTGCTGGGAGTTCGATGGCAAGAAGGGGCGCCCGTTCATAGAATAGGGTGTAAGGCTGCTGAACTCTGCAGAGCACCGGCGTGCGATCGTATATCGCGGGACGGCGCGAGACGAATGCCCGGGGGAGGGCGAGTGCATGACCACCGCAGGGAGGACGCAAAACAGCCCCGAGGTGCAGTTTACCCTGCCGATGAGGGCCCTAAAGATCAAGGAGATCCGCGCGGATGTCACGAGCGTCGATGTCGAGGTGATTATAGACAAGGTTATCGTCCAGGGGATCATCTCGAAACAGGTTTTCTTCGTGGGCGAGGACAACATCGTCCACCATTTCCCCGAGGAAATGCGCTTCTCCGCGCTCGTCGATGTGGTAGGCGCCCGCCCCGGAATGCTTGTCCAGGTGCATCCGAGCATCTTCAACGTCATAGCCGTTCTGAGCCCGGACGGAAACCAGATCTTCCAGAAGGTCATCGTGGACGTGGACGTGGTGGTCACCGACTTCGTCCAGATCCATGTTGCCGAGGACCCGTACGGTACGCCGGTGATTACCGAGGCCGTGGTCGGCGAGACAGCGGAGCAGGTACTGGAGGCGGGCACGGTGGCGCTAGACGTGCTGGCCACGAAGGTAACGGAGATCCGCGCGACGCCCGAGCTCACGGGTGTTACCGTGAACCCTGGCGAGGTAGTGGTGAGCGGCAACATCCTGAAACAAGTATTCTTCGTCGGCACAGACGGGTCCAACCGCCATCAGGCGGTTGCGGCGCCCTTCTCTGTGACCGCGGCGATCCCCGGCGCCCAGCCGGGGATGAATGTGCAGGTGCACCCCACCGTGAGGGATGTGGCCTTCTCTCTCGATCCATCCGGCACCATGGTTGCAGAAGAAGTGCTCCTCGACGTCTTCGTGAAGGTCACCGAAACGGTGGAGATAGTCCTCGCGACAGGCGAAGGGCCTCTCGTCAAGACCGAGCGGGTGCTGGGCCAGGGTTCGACAGAGCTCCTGGAGGAAACCACGGTCACCCTCGCGCAGCCTGCTGAGAGCCTCGTGGGGATAACTGCCCGGGTCGAGGACATGCGGGCGCGTCCCATCGAGAACAAGGTGGTCCTGCAGGGAACCATAGTCAAGGACGTGACCTTCGTGACAGCCGCGGGCACGCAAGCTACCGAGACCTTCACCATTCCCTTTAGCGATTTCGCGGACGTGCCGGGCTCGAGGCCGGGCTTGAACGTGTTCGTGAGGCCCGAGGTCCGGGCGGTCGTGTTCAACCCCGCCCAGACGGGCACGAACATTTCGGAGAAGGTGGTCGCGGATATCTTCGTGCAAGTCACGGAAACGGCGCAGATCCCCGTCGCGCTCGAGCCGTACGGTCCTCTGGTGAAGGTGCAGCAGGTCATAGGGGAGGGCACCGCGCAGATCCTGGCTGAGAAGGTAATTGCGCGCGTCCTGCCGATCAGCATCGAATTTGCGAGGATTTTGATCGCGGAAGCGGTGGATGTCCGGAAGCAAGTGCTGCTCGAGGGGACGATCCCTGCGCCTGTGCCCGCGGTCAAGATACGGTCTATTGACGCCGCTAGCGAGGGCGTGACCTCCCGTGTCATGGGGGAGAAGGTGCTTGTGGAGGGCCTGGTGAGAAAGCAGATATTCTTCGTCGGATGCGACGACATCGTGCACCACGTCGAGGACACGCTGCCATTCAGCGTGCTTGTGGAGTTTCCGGGGCTTGCGCCGGACGTGAGCGTCACCGTCTCGGTACGCGTGGAGAACGTGATCGTTAAGATCATACATAATGGCACGGCCTTCCATCAACTCGTGATCCTCCTGGTCACAGTCAGCTCGTCCACTCTGCAGATCCATCAGGTTGTGACGAACGTGATCGGGCCTGGCGTCGTGGTGACGAGGGAGCGATTCCTCTGCGATGTTGTTGAGGATAGCACTGTCACACGGCGCCCGCTCGACATCGTGACCGATCTGACCGGTCCAAGGGTGGCGACGGTGACAAGGCAGACGCTACCTCTTGTCAGGATCGTGGACGGGACAGTCGGCCCGGAGCCGGTGTCGGTGGTCACGGGGGCGACCTTCAACCCGTGATTCATCACACTTCGGCAAGGACGTCAATACGATATAGGGAGAAATCCACGGAAAGGGGACCGGCTGTGGCACCTGGTGCAGGCTGGCAACTCGTCATCATCTTGTCCGTGGCCCTCGCTGTTCTGGGGGTCGTGGTCGGGGTGGCATGCCGCAGGCGATTCCGCCGGGCGATGTCGCTCATATGCCCCGATGTGCTGCCTTCGGCTGTCCGGATGCCCATGTCTGCCGACGGCCAGAGCGGTGAGGCGCCAGGAGTGGGGCTAGACGCGCCTGCCTCCTACCCCCTGGATATCCCGCGCGACTCATGGAAGGCGAGCGCTGCTCCCGCCGACTCCGGCACGTTCACCATGCTCCGCACGCGCAACATCGAGGGAGGGCAGACCTCACCTCCAGCCGCCCGATCTCATGCGGCACCCGGTGCTGTTCAAACCGCGGGCACCGGCAGTGTTGCGGCAACCCCGAGTAACCTCGAAGATTTCCCACCCGCCCGCAGGGCAAGAAACCTTTTCCTCGCCGCCAGCGCATCGTGGAAGAGCGACAGGCTGACGCGGCCGGCTAGTTATGCGCGACCGGCCGGTGGAGTCCCCGAGCTCCCCACCGATCGCGCAGGGCGCGGCCTGGATGGGTTCCAGCCTCCGCCCGAACCTGGGGTCCACTCTGAGGCTGGGTGCGAACAGGCTTCTCTGAGCAAACCAGCCACTGTGTCTACGGCGCCGCATCCCTCGGCGCCCGGACCGGCGGCAGCGCCTCCGCCAGCGCCTGCGCTTGCATGTGCGAGCGGGCGTGCGCCTGAAACTGGGCAGGGGCCTGTGTCCGGAGAGCCAGGGACTGGGTTTGGGTCTGGGTCTGCGCCTGCACCTGAGCTTGCGCCTGCGCCTGAGCCTGCGCCTGCACCTGCACCCGCACCCGCACCTGCGCCCGCACCTGCACATGAGCTTGCCCCTGGGCCTGGGCCTGGGCCTGGGCCTGAGCCTGAGCCTGAGCCCGAGCTTGGGCCTGAGCCTCGGCATGGGGCTGAGCCTGGGCCTGAGCCTGTGTCTGTGCCCGTGCCTGCACATGCGCTGCCGGAATCTGCGACGGTACCCCGGGCCACGCCCGCGGATGCGGCCATGTCCACGCCTGCGTTTCCCGCTGCACCGACAAGTTTTCCTGGCGGCTCGCCGGGGCCCAGGACCTTCGGCTCGCCTGGCTCGCTTGGCAGGCGAGGCCACGCTGGGCTGGGCGCGGCGAGGGCGACGTGCCGGGCGCAAGATGTTACGTTTCTGCACGGTGCTCGCGTGGATGAACAAACCCGGGGGCGTTTACGCCCATCCGATCAGCATACGGAACAACGCAAAGAAAGGGGGGACGCGCGGAAGGCTGGGACCACCTTCTTCAGGCGCTCACCAGAAGGCTCCATCAGGAGCTTGAAAGGAGGCTCACAGATGGTTGACATAACACAAATCGTGGACCAGAAGGCAACGATCAAGGTCGAGAGGGTCATCGGCCACGGCACGAAGCAGGTGCTGCTGGAGGAGACGAAGACCGTGCCGGCCATCAAGATAGTGGAGATCGTTCCCGTCCTGACCAACGTGCGGTCCATCGTGAAGAACGGGAAGGTCATCGTCCAGGGCACG
>JAAYXB010000097.1 GCA_012516125.1 Bacillota bacterium | reverse complement strand
TTGCACTCGGGGACGGCGCCCCAAGCGGGGCGCCTTGACAAAATCCGGCCCGTCTGGCCAGTGGCCGGATTTTGACACCCCTCGTGCAATCACCGGCAACCTCTCCCAAAAGTCGGGAGCATTTCTGCACCCTCACTTAGAGTTCCCTCCCCGCTTCAGCTTACGCCTCTTCGCCGCGTTTTGTCAAGCCAGCGCCGGGCTCTCACGCTTTCGCCAGTTTCCACTTGCCGCTACGGAACCGGAACATGATGATCGCAGAACGCACTATCTGGTCAACCGCCATTGCGATCCACGCGCCGACGAGTTCCATATCAAGGACCACTGCAAGCACATATCCCAGCGCGACCCTGAACCCCCAGATCCCGATGGCCGTGGAATATAGCGGCCACTTCGTGTCGCCGGCCCCACGGAGTCCGCCGGCCAAGATGAACTGGGTGGATTGGGCCGGCTGCACGAGCCCTATTATGCGCAGAACAACAGCGGTCTTCGCCACGACTGTGGGGTCGTTCGAGTACAGCATGGCGATGTATCTGCCGAACAGGATGAAAATGAACGCCATGAATCCGGAAACCATCATACCAATCCGGCGTGTCTCGAGCGCCCCTTTCTCCGCGAGGTCCGGCCTGCGCGCACCCAGGCCCTGGCCCACGAGGGTCGTTGCCGCCACGGCGAAGGCCTGGCCAGGCATGAACGAAAGGCTCAAGATGTTCATGGCGATCTGGTGGGAAGCTACGACGGCTGTTCCAAACCCCGCGACGATTCTGAGGTAGGCAAGCTGCCCGCCCCGGAGGGTGAGCTGCTCGATGGCTGCGGGAATGCCGATGTTAACGATGCGCCTAATGAGCGGGAAATCGAATCTCGCCGGCCCTGTGAGGTGCAGAATGAACCTGCCGCCGGTCACCGCGCGCATGATGAGGACGAACGCGATCGCCCTCGATATGCTGGTCGAGAGCGCCGCCCCCGCGACGCCCATCCTCGGGAAGCCTAGTTTTCCATATATCAAGAGGTAGTTGCCGATGACGTTCAGGATGTTGCAGAACGTGTTAACCTTCATCGGCGTCTTCGTGTCGCCCGCTCCCCGGAGCGCAGCGGCGACGCTCATGGTCAGAAGCATGAAAATGGCCCCCGCCGCGACTATCTGCATGTATGCGACACCAAGAGGGATCACGTCCTCCTCGGCGCCCATCAGCACCATCACATCCCGCGCGAACGCGAGTCCCAGCACACTTACGCCTATGCCCATGATGGTCGTGAGCATGAAACTCTGTCTAAGGGCGTTGTTGGCCACCAGTTTCTCGCCGGCCCCGATCGCCCGAGCGATGACTGCCGTGGTGCCAACGTTCAAGGCCATGAACACAGCTGTAGCGAAGAACACGGGTTGATTCGTGAGCCCCACTGCTGCAATTGCTGCAGGGCCTATCCGTCCCACCATTATCATGTCTGCCATGCCCACGAGGGTGACCAGGAGCATCTCCACAAGGGCCGGTCCTGCGAGGTCGATAACGCGCCGCCTCACCGTCGGAGCGGAGTCAAGCTGAAAGGCAGCAGTCACCCGTAGTTCGACATCTTCCACATCACTCATGCCGACTACTCACCTTCATTACATCCAACTTTACCCGGTGTCGTCGCTCGAAAGACAAGCCTGAAGGCCACACGGTCCAGGTGCGGGGGTCACGGTCCAGGCTGGGATGACAGAAGCGAATGCACCCTTGCCAGCAGGTCCCGGAGTGTGGACTGCTCCTCTTCTGTCATCGCCGCAAGGACACGGCCCAGGTACCTCCGCCGCCTTTCTCGAACCCTGCCGAGGACCGCTTTGCCACCACCTGTGATCCTCACTCGCACGACTCTCCGGTCAGCTTCGTCCCGGACACGCTCGGCGAGGCCCGCCCGCTCCATACGGTCGATGAGGTCGGTGACGGTACTGCAGGTCACGCCCAATCGCTCGCTTAGCTCGCTCATTGTGAGTTCGGCCCCGCAGAGCGCGAGCAGGGCGTGGAACTGGTCCCTCGTAACCCCGAGATCCGCCAGCTCTGCTCTGCCCTGGGTTCGCATGAGGCGCTCTATACGCGCGAGGAGCATCTCCACGTCATCCACGTGCGAAGCCGAAGGACCCTTGCCGCAGGCGCTGACGTTGTCGCCAGGAGAACCCACCCATGCCGCCTCCTTTCCTCCGTCGAGTCCTCCGTGCTGCCCCGGCGATATGTTTCGTGTCCCAAATCTTACGTGCCACCAAGTATTATACCTCGCATACCTTATCCTGCCAAGACTGTGCCAGGGCAATCTCCTCGAGGACGCGCTATTGACGCCCTCGGTGTGCAGGAGCTATATTATGTTTGAGCAATTGCTTAACTGAGCAGTACGGATTTACTTGGTCTTACCATCTTTACTGTCGAAGTGCCAGCCCAGGGCCGGCACTGACCCGGAACGACTTGAGGTACAGCTAGGGGGCAAGAGCATGCGAGCCAACGATGTCTGCGACGTGTTCACGCCTTCGGGCGACAAGGCCGCCAGGCTCAAAGACAGGCTTCTCGAGGTGGCGGGACTCTCGGAGATATTCAAGGCGCTTGGGGACGAGACCCGCACCAAGATCCTTTACCTTCTGTCCCTGGAAGAGCTTTGCGTGTGCAACCTCGCCCAGATCCTCGACATCAGCGTTCCCGCGGTATCGCACCACCTGAGGCTCCTGCGCGCGCTGCGTCTCGTCAAGTATCGCCGCGAAGGCAAAACGGTGTGCTACTCTCTGGACGACGAACACATTGTGAACATGATCCGGCAGGCCCAGGAACACTTTGCGGAGAACAGGTAACGACAAGCAGCGGGCCGACATCGGAGACTGCTTGCCCCCATCACCGTGAGGAGGAGAGGACAGGATGGACGCGTCAGACGGGACATGCCGCGCATGCCACGCGCTCGCCGGACATGAGGCCCGTAAGTCCGGCCACGAGCACGGCCACGACCGCGACCACCACGAGCACGAGCAGGAGCAGGAGCAGGAGGCTGCAGGGCCTGGGGAAAGCGCAGGCGGCGTAAGAAGGCAGCTTGCGATGATTGTGTCGGCAGGGGCGCTCTTCATCACCGGCCTCGTGACCGAGCAGGCCCTTCACCACAGTGTATACCGCCTCATCGAGTATCCCATCTTTCTCTCCGCATACCTCCTCGTCGGCGGAAAGGTGGTCCGCTCCGCTGTGCGGAACCTCGTGCGGGGCGAGCTATTCGACGAGACGTTCCTCATGACCGTCGCAACCCTCGGAGCTATTCTCATCCACCAATTGCCCGAGGCCGTGGCCGTCATGCTCTTCTATGCTGTAGGCGAGCTCTTTCAGGATGCCGCGGTGGGTCGGTCCCGCCGGGCCATCCGGGCACTTCTCGCTATCCGTCCCGACGTCGCCAACCTCAAGATCGGCGACAGAGTCGAGACCGTCCGTCCGGAGGACGTCGAGGTCGGCCAGGTTGTGCTGGTGAGGCCCGGGGAGCGCGTCCCCCTCGACGGCGAGGTCATCCAGGGGTTCTCGTTCGTGGACACGTCCGCGCTCACGGGGGAGCCCACCCCCCGCAGGGTGGGACCTGGCGAAAAGGTGCTCGCCGGCATGGTGAACCAGGGAGGAACGCTCGACGTCCGCGTCGAGCGGAGGTCCGCCGAGTCCGCGTTATCGAGGATCCTGAACCTCGTGGAGAACGCCGCGGCGCGCAAGGCCCCGACCGAGCAGTTCATAACCAGGTTCGCCCGCTACTACACCCCGGTAGTCACGCTGGCCGCGCTCGGGGTTGCGCTCGTGCCACCCCTCGTCGTGCCCGGCGCCACGCTCGCCACATGGGTGTATCGCGCCCTGGTGCTGCTGGTGATCTCGTGCCCGTGCGCCCTCGTCATCTCAATCCCGCTGGGCTACTTCGGCGGCATAGGCGGCGCGTCGCGCCACGGCATCCTGGTGAAAGGGGCGAACTTCCTCGATGCTCTCACCTCGCTGCACACCGTAGTGTTCGACAAGACCGGGACTCTCACGAAGGGCGTGTTCCGGGTCACTGGGATATCCGTTCGCAACGGCTACTCCCGGGACGAACTGCTCGAGCTCGCGGCCCTCGCGGAAACGAACTCCGCCCATCCGATAGCAAAGTCTATCCTGGAGGCTTGCGGCCGGCCGGTGCGAGCCGACCTTGTGCGGGATTACCAGGAGATCTCGGGGCACGGCGTGCGGGCCTTCGTGGACGGCAAGGAGATCATCGCCGGCAACGACCGGCTCATGCACAGCGAAAACATCGACCATGACTCGTGCGACCTCGAGGGGACCGTCGTGTATGTGGCGGTGAACAGGGTGTTCGCCGGCTACATCGTGATCTCAGACGAAGTGAAGCCGGACGCAGCCGAGGCTGTGGCGGGCCTCAGAAGGCTCGGGGTCAGAAGGGCGGTCATGCTCACAGGGGACGATGAGACCGTGGCGAAGGCTGTTGCCGAGCGCACCGGCATGGACGCGTATTTCGCCGAGCTGCTCCCGGAAGAAAAGGTGGCGAAGCTCGAAGAGATCGGGTCCGCCATGCCCGGGCTCGACGGGCAGAAGCTTGCGTACGTTGGCGACGGCATCAACGATGCGCCCGTGATCGCCCGCGCAGATGTGGGGATCGCCATGGGGGGTCTCGGCAGGGATGCTGCCATCGAAGCTGCGGACGTCGTGATCATGGACGACATGCCTTCGAGGCTAGTCATGGCGGTTCGTATCGCGCGCAGCACCCGCGCGGTGGTCGTTCAGAACATCGCTCTTGCCCTCGGGGTGAAGGGGACATTCATTCTGCTCGGCGCAATCGGCGTCGCTACCATGTGGGAGGCTGTGTTCGCGGATGTTGGCGTCGCCCTGATCGCGATCGTAAACTCCACGCGAGTGCTGCGCCGCAACTTTGAAAGCCGGGCACCCGCTCCACGGTGAGGCGGCCTTGCAAGGCCACAGCCCTGGCCTTCACCACAGGGTCTCTCGCTGACCCGCCGAGTGGGTCCAAGCTCACAAGGACTCCGTCGTCGCGGGGGATAATAACCTCGGGGACACCACGAGGGGGGTGTTTACACTGAGAAACATCGGGTACATCGTCGTCGGCGTGTTCGCGGCGCTTGCGGCTATGGTGGCAAGCCCCAAGACCTTCGACACCATATTGCAGTCGAGGGTGCTCGGAGAAGCTGCTCTTCCGCGCTTCACCGATGGCACGGAAAAGCAGAACAGAACGCCGGAACCACAGGACCTGGTGAAACTGTTTCCTGACGTCGTGGTGAGGGAATGGACTCCCGAAACACCGGCCGTCGCCATAACGTTCGATGATGGGCCTGATACCACCTACACCCCGAAGATCCTCGATATCCTCGCCAGGCACGGGGTACGGGCTACTTTCTTCCTTATCGGACAGGCTGCGGAGAAACATCCAGAGGTAGTTGCGCGCATCGTAAACGAGGGGCACGCTATCGGGAATCACACGTACTTCCACAGCAACCTCTCGCGTATGGCAGCCTGGCAGGTGCTATTGGATCTCCGAAAGGCACAAGCTGTCTTCACGCGACTTGTTGGGCAAGCGCCGTCGGTCGTGAGGCCGCCGTATGGCGCGCTCGACCCGCCCGCGGTGGAAGCGATTGGTCAAGAAGGTTTCAAGGTCGTGCTCTGGACCATTGACTCGCTGGACTGGTGGGGGCTATCGAAGGAACAGATCATCAAGAACGTCGTGCCTGCGCTCAAGAGCGGCGTGATAGTCCTGCACCACTCATCGGGCGGGCCCGGCGAGGACCTGACGGGAACCCTGGAGGCGCTGCCGGAGATAATCAGGACCCTGAAGGACCAGGGATACCGGTTTCTCACCGTGCCCGAGGTGCTCGAGGAGATCGAGCGCCAACGCAAGGCCCCTAAGAAGCCTGCCCCTGCCCCCGCGCCTGCC
>JAAYXB010000096.1 GCA_012516125.1 Bacillota bacterium | reverse complement strand
GGGGCGGGACGGGACGGGACCGCTGATAGTCGAGCACACATACGTGGACAACAGCGGACGTCGAAGCGGGAGGCAGTTCGGACTGTATGACGCCCTCCACGTTGATAGCCCTGCCGAGTTGACAAGGCGGGTTCACGCTTGCGGGGCTGCCGTGGGGATACAGCTCACGCCCGCGGGTGCCGCTCTTCAGCGCGAGGGAAAGGCCGATCTGGTAGGGGTAGGGCGGGCGTTTCTCGCCAACCCTGCCTAGGCCTTGAAGGCTTTGCGAATGCTGACAGGCTAACTGGGGGTGTGTAGTTCCTGTTGTTTTCCGATAGTGGGTGAGCTGGCGGTGTTACACTCAGGGACGCAACCCTGAGCGGGATGCGTTCCGCCAAGACTCGGCTCATCGGGCGAGTGGCCGGACCCTGACACTCCGAGCGAACGCCCCAGTTCCGTCGCTTGCGGCGCCGACGTTGCCGGTGGGGCCTGCCGGCTCAAAGCACCAGGGCAAGTATCCTTTCCAGGTCATCATCGCTGTAGTATTCGATCTCGATCTTGCCCTTCTTCTTTCCTGGAATGATCCTCACCTGTGTGCCGAATGCTCGCCTCAGCCTCTCCTCCAGCGAAGCGATCTCGGGGTCTTTCGGCCGCTCTTCCCTTCTTTCCCTACCGCCCACCCGGCCGGACGCAAGCACGCGCCGCACTAGGTCCTCCGTCTCTCGCACAGACAACTCCTGCTCAACCACGTGCCTGCACGCCTCCACCTGCAGTGCGGGATCCTGAATGGCCAGGAGAGCCCTGGCATGCCCCATAGAGATTGTTCCACGTGAAACAACGTCCTGCACTTCGGGCTGCAAATTCAAAAGCCGCAGGGTATTCGCGATCGATGGCCTGCTCCGCCCAAGCACCCCCGCCAGCTCTTCCTGGCTCATGCCGAACTCCTCAACCAGCCTTCGGTAGGACTCAGCCTCCTCCATGGGGTTCAGGTCTTCCCGCTGCAGGTTTTCGATGAGCGCGACCTGGATCATCTCGGCGTCGTCCAGGTCGCTCACCACCACCGGGACCTCCGCAAGCCCCGCCATGCGAGCCGCCAGAAGACGCCGCTGCCCCACCACGAGTTCGTATCCGTCACCCGCCTTCCGCACTACCAGCGGCTGCACGATCCCGTGAGCCTTGATGGATTCCGCGAGCTCTGCCAGCTTCGCGTCGTCGAATCGCTTCCTCGGCTGGTACGGATTGGGCTGGATCCGATCGATTGGCAGTTCCTGAACCCTCTCAGCATCCTCGGATTGCATATCTGGTATGAGCGCGCTGAGCCCCTTACCCAGCCCCTTCCTAGGCACTGGCCATCACTTCCTTCGCCAGTTGTCTGTACGCCTCCGCGCCCTTCGATCTATCGTCATATAAGATGATCGGCTGCCCGTAGCTAGGTGCCTCGCTGAGGCGAATGTTTCTCGGAATGACAGTCGCGTAAACCTTCTCCTTGAAAAACCCCCTTACCTCGTCTATAACCTGCTGAGACAGGTTCGTGCGCGGGTCGTACATGGTGAGCACCACGCCCTCAAGTTTCAACCCGGGATTCAGGTGCTTCTGCACGAGCTGAATGGTATTCAGCAACTGGCTCAGCCCCTCGAGGGCGTAGTACTCGCACTGGATCGGCACTATGACGGAGTCCGCCGCCGTGAGAGCGTTCAGTGTCAGAAGACCCAACGAGGGTGGGCAGTCGATTATCACGTATCCGTACTTGTCCCGCACGCTATCAAGCGCCCTGCGCAGCCTGACCTCCCGTGACATCGTGGAGACGAGCTCGATCTCCGCTCCAGCCAGCTGAATGCTGGCCGGCACTACTTTCAGGTCCGGGATGGCCGTCCCGAGGGTCAGGCTTTCCAGCGGCTGGTCGTTGATGATGGCATCGTACACGCAGCGCTTTGTGGAGCCCTTGTCAACCCCAACCCCGCTGCTGGCGTTACCCTGCGGGTCAACGTCCACGAGAAGGACGGGGACCCCCTGGATGGCGATGCAGGCGCTCAGATTCACCGCCGTCGTGCTCTTTCCCACGCCGCCCTTCTGGTTCACCACAGCCATTACCTTGCCCATGCTCACACGCCCCCGCGGATGTTATGCCAGGAACCCTTCCCCCGACCTATTCGCCCGTTCCACGACCACACACGTCCGCGGCCTTCATCCCTCGGCGACTCTTGGCCCTTGGGACTCGCCGCCATCATCGTGTCTGGATCTCGCGATCCGTATCCTGAGCTCGAGGACTTCCCCGTCGTCCATCTCCTCGAAGCCGACTTTCACGCCCGTCGCTTTCAGCTGCCTTACCACGTCTCTGACAGAGTTCAGGAACACCCTTATATCCTTGAACGCGCGCACGGCCCCGGCCTCCTGACCGCGCACCTTCCGCCTTACGCGCTTCCGACGGATCTCATTCAGCCTCTCGTCGATGAGCGCCTCCGTCTGCCCCACGGTCAGCCCCTGAGCATGTATCCGCCGCAGCACCGCCAACTGATCCTGCTCCGAGGGGAGTTTGAGGAGGGCCCTCGCGTGCCGCTCGGATATCATCTCGCGCCCCAGCGCGTCGAGCACCGCGTGCGGCAGCTTCAACAGCCTGAGCTTGTTCGCGATGGTTGACTGGCTTTTCCCCACGCGCCTCGCAAGCTCCTGCTGGGTCAGCCCGAATTCGCTGAGCAACCTCTGATAGCCCGTTGCTTCCTCCAGCACGTTCAGGTCTTTGCGCTGCAGATTCTCGACGAGCGAGACCTCAGCGCTCTCGCCGGGGGACATGTCTCGGACGATGGCAGGCACACTCTGGAGGCCTGCCATCCGGCACGCCCGAAGCCGCCTCTCGCCCGCAATAACCTCATACTGGTCCCCCACTTGCCGCACTATCACAGGCTGAATCACACCGTGCTCCCTTATGGAGTCAGCCAGCTCTTTGAGGCTCTCTTCGTCGAAGGTTTCCCGCGGCTGATAAGGGTTGGGCCCGATGAGGTCTAACGGAATCTCCCTCACAGTCTCCTTTGCGCCTGTCTCGCCTTTCTTGCGCAGCCCTATGAGGCGTGCAAGCTCATCCTTCATTCCCGAGCCGCCTCTTCCCCAAAACCGTAACATAGTATTTCGTCGCCGGGGACTCAGATCCTCCCCATACATCCCGCGAGAACCTCCCTCCAAACGGCCTGCTCAGAGCACAGGCGGCGCACGCCGTGCCTGCGTGCGCCGCCCTTCGCCATCGCCAACCCCTTTTCATCATCGGAACCAAGTCCTCTCATCAACTCGCCCGGCCCCTGATCGGCCTCTTGTCCGGAATCCCCGGACGCCTTGGGTATTTCTCGGGAGTCCGCGACTCCTTTCTTATCACCGCCAGCGTTCTCCCGCCATACCCGAACGGCAGCGACACAGGCACGAGCCGCTCTACCCGGCCCCCCATCGCCTCCACGGCCGCGACCGCCCCCGCCACCTCCTCGCTCGCATCAGGCCCCTTCTGTGCCACAAGCACCCCGCCTACCTTCACCAGCGGAAGGCACAGCTCCGCCAGGACCGCCATCTCCGCAACGGCCCTCGCGGTAGCCACGTCATATGACTCCCGATGGCCCGCCGTCCGGCCGACCCGTTCCGCGCGGTCCCACAGCACCTCCACATTGTCGAGCCCGAGCACGTCCACAATGTCCCTCAGGAACTCCGCTCGCTTCCGAGACGCCTCGACGAGGGTAAGCTTGATCCCCGGTCGAGCCACCTTGAGTGCCACGCCGGGAAACCCCGCACCGCTCCCCACATCGACCACATCGCACCCTTCCGGGAGGTCAACGGCCAGAAGACATGTAAGCGAGTCGAGGAAGTGCTTGATCGCAACCTCCTCCTCGCCCTCGATGGAAGTGAGGTTCATCCGCCGGTTCCACTCGGTAAGCTCTCGGTAGTAGCGGTGGAAGAGGTCGAGCACCCCGGCGTCGAGCCCTATTCCAAGCTCCTTCGCTCCGTGGTCGAGTATCTCCATGAAGCCCACTGCCGCCACCTCCCATCCCTGAGCATGAGTTCAGGGACCGGTATCACTCATCCGGGACACCTCTCCAGGGGCTGCCGACGTTACACTCCAAGCTCAGAGTCTCCGCCGCGATGGCGTCCGGATTCAACGTAGGCGAGGAGGGCCATGATGTCCGCAGGCGACACCCCGGATATCCGCGCTGCCTGCCCTATCGACCTAGGGCGGATGTCGGAGAGCTTCTCCCGCGCCTCCCGCGAGAGCCCCGCTATCGACCAGTAGTCCACCTGCGGCGGCAGGAGCCGCGACTCCAGGCGCCTTGCGCGCTCTATCTGACCCCTCTGCTTCCTTATATATCCCGCGTACTTCAACTCTATCTCGACCACCTGCACCACGTCCTGCGGCAGCACCGGCCGCCCGGGATCGATGGCCGCCAGCTTCTCGTATGTCACCTCAGGCCTCGCGAGAAGGTCTCCAAGCGAGGTCTCCGACTGCAGCGGACCTGTCCCGATGGCGGCCAGCCTCCGCGCGGTCTCCGCATCTCCCGGCACAACCGTGCCAGTTAGGCGCTCGATCTCATCCCGGACGAGCCGCCGCCTCGCGAGGAATCTTTCATACCGCTCCTCCGGGACCAACCCCAGCCCGTGCCCCTTCTCCGTGAGCCTCAGGTCAGCGTTGTCCTGTCTCAGGGTAAGCCGGTACTCAGCACGCGAAGTCATCATCCTGTACGGCTCGCACGTCCCTTTAGTCACCAGGTCATCGATGAGCACGCCGATATACGCCTCGGACCGCTCCAGCACGAACGGCTCTTTGCCCCGGATCTTGAGAACCGCGTTGATCCCGGCTATGAGCCCCTGGCTTGCCGCTTCCTCATAGCCCGACGTTCCGTTTATCTGCCCTGCGGCAAAGAGGCCCGGGACCTTCTTGGTCTCGAGCGACGGCAAAAGCTCTGTCGGCACGAGGCAGTCATACTCTATGGCGTACCCAGGACGGACTATCTCCGCGTCTTCGAGCCCCGGCACGCTGTGAACCATCTCTTCCTGGACGTCCGCCGGCAGGCTTGTGGACAGCCCTCCCAGGTACATGACGTCGCCGTCCTTCGTCTCAGGCTCCAGGAACACCTGGTGCCTCTCCCTCGCCGGAAACTGCACCACCTTTGTCTCCACGGACGGACAGTAGCGTGGTCCGCGCCCGATGATGGCCCCTGTGTACAGCGGAGCCCTGCCCAGGTTCGCGCGGATTATTTCGTGAGTCCGCGGCGTCGTGTACGTCAGCCAGCACAGCTCCTGGTCCGCACGAGTGCCGCGGGTTTCGAACGAGAACCCGAAAGGTAGGACCTCGCCCCGCAGCTCCTGCATCTTGCTCACGTCAACGCTGTCCTTTCGGACCCTTGGCGACGTGCCGGTCTTGAACCTCGCAAGTCGCAGGCCGAGCGCCGCCAGGGCGCGTCCCAGTTCCTCTGCCGCAGGCTGTCCCTGAGGTCCCGAGGACCAGGACCGGTCCCCGACATAGATTCTTCCTCCCAGGTATGTCCCGGTAGCGATGATCACCGCCGCCGCCCTCACAGCCCCTCGCTCTCGTGTCACCACGCCCCTGGCTGAGCCGTCCGGGCCCACCTCGACCCCCTCGACGTGCGCCACCTCCACCGAAAGGTTCCGCTCCTGCCGCAGGACCTCGCGCATCCTCGCCCCGTAAGCAGCCTTATCAGCCTGCGCCCGCAGGGAGCGCACAGCCGGTCCCTTTCCCGTGTTGAGGAGCCTCATCTGGAGGTAGGTGGCATCGATGTTCCGCGCCATCTCGCCACCAAGCGCGTCTATCTCCCGCACGAGCTGGGCCTTGCCCGGTCCCCCGATGGAAGGGTTGCAAGGCATGGCGGCCACAGTATCCCACCCGAGGGTCAGCAGAAGCACGCTCGCGCCCATTCGCGCGCACGCCAGCGCGGCCTCACACCCGGCATGGCCTCCGCCCACCACGATGATATCCGCGTCATGTCCTCTCACTTCTGCTGCCACCTCCCCCATGCAAAGATCCTCCCATCCTAAGTGAGGGCGTCTCAGTCCTTGTCCGTCTCCCAGTAGTTGCCGAGTTGCCGGTGTTGCACTCTCTCTCTTTAGAGCCACCGGCAGCCCCTCCCACAAGTCAAGCGCGTTCTTTCGCCCCCAGTTAGGTGCCTCGTGAGCCTGCGCTCACTTGCCTACGCAGAACTCGGAAAAGATTCTGTCCAGCACGTCATCGGACGCCGACCGCCCCGTGATCTGATCCAGCCAGAACAGGGCCTCCCGGATGTCTATGGCCGCAAGGTCAAGGGGCGTTTCTCCCTCGACCCCGCGCGCCACCTCATCCAGGGCGGCGGCTGCCCGCTCCAGAGCCTCCTGCTGGCGCGCGCTCGCCATAACCATGCCTTCGCTCACACCCGCGACCCTGCCCACAGCCAGCTCGGCGATGATCTTCTCGAGAGACTCTATGCCGGTTCCCTCTTTGGCGCTCACCCGCAGAACAGGCATCCCGGCCGCGTGGGGCGCGACATCGCTTTCCGCAACCCTCTGCGGAAGGTCGCTTTTGTTGAGAGCGACCACGCCCCTTTTTGTGCCGGCACTCCTCAGCACAGCAACGTCGCCGTCTGAGAGCGCCTCGCTTCCATCGATCACCACGATGGCCAGGTCCGCCTCGTCGAGGCGCTCCCGTGTCCGCTCGACCCCGAGCCGTTCCACCGGGTCATCCGTCTCCCGAAGCCCCGCCGTGTCCACGAGTCTCACGGGCACGCCGTGCATGTTCGTCCAGTCCTCCACGGCGTCGCGCGTCGTGCCGGGGACATCCGTTACGATGGCCTTTGACCGGCCCAGAAGAGCGTTCAGCAGGCTCGACTTCCCCACGTTAGGCCGCCCCACGATTGCCACGGTCACGCCATCCCGGTACACCCGGCCGCAGCGAGCCCTCGCCGCAAGGCCCCGCAGCTTCGACGCCGTCTCGCGTGCTCGTCGAGTAATCGCGTCATGGTCCGGCTCGTCCACGTCGTCTTCAGGGAAGTCCACCACAGCCTCGAGTTGCGCCAAGAGCGCCACAACATCATCGCGAATCGAGACCACCGCCGCGGACAGGCCACCCCTCAGGTTCGCCAGCGCCAGCCTCCGCGCAGAGTCTGTCCGGGCGCGCACGATCTCGATGACCGCCTCCGCCTGGGCGAGGTCGATCCTCCCAGAAAGGAACGCGCGTCTCGTGAACTCCCCGGGCTGCGCGAGGCGCGCTCCGCACTTTAGCACTGCATCCAGCACCCGCGAAAGCGGACCGATGCCGCCGTGGCAGCTGAACTCGACCACATCCTCGCGCGTGAAGCTGTGGGGAGCGGGCATCGCGCTCGCGAGCGCCTCGTCTATCTCCTCACCCGTCTCGGGGTCAACCACGATCCCGTATCTCACTCCCCAGGGCTTCAGCGTGCGGCGCCGTTTCCCGGACGGGTCGCGGAAGAGCCTGGACGCGATCTTCAGGGCGTCCGGCCCGCTGATACGGACGATCCCTATCCCGCCCTCGCCGAGGGGCGTTGAAATGGCCGCTATCGTATCGTTCTCCACAATACCGCGTCCTCGCATGCAGACTCTTTCCCTGCCCTCCCCTGCCAGTCCACTTATCCGCCGCAGCACCACCAACTTAAAATGCGTGCCCCGAAGACACGCATTGCTCAAACCTCACCCACCCTGGCTTCGCCATTGCCAGCCTTCTGCAGGACCTTCGCCTGCTCTGCAGCTCTCGCTTCGCTTACTCCGCAGATCCTGCCCGCATTCCCCTTCCGCGGGCCCCTCTCGACCACACGCACACCTTGCGCCGCGTCCCAGGGCCGCACCTCACGTTACTTCTTTACAGGAGCTATCACCACGTGCCTGTACGGCTCCTCGCCCTCGCTGAACGACGTCACACCCTCGCATCCCTGGACAGCAAGGTGAACTATGCGCCGCTCCATGGGGTTCATGGGCTCCAGGGTGATCTTTCTGCCCTCCCTGCGCACCCGCTGCGCTACCGCCAGGGCCAGTCTCTCCAGAGATCGCGCCCTCTTCTCCCGATATCCCTCAGCATCCACAATTATCCGGAGCCGATCTTCCTGGTCCCCCGCACCACGGCCGGCGACCCGCGCGTGCCGCCCGGCCACGAGATTCACGAGGTACTGCACGGCGTCGAGGGTGGCGCCGCGCCTCCCGATGAGGCCCCCGAGGCCCTTTCCCTCTACCTCGAGCCGCAGCACCCCATCGACTTCCCGGGCGTTCACGGAGACACCGGCGAATCCCATATGCCCCAGCAATTCCTTCAGGAATTCCCTGGCCTTCTCCGCCACGTCAACCAGATCGGCCCTGGGCGTCACCCTGACACGCGCAGGCCTCTGCCCTACCAGACCAAGGATGCCCCTTGCAGGCTCTTCGAGCACCTCGACCTCCGCCTTATCGCGGGTCAGGCCTAGCGCCTCGA
This sequence comes from Bacillota bacterium, assembly GCA_012516125.1. Taxonomy (GTDB): domain Bacteria; phylum Bacillota; class SHA-98; order UBA4971; family UBA4971; genus UBA6256. Next base: position 20,187 of record JAAYXB010000096.1, on the reverse strand, counting down.
GGGCTTCCTGGACCGCCTCCTCAACCGTCCTGCCGGTCTTCTCAACGCTTTGTGCCATGCCCGGACTCCCCCTCTGCTTCCTGCGGCTGCGACATCACAGCCTTCGGAACGCTGCCTTTCCTCGGGCGCGTCACCGTCTCAGCGACAAGCCCTGTCCGCGCAACCTGCCTTCCCATCCACCACTGCTGCACTGCGGCGAGGAGCGTGGTGACTACCCAGTACAGAGTGACGCCGGCGGGAAAGCTCAAGCTAATCCAGATGATGAACGCAGGCATTATGAGATTCATCATCTTCTGGCTCGGGTCGGTGCTCATCATCGCCGATTGCAGGTATGTGGCGACCCCGGCGAGCACCGCGAGGATCACGTCGGGCTTGCCAAGGTTCGGCATCCAGAGAAACCGCTGCTCAAACGGATAGCTTCTGAGTGCAGTGAAGAGGGCCCAGATGATCGGCAGCTGGATGAGCGTCGGCCAGCAGCCGCCCAGAGGGTTCACCTTGTGCTCCCGGTAGAGCTCCATCATCCTCTTCTGCATCTCCTCCGGCTGCGACCTGTACTTCTCCTGTATTTCCTTCACTTTCGGCTGGAGGAGCTTCATCTCTTCCGTGGCCCTGGCCTGCTTGACCGTGAGGGGGTACGTGACCACCTTCAGCAGAATGGTCAAGGCGATGATAGCCAGCCCATCGCTCCCTGTCACATCCCGGAGGAAATGAACTATCGAGTTGACAATGCCTGTGAGAGTCAATACAAGCACCCTCCCGTCGCTTCTCCATCCCCGTTTTGCCTACGGGACCGGGTCGTACCCTCCGGGATGGAATGGATGGCACTTTACGATCCGCCTTGCCGCGAGATAGCCGCCCCTGAACACGCCATGTTTTCGTATGGCCTCGTACGCGTACGCCGAGCACGTGGGGTAGAACCTACACGTGGGCCTGGCCCTCAGCCGCGAGAGGAACTTCCTGTAAAACCAGATGCACAGGAGAGCCATGTTCCTGGCGGCTCCAGACGCCATTTCCCGCGCGCTGCGCCAGGCGCTGCGCCAGGCTGACCCTCCTTTTCCGCGCACGTCTTTCACTTTTCACCGTCGCCCTTTCGCAAGGCCGCACATTCTGAAAGAAGCCCGAGAAGCTCTTCTTTCACCTCTTGAAAAGAGGCGGTCTTCGCTTTCGACCTGGGTAGTAGCACAAGGTCCAGGCCCTCTCGAAGTGCCGCCTCGCTCGCCCGATAGGCTTCCTTCACGATCCTTTTCAGGCGGTTCCTCTCAACCGCTCCGCCAAGACGCTTGCTTACAGCGACCCCAACGCGGTTGAACGGCAGGCCGTTTTCAATGTAGTACACCACAACCCGGCTGCCCGGAAGGGACTTTCCGTGCTCGAAAACCCTCGCGAAATCCCCGCTCTTGCGCAGCCGCTCGCTTTTCGGCATCCACCGCACCCCGCAGATCCCACGGCCTGCGCTTCCACCTTATGCGGACAGGCGCTTTCTGCCTTTGGCACGCCTCCTCTTCAGCACAAGCCGCCCGCCCCTTGTCGCCATTCTCTTCATGAAACCGTGAACCTTGCTACGCCGCCTGACCTTGGGCTGATAAGTTCGCTTCATACCTCTCCGCGTGCCTCCTGCGTCTCACCCGTTCCATGGCGTTTGTACGCCAGCCAAATTATAGCCAACGCCTTCCTGCATGTCAAGTGCGGCCCGCGTCGCCGGCGCGAATCCACGTTTCCTGACAACGCCAGGTCAATTTCGCGAGTCTTCCGTGATCGTTCGCCCCATTCCTCGACATCGCACCATCTCACGTCATCTCGCGGCCTCGGCCTCCTTGCAATGGACCACACCTCCCGGAACACCCTGCCGCCTTCGCTCCGCCGCGCCACGACCCTTTTACCCCTACCCTACCTACTCACCTCGGCAACGCCCCCAACAACACTCTCCAAGCTCTCCTGTCAGGTTCCGCTTTCCGCGCCGCCTTTTCGCCGTGCTTTCCCTAACGCGCGCCTTTCCTTCCATGACCCTCTCACGCTCCCCCGCGCTTTCCCACGCCTTCCCACACCCTCTTCCTCTCCCGGCCCCGCCCCTTGCCACACTGGAAAAGCTCTGCTAATATGGTTTTGGAGGCTTTTCCACACTTTCCACGTCGCCTGGTCAGAAGTATAGCATTCCCAGTTTCCCACAGAGTTATTCACAGGCTGTGGATAACTCTGTGGGTAACCTGTGAATGTTTCGGGCCACGACGCCACAAGGCTTTCGATGCTTTCCGGAATCGCCTGTGGATATCGTGAAGGGCCAGCTAGGCGCCCTTTCAGTAGTGGAAACTCCTTGCTGGCCTCTGCAGATGTTATCCACAGAAACTGTGGATACCTTGTGGACAACCTATGGATTTCCTGTGCACGTTCCCTTCCCGCAGAGTTTTTCACAGCTGTGGAAAACCCTGTGGAAAACTCCGGCCGAAAGGCGGGCCACAGCATGCCAGGCGTCTTTTCACGGCTCTTTCGCAGAGGCTTTCAGAGCTGCCTCGACCAGCCCTCCTCCTCTGGCGATCGCTCATCCCAGCGCGGGAAACACTGGGAGCGCGAGGTGCGCATAGCCGTGTACGACTCCCTGAGCACCGTGCCGAGAATCGTTGACGTCCGAGGGAGGGACTGCGCCGAGCTTCTGAACGAGATCGCCTCGAAGACGTATTCTTTCGCCCATGAAAAGGGAGGAAGGCTCCCGTACGTGGCCATCAAGGAGATCGTGGAAAACCTCCTCCACGCCGACTTTCAGGACGCGGTCATAAGCATCCTTCCTGACGGCAATACTATCAGGGTCTCAGACCAGGGCCCTGGGATAATTGAGAAAGAGAAGGCATTCCTTCCTGGTTTCACTACGGCCACCACCGAGATGCGCAAGATAATCCGCGGGGTGGGCTCGGGTCTTCCCATTGTCCGCGACTCAATGCGCGCCATTGGCGGCTCTGTTTCCATCGAAGACAACTTGAAACGTGGGTGCGTGGTGACGCTTTCCTCCATTTGCAGGTCTGGCGAAACGGCGCCAGGGGTTTCCGAAAACGTCACCGGCAGAGAGAGAGGTGCGGAATCTCGTTTCCATGAGGCCAATCCGGAAGTTCTCGCGGGCTCCCGGAAAAGCGGCGGGAACGATGAGCTCTCTATTTCAGAAACCGACGAGCAGAAAAGAGTCTTTGAAAAGCTAGATGCAATCCTTTCAGAGCGGCAGCGAAAGGTTTTCCGGGTGCTAGCTGAAAAGGGTGAGGCCGGACCATCCACCATTGTGAAAGAGCTCGATATAAGCCTCAGCACGGCTTACCGCGATCTCGTCTCCCTCGAGGAGCACGGGCTCGTTGAGCCAGCGGACGGGAGTGGCAAGCGCCGCCTCACGCCGCGAGGTATGACGTACCTCGCTCGTCTGGCAAGATGACTTGCTGGAGAGAAAAGCTGAGCCTTCTTTCAGGGGGTAAGGAGCTATGCTTGAACGTGCAGATACGCTCTGGGCCAAGGTCCTCGAGGTGATGCAGGGCCAGATACCGAAGCCCAGTTTCGAGACGTGGCTTCGCGGGACCGAGGGCGTCGCCATCAACGGGAACACGCTAGTAGTGCGGACCCTGCATGACATTGGGCGGAAGTTTCTAACGGACAACTACCGCCAGCCCATTCGCCGCACTCTCAAAGCCCTTACAGACATGGACCTGGACGTGTCCTTCGTGTGCTCTGTGCCGTCTGAGGCGCCGGATGACCTGGGAGGGGACGACTCTGCTCACATGGGATCGCTCATGGGCGATGAGCTGTACACAACCCGGCTGAATCCTAAGTATACGTTCGACACCTTTGTCGTCGGAAACAGCAACAGGTTTGCCCACGCAGCCTGCCTCGCCGTTGCCGAGGCGCCCGGCAGGGCATACAACCCCCTGTTTATCTATGGAGGCGTCGGCCTTGGGAAGACCCACTTGATGCAAGCCATCGGCCACTTCGTGCTTCAGCACAGCCCGTCAACGCGGGTGGTTTACGCTCCTTGCGAGAAATTCACAAACGACCTCATCAACGCGATCCGCGACGACAAGACCGTGGAATTCCGGGAACGGTACCGCAACGTGGACGTCCTCCTCATCGACGACGTGCAGTTCCTGGCGCAGAAGGAGCGTACCCAGGAGGAGTTCTTCCATACCTTTAACACGCTGCACGAGGCGGGCAAGCAGATCGTGATATCCAGCGACCGCCCCCCGAAGGAGATCCCGACCCTCGAGGACAGGCTCAGGTCCCGCTTCGAGTGGGGTCTCATCTCCGACATCCAGGCGCCTGACCTCGAGACCCGGATAGCGATTCTCAAGAAGAAGGCCCAGCTCGAGCAGCTCGATATGCCCCTCGAGGTGCTCGCGTACATCGCGAACCAGATCCGCTCCAACATCCGCGAGCTCGAGGGTGCTCTCACGCGTGTGGCGGCCCATTGTTCCATACACAACCGCCCCGTCACCGTTGCCACCGCAGCGGAATGCCTGAAAGACATGATTCCGTCCGAGAGGCCGAAACAGGTCTCGATCTACCACATACAGCAGGCGGTCGCGGAGTTCTACCAGATCCCTCCCGACGAGATGAAAGCGAAGAAGCGAACCAGGACCATCTCCTACCCCCGCCAGGTTGCCATGTATCTATGTCGGGAGCTTACCGAGGAATCCCTGCCCACAATCGGCTTTGCCTTCGGCGGCAGGGATCACACCACGGTCCTCCACGCCTGCTCGAAAATACGCGCGGACATGGAGGAGGACGAGGCCCTTGCGGGCGCCATCCGCACAATCATCGCCCGGTTGAAGGAGATGACCTGACCTTGGCTGATGCCGGCGTTGGGGCCAGGACCCGGCGTGCACTTCCTGTGGATAAACTCTTTATAACCTGTGGATTTCCTGTGGGCGATGTGTCGAATCGTCCCGGTTTGTGTATAATGTGGACAAGCCGTGACGAAAATCCACAGGATCGTCCACACCGAAAGCCCGCGCGCCTCAAGGCAGTGCGGGGTTTATCCACAAATCCACAGCCCCTACTACTAGTACTAGAAAGCTGTACATGTACAAGAAGCATGATCCGGAGTACAACCCTGTGGAAAACCGCATGACGGGCTCGTTCATCGGCACTAAAGCCCTTGCGTTCAAGTTCGACAGTGAGAGGGGGACCTGAGAAGCGTGGATAGCCTTGAGACGCTTGGCCAAACAGGTATGGAAACAGGGAATCCTGCAGAAGCCCCGGTCCATCTTTCGTGTGATCGGGACGATCTGGCCGCGAGTGTTGCCACGGTGCAACGTGCTGTATCGTCCCGAACAACTTTGCCGATCCTCTCGGGCGTGCTCATTGAGACCACCCCTGACGGCCTCCGCCTCGTGGGAACGGACCTCGAGCTCTCCGCGGAGACATACATGCCCGTCAGCGCCACAGCCCAGGCTGCGATGGTGCTTCCCGCCCGGTACCTCGGGGAGATAGTAAGACGTCTGCCCGACAAAGAGGTCAGAATCGAGTTCGATCCAGGCAGGCGCGTCGCCACCATCTCCAGCGGGAAGGCAGTGTACAGCATCAACTCCATGGAGCCGACTGAGTTTCCGCTCTTCCCCCAGGTGCAGGGGGACGTGTGGTGGACGGTCCCGGGCAAGGACCTTGCTGAATTCGTCAGGCAGACTGCATTTGCGGCCGCCACTGACGAGAACCGTCCGTTCCTGACAGGCGTGCTCGTGTCGCTTGAGGGAGGGGAGGCAAGGCTGGTGGCCACGGACACGTTCAGGCTCGCGCTCCGGAAGGTGACGCTGGACCGCGAGAAAAGCGGCCCTAATGAGTCGGGGGTACGGCAGATGATCGTTCCGGCGAGGGCATTTGCCGAGGTCGGAAGGATAGTCCAGAGCGAGAGCGGCGAGGTGGAGATCTATGCTTCGGCGAACCAGGTGGCCTTCAAGTGCCGCAAGACGACCATCGTGAGCCGGCTCATTGACGGGCAGTTCCCGAACTACGAGCGGGTGATCCCCAAGGCCTGGAAGAGCCGAATGGTGGTGGATAGGGCGAGGCTTCTGGAGGCAGTCGAGCGCGTAGCGGTCCTGGGAAAGGACGAGTTCGGCACGGTGAAGCTGGGGTACGGCGGAGAGACCCTGACCATCAGCGCCAACGCCCCCGACGTCGGCATGGCCTTCGAGGAGGTCGGGGTTACGGCTACCGAGGGCGAGACGGGCGAGACGGCCCTGCGGTCCCGTTACCTCCTGGACGTCCTGCGCGCCGTGGGTGACGAGGAGCTTACTCTCGAAGTCACAGGCCCGGTCAGCCCGGTGGTGCTCAGACAGGCTCAGGACCAGGCCCAGGACTACCTGTACCTCATAATGCCGGTGACGGTGAACGCATGACGACCGCCGAGAAGCCCGTGAAAGTCCGTATCACAAGCCCCGACATCAGGCTCGACCAGTTTCTCAAGTGGGCCGGGGTGGCCCCAACCGGAGGACAGGCCAAGGCTTTGGTCCAGGAGGGTCGAGTTAGTGTGAACGGGCGGCAGGAGCTGCGCCGCGGCAGGAAGCTGCGCCCTGGTGACGTCGTGGCCGTAGCGTCCGCGGCGAACGCGGCGCGCCGGGAAGGTCGAGAAGATCGTGTGCGACAGGCCTTCGAAGTTGCGGGGGATGCCGGCGATGGTGCTTGAGAGGCTGAAGCTCAGGCATTTCAGGAACTACGCTTCCGCAGAGCTTGAGCTATTTCCCGGGAAGAACGTCCTTTCGGGCGACAACGGGCAGGGAAAGACGAACGTCCTGGAGGCTGTGTACCTCTGCGGCACCGGCTCATCCTACCGCACCGCACGCGACGCCGATCTCATCACATGGGGTGAGAGGGGGTTCTATGCGGCTTGCCGGTTTATCCGTCGAAGGGAGCCGCTTCTCGTGGAAATAGGCTGTACGCGGGAAGCGGGCAAGACGATAAAGATCAACGACGTTCCACGCGAGGCGTCCGTCGAGAATATCTGTGCGGCCAACGTTGTGGTATTTGGGCCTGATGATCTTCGGATGATAAAGGGGGGGCCGGTGGAGCGACGCCGGTTTCTCGACACGGAGATTGGCGCGGTAAGCGAGGTGTACCGACGGGATCTCTCCGCGTACCGCAGGATCCTTGCCCAGAGGAACGCGCTCCTCAAGGACAGGCGCTATGATTCCATGGCGGCAAGGCGCGACCCTGCTCTCGAGGTCTGGGACGAGCAACTCGCTGCCGCGGGAGCGCGGGTGATGATTAAGAGGGCCGAGGCGATAAAGAAGCTTTCGGTACTTGCGAAGGTCGCCCATCGTCACATATCTCCTGACGGCACCCTCGAGATGGTATACCGCCCGTCCTTCCATGTAAGCATGGGAACGCTCGGGAAGACGCAAGGTGGCGATGGTGAGACCCTGCGAAAGTGGGAAGACGCCTTTCGGCGCGAACTGGAGAAGGTGCGCCCTGAAGAGATAATGCGAGGCGTGACGCTCGTCGGTCCGCACCGGGACGAGCTCAGTTTCATTGTTGACGGTGTGGACATGAGGGTCTTCGGATCCCAGGGCCAGCAGCGCGCTGTCCTCCTCGCGGTGAGGCTGGGTGAGCTCGAGTTCGTGAGGAGCGAGGTCGGCGAGGATGCCATCCTCCTCCTCGACGACGTCTCCAGCGAGCTTGACCCGAGAAAGAGGGCGCGGCTCTGGGAGTATCTCAACGATCGGGTCCAGACGATTATCACGACGACCGATGAAAGGTTACTCGGCGACACGGGAGGCGCGGCGAAGCGCTTCCGGGTGCAGGCAGGGCGTGTGGAAGAGGTGAGGTGAAGTGGTCCGGCTGCGGGAAGCGCTCGATGGGAGTCTCAAGCGGCTCGGGATTTTGAGACAGGCAAGGAGAGCGAGGGCGGTCGATCTTTGGGCAGAGGTTGTCGGAAGCGCCGCCGCCCGGGCATCGAGGGCCACTCGGTGTAAGGACGGGGTTCTTTTCGTGGCCGTAAAGAGCTCAGTCTGGGCGAATGAACTATCACTTCTGAAGGCGGACATCATCAAGAAACTCAACAGGCACCTCGGAAGAGGCACGATCGTGGACATCCGATTTCAGGCCAGAGGGTTCCTCAAGGCGGGGGCCAGGGACAGGTGCAGCACAGGGTCTGGCGCGGGCGGGGGCGCCGCGCCACCGGGACGAAGACTGAGCCATGCCGAGACGCGGGAGATTGACGCTCTCTCGGCGGCGATCGCCGATCCTGAGGTTAGAGCGGCGTTCGCCCGCGCCGTGACGGCCGCAAAGGTGGGCAACCAGGAGCAGCGTGCCGAGACTGGACCCGAGCGGACGTAACGAACCAACAGCGCAGCAATAGACGAGGGGCTGATACAGTTGTTCCTGCACATAGGAGCGCAGGTGAGCGTGGCTGTAAAGGACCTTGTGGCCATGCTCGACATGGAGATAGTGAAGAAATCTCCGCTGGCGGCGGAGTTCTTGTCCCAAGCGCGCGAAGGGCATGAAGTCCTCTCCGTGGACGGGCAGGAGCCCAGATGTGCCGTGATCACGCCTTCCGCAGTCTACTTGTCCCCGATATCCCTTCCGACTTTACGACGACGCCTCGAGACGGCATACGGCGACCTCGAGGATGAGGGACCGGCGCCGGCGCCCGTCGTTGACAAGGGTCCCGCGGTATAATAACATAAATGCAGCGCTCAAAGGCGGGTTGACTCCGAACCTACGTTTGGTATAATGGTGCCGGGCGGCGCCATCCCAGGAACCGTGGTGACAACATCACGGTTCTTGGCGGTTCAAAGACGTACTCTTCAGTAACTTTCTTATGGAAAGCGCGGCGGTATCATGGGCAATGTCATCGGTAGTGGGCCGAACAGTCAGAGCCGTTATGGGTCTCTACCAAATGGGCGTCCCGAGAAGGCCGTTGTCGAGACGCCGTACGGTGCTGAGCAGATCCAGGTACTCGAGGGTCTCGAGGCTGTAAGGAAGCGACCCAGCATGTACATCGGCAGCACCGGTGTGCGGGGGCTGCACCAGCTTGCCTACGAGGTCGTGGATAACAGCATCGACGAGGCTCTGGCCGGTTACTGCGACGCGATAGACGTGACCATCAGGAAGGATGGTTCGTTGCGGGTTGTAGACAACGGGAGAGGCATCCCCGTTGACATCCATCCCAAGATGGGGAGGCCCGCCGTCGAGGTGGTCCTTACGGTGCTGCACGCCGGCGGAAAGTTCGGCGGCGGGGCGTATCGGGTGTCGGGTGGCCTCCACGGGGTCGGCGTGTCCGTCGTGAACGCCCTTTCCGAGTGGCTCGAGGTGGAGGTCCGGTCGGGCGGCAAGGTCTATCGCCAGCGCTACCAGCGGGGAAAGCCGGTGACAGACCTGGAGGTGAAGGGGACTTGTGAGACCACCGGCACCACGATCACATTCATGCCGGACCGGAAGATCTTCGAGACCACCGAGTTCAGCTTCGACACGCTGGCTCACCGGCTGCGCGAGCTTGCGTTCTTGAGCCGCGGCGTCAGGATCACCCTCACCGACGAGCGGGAGGGCAAGAACGCCGAGTTCCAGTACGAGGGTGGGATCGTCTCCTTCGTTGAGCATCTGAACAAGAATAGAGATCCCATCCATCCCGACATATTCTACGTGGCGCGCGATGTCGGCGACGCCTCTGTGGAGGTTGCCTTTCAGTATAACGACGGGTACGTGGACAACACGTTCTCCTTCGCCAACTTCATCAACACCACAGAGGGCGGCACTCACCTGAGCGGCTTTCGCTCGGCGCTCACGCGCACCATCAACGATTACGCCAGGAAGGCCGGGATGCTGAAGGAAAACGAGGAGAACCTCACCGGTGACGACGTGAGAGAAGGGCTCACCGCCGTCGTCAGCGTGAAGCTGCTCACCCCGCAGTTCGAGGGGCAGACCAAAACCAAGCTGGGCAACACCGAGATCCGCGGCGTCGTCGATTCGGTGGTCGCCGAGGCCCTCGCCGAGTTTTTCGAGGAGAGACCGGCCACGGCCCGGGCCATTGTCGAAAAGTGCCTCTCCGCCGCGCGCGCCAGGGAGGCCGCGCGGAAGGCAAAGGAGCTGACGCGGCGCAAGACGGCCCTTGAGGTGTCGTCGCTTCCCGGGAAGCTTGCGGACTGCTCCCTCCGGGAGCCGGACCTGTGCGAGCTATTCCTTGTTGAGGGTGAGTCAGCCGGAGGCAGCGCGAAGCAAGGGCGCGACAGGCGTTTCCAGGCTATCATGCCGCTGCGTGGCAAGATACTGAACGTCGAAAAGGCGCGGCTCGACAAGATCCTTGCCAACGAGGAGATCCGTGCGATGATAACGGCACTTGGCACCGGCGTCGGCGACGACTTCGACGCATCTAAGCTGCGCTATCGCAAGGTCGTGGCGATGACCGACGCTGACGTGGACGGCGCTCACATCCGCACGCTGCTCCTAACGTTCTTCTACCGCTACATGAGGCCGCTCATCGAGAACGGCAATGTGTATATCGCTCAGCCGCCGCTCTTCCGGGTGCGGCAGGGGAAGAAGGATTTCTACGCCTATAGTGAGAGGGAACTCGAGGCCATCCTGCAGAAAGTGGGCCGGCAGGGAGTGACCGTGCAGCGGTACAAGGGTCTTGGCGAGATGAACGCCGAGCAGCTCTGGGAGACCACGATGAACCCGGAGACGCGCACGATCCTGCAGGTGTCCCTGGAGGATGCGATGGCGGCGGATGAGATCTTTACAACCCTGATGGGCGACAAGGTCGAGCCGCGGCGCGAGTTCATTCAGCAACATGCGAAGGAAGTAACCGATCTTGACATATAGCTCATATGGCTCCATACAGCTCCACAGGGAGGTCCTAATGCTTGGTTGAACCGAAGGACGGGAAAGTGATCCCCATAAGCATAGAAGACGAGATGAAGCGCTCTTACCTCCTGTACTCGATGAGCGTCATAGTCGGACGGGCGCTTCCTGACGTGCGGGACGGGCTCAAGCCCATCCACCGGCGCATCCTGTACGCCATGAGCGAACTTGGCCTTACGCCAGACAAGCCCCACCGCAAGTCCGCGACGATCGTGGGCGAAGTCATGGGCAAGTACCATCCGCACGGGGATGCCGCGATATACGAGACGCTCGTGAGGATGGCGCAGGACTTCTCCCACAGGTACCCGCTCATAGATGGCCATGGCAACTTCGGATCCATCGACGGCGACCCGCCGGCCGCCATGCGTTACACAGAGGCGCGCATGGCCAAGATCACCTTGAAGCTCCTTGCGGACATCGACAAGGAGACGGTGGACTTCGTCCCCAACTTCGATGAGTCCCTGAAAGAGCCGACCGTGCTCCCGGCGAGGTTCCCGAACCTCCTGGTCAACGGTTCGTCCGGCATCGCGGTGGGGATGGCCACCAACATCCCGCCCCACAACCTGGGCGAGGTCATAGACGCCGTCGTCATGCTGATAGACAACCCCGACGCGTCCGTCAAAGAGCTCATGATGGTCATAAAGGGGCCCGATTTTCCCACGGGCGGCCTCATCATGGGCAGGGACGGCATCCGCGAGGCGTACACGACCGGGCGGGGATCCATCAGGATGCGGGCTCGGGCCAGGATCGAGACGTCCTCGAGTGGCAAGACGAGGATCCTCGTGACGGAGATCCCGTACCAGGTCAACAAGGCGAGGCTCATCGAAAGCATAGCCGAGCTCGTGCGCGATAAAAAAACCGACGGCATCACCGACCTTCGCGACGAGAGCGACAGGGAGGGCATGCGCATAGTCATCGAGCTTCGGCGGGATGCCAATCCCAACGTCGTGCTCAACCAGCTGTACAAGCACACCCAGATGGAGGACACCTTCGGTGTCATCATGCTGGTGCTTGTCGACGGGCAGCCCAGGGTGCTGAACCTCAAGGAAACCCTTCACTACTACATCGAGCACCAGAAAGAGGTCGTAACGAGGCGCACCAGGTTTGAGCTCGCAAGGGCCGAGGAGAGGGCACACATCCTCGAAGGCCTTAAGATAGCCCTTGACAACCTGGATGCCATCATCACGCTTATTCGCCAGTCGCGGACGCCCGAGGTGGCCAGGGAAGGGCTCATGAAGAAATTCAAACTCTCGGAGAAGCAGGCGCAGGCCATCCTCGACATGAGGCTGCAGCGGCTCACAGGCCTCGAGCGGAAGAAGATCGAGGACGAATACGTCGAGGTCATCAAGCTGATAGCCAAACTCAAGGGCATCCTCGCCGATGAGAAAAGGGTCCTGGAAGTGATCAAGGAAGAGCTCCTCGCCATCAAGGAGGAGTATGCCGACCCGCGCCGGACCGAGATCACCGCGGCCGCCACCAAACTCGACGTCGAGGACCTCATCGCAGAGGAAGACATTGTGGTGACCCTGACCCATCAGGGCTACATCAAGAGGCTGCCGCTCACAACCTACCGGAGCCAGAGGAGGGGCGGGCGCGGAGTGACCGGCATGAGCACGAAAGAGGAGGATTTCGTTGAGCACCTTTTCGTGACGACCACCCACGAATACATCCTCTTCTTCACGGACAAGGGGAAGATATACTCGATCAAGGCGTACGAGGTCCCGGAGGCCAGCCGCCAGGCGAGAGGCACTGCGGTGGTGAACCTCATCTCCCTTTCGCCCGGCGAGAGCATTCGCGCGGTCATACCCATCCGGGAGTTTGCGGACGACAAGTACCTGGTGATGGCAACCAGGCAGGGCGTCATCAAGAAGACGGCGCTCTCGATGTACGATAACGCCCGCAGGTCGGGCGTCATCGCCATCGACCTTGCGGAAGGCGACGACCTGGTAAGCGTGAAGCTGACCTCGGGAGACGAGGAGCTTATCATCGTGACCGCGCAGGGCCAGTCCATACGGTTCAAGGAAGAGGAAGTGCGACCGCTGGGCCGCATCGCACACGGCGTTAAGGGCATCTCGTTGGCCAAAGGGGACACCGTGGTCGGGATGGACGTCGTGAGGGACGGGTGCGATCTACTGGTCGTGACCGCGAACGGCTTCGGCAAGCGGACGCCCCTTGCGGAATACAGGCTCCAGTCGCGGGGCGGCAAAGGCATCAAGACTCTCAAGGTAACACCCAAGACGGGGCCAGCGGCTGACGTGAAGGTGCTTACCGGCGACGACGAGCTGATGATCATCTCGGCCGAAGGCATAATAATCAGGATGAACGCTGCCGACATCCCACAGCAGGGCAGATCGACGCAAGGTGTCCGCGTCATGAAGCTCGAGCCCGGCGACAAGGTGGTGTCCGTGGCCCAGGTGGTCGGCAAGAACGGGGGCTGAGGCGGCGGTGTCCCGCCCATATGAGGTCCTGGAACATACCGCTGACGTCGGCATCCGCGCCCGGGGCTGGACGCTCGAAGAGACCTTCGCCAACATGGCGCTCGGCATGATGTCGCTCATCGTGCCTGAGCTCGGGCGCATCCTCGAGAGGGAGGATAGGCGCGTCGAGGCTCGTGCCGCCGATCTGGAAGGCCTCCTTGTGGCCTGGCTATCGGAGGTCGTGTACCTGGTTGATGCCGAGAGATTCCTGGTGGCGAAGATCGAGGACATCCACATACACAGGCGAGCGCCCAGGCTAGAACCCGGGCAGCCGACGGGGCGAGCGGCCGTGCAAACGCCCAGGCAAGAAGTGAAGCGAGCGGCGGTACAAACGCCCGGGCAGACTGCCGCGTGGGAATCCTGGCGGGCCGGCGAGCGGGCGGTGGGACGCCCTGACGACGAAGGCACAGCCAGAGCCAGCGTGGAGAGAGCCGTCGGCAGCGACTTCGGGTCGGCCGTCTGGACGGTCACGGCGGTCGTGCGCGGCGAGGGTATTGATCCTGCAAGGCATCCGCTGGAAATGGAGATTAAAGGCGTTAGCTACCACATGGTGAAGGTCGAGCGGGTGGGCGAGCCCGGGAGAGCGGGCGCGGTGGGCGGGACGGGCGAGGTGGCTCGCGACGAGAACGGCCAGGAGAACGGGTGGGTGGCCCAGGCTATCTTCGATATCTAAGGCAGGCATAGTGGGTCCGTTTTGAGAACTCAGGAGGTGCTGTGTCGTGGGCAACGGATGGAAGGGGCCTCTTGAGCGAGTGGACGAGTTTCGCTGGCGCATCCCGGTGACCTACAAGGCAGGCATGAGGGTGCCCGGCATGATCTACGCGGACGAGCGACACATCGACCATATCCGGGAGGACCAGGCTCCCGAGCAGGTGGCGAACGCCGCCTTCCTCCCCGGGATGGTGGGCATGTCCCTTGCGATGCCTGACATCCACTGGGGTTACGGCTTCGCTATAGGCGGCGTCGGGGCAACCCTGGTAGACGAGGGCGTCATCTCCCCGGGCGGGGTAGGCTTCGATATCAACTGCGGCGTGAGAATGCTTCGCACGAACCTCTTCGAGGAGGACGTCCGCCCGCGCATCGAGCAACTCGTGAACCAACTTTTCCGCGACATCCCCTCGGGCGTCGGGTCGACCGGCGTGATCAAGCTGGGGAAGAACGACACCGCGGAGGTCCTGGAGAAGGGCGCACTCTGGGCGGTGGAAAACGGGTACGGCTGGCCCCGGGACCTCGACCATACCGAGGAGCGGGGCGTCATGAAAGGCGCCCAGGCAGGCAAGGTAAGCGACAAGGCCATCAAACGCGGCATGCCGCAGCTCGGTACCCTCGGCTCGGGCAACCATTTCCTTGAGGTTCAGATAGTCGACGAAGTGTTCGATAGCGGCCTGGCCGAAAGGTTCGGGCTGGCCCCCGGCCAGATCGTGGTGATGATCCATTCCGGGTCGCGAGGCCTTGGTCACCAGGTATGCACGGACTACCTCGCCGCGATGGAGCAGGCGATAAAGAAGTACGGCATCACCATTCCCGACAGGCAGCTTGCCTGTGCTCCCTTGAACTCCCCGGAGGGGCGGGATTACTTCGCCGCCATGGCGTGCGCCGCCAACTATGCCTGGGCGAACCGCCAATGCATCATGCATTGGACGCGCGAGGCTTTCGCGAAAGTGTTCGGGCGCTCGCCGGAAGACCTCGGGATGGAACTCATCTACGACGTGGCGCACAACATCGCCAAGATCGAGGACCATGTGGTTGACGGAAGGCGACGGAAAGTGTGCGTGCATCGCAAAGGCGCGACGCGCGCGTTTCCGGCAGGCCATCCGGATGTGCCTGCAGGCTATCGCGACATAGGGCAGCCTGTGCTCGTCCCGGGTGACATGGGCCGCAACTCCTATCTGCTTGTCGGGACCGAGAGGGCCATGGAAGAGACGTTCGGCTCGACCTGCCACGGGGCGGGGCGCGTGATGAGCAGGGCGGCCGCGAAGAAAGCGGTGAGCGGCGCGGCGCTCCAAGCGGAGCTGCGGGAGCGCGGCATCATCGCCAAAGCTGCCAGCAAGGCCTCGCTTGCCGAGGAGACCCCCGAGGCATACAAGGACGTGAACGAGGTGGTCCACGTCTGTCACGGGGCAGGCATATCCCGCAAGGTTGCGCGAATGAGGCCCATCGGGGTTATCAAGGGGTAGCAGGCGCTTCCCAGAACACGTGGCCCCTGGCTTCTGGCCCCTGGCCCGCAGGCGGCGTTAATTCACGAACCACGTTGGACCCGGCTTATTGTGCATGCGAGATCATCGGCGGGGCGTTGAGGCATCGGTGCGCCCCGCCTGGGGCGCCGTCTTCGGACCGCGAGCGCCGGCAACCTCCCGCTAGTTTCGTTTGCGGCATGGCGCCGGCGCTGCTTGTCCCTGTGCTTTGTCTATCCAATGTCTGCTTGATTGCTTGCTTGTCTACTCGCCGCCCGCGAGCCGGAGACCTCCAGCCGTTCCTGCACAGGCCGGCCCGGGCAGACCCTGTCAGACGGCGCTTGCTTCTGTCTTTCCCATGCTGCCTATCCCGAAGTCGGTCCCCGGGTCGGGGCGATCTTGAACCTGCGTGCGATCGATTTGAGCTCTGTTATGTCCGCCCTGGCACCGGCCTCGTTCTTTGCCCTGATGTCCGCTCTGAGCTTGTCCACGCGCGCGTCAAACGTCGTGACGTCCTTTGTCGTGTTTGTGCTGGTCACACGGGGACGAAGCGATTCCCAGGTGGTGCGCAGCTTTGAGGATTCCCTATCCGCCGCGGCCCAGTCCTTACGCGTCACGGCTTCCTCAACCCTGGTCAGATCGCGCTCCAGGTCGGTCACGGTTGCAGCCGGGGCTGTCGGGGCCGGACGCGTTGGGGTCGGCGTGGGTGCGGGCTTGGTCGGAGCGGGCCTCGTGGGCGCAGGACGCGGCGCCGGAACCCTCGCATACCTGAGTCCGGCGAAGACGGCGATGATGACGACGAGCGCGCCGATTATCCAGGCGCTCGTGTTCACCCGTCCGCCTCTGTTGTTGCCGCCTCTGCCTGCGTCGTCACCGTTCCTGCCACCTGCTGCGAAACCCTGTCCGCCGCCGCTGGCGCCTGCTCGGTCATCTGGAGATAGACGGTCGTCCACGTGATCACCTCCTCAGGGCATATTATCTGCCAGGCATCGTGGGATAATGCGCCGAGACTGGGGAGGCGGGGAGGCGCAGGCCATGCTCAGGCCATGCTAAGCCCGTGCTCAGCCCATGCTCAGGCCAGGCCCTTTCCAGTGCTGGCCTGGTAGTCCTGGCTTGCGGCTGCCTGGGCAGCCCTGCGGTCGGCGTCAACCTCGTCGAGGTGGCTTGCGAGCAAAGACACGATTTCCGGGTCGAGAGCGGAGGCGCAGCCGAGCTCCCGAACGACATCAAGAGCCTTCGCAGCCTCCATTGCGTGGCGGTAAGGACGCTGCTCGGTCAGGGCCGTGAACACGTCGGCTACGCTCATGATGCGTGAGCCGAGGGACAGCTCGCGTCCTGAGTAATGGAAAGGATAGCCCCGTCCGTCGAGGCGTTCGTGGTGGAGCGAGGCCCACCGGTTGACGACGTCGAGCATAGGGAGCAACTCAATGATGCGGTAGCTGTGGAAGGCGTGCTGTTTGATGATGTTGAACTCGTGTTCGGTGAGTGGCCCCGGCTTCTCCAGGATCTCTGCAGGCACCGCAAGCTTGCCGATGTCGTGGAGATAGCCTGCGGCCCTCATCATCCTGCATTCCATTTCCGAGAACCCGGCGAGGCACGCGAGGCGCGCCGCCGTGGCCGCCACCCCGGCGGAGTGCGCTGCCGTAAAGGGGCTGCGAAAGTCGATGATCCGCCGGAAGAGGTCCGCAAGGCCGAGGAGCCCCTCGAGATCAAGCCGAAACTCGGCGGGCTCGGCGGAAGCCGGCGTCCCCGTCCCCGCGCGGGCGAGGAGCGACATCATCTCCGAAGGCGGCAGCAGGGCAACGTCAAACCAGAAGAACTCCTTCGTAGCAAGGCCCAGGAAGGCGTTGACAAGGTCGGGAGCGAACATCGTCCCGGACCGGGTCCGCACAAGCTCGGAGATCCTCCTCGCCTGGCTCAGGATCTCATCGTTTTCTTGGATCAACACTGCAACGCGGTCTGCTAGGTGAAGCACGTGGCTTGCAAGGGGCACGTCGTCCTCCGCGAACGTTGTTGCCGTTGGCCCGCTCGCGTCCTTCCACGGGACATGGTGGTAGCGAACGATCCTGGCCACGCGGGCGAGGGGCCGGAAGGTCATGAGAAGCTTGTAGCCTGTCTCAGCGTGGGTCTGGGGGCTGGCAAGTTCGAATTCGAGGGCATCGAGGCGCTCCTTCAGGGAGAGAGCCCCGCTGTCGTGCAGCGATCCAGCAAGCGCCAGGTCCCTTTGCTCGTCGAGGGACATGCCGAGTTCCCTGCCCAGGCTGAAGGCGATGTAGGCGACGCGGAGATGATGGTTGGACACCGCCGGGCTGACGAGGTCCATGGCGCGGGATAAGCATGCTACCAGGTCGAACAGGCTGACTTGGAGGTCGTTTAGCATCGCGGTGAGCTTCTCCCTCTTAGCATCTGGCGGTGTGAGCTAAGTGCGAGGCCACATGTCACTGCCACTTTCCCGGGGGTTGCCGATGTTGCACTCCGGGGACGACGCTCTTATAGAGCTACACAGCGCGCATCTCACGTGGTGCCGGTGCCCGCAGCGCGCGTCCGGAGGTGTGCCCCGAACGCCTTGTCGCTCTGACCGATGTGATGCACAAGCCAGTCGCATACCCTGCGCTGCACCTGGATTGCGAGTGCAGACGATGCCCCTTGCGTCTCGAAGTCTTTCTTAAGGTTTCCGAAGTCCCGTACAAAAGCAGCATGCTCTGCCTTGTGCGCTGCCATTCCGGGATAGCTGTGCCGGGCCATGTATCCTTCCTCGGTGCTGAAATGGGTTACGACGTAATCCTCAAGGAACCTGACGACGGTGTGGAGATGCTCCCTACCTCTGCCTTCGCTCATTGCGGCGAGCAGCGCGTTGACCCTGCTGAATAGCTCCTTGTGCTGGCTGTCGATCTCATCCACACCTGTTGCGAGGTCCTCGGTCCACCGCATCCCCACGGGTTTTCGCCTCCCGAATATCAGAGTCCACCGGCGACGCTCCAGCACTCGCACAGCCGACGCGAAGCCGACCGCCCTTTGTCGTGGTGAGCCATCGTTTTCCACGATATCCAACTGCAGGCATGGTGTCAAGGGATTGCGCAGGGATTTGCTGGCTCGCCGACGCGAGGTTTACATAATACGTTGCGTGTGGTATCATTGCTCCGTTCAAGTTAGATGTGGGAGGGAGGAATTCGATCGTGTCCGGCCAGGCTGGGTGCGTTGGGCACAAAGCCTATGCTCGGCAGGGCAGCGGTGCGACCGCCGGAATCCCGGGATGGTGGACACACCGGGCAGCAGCTGGCATTATCGTGGCGCTGCTTCTCACAACTGCTCTTGTGGTGACCGAGACCTGGCTTTCTCGGCCGGCCGCTGTGCCTGCAGTCGGCGGACTCGCCCCGGGCGTCGGTGGCGCGGCAGCGCGTTGCGGCTGGCGTGCGGTAACGGGCGACGACTATTCGGGCACCGGAGGCGGCGAGGCTGCGTCCGCGGCGGGGGAGCCCGTGGGGGTGGAGAGCCCTGTGGACGACCCGGTGATCGGGCAGGGTCCTGGCTTTGTGGGCTGGTTCGAGCGCGACGTCGAGTACCTCGAGACCCTGGGCAGGCGCGCGTCCCGTTGGGATGGCGGGCTATTCCGCGAAGTTCGCCGTGAGATCGCGCGTCTTCGCGAGATCATCGCGCATCTCGATGAGAGCCCGTCCTATCACGACCCGGAGCTTGGGTTCCTGGTATACGATGCCCGGACCACGGGCTGGCTCCACGTGCTCAGCGTCGCACTTCGGACTCGTGAGGAGCTTGTGGCCACGCGGTCGGTGGACGCGGCCATCGAGGGGATGGACGCCCTGTACCGCCTGAACGACGGAACACTTCTGTGCGATGCGGACCCTGCCAGGATCCCTCGGGTGGACGAGGTTGTGAGCACGCTGCGGGCAATGGACCTGCCGCGTCCCGCCCTTGATGGCTACCGGGTCTACCTGTTGCCTTTCTCCATGGGCGATGTGAGTGGCCTCGGTGCGGACGGGTACACGGTTGTGGGAGCGGCAGCCGCGGGACGGGAGGTCATCCCGAACCAGGTCCCTGTAACAGTGGCGCACGAGGTCGGGCATCACATACAGCTTGCCGCCATGGGCGCGACATATCGCGACAACCCTGCAGCTTGGCGCCGCTACATGAGCCTGAGGGGCATATCGCGGTGGACCGCTGACGGCAAGGTCAACACGCCTGCGTGGGCTGGGTCGCCGGAGGAGACGTTCGCAGAGGACGTGCGGGTGCTCTTCGGGCCTCCTGCTGCGTCACAAGAACCCTACGGGACAGCATATCCTGATCCCAGGAACGATCCCGAACTGGCGGCCAGGCTCCGGGAGTTCATCACGGCACAGGCACAGCGTGCAGGTGCGGGGCGAGCTGAGTCCGTGGTCGCCGAGGGCTCGTCCCCGTGGTTGCCGCCAACGCCCACAGCCACGTCTGGCTGGGCGACTGCAAAGGCGCTATTAAGGATGTGTTACGAGAGAATTGCGGACAGAATTGCGGATAGGCCTTGACAGGGGTCCGGGGTCGTGGTAATATCAAAAAGCGGCAGAGGTAAGTCTCTGCTCAAGTTAACTTTGCTCCTTGAAAACTAAACAGTGAAGTATGGTAAGGTGCGGTATTGCTTTGGAGCTTGTGTGAGTAGGGGCTAGAGATAGCTCTTCGAGGTATTTCACGGAGAGTTTGATCCTGGCTCAGGACGAACGCTGGCGGCGTGC
>JAAYXB010000095.1 GCA_012516125.1 Bacillota bacterium | reverse complement strand
TCCGCTCTTCAGGAGGTGCTTCACTGACTTTATGACCGCATAGGCGCTGATGCGCGGCCTCAACTCCGCCAGGATGCGAAGGATCTCCTCCTTTGTTTTCCCGCATCGCGCGGCTTCGGCCGCCGCGAGCACCATGAATCCTGTTCCCATGGACGCGGACAACGAATCTACTACCTCGATGTCAGCATCCGGGAAACTTGCCTTTGCGAGGTTGGCAACCTGGCATGTGCCGCTTCCGGTAGAAGTGATGTGGATCGAGATTATGGTCCTGACGCGTTCGAGCAGCCTGCGGTAGATGGAGATGAATTCAGCCGGAGCAGGCTGCGAGGTGAGTGGCACGTCGGGCCCCTCAAGCCTCTCGTAGAACTCCCCGCGCGTGATGTCGACGCCGTCACGGTACGTATCGCTTCCGAACTGTATCCCAAGGGGCGCGACGGCTATGTCGTATTCCTCGATCAGCTCCTGAGGCAGGCTCGCACCGCTATCGGTCACGATCGCAATACCGCTCTTCATGATGCCGCTCTTGATGCCCTTCATTCCTCGCACTCCTCATTGTAGACTTCCGCTTTCCTAATTAAAGAGAGAATAGAGGGATAACCGCAAGTACTCGTTTTCAGCAAGAGGCCTACGCCTTGCCCCAAGGTATTCCCCAAACTGGCGTACAATTGCCTCGAGGAAAATGCTATCTAACGGATCGAGTTGGGTTGCGAGCCTGTACGATAATTCGCCCTTCGGAATGACGAATCCTCTAGACGGCCCGGATCTCAAAGTGGTTACTGTGGTCATATCGCGGCAGGCTTTCTCCCGTTCGACGAACCAGAACGCCCCTATGGGCTCCGGCCGGCATCCTCGGCGAAAGAGGCCGCGGCTTTCTAGAGACCCGCACCCGTCGGGCATAATCCGGTTCCCTCGTCGCAGGCGGCTAGTCTCTTCCCGCTTGGCAGTTGTTAGCCGCTTCCTCGACGTAAAGAGCGTAGTAGGGAAAGATGCAATCAAGTGTACATCGCGATTACGCGACTCGCTGCGCGCAAAGCCGCCATAGTTCATCAATCGTGCTAAGGCGATCGCATCCTCCTCCGAGGGTCGCGGTTACGGCGCACGACGATCTTGCGTGTGTGCGTCCTACCGCCGAACATGTATCCTGTCTGCGGGAAGGGGAGGATCTGCATGGATCGTGCAGAAAACCGGGTACGGACGGGATGGGGCACTCTAAGTATGAGGTGATTAGTTTTCTCCGTTTTTCGAGGTCTTGGGTTGCGGTGATTGCACGAGGGGTGTCAAAATCCGGCTGCCTAGCCAGACGGGCCGGATTTTGGCGAAGCGCGCCCCGCTCGGGGCGCCGTCCCCGAGTGCAACACCGGCAACCCTGCACGGCACGTGTGCTCTCTGAAACCGGCGATTACTTGTGGCGATCTACTTAGCCAGGAAGGAGGTGGAGTTGTCATCGCTGATGTGGTCTATCATGCGTCTGCCCAATCCGGACTCCGAGTGATCCGACCACATGTAAGCACTCACGGGCAGTCCTATGTGTATGCTTGTCCTGATCCCGACATGGCAGCAGCCTTCCTTTCCGGCCACGGTGGCGACCTTACCTGTCAGGTAGGGCGCTGCCGCGGGTTGCCCTACATTGTCGAACGATACAAGGGGGCCTGGGAGGAACGCTACAGGGGGCGCGGCGGGTCGTTGTACACGCTGCCGGCTGGAACGTTCATCTCCCTTGCCACGATGTGGGAGGAAGAGGTCGTCAGTACGGAGGCGGTCCCTGTGCGCGAAGAGACGCGCGTCCCTGATGTCGAAGCGTTCCTGCTGGACCTTGCGAACCGCGGTCGGCTGTGGATTGCCCGCTTTCCAGGACGAGTGCCCTGCCTGCCGGCTGACGAACGCGACTACGTTAGAAAGCTCGCGGGCTTCATCCGCGCCGGCGGAAGGAGCGAAAGGATGGCCCGCCAGGTTCTCTTTATTCATAGGCCCGACCTACTGGAACGGGTGGAGAGAATTCTGGGGTTCAGGCTCTGACTGCTCCTCACTTCACGCGTCCGGGAGGGTCTTTTGACGTAGCGCTTCTCTTCTGGAACAGTGCACGAGGCACGTCTGTCTGTGCTTCTGGTCCTGACCGGGGCATGAAGGCTGATGGCCCGAGGCTGCGCGGATGCTCTCCGCGTTCGGAGCTGTGGTGATCTCAACCCAACTGATATCGAGGGCAACAGTGAAACCACAGCAGGAACCTCTGCGCTGCGTGCGATCTTCGGAGGTGATCCGGGGCAGTGACGTACGTAGATGTCGTTTTGACGGGCGTAATCAACTTCGGCCTGTTTGGGGCCGTAATGCTGGTTCGCTACGCTATACACGAGGAGGGGCCCGACGCCTTCTTGATTCACGGGGATGGGCGGGGCCTGCTCCTGTTTGCGGAGGGCTGTCTCCTCGCTGCGGCTGTTACGGCGTTCCGTTGCGCGCTCCTCGTCAGGTGGGGAAAGGCGTCGGTGTATCTTAATCCTCAGGCATGGCCAGGAACTCTGGGAATGGCTGGTGCGCTCGTGTTCGGGTTCTCGGGCGTGGCCCTCTTTGAAGAAGGGCTCTTCAGAGGTTACCTGCTGCAAGTGGTGGCAAGGAGATACCCGTTGCACGTCTCGGTGGCCGGGACATCCTTGCTTTTTGGGTTGTTGCATTTCGCATCGTATTCGTGGAGCCGCGTTGTCTGGCTGGGAATCCTCAACGCAAGCGCATTGGGCGCGATTCTATCAGGATTTGTTCTAAAGACCCATTCCCTGATGCTTGCTTTGGGCTATCACCTTTCCTGGAACGTGGTGCAGGCGTTACTCTGGGACAGCCGACGGCTCGGCGATCAACCATGGGTGCGTCTTGAGGTACAGGGCGGCCTTCTTGCTGGCGATCCGGCTAGTCCTGAAACCGGGTTGGCTACCACCCTGGCCATTCTCTTGACGCTTGCGTTTCTCCTGGTCAGATTCGGGGCGGCAGGCGCCTCTCGGGGGGCGAACGGTCGGGGTCGTGACAGCAAGGACGCGATACCTTCACTCGGTAAATGAGGCAAACAGGAAAGGGTCCCCTGGCGCTGGCGTCGAAGTCGAATGTGAAGGCGGGCGCAATCCTGAGTGATAGACCTACCACCTCGAAGCGCGGTGAAGGTGTCTCCTGAGAAGGATGGTTTTATGCTTGCGACGTGGACATTCCTCAAGCCGACGAAGCTGAAGATGCTGTTCCTCGTGGAGTGGGCTGTCTATATGCTTATCGGGCTGTCGCGGGCCAAGCTGCGGACGGTGCACCAGTTGATAGTGGCTGGCTACCCGCTCATAGTGTTCTACCTGATCGGCTGCATGATGGTAGCGCTGGCCCGAACACCGAGACGGTTGCCGCGCTGGCGACACCTTCTGGGACTGGCTGTGCTGCTGGTTGCTCTGGAGCAGCTTGTCAAGGCAGCGGTCGGTGCGTTCATTCCATATCGCGGGTCGGTCCCGATCATCCCGGGCTGGCTGCACCTTGCCCACGTGCGAAACATGCACGGATCGTGGCTGGTCAGGGAGTTCGGCATTGGTTTCATGGGTATCGGCATGCTGATAGCGATGTGGGCAATCGCGCTCCCCTGTTTCGTGCTGGGTTTTCGCTGCTACGCTGTGCGGAAACGCAGGAGTCTGTGGCTGGATGTGGCCTTCGTGACCATCGTTGCAGGAGTCGGCGGCGCGCTCTCTGACCTCGCCCTGCGCAGGTACATACTCGATTTCATCAACCTGCCCGGTGTTGTGACCGCAGACCTCAAGGACATCTTCGCTTACGTCGGCCTCGCAGCCCTCTTCGCCGAGCTTGTGGATAACCCGGCGATATCCTTGACGTGGCAAGGGTGGCGGAGAGAACTCGAGCGCACGCGCCGCTTCATCACCCGCTTCGCAGCGTTCTCGGCGCGCGAGGCTCGCAGGGCCGTCAGGATGATGACAGTGTCTCGACAGCGGAGGCGGGACTGACCTGTCAACAGGAATAGCCTGCCGCTCAATGTCGTTTTGTCTGCCTCTCGTGAATGTGCAAGGCACAGTAAAGGGTGTGGTAGCCGCCTCTACTACGGGTGAACACCTGTCGTATTAGGGACTTGAGTTTGCCGCAGTGATGACTAAGGCCGCCGCACGCAGGGCCAAGAGGTCGTGCAGTGGGAACCGGGTATTACGGTGGAAACCTGAAGGGCCCAAGGAAGCAGAGCGCAAGGTTCCCACGCGTAGCTGTTATCGGGACTTACCACTTACGCGGACGCGTCTTAAAGGCGAGGTTCTCCACACCACCACGAGCGAGGCAGCAAACGCATGAAAAACTACGTGGACATGCGCCACGTGAAATCCCACGATGATCGGGACTACCTCCGTGAGAGCAGCTGCCCCCGCCGAGGGTAAGACGGTCCGCGATCCAGGCTGGTGAACAGGATGGGGATTCCTACCCGAACCGAGTCGCGGCTAATCTCGGCGTGGATGTGTAGGTGGGGCTCCGTGGAGTTACCGCTGTTACCCACGCGGCCGATCAACTGCCCGGTATGGATGGACTCACCCACCTTGACCACAAATGATCCCTGGCGCAGGTGAGCCAGCCAGATATGCACCCCTTCCGGCGTCTCGAGCACTACGTGATTTCCGGCAGGGTTGGCAGGATCGGTAGCGCCTATGGGTTGGTCCGGAAGGCCCTCGACTACAGCGATCGCCTTGCCCCCTATCGGGGCGTATACAGGCGAGTCCCACGCGTAGTACGAGGTTACGTCGCGGCAGTTTCCCTTGTAGCTGCGACCATCTGCGCCAAGCTGGATGAGATCCAGCGCGTAACGTTGACTCACTGCGACATGGTGATGGTTAGTAAGTACTGTGGACCCCCCGTGCGCCACGTACCACTCCCCCCGCAGGGGAAACTCGAGCGAGACCCCGGTGGCGGGAACCCTTACACCCGCGGCATAAGCTGTTGCCAGCAGGGCTGCCAGTCCCAAGACGGCCATGATGCCCGGCTCGACCCAGGAGAAGGCTCGTGCTGGGGTGATATGCCCGGCTGCCCAGAGGAGCCACGCCCCCCATGCGTGCAGTATTGCCGCAAGTGCAAGCAAGCCCAAGGCCAGGCCGCGCGCCCACCAGCCCCAGGGATGCCAGTTGGGAATGACAGCCCAGAAGGCGAGAAGGCCTAGCGCAAACAACAGTTCCCCCACTCGTCCCGCCGCACTGCCCGCTCCTGGAGTCCCCCGTCGAAGCAGGTGCCAGAGTACTGCACTCGTTGCTTCCGCTATCGGTGGGAACAGCAAGCACAGCACTATCCAGCCCATCTTACCACCCCATCTCATGGCATCTGGGTCGAGGATGTCCCAAAGATGGTGGGATCCGAGGTGGCTGCTCCCGGCTCTGCTACGGCAAAACGGGGCCAAAGGAAAGAGCAAACAAAACCAGCCGTACTAACATACCACATAGTGGACAAGAATGGTAGGGGGGTTGGCTCTCCTGAGTGAGTATTCTCGTTGTGTCTTGTTTCCTATCGGATCTTCCAGTGTCGCCCTTGCTGTGATATTCTGACATTGCTGGCTCCCTCTTTCATCCGTACAGCTCTGCTTTGCGCGAACGGAGCCGTGAGCCGCTACTTCAAAGTCCACGAGCTCCAGGACATCCTCGTCGTCTGACCGTTGCCGGTATGTCGCCGGCATTGCCGAAAGAATGAAAGGCTGAACGGGAGGTCGTCATGGCCACCATCAGGGTTTCTGCAAAGGCGATCATTATCCGGAATGGCAGACTCCTGGCCACGAAGAACGTGGACGACAAGGGGGTGTTTTACGTGCTCCCGGGTGGGGGTCAGCAGCCCGGCGAACCCTTACCTGTCGCTCTAAGACGGGAGTGCAAGGAGGAAATCGGCGTCGAAGTGAAAGTCGGGGATCTGGTTCTGGTGCGTGACTACATCGGGTCCAACCATGAGTTCGCCCAATGGGATGGTGACGTGCATCAGGTAGAGTTGATGCTCCTGTGTAGTCTCCCTGGCAACAGCGGCTACCGCAGGTACGCCGGCGTGGAGGGTACGAAGCTCTCCATACGCCGAAGACGCCGTCAAGGCAGAAGAGATGGGCGACGTTATATGCGCGGCCCCAACTGGCCCCATCTGCTGAGGTATCTTTGAGCATTGGCGTGGGCCTCGGCAACCTGCTGGAAATGCCTCCGGGTGCCCATCGTCTCGTGCCAGACCACGCTGCCGAAGGTTACCGCGACCAGGTAACCGGCGTCGATAATCCTGTTGTTGTAGTCCCACTCTTCGTAACCGCCGCACGCCAGGTAGCCCTCGTCGTAAAAGCCTACTTGCTCCACTACGCGTCGCGGCATCACCCAGGGAACTTCATAGGCCTGACGTGCCTGGCCCCTATGGGCCGCCATGAACTCCAGCGCAAACGCTTCGTCTGCCCGTCCCTCGTTGAGAATGTTGTAAGGCGCAAGTTTGCCTATGCGCGGATCGGATCCGAACTCCCTCACGAGGTTCTCGAGCCACCCGGGGTAGAAGCGCATGTCGTTGTGGATCCAACACACACAGTCCACCTCCGGGCGGGCGAGCTGCCTCCTCAGACCCTGGTTGAGCGCCACAGAAAGGTGGACGCGCGACGGGTTCCTGATTACCTCGATACCGTTCTGCTCCAGGAAGTCGCAGGTGCTGTCAGTCGAAGCGTTGTCCACCACGGTCAGAACATATGGATATGAAGTCGCCCGCTGCAAGCTCGCAATGCACTCCCTGGTATTGTGCAAGAAGTCGAGCGTTATGAGGATCATACCGACCATCCCGATTCCTCCTCTTTGTCCCGTATATGCTATGCGCGTATCAGGACAAAAGTCACACGGGCGTCACACCGGCCAGCGAGGAGCTAGGCTATCAATTGTAGCTCCCCTCGCGTCGAGACCCTTTCGTGAGGCGTCCGACGAGGTTGCCGGCCTTCGGGAACTCCTGTACGGCCACTTGTTTTCCTGGTACCATCTCACGAGGACCGGTATTGCGTCTTCGAGCGAGTACCGGGGGGTCCATTCTGTCTCCTTCCTGAGCTTCTCAGCATTGACGGCGTATCGCCTGTCGTGCCCTGGCCTGTCCGGCACGAACCGTATCAAGCTTTCCGGCCGCCCCACAGACTTCAGGATTGCTCTAGCCACGTCAATGTTACGGCGCTCGCATGCGGCGCCGATGTTATAGACCTCGCCGATCCGTCCGTGCTCGACAAGAAGGGCAATTGCTCTGCAATGGTCTTCAACGTGGATCCAGTCGCGGACGTTCTGGCCGTCGCCGTATATTGGGAGGGGTCTGTCTTGAAGGGCACAGAGGATCATCGCGGGGATGAACTTCTCCGGATGCTGGTAGGGGCCGTAGTTGTTGGTGCATCTCGCGATGATGATCGGCGTGCCGTAGGTCCTGTAATACGCTCTGGCGATCAAGTCTGCCCCTGCCTTGCTGGCAGAGTATGGACTGTTCGGCGCGAGGGGACTTTCCTCGGAAAACGGAGGATCGTCTGGCCCGAGAGAGCCGTAAACCTCGTCGGTGGAGATCTGGATGAACCGCCCCACTTCGTGACGCCTGGCCGCCTCGAGCAAGACCTGCGTCCCGCACACGTTGGTTTCCATGAAGGGCGCCGGGTCGAGTATGCTTCGGTCCACGTGGCTCTCGGCTGCGAAGTTGACTACCACGGCAGGGCCTTCAGCCTCGAAAACCTGGTTCACGAGGTCCCTGTCAGCTATGTTTCCATGCACGAACGAGTACCTGGAAGCGCGGGCAGGATCGTCTGCAATGTCAGCCAGGTTATCCAGGTTGCCTGCATAAGTGAGTTTATCCAGGTTGACCACGTGCCAGTTCGCGCGGGTGGTGAGCGTATACCTTATGAAGTTCGAACCGATGAATCCGGCGCCGCCTGTTACGAGAACTTTCATTTCGTTTGATACCCTTCCTCTCGAGCGTATGCCGCCCGGGATGCATTTCATGGACTTCGGGAAACGTCTCTGTGGGGTCATCGTCTACCTTCGTGGGGGCCTCGCCTATCTTCCCTGTCTACCGCGAGGCGGTGCTTGGGCCTCAATCAAGTCAGGAGCCCGCGTTTGCAAGGTCTTCTGCTCGAGGTACCGCGTGAGTGCGTCTTCCCACGTCGGAAGGAGATACCCGATAGTCTCGGCCAGCGGAAACGGGTCCAACTCGGAATTCTTTGGGCGCCGGGCTGGCGTCGCGAACGCTTCCGATGAGGTGGCATGCACCTCCACCGGAAGGCCGACCTTTTGGAATATGGCCTTTGCGAATTCGTACCGCGTGACTACTCCCTGATTTGTCACGTGGTAAATGCCGAAACAGCCGGTTTCGAGAAGGTCAGCGCAGGCCCTCGCGAGGTCCGCGGTGTATGTCGGTGAGCCACGCTGGTCAGCGACAACGGAAATCTCAACGTTGCCGCACCGGCTTCTACCTATCTCGATCATGGTATCCACGAAGTTCCTTCCGTGCGGACCGAAAAGCCAACTCGTGCGGACCAGGTAGTACTCCGCAAGGAGGGACCTGACGTAGTTCTCCCCCCAGAGTTTGCTCACTCCGTACACGCTGAGGGGCGAAGGCTGGTCCCAGATCGTATAGGGGCCGCTTTTTTCCCCGTCGAAGACATAATCCGAGCTGATGTGAAGCAGTACAGCCTTCTCTTCCCGGCACGAGAGCGCAAGGTTCCGCGGGCCCAGGGCATTTACGGCGAATGCGAGAGCTTCCTCCTTCTCGGCGTCATCCGCCCTGGTGTACGCAGCGCAGTTCACAACGGCTTCCGGGCGGAGATCCGCGATCCGCTCTCTCACCGCTTGCAGGTTTGAGACATCCATGTCCTGGTGACCCAAGCCCGTAACGTCGTGACCGCGGCGTGCAAGCTCCGGGACCATGTCGCGACCCAGCCTTCCTGTTGCTCCGGTTACAAGGATTCTCATGGCACATTCGCACCTCCTTCGCAAGCGCTTCCCACCCATGTCGCGCGGCGGACGAGTCAGGTCCACAAGTCAAGTCCACGAGTAAGGTACGCTCGGGTCATCGTAAGGCAGGCAAGATTCGTCCGGCTCGTTGTAGTTGTACAACTCAGTCGGAAAGTTCACGACAAGAGCCCTCTCGCCCCCTTCGGCCGTGAACCCGTGGTAAACATGCGGCGGGATTTTCACGAGCATGGGGTTGAGTTCGCCCATGTGGAACTCGTTTATGCGTCCGCGTGTCGCGCTTTCTTGTCTCGGGTCGTAGAGAACGACCTTTGCCATTCCGCAAACGCACACCAGGTGGTCCCACTGTCTCTTGTGACAATGCCAGGCTTTGACTGCGCCAGGATAGCAGGCTGTTACGTAACTCTGGCCGAACCGGTCGAACTCCGCCCAGTCGGAGCGCAGCATCTCCATGAGGTAGCCACGCTCGTCGGGAATGAACCTGAGCTTGCGAACCTGAACCCCACCGATAAGCGTGTCCATGTGCTCTCCCTCCAAGCCTTGCTCTTCCTCCAAGCCTGCGAGTCACCTATACCACCGCTACCTCAGAGTCGTCTCCGAGAAACAGCCGGAGCGTTTGCCTCCCGCTACCCGAGAAGAAAAGCTTGACGTTTCGACCAATGAGACTGTCCTCGATCCTGGGTATGTGTTGAAGGCTACAGGACTCCAGCACAACAGAATGCTCGATTGCCACCCCGTCCAAGTGGCTTCCAGGTCCTATGGCCGTGAAAGGTCCCACAAAACAGTCCTTGATGGTAGCACCTTCTCCGATGGCCGCAGGCCCGCGGATGGTGCTTCGTATAACCTCGGCCCCTTTCGCGACTTCCACGCGCCCGACTATCCGGCTCTTGTCGTCAACGTTTCCCTCCACCGCTCGTCGCGCGTACTCATCCAGCACAACCCGGTTCGCCTCGAGGACGTCGTCTTTCTTGCCCGTATCGAGCCACCAACCTTGCAGCACCCTGGCTTGCACCTTGCCGCCGCGTTGGATGAGGCACTGTATCGCATCGGTGATCTCGAGTTCCCCCCGCGGTGACGGTTTTACGGCATCGATGGCCTTGTGTATGGCAGGAGAGAAGAGGTAGATTCCGGTAAGCGCGAGGTTGCTCAGTGGGTCCTTGGGTTTCTCGACGACTCGAAGGACGCGGCCGGCTTCGTCGACCACCGCCACTCCAAACTGCCTTGGGTCCGGGACCTCCTTCACCAGGAGCATGGCGTCATAGTCGGCGGTCGCGAACTCCCGCACGAGCGGCCGGAGTCCGTCCTGGATCAGGTCGTCGCCCAGAAACATGAGGAACTTGGAGTGCTCCAGAAAGCCCCTTGCCGCTTGCACTGCGTGGGCCAGTCCGCGGGGCGCATCCTGCAGAATGTAGGTGACCCGGGCTCGCCAATGGGAACCATCCCCGACCGACTGCCGGACCTGCTCCCCTGTCTCAGGAGAGATGATTATTCCGATATCACGAAGGCCCGCCGCTGCGACCTGCCCTAGCACGAAATGGATGATAGGCTTGTTCGCCAGGGGGATGAGCTGTTTTGCCATGGTGTGTGTAAGGGGCCGCAGCCTGGTTCCTTTTCCCCCGGAGAGGACGAGTGCTTTCATTTTGTCGCGTACCCGGATGGTCTTCATCCCAAGACCTGCCTTGTCAAGCCTAATGTCATCGCTATGTCATCCCTCGGGCGTCGCGCGGCGTGCGCATCGCTGGCCTCGCACGGCGTGCGTGTTGCAGCGCTGCTGCGCGCTGCTGAGAGCGCGGGGTATAACCTTGACAGGCAACCCCGGTGTAGCTGGACGAGTGCTAGATGGGTCCCACACTAAGACTTTAGCTACCAGGTATTTCACCCTGTGACTCTGGTACAGCCTATGTTGGCTACGCTGAAATTGACACTCCGCCATGTTAGCTCAGTCCTGCTCATCCGTGCACGCTGTAAGAGCGGGTTCAGAAGTCCGCACCAGTTTTCCGGGGGGTTCTGGTTGCCGGTGCTTGCGCGGCGGGATGTCCAAATGTTGCCACCTGCCTGCGGGCGAAATTCCGTCAGGGCGGGGCACCAGGGGTGCGGTCCGCGGAGCCGAGCACCGGCAACCACGAGTAGCCCAAACTCTGGCAAAGTGGCGGCGACTTGTGACAGAGACTGTTGATGTTTCCCACATTATACCAACGCAGTCCGGTTGAATCGCGCAAAACCGTCGCCATGCTCGGCCAAACTGGCAGCTGCTGGGGAAACTGAACAGTCTCGTGACATTCCACTTAAGAGGATCGTTAGAGCCTAATGTGGTGGTGTAAATCCACGGGGTCGATGGGTGCGGGCATAGATGTGGATGTGGGGCACGGCCGGGAGGAAGCGCGGACCGTAAGCTGGAGCCTCCTCCGGGAGGCGGGACGTTGACACTGCTTGCGTAGGGGTGGTGTTGGTGGCCCTGAGTTTCTCCGCGAAGGTGTCAGGATACTCGCTTAGGGGCCCATGGAGATCGAGGTGGCTGGGAAGGCCCGCGCTCGAGCGCCACTAGCGTTCAGATGAACGCACCATCTACCGTAATGGTTGCTGCGACCGGGTGCTAGAGACCCGGGCCGGACGAGTGGACCTCAAAATTCCCAAACTGCGTCAGGGGTCATACTTCCCGAACACGTTCGAGTCGAGAGGTAGGGCTGAAAAGGCGCTGGTACGGGTGATAATGAGCAGCAGTAGACGTTGTCCCGGCAAGGAGTCAGTGGCCAAGCTCCGCTCGATGCGCGTAGGCCAACACCAGGGCGAGGAGGCCTTGATACTGAGGAGGCCTTCCCACTGGATGCATACGCGCCGTACCGGCGCTCAAGACGCGGGAACGCCACTTGACCGGATGTGACCGGGGCTGTGCCACGCCGACACGTCGGTGACACTTGGCCGCTATTCTCATGTCCTGCTGGACATGCAGCAGGGGGCGGATAAGCGGGAGACGATGGTGCTAAGCTAAGCGACTCACACCCACCTGGAACCTCGCACCCATTTCCCAAAACGGGGTCCGGGAACTTCCCCGGACCCCGCAAACCTTATTCTAGCTGGCGCGCCTGGAGGGACTCGAACCCCCGACCCTCTGATCCGTAGTCAGATGCTCTGATCCGCTGAGCTACAGGCGCGCAAAACTTGCTGGTATGCGTTTTTCTTGCTTTCTCCGGAAGGTATGATACCACAATTGTGCCGGGTATTCAAGGGTAGCACGAAATGGTGCAGCACGAAAGAGTGACATGAAAGCTGCACCACAAGAGGCGGCGCGGCATACGAAAGGGGCACGAAAGGTGCGCGCGAGGGTTGGCACGGAGAGTGGGGCGGCGCCGCGGCGCAGTCGGGCTCTCGTCGTCACCCAGCCAGCACGATGACGCCGGAAAGCGGGCCACCTGCAGGGCCCGCTCGGTCGAGGCGCCCTGCGACGGGACCACCGAGCCCGCATCCCTCGTGCCGTGTGACCGGACTTCCAACAAGAACGCAAACCTCAAATCAAGGGGAAGACTGCCCCACTGTTCTTGACACAGATGGCGCTGGGGATGCGCTTGACAGAGTCCGGACCTCTGTGGTATAAACGACGTAGAAGCGAAAGCCCCTGATTGGCTGAGCCGCCACAGGGACGCAGCAGAGTTTGAGATTCAAGTTTTCGCGCGAGCGCCAGGGCGGGCTTGATGGCGTATTAGCGCAAGTCTCAGGTGGCCCCGTAGCTCAGTGGATAGAGCAGCGGTTTCCTAAACCGCGTGTCGCACGTTCGACTCGTGTCGGGGCCACCATTTTCTTGCCCAATTTCCTGCCCAACCTGCGGGAGTGAATCGAGTGGCGGCCGACCCGGATACCCGGTGTCTTCGGGCGGAGATCGAGGTCTTGCGCAAAGACCTCTCCAGGGTCATTGAGGTGAACGGTGGCGACTTGACTTCAGCGGAGGTTCTTGCGTTTAGCAAGAGGCTTGACGAAGCGATCGTCCTGTTTCAGTTGAGGACGCCCGTTGTCAAGGAAGCCTGCCGGGCCTGCGTTGTCCTGAGCCGGTGCAAAGAACGGACTTGCGCAGGGTGACGGCGGTAAGGTTGCGCCCATTACGCCGAGACCCAGGCAAGAGTGCACAGGGGCAGCCGCTCAGAAGGGCAGGGGTTCCACGGAGCGTTCTGTCATGCGGGGGCGTCGCGGGTGCCTGAACCGCCGAGCTGGCGAAGTGCGCCGAAGCGCGCCGTTCGTGTACAATGTGGTGGGGCAGGAAACCGGGGTCTTGTCGCGGACGGGCGACGATGTTATCATAATAGACAGGTGAGCGGTCGCGTCCCATGGATGATGAAATGTTCATGCGAAAGGCCCTCCTGGAGGCGAAAAAGGCTTACCTGAAGGGCGAGGTTCCTGTGGGAGCGATCATTGTGGCCGACGGCCAGGTGGTGGCCAGGGCTCACAACCGCAAGGAGGAGCTCCAGGACCCAACGGCCCACGCCGAGATGTTGGCTATAAGAGAGGCGGCCTCGCGCCTTGGGTCGTGGCGGCTTCTTGGTACGACGATGTATGTCACGCTGGAGCCGTGCGCGATGTGCGCGGGGGCGTTGGTCCTTGCCAGGGTGGAGCGGCTTGTCTATGGTACGCCCGACCCGAAAGCTGGTGCGGCTGGGTCAGTGACGAATCTGGTGCAGCACGATGCGCTGAACCATCGTCTGGAAGTAACAGGAGGAGTTCTTCAAGAGGAGTGCGTCGCGCTGCTGCAGCAGTTCTTCGCCGACCTCCGCGACTCGTAGCGTGCATTCCATGAGGCGGAGTCGGCGACGAGAGGTAGCAAGAACTAGAACTACAACTACAAACGATAGCCACGACGGCCCGGATGCCGCAGGACCGGCGGCGTCAGGGGAACGATGGACCGCGCGGAGAGATGGCTGAGTGGTCTAAAGCGCTCGCCTCGAAAGCGAGTGGGCGGGTAGCCCCTGCCCCGTGAGTTCGAATCTCACTCTCTCCGCCAGCTTTTGCGGAGAGGTGGCTGAGTTGGTCTAAGGCGCCCGCCTGGAGAGCGGGTAGGCAGAAGCTCTCTGCCTCGCGGGTTCGAATCCCGCCCTCTCCGCCATGCTATTCTTAACATGCCATTCTTGATTCTGGGAAGACTGGAGTAGGTCCCGCGAAAGTTTGGTCGTGCTAGACGGGGAGGTAGCGGTGCCCTGAACCCGCAACCCGCTATAGCGGGGTCGAATTCCCACCCGAGGCCGTCCCCTTTTGGGGCCTGGCCCTGTTAAGTAGCGAAGATGGCTGGGTCCCGCGCAACGGATGTCTGTGAACCCCGTCAGGACCGGGAGGTAGCAGCGGTAAGCAGAATGTTCCGTGTGCCGCGGGGGTGCCTGGTCGGAGCTGGCTGGCAGGTTACCGCCTGGGAGGAGCGTTCGACGGTGGGTGCACGACCATTGATTTAGTGTGGTTGCCGGCCGAGCCGTGTGTTGCGGCGGGCCGGCTTTTTTGCGAGGTTCGTGGCATTACTAAGTGAGGGTAGAGGCGCGGAGTTGAGCAAAGCGGGGCACCCCGGGCGCCGCAAGCGCCGGCGAAGCCCGGCGTGCCTTGCCACGCACCCGACCATGCGCCTGGCTCTGCAGGAATCCGCGCCTCAAACCAGAACTACATAGCGTCGGTGTTCGCAGCAGCTGCGAGGGGGGAGAAGTGGTGACATACGTCTCGCTGTACAGGCGCTGGCGACCTCAGACGTTCGGCGAGGTCGTGGGGCAGGAGCATGTCACGCGCACCTTGCGAAATGCTATAGCCGCGGGGCGCATTTCTCACGCGTACCTCTTCTGCGGTCCCAGGGGCACCGGCAAGACCACCGTTGCAAAGCTGCTCGCGAAGGCTTTGAACTGCCAGGGCGGTCCGACGCCTGACCCCTGTGGCACGTGCGAGGCCTGCACCCGCATTAAGGAAGGCCGGTCCATGGACGTTGTGGAAATCGACGCCGCATCGAACCGTGGCATCGACGAGATCCGCGAGCTGCGCGAGAAGGTGAAGTTCGCGCCTGTCGAAGAGAGGTATAAGGTCTATATCATAGACGAGGTGCACATGCTCACGCAGGAGGCTTTCAACGCGCTCCTTAAGACCCTGGAGGAGCCGCCGTCGCGGGTGGTGTTCGTGCTCGCCACCACCGAGCCTCACAAGGTGCTTCCCACAATCCTTTCACGCTGCCAGCGCTTCGATTTCAGGCGTCTCACAAACCGTGAGCTTTCGTCGCGCGTTGCCGAGGTGGCAGCTTCTGAGGGCATCCAGATCTCCGAGGATGCGGTGAAGCTCATCGCCTCCTCAGCCCAGGGTGCGGCCCGGGACGCGCTGGGCCTTCTTGAACAATGCGTGGCCTACACGGGCGGCGCGGTGACTTACGACGACGCCGTGGCCGCCATCGGGGTGGCGGGGTTCCGGAAGGTCGCGGATTTCTGTGACGCGGTCATCCGGAAGGATCTCGCAGACGCGCTCACCCTGGTGCGGGACCTTGTGGACGGCGGGCACGACCCCGCCCAGTTCCTGCGCGATATCATCGAGCACTTCAGGAACCTGCTTGTGCTGCGGGCGTGCGGCTTCAGAACGGACCTGGTGGACGCGCCCGAGGGTGCGCTGGCGGACCTCAAGAGGCAAGCGGAGGCTCTGCCGTCGGAGGACATACTGCGCGCGATAGATATGCTGAGCGCGGCCGAAGGGGACATGCGATACTCTGCGGCTCCGCTGCTCACGCTGGAGATAGCCGCGATCAAGCTGGCAAGCCCGGACGAGGCCCGGGCGCCTTCGGTGTCCGCACCACCTGCTGCACCTCAGGTTCAGGTGACGGCCGGCTCGCAAGCGGCGCCCGTCCGGCCGACTGCGTCCCCACGCCCCACGGCTTCCCCGTCCCTGACGGGCGCGACGCCCGCGGAACGTTCGGCGGACCGTCCGGCTCCGGTGGACCCGGCGCGCGCGGCATCCGCACCTGCATCCCCATCCCCATCCCCATCCCCGTCCGCGTCTGGGTCTGGAGGAGCCGCGCAGCCCGCATTCCCGGCTGCGGCTGCAGCCGAACGGCCTCCAGCGGGAGCAGGCGCCAGCGGAGCGGAAACGAACAGGCAACCTGCGCAAGATCGGATGCCGCCAGGTCGGATGCAGGATCGAAGCGCCGTCTTTTCAGCTACCGGGGGCCCGTCTGTGCCCGCTTCGGCGCCTATCACGCTCGAGCAGGTTCGGGCCAGGTGGAATGAGGTTCTTGCCTCCCTGAAGGGCAAGGGGCCTGTCCTCACCTTCTATGATAAGACGATACCTGCGAGCCTCGCCCGGAACGAGCTTGCGGTTGGTTTCCAGACAGAGTTCCACAGGAGCCAAGCATCCAGCCCGCGCTACAGGGCCATCGTGCAGCAAGCTTTAAAGCAGGTCTTCGGGGTTGATCTCGTGGTGAAGTGCGTTGTTGCACCGCGAGCGAGCGAAGAGGGGGCAGAGGGGGCGCGCGGGGCAAGCGCGACAACAGAGTCCTCTTCGCAACGGTCCTCTTCGCAAGGCGGGCCGGGCGGGCCGGACGCGGACACAGGGCTTGGCGGGGATGGCGTGGGGGAGGGAGATGCCGGCGACCGCGCTGCTGCATCCGGCGCCGCGCCGCGCCGCTCCCCCATGGAGCCGCCCGCGTTCGAGGACGTGCCGTGGCCCGACGTGGAGGAGCCTCCACCGGTTGAGGAGAGCAGCGAGACCGATGAGATGCGACCCGGGGGGACGGGGAACGTCGGTGCGCGCCCTTTCGTGCGCGGCGCGGCGCCGGGAAGCGATGAGAGCGCCGGCGCCGCGGCGACGGGTGGTGCTATCGGCGGCAGCACCGCCGCCAACACCGCCGGCACCGACGGTGGCGCTGAAAGCGATAGCAACGGGAACGGCAATGGCAACGGGGACGGGACGGAATCGTCCGACGAAGAGGACGAGGGCTTCACCGAGAGCCTCGCCAGGGCAAAGGCAGCCATCATGGATCACCCGTCCGTGAAGGCCGCTCTCTCAGTTTTCGGCGGCAGGGTTTTCAAGATCGAGATATAGGCGGCCGCAAGCTTGGTATAGAATGTACCGAGGAAGCAGCGGGACGCCATAGACGACACGTCGGGGGGATGCCAGGTGGGCTTCAACAATATGAATATGGGCAAGATGATGAAACAGATCCAGAAGATGCAGGCTGACATCATGCGCGTGCAGGAGGAGCTCAAGGACAAGACCGTGCAGGGCACGGCGGGCGGCGGCGTGGTCAAGGTCACAGCCAACGGCCACCAGGAAGTCGTCGCCATCGAGATATCCCCTGAGGCCGTCGACCCGAACGACGTGGAGATGCTTCAGGACCTCATCCTCGCGGCCGTGAATGAAGCGCTCCGAAAGGCCCAGGAGCTCGCTGCGAGCGAGATGGGCAAGGTCGCTGGAAACATAGGCCTGCCTGGGCTTCCGCCCATGGTCTGAATGGTCTGAAGGGAGCGTCTTCATGGCACGCTACGCTGCACCTCTTGCAAAGCTGATCGACCAGTTCACGCGCCTGCCGGGGATCGGCCCGAAGACCGCCCAGCGCCTTGCGTTCCATATCCTGAAGACCCCGCGCGAGGACGTGGCACGACTCGCAGAGGCGCTGCTTGAGGCGAAGGACCGGATACTTCACTGCTCGGTGTGCGGCAACATCACCGAGGCCGACCCATGCCAGATATGCTCTGAGACCGCCCGGGACCGGTCGGTGATAGCCGTGGTGGAAGAGCCCAAGGATGTCATGGCCCTCGAGCGCACGGGCGAGTTCCGGGGGCTCTATCACGTCCTGGGGGGAGCCATATCGCCCGTGGACGGGGTGGGCCCCGACGACATCCGCACCAGGGAGCTGCTGGAGCGCCTCAAGGACGGCACGGTGAAGGAGGTCATCCTCGCCACCGACCCAAACATCGAAGGCGAGGCGACCGCCATGTACATCGCGCGGCTCATCAAGCCCCTTGGCGTCAAGGTGACTCGCATAGCCCACGGACTTCCGGTGGGGGGCGACCTGGAGTACGCAGACGAGGTCACGCTCACGAGAGCCCTCGAAGGGCGGCGAGAGATGTAGTTAGTTTGCCCGCGTGCTCTGCCAGGCATAATCCTCCGCTTGAGGAACCATACTGTATCCCGAGGACAACCGTTCCAGAAGGGACGGTCTGGAGGGACCAGTGTGGGAGAGACTGTGGACGAGCAGGGCCTGACTCTGACGGCGACAGGGGATGCGGTGCCGGGCCGCAACGGGGCGCTGCGGACGGACGATCGCCGCACCGGCAGGGCGGCGCGCGCCGCGAGGCACACTTCGTTCCGCCGACGCGTCGCGACGTTCGCTGCACATGCCCGTGCTCGCCTTGGCCCGGGTGTGGCTGCAACGGTTTCGGTGCTCGAGAAAGTGCGCGACCGGTCGTGTGCCATGCGTCGCGCCGGGGAAAGGCGCGAGTCTGCGAACGTCCCCACGTTTGAGGAGGCCGCCGAGATCGCTCGCAAGGAGTGGCTCCACGCCATCTCCTACTTTGACCAGGTGGTGGATCCCGACCTCATCGACTATGCCACCTATTCGCTGAGAGCCGCCGAGCGAAAGTACGTCTACCTGCTGAAGAAAGCCCGCGAAGAAAGCGCTTCGGCCGCGCATACGTCCACGAGGTGACACATACAAATAGAAGAGCAAATATGAGAGGAGCGGGCCTGGCTTTCCCGCCCGGACCGGGACCACGCGAGGGGGAGCTCGTGGTATGTACGTGGCGACCGTTGTGGCCTGTGCTTTTGGGCTTTTCCTGCTTTACGTGGTGGCGTACATCTTATATGTGCCCCTGAAGATCATGTTTCGGCTCACGTATAACGCGATAATCGGCGGGCTTGTGCTGTGGCTTGTAAACCTCGTCGTGGGCTTCTTCGGTCTCTCGGTTGCGATAAACCCGGTGACCGCTCTCATAGCCGGCCTTCTGGGGATCCCAGGAGTGGTGCTCATCATGGCACTGAAGTATGTAGTGGCTGGTCTGTTTTGAGTTGTCCGCGGGGCGTGGTGCGGGTTTCCAGTCCGGGGAGATTGTGTGAGGGCTCTTTTCGGGAGAAGAAGCGTATACTTGGTACGGTATAGCCGTGTGCACGAGCACAAATGTGAGCATTACTGTAAACTGGCATTTGAGAGCGATCTGCTCAAGTCGCTCCAGTGCTAAGGTTGTTACGTGGCACAACTCCGGGGCTAGAGATGCTCAGGGACCCTGAGCCTTACAGGCGCGGCGGATGGGAGTTGCCGGCTGTCAAAGGCGACGCAAAAGACGAGCATTGATATCATGAGTATGAGCACAAGCATGGGCACAGACCCCAGCGGGCGTTGCGCTGGTGACCACAGGTGATCGCAGGTGAATACCGACATGGGGCGGAGGGACCGCGCAGGGCACCAGGCGGAGCCGGTCCCGCCCCGCGTTATCCTGCCGTGGCGTGTCCGGGAGGGTGCTGAGAACAGCAGATTGCCCCACAATCCGGAGCGCGGATGCGAGTGCGTGAGCGTTGCGGACGTATAATGGCGCAAATCGGCGCATATCGACCAAAATCGCCAGATCGATGGTTGCATGGTTTGGCCCGAGGTGGTATATTTACAACTGCCGCCTGCAACGAGGCGGCTTTCGTAAGCGGGAACTCCTGCGAAGGCGGGGGCCTGCGACGCGGAAGGTTGCTCCTTGAAAACTAAACAGTGAAGTATGGTAAGGTGCGGTATTGCTTTGGAGCTTGTGTGAGTAGGGGCTAGAGATAGCTCTTCGAGGTATTTCACGGAGAGTTTGATCCTGGCTCAGGACGAACGCTGGCGGCGTGC
>JAAYXB010000094.1 GCA_012516125.1 Bacillota bacterium | reverse complement strand
CTGGCGGTATTGCGACATCATCTGTGCAGATGCCCTTTACGCTCAAGCGCCTTTCATAAACGCGGTGGTAGACCAGAACAAGGATGTTGTGGTCAAGGTAAAGCGGGAAGAGCTACACATAGTAAGAGACATGAAAGGTCTTGTAGCCAAGAGGGGACCTGATGTTAGCCTGTATGGGGTAACTCCGAAAGGCGAGCCCGTTCCGACTGGTCATGGGGTAAGCTATGATATCAAGCTTTGGGACGAGGAAGGGCTAACCAGCTGGGAGCAAGTTCGTGTTCCCTTGAGGTGCGTTCTTGTCAGGGAGACGAAGAAGGTTACGCGTCGGGGTGAGGTTATCGAGGAGGTAGAAAGCGAGTATTGCATCGTGACGACGGTACCCAAAGCTCTTATGAAGCCGGAAGTGTTATGGCAGATAGTGCATCGCAGGTGGGACATTGAGAACTCGGTTTTCTGCGACCTGAAGATGAATTGGGAATTCGGTCATTGCTACGCCCACGATGTCAGAGCTATAGAGGCGATCTATGCGCTTTACTGTATTGCGGTGAACCTGATGTTACTATTTGCATATAGGCACCTTAGGGACGCGCCCAAAAGGGGCGTGACGCTTACCGAGCTAGCAAGGCAGATCCTCGTGGGGCTGGCGGCACTGCGCACTGCTCTGCCGATACCGATGTGCAGATCGGCTTAGTCAGGACAATGCTGGCTGGGGGGACTCGGGTAAGTACAACTCATGAGATCCACTTCTCCCGGAGCCACTTGTCTGGGGGAAAGGGGGCCCTATCTGCACGATTCGGGCTGGGCAATACTACCATTGTCCGCTCCACTGGCGGCCTACCATATGGTGGTAGCGCCCGACGCGTTTGCGGAAATCCTGACCAAGGTAGTTAAGGTAGTGATATGTGACTGGAAGATGTGTTATAATACGACCAGAGGATGAACTGTCGCGAAGAGGGGGAGTCCGTCTTGAGCCAGTTCGGCGCAAAGCCGCGGAGAAGCGCCTCCGCTGCGACGCCCGGGCCCGAGATCGCCATCGGCGCCGAATCTGCCGTCCGCCGCTGGCACGATGAGTCCCTCAGGGGCGAAGGCGACTTCTTCCGGTATGCAAATGGTCACGTGGGTGCGTATGGCTGTGGGGTTTTCAGCGACGGGATGGTCGCTGTGGTCGCAGGTGCGAAAGACCCGGCCGGGGCAGTGGATTGTCGATGCCCCGGCCCTTGCGTTTTCCATGGCCTGAACCGAAGTCCACGGTACCTGGCCTGGAGACGACACCTGCTCCGTCGCCCCGCTGTCGGCGTGGCGGGCGGACTGGCTCGAAATTCGACGCTGTTCAGCGCGGCAGGCCCGGAAGGTCGGCCGCGGGTCACCAACAAATCAAACAGGAGGGGACGTGGGTGATTCAACTGAATGCGGAGGACGTTATCAGGGGCCTAAAGAGACTCAAGAGTCTCGCCAAGCAGGACATCCTCATCAGCAGCCTTGCCCCCAACCCGGAAGTCTGGATGAAAATGGCTACCGCACGAAAACAGAAGTACGAAACGCTGATGTCTCTGGTAGAGCAGTATGGCGTCCCGGGGGCATGCGAGATCGCGCTCGAGCAGTATGCAAGCCTGCCGGCGGCAGACGGAGACTCCGCTGACATCGATCCCCACACAAGAGGCGAAGAACAAGCGCTTGAGGTCTTCTTCAAGACGATCGGCGTGGACGGAAGGGCCTTGAAGGACGCCAGGGCGCGTCGAAGAGGAGTAGGAGGGATCCAGTAGGATCCCTCCTGTGCGCGTTTGCGCTTTGTCATGCTTTATGGTATGCGTGCGTGTCGGCGCCGGCATGGATCGCCGG
The DNA here is from genome assembly GCA_012516125.1 of Bacillota bacterium. Classification (GTDB taxonomy): domain Bacteria; phylum Bacillota; class SHA-98; order UBA4971; family UBA4971; genus UBA6256. The sequence goes on along the minus strand of JAAYXB010000094.1, from coordinate 134,838 downwards.
GCCAGCCTGCACCTGCCGCTGCAGCCAGACCTGGAGTCTAACCTGTGGCTAAGGGCGGCACGTTCTTGGGTACGTTCTTCAATGAATGCGTCTTACAAGCCCGACGACCTTGCCCAGGATCGCCACGTCTCTAACTATGATGGGGTCCATGAACCTGTTCTCTGGCTGCAGGCGGATCCTGCCCGCCTCTTTAAAGAACCGCTTGACCGTGGCCTCATCGTCTATCAGAGCTACAACTATGTCACCATTGTCCGCTGTGTCTTGCTGCCTCACGATGACGAGATCGTCATTGAGGATTCCAGCCTCGATCATGCTGTCGCCGCGTACCTTCAACATGAACAAGCTGCCCTGCTCACCGAAATCCTTTGGAAGTGGAAAGTAGTCCTCGATGTTTTGCACAGCCAGTATGGGCTGACCGGCTGTCACACGCCCGACCACGGGGACGGCATAAGCCGCCCCGCGACGCATGCTGCCTGATGTCGGAAGGACCTCAATGGCCCGCGGCTTGGTTGGGTCTCGCCGTATGTAGCCCTTCTTCTCGAGTTGCGAGAGGTGGCCGTGAACCGTGGACGTAGATTTGAGCCCCACCGCCTGACCGATCTCGCGGACCGACGGGGGGTACCCGTGGAGTTCCGTCTGCTTAGTGATGAAGTCGAGGATCTGCTGCTGGCGGTGGGAGATTGTAAGAGACTTCCTACGCGGCATCCTCCAAAACACCTCGCTCCGGGCATTCAGCTTTCCGAGTCAGATTATACCACAGGCCGGGACCATGCGCAAACGGTTGTTCGACACCCAGAGAGATCCCATCGCGGGCCACAGGCAAGAAAGTCTCCCAAGGTCGGCTCGAAAACCCTTGACACAAACACGTGTTCGTGCTATGATGGGCTTGACAGGCGAACATATGTTTTCCAGTAGTCGGACAGGGAACAGGGAGGGGCTGATCATGCGGGGTCGAGGCAAGGTGTCGCAAGTCGAGTTGTGGAAACGAGCGCGTTACGAGTTCCGCGTGTTTCTCGCATGCGCGATAGCACTGGCTTCGGCTGTGGGCATCACCATCGGCGCAACGCGTGCCGAGCGCGCCGCGTCTGGCAGCCTCTCGCCCACCACCGTCGAGGTCGTGGTAGCCCCCGGCGACACCCTGTGGTCCATCGCCCGAAGGCACGTCGGCAAGGATGTCGACCTTCGCGTTGCCGTAGACGACATCATCGCGAGAAACCGCCTCTCGAGCACGACGTTGCGGCCGGGCCAGGTGCTCGTCGTGGAGATCGACGAAGCCAGTTGCGACGAGGCGCCGCGCAACGACAGGGTGGCTGCCGTGAGGTAGTAGCCGCCGGACTTGAGTATCTCAAGCTGACGGCGCAGCCGTCCACGGCTGGGCCTTCTTTAATGCCGCAATGCCGCACCGCGGCCGGAGCAAAGTGCCAAGGGTGTAGAAACGCCTCCGACTTTTTCACCTCCTCGCCCCATTGGATCGCATAATATATCTTATGTTAACTAACTGAAGGGAAAACCCTAGCATCGCTTTTCAGATGGAAAAGCGCCTCCTCCAGACCCGCCCTCCACGGCCAGGTTGCCGCGGTCCGGGCCATGCTGAGGAAACTCGGATTACATACCACCCTACACTGGAAGACGAACTACAGGAACTTCGGGCCAGAAGTCCCGGCAAAAAGGCCACGGCGCCGCGTGAGGATGCAGTCACCCGTGCCTTTCCAGGGCATGTTTGATCTCGTTCATCACGAGCTCGCTGGTCTCCGTAGCATGCGCTTTTTCGAGGAGCCGGACGCCGGCGCGGCCGCCGATCCTACCGATGGCCCAGGCTGCGTGAGCTCGGACAGGTTCGTGGGGATGTTGCAGGGCCCACCCCAGGGGTTCCAGCAGGCCAGGGTCCATGGTGTTTCCCGCTGCAATGGCGGCATCGGCGAGAATACGGTTCTCCCTGGAATAGTTGCGCCCGAGGACCGCCGCCATCATCGCAAGCCTCCTCTTGCGCTCGCCTGGGTCGTCCCCGAGTATCCCCGCAAGAGAGAATACCTCGTGATCCTCCTCGGGGGGCGCCGAGGCGCGCTTCATGGCCGCGGCGTTGCGCGGGCAACAACGCTGACACGCATCGCAGCCCAGGATGCTGGTTCCGTAGGCTTCCCGCAGCTCGACGGGAACGCTCCGGCCAGAGTTCATGTAGGCGCGGACGCACCGCGCAAGATCGACGGCGCCGCCGGGCCGGATTGCCCCCGTAGGACACGCCCGTACGCAGGCATCGCACTTGCCACAATCGCAAACCTCCGATGGCACGTCTGGCTCGAGAGCCGCACCAATAAGGATCGTATGAATGCTCACGAAGGAGCCGAATCTCGGGCAGTGGATGAGCGAATTCCTTCCGTACGACCCGAGGCCTGCTCGCACCGCGAGAGCCTTGTTCGGGAGCCTGGGCTGGGCGACGGTGCGGACCCCGATCCGCTCAAGCTCGGCGGCAAGCTCCTGCGCCGCCGCTCGCCCTTCGGGGTATGCGCGGTAGTACGCTGAGTAACCCGCCACGCCCTTCGGGAAAGGCGAAGCAAAGGGCACATAGGGCCGCGCGAGCACTACGACTGAGGTGGCCTCAGGCATGATCTCCCTGGGGTCAGTCCGCAGGTTGCGCAGGTATCGGTGTCGCTCGTCCGGAGGAACCACGCCTTCACGGACACGCCGCCTGACCTCGTGGTCCCACTCAGGCAACGGATCGACACTGGTCACCCCGACTGCGCCGAACCCAAGGTCCATAGCCCTCGCCGTTATCGCGTCCCTCAAGCTTCTGAGGCTGCCCTGTCCGAACGCACTCGACCTCCTCCCCGCTTGGTATTTCTTTCTCCTCGAACCGATGCCGGGCATGTGTGCAGATAACTCTCAGCCAAGAAAGGCGAGACCCATTACGCAACCCCCCGCGTACCGGGTCTCGCCGAAGCACGCCGAACGTCACCCCAATATCACAGCTTGCCCGCCCCCGCCTTGATCCTTACATCCTCTACATCCTCTTTGAGTCACCGGCAACCCCGGGCAAGAGCCGGGAACATCTCGGCGCCCTCACTTAGTGGCAGGTGCTGCACGTTCCGCCGCCGCACGACGAGCACCCACCGCCCGCCGACGAGGCCGTGCTCTTGAAGCCGGAGCCCCCGTTGTACCCGAACGTCGACATGAGCCTCTTGACCTCGGTGCCGCCGCAGCTTGGGCACTTCACGTCCACATGCGCGCTGCCCATGATGAGCTCTTCAAACTTGGTACCACAATTCGTGCATATGAACTCATAGATAGCCACGGTATGAACTCCTCCGTTTCACCTGGACTTGGGGATCTTGCCTCTCCCCTCCCCTTCCCCACCGCGAAGGTGATACTCCCAGGGGTATTATACAACCGCGTCCCCCGGCCGTCAAAGCATTTCTCGGGGACGGGCGCCTGTCGCGTCCGCCCCCTGCGCCAGTCCGCAAGACCTAGCCCTGGCGCAGCCTCGCAAGCTCCTGGCGCAGCATCGAGTTGAACGGATCGACGTCCAGGGCCTTTTGTATCTCATTTATCGCTTCCGCCTTCATACCCCTGGCCTCGTAGACCATGGCAAGATGGTAGTGCGCGGTCGCAAGGGTCTTCTCGGGAAAATCCGACGGGAACAGAAGCGCTCGCCTGATGGTCCTCTCAGCGTCGTCCAGCCGCCCCTGCTTGAAATACGCCCAGCCCAGGCTGTCCATATATACCGGGTTCGCAGGCTCGCCATCCACGGCCTTCTCCAGGAGCGCGACGGCACGCTTGAGGTCCCTATTCGTATCCGCCAGGATGAACCCCAGGTTGTTGCAGGCAGGAAGGTAATTCGGGTTCGTCTCGAGGACTTTCTCCAGCTCTTCGACGGCCCTGTCAGCGTTCCCGGCCAGCCAGTAGCACAGCCCCAGGTCGCACCTGGCCTCAATGTTCTCCGAGTCGAGCTCGAGCACCCTCTCATATGCCCGGATGGCCTGCTCGTACTTCCTGCGGTTATAGGCCGATTGCGCCTCTTTCAGCTTCGCCCGCATCTCCTCGGCTTCCTTCACGACGAAGAGGTCATCCTTCACCCCCGTGTTCAGCTTGACGTCTCGGAGAACCTGCTCGACGCGCCCGCGTGCAGTGAAGAGCTCGACCCTGGTTGGCAGAAAAACGCCCTTATCCACCTGGGTCATGGTGATCTCCCCTCTCCTGTCACCGCGGAGGTCGGTCACGGTGAGGGTATACGACTTCCAGTCTCCTCTCTCGCCCTCCTGGATCGTTCCCAGCCGCAGCAACGTCGGCTCCCCCAGGATGGCGCTGGTCTGGGCCTGGATGATGAGGGACTTTACGTTATCGATCCACACGATGTCAGGATCCGCGCCCAGGGCCTTCCGGTCCTGGACTGTGAGGACGTACGCCACCCTGTCCCTTATGTTCGCCCTCTCAGAGACCCGCACATCATAGGCGTCGGCAATGCTGTCCCTCACGAACCTCAGCGTGTAGGTAAGGGTCTCGAGGCCCGCCACCGACATGGAGTCGTGCGTCTTCCAGTGCCCGTCTTTCGGCACGATGACGCCCGCACCTTTCGTCAGTATCACACGCGTACCCTCGCTGGCCTTGGGCGCAAGGTAGGTTATGTGATACTTGTCGGGTCTCTTAAAGACCACCTGCATCGTTACGGTCTCGTCCACACCTCCCCGGTTGTAGACGGACTCAAGGACGCACGTGAGGTCACGGATTCTCGCGTTCGCGCTCTGGATCTGCTTGAGCACGTCCTGAACATTGATGGACTCATCCGCGGCGGTTCCGGCACTCGAAACTGCGAGCAAGAGGGCCGCCACGGCCGCAAGCGTCCCCACGACTTTTCTACACCGAACGAGCGTATTCAACACAGCTTCCCATCCCCCAAGTCGAGTTTCATCATGTTCTGCAGCATCCGCGCGTTCTCCGCAGCCTGCCCGGCATGGCAGTTGTTGAAGAGCACGTATGTCTTCGCGGCCCGTGCGTCCAGGGCCCTGATCTTGGGAACCCACTCCGCAAGCTCGGCCTCGGAATACAGGTAGTTGTACCGTTCCCATGCCTGATCGTGTTTCCACCATTTCTCCGCGTTCCTCCCGTGGAACCTCACGTACGCGATATCCGAGGTCGCCTCGGCGACCGGGGGGACCAGCCCACGCAGCCTGGGCTCATCAACGCAGCAGAATCCGAAGCCTTCCGCGCGAAGCAGGTCGAACGTGTCGGGCCTGATCCACTCGCGGTTACGGAACTCCACGACCACGGCCATGTCCTTCAGGCGCTCCCTGAACCGCCTGATATAATCCACGTTTTCCTGTGTTCTCTTGAATCCCCACGGAAACTGCGCCAGCACGCACCCAAGGCTGCCACGGGACGTCATCGGCCGGAGGGCCTCGGCGAACGCCCGGAAGGTGCCCTCGTTGTCCTCCTCGCCCTCCGCTCCCTTCAGTTCGTGAGTCATTCCCTTGTGAGCCTTCACGCAGAACTCGAATCCCTCGGGCACCTTACGCGCCAGCCCTTCCATGGTCCGGACGGACGGCATCTGGTAGTACGTGAAGTCCAGCTCGACGCAGGGAAAGTGCCCGGCGTAGAACCCCAGCATCTCCGCGTCTTTGATGTCCTCCGGGTAAAAGATGCCCCTCCAGTCCCTGTAGCTGAACCCGGCCGTCCCGATAAGCACCATACGCGGCCTCAACCTCCCCGCCGTTCCTTCTCACGGTCACCATTGCGCCCGGGATCGCGCCTGCGAGCCGGCCCGGCAACATCGATCAGGCTTGCCCTGGTGATGGCTCCCTCGCCGAACCTGTCCCTGACCCTGTCCAAAGCAGCTGCGAGGCTTCTTCTCCGCTCGTGCGCCGACGGCGCCTCAAAAAGCGCAAGCTGACAGGTGTAGTCATGCGACGCTGCGAGCCCCGAGGCCGACACGCCGATGAGGCGCACCTTCCTCGAGCGCGTCCAGTTGCCGCGAAAAAGCTCGACAGATGCCCGGTATATGTCCTCATCGTAGCAAGTGAATTCGTCCAGGGTGCGCGACCGCGTGAGGGTCGTGAAGTCCGAGTACCTCAGCTTGAGCGTGACGGTCCTCGCCACCAGGTCGTGCTTACGCAGCCGTCTCGCCACCTGCTCCGCGAGCGACAGGAGGTGCCTCGTGAGGACCTCCTCATCGGCAGAGTCCTCAGCGAGGGTTATCTCCCGCCCGAGGGACTTCGGCCGTTCCCACACGCCCGGATCCACGGGGCTATCGTCGATCCCGTTCGCCACATCGTGGAGGACGCGCCCCATGACGCCGAACCTCGCAACGAGCATTTCCACAGGGGCCTCCGCGAGCGCCCCGGCTGTGGTGATACCCATCGACGCAAGCGCGCTCGCCGTCTTCTCACCCACCCCGTAGAGCTTTCGCACGGGCAAAGGCCAGATGACCCGGGGCACATCCTCGGCCCTTATGACCGTCAGCCCGTCGGGTTTCTGCATGTCGGAGGCCATCTTAGCCAGGAACTTGTTCGGGGCGACGCCCACCGAGCAGGTGAGCCCGAACCCCCGGCGCACCTCCTCCTTTATGCTTCGTGCTATCGCGACGGCGTCCCCGTGCAGCCGCTCGCACCCTACGACATCGAGAAACGCCTCGTCAATTGAGAACGGCTCGACCACAGGAGTGTAGCGCCGGTACACCTCGAGGAGGCGCTCCGAAACCGCGGCGTAGTCCGAGAGACGGCTGGAAAGGAACACCCCGTGCGGGCAGAGGCGCTTCGCCTCTTTCACGGGCATGGCCGACCGCACACCGAAGGACCGCGCCTCATACGACGCCGTCGAAACCACCCCTCTGCCATCCGGGTCCCCGCACACGATCACGGGCTTGCCGCGAAGCTCGGGATGGGCCTGTTGCTCTACGGCCGCAAAGAACGCGTCCATGTCGATGTGGATGACCGTCGGCTCACTTCCTGCGCACGAGCCCTGCCTTCTCAAGGTCCTCCACGAATCCCTTCAGGTCATCAAGGGTGAACCCCGGGAACTCCGTTGCCACCAGCGCGGCGATCCTCCCCAGCGTGCGCCTGCCGTCCATGTAGTTCACAGCCTCGATGAGCTTCAGCTGGAAACTGGGATCATCCTTCTGCTTTCCTTCATAGTGCTCGCGGCGCCTTTCGCCGACCCTGTCGTACAGGTATGCAGGGTCAAGCGGCCCCCTGAAGAGGCGCGTGTAGACCGCGCCGGCACCCGCCTCGTCGCTGCTGCCCAGCGCCTCACGCCGCCGCGCCCGCGTAGGGCCTTCCTGAATGCCCGTGTCAGCCGTGCCGGCGAAAAGGTTGACCTTCGCGCGCGACGTCCTGGCGGCCGCCCTGATGCCCCTCTTCAAGGCCCGCGCCATCTCGCGGACCCGTGAGGCGTCATCTGCCGGGACGAGTCTCGCCACCTCGTCCAGTGCGGCCAGGTCCCTGTCCAGAAGCACGTCCAGGCGCCGCGCGAACGCTCGAGCGGTCTCCGGCCGTTTCGACGGGTCGGGGCACATGACCGCCGCTTCACATGATGCGCTGGCGGCCTTGGTGACCCGCTGCCTCGCGCCGGCGTCGGCCACGTTCATCATGAACTCGGCGGCCTCAAGGTCGCCTGCGGCAAACGTGAGAGCAGTGGAACCCGCCACGAGGCCGACGCGCAGAAGCTCGTCCGCGTCAAGCCGCTCGACGGTGTCCATGTTCGAGTGGTAGAATCGGTCGGGCCAGTGCCCGAGATACACGCAGGGCACTTTGAACGAGGAGTCTACCAGGATGTAATGGTCCGACCCGCCTGCAAAGCCGGCGATGTTATGGTGCCAGCTCTCGGCGGCCTCGCTGCCCTCGTACATCTTCCCGTCAGCGGCGACGGCTTTCATATAGAACGCAGCCACGTCGTTCAGCGGCGACGGGAGGCTCCAGGGCGTAGTTACAAGGTTGGCGATAGACATGGTCTCGCGGGACTCGCCAACCATGTCGAGGTTCACCCCTGCCCTGACCTTCCTTGCCCAGCCGGGGTGTCGGTCGAGGTATGCCATGGTGCCGTACATCTCGGGGACGAACATGAATCTCACGCCAAGGCGCGGCCGCTCAAGCCTTCCCTCAGCTATGCTCTCCGAGATGGCCCTCGCTAGCTCCATCGCGAGCCCGCAACCGCTGGCGTTGTCGTTCGCCCCCGGCTTCGGGTGGCACAGGTGGGCAATGATAAGCACCTCCCCGTCCTGCGGGCTTCGGCCTGGGACAATGCCGGTGACGACGTGCATCTCGCCCGGAAAGAGGCGCGCTTCCACCACCGCCCTCACCTGGACGGGGCCCTTCTTCAGGAGTGACCGCAGCTCTTCCGCCTGGCGATGCGAGAGCGAAAAGCCGAACGCCATCTTGCCCATGTCTTCGTGCTTTACCGGGAAGCCGGCGTAGTTTATAGCGTCGGGCAGGTCACACCGGGTCCTACCGATCGATGGATCCTCGTGCACCATGTGGTCGGTGAGCACCCCAACGGCGCCCCGCTTCTTGACTGCGTTCACGAACGCCGCCCGGGCTGTGCCCGAGGTGAGAACCAGCTTTCCGGCAACGCTGTGGGTCACGTACACGTCGTCGGACCTGCCGTCCCCGATGTCCACTACTTCGAGCACGAGCCCGCCCGGAGGTGTGGACGTGCTGCCGAACACCAGGCACATAGGCTCCGTTTCGAAGTCGCAGATAAGCCGGTCCTCCGGATGCACGAGGGAGAGCGTGGCACAGACCGGCTCCCATGCGGGAGGCGGGGTCCAGGTCCCGTACGTCTTCTTCCCATCAATGGGGTATCTTTCAACGGTCGCGCGTTCGATCCCCCAGCTTGCGAGCTTGTCTCGTATGTACCGAGCCGCCTGGGAGAAGTCGGACGATCCCTTTGCCCTGTGGAACCTTGCAATCTCGGATGCGTAAACGAGGGCGCGTCCGCCCGAGATCTCGCGCTTCAGGGACTCAACAAGCTTCGAGCCCACCATGTTGTGTTTGCAGCCCATCGCCTTCGCCCGGAGCGACCCGGCAAGGCGCGCCCAGGCCATCGACGGGCGTCCCCCTTTCGTTGCAGCATGAATGCAGCATGAATGGCATCCATCCGCGCACCGCAGCGCCCGCGCACCGCGGCCCACATACGTGCGCGCTACCGTGCCGAATCTCGTCAGGCTCCCTGAACATTGCGCCTTTCGGTAGCTCCGACGAGCGTGACGAAGTCGCCTTGCTTCAACCCGGCAGCGTTCGCTTCATCGGTGTCGACGTGCATGTCAAGGGCGAAGTCCTCCCGGACTCGCACGACCACCTCGTCGAACACGAGCGCCCTCGGGCCGGCTGTGCGCACCAAGACCACCTCACCGTCGGTCACGCCGAACTCCTTTGCAAGCTGCGGGGTAAAGTGAATGTGGCGCTTGGCGACGATAACGCCCTGTTCCAGCTTGAGCGGGCCGTAGGGGCCGACTATCACGATACCGGGCGTCCCCTCGAGGTCCCCGGACTCCCTGACGGGAGCGTCGATTCCCAGCGCATAGCAGTCAGTGCGGGAGATCTCGACCTGGGTCGCCTTCCGGACGGGGCCCAGGATGCGGACTTTCTGAATGATTCCCTTCGGCCCGACCAGCGTCACGGTCTCGTTCGCGGCGAACTGGCCAGGCTGAGAAAGCTCCTTGAAGCAGGTCAGGCTGTATCCCGGCCCGAACAGGATCTCGAGGTCCTTCTGGGTAACATGCACGTGCCTTCCTGAAACTCCTACTGGTACTCTCTTTGCGTCATTCATCGCGCCAACGCCTCCAACATCGTAACTTATCGCAGTCGGGACAGGCGAGCGAACCGGAAAAACCGGCGTACGCCAGGACCCCTGCTACATAGGTAATTCTAGCCCTGCGGACCTGGGAGCGCAAGCCATATCCGGGGACTTACGACGGCTCCGGTTCCAGGCGACCCTGCCCGCGCGGAACGCACATCCGCCTATACGTTCTCCGGATATGCGGGATTTCCTCCCGCCGCGAGCCCTCGTTGCGTTTCGGTCGTATATCGCTGCGGCCGCATGCTGGCTGCGTGGCAACTTGGGACAACGCAAAACTACGACCCGCGTGTCATTGACAAAACCCTCGCCGTCTGATAGAATGACCGTGCAAAGGGAAAACGAACTGAATATCGTCGACGTGTGCAGGGGAGTAGCTCAATGGGTAGAGCGGCGGTCTCCAAAACCGTAGGTTGCGGGTTCAAGTCCTGTCTCCCCTGCCAGAGAAGTTAGACCCCGCAAGGATTCGCGGGGTTTCGTCTTTTCCGTGGAATCGGCGGGCTCGCGGTTTCGGCATCAATTTAGGATCAAACCGCGAGCGGAACGCGCATCTACTTGGCTTCCCTCCTGACTCCCAGCCGCCCTTACCATGAGACCGTCAGTACTGACGGCGCGCCGAATTTCCAGGAGGCGCGTGCGTCATGGCAAAAGTTCTTAGCATTGACAAGCGGCTTCCCGGCACCTGGCAGGCCATGCTCAGAGACTTCTCCGCGTGGAAGCAGGCTCAAGCCGTGGCACCGAGGGCGCTTGACAACTTCAGGGAGCAGGAGGGGTCTCGCGGCCGCGATCGTTCAGCCTGAGTACAAGCGCCCCGATGTGAGCCCTCCGTGAGTGGGTCTTGCGAGGACGCAGAGTCGCGGCGAAGTCGAGGACGGCGCCTTCACTGGTGGCCGGAGGAAGCAGATCCCTAGGTATCACCACCTCCGAAGAAGGCAACTCGCCGTCGGGCACAGCGACGCCTCGCGTGTCTCCAAGAGGAATCACCACGGCCTTGCCGGACTCCACCCGGTCGACCACGCCGGTCCACGAGATGTGCCCAGAAACACCCTCGAAGCCCGCAAGGCCACAGATGGCTCTCCCCGCGATCGCCACGGCCACCGCCGCAACGACTATCACCATCACAAGCACCGCGAGCGGCGCAAGCCGGTCGCGTCCCGAAGCGAACCTATCTTCCTCGAGTTCCCTTCTCATGGTTGCGGCCCCACCTGTCGTATGCCCAAGTGCCGAGGCCCGCCCCAGGCTACCGTGACGCCGGGTCGGACTCCGTCAGACTCCTCGGGCCGTCGCTCCAATGTTCTCCGCACGCTCTCGGCGATCCTGCCGGGTCATACCATATTCATCCTTTAGTTGAGGCGGCCAGGCTCCTCATAACCTGAGGCTGGCTGCCCAAGGGAGTATGCCGCGGTCGGCGTAAAAGCAGGTAGCTAGGATCTGGCGCTAAGTGGGGGTGCAGAAGTGCTCCCGGCTTTTGGGAGGGGTTGCCGGTGCTTGCACGAGGGGTGTCAAAACCCGGCCACTCGCCCGACGGGCCGGATTTTGAGTACTGGCAAAGGGACAAGGGCCACGCGCCCCCGCTTCGCTCTTGGCGACTGTTGTCTCTCCATGCCGCCCCTGGTAGAATAAAGGCGTGAACGAAAGGAGACGGTAACAGAGTGAAGATCATCCTGATCCGTCACGGCCAGACGAAGTGGAACAGAGACGAAGTGTTCCGGGGCAGGGCGGACATCCCTCTTGACGAGACCGGGGTCGCACAAGCCGAAGCCACCAGCTCCGCTCTTGCGCACATCAAGATCACAGCGGTCTACTCGAGTCCGCTTGCAAGAGCGAGCGAGACCGCTCGTATCATAGCCCGTCCCCACGGGCTTGGGGTGCAACTCGTCGACGACCTCACCGACATCGACTGCGGCGCATGGGAGGGGTTGCCGGTGGAAGAGGCCCGGTCTCGGTATCCTGAGGTGTTTGAGGCATGGCAGCGGGTCCCTCATACCGTCGCCTTCCCGGGCGGCGAAAGCCTCGACAAGGTCGCAGGCAGAGCTGCATCAGCCCTGGACAGGATCGCCGCCGCCCACGCACAAGGTGAGACCGTGGCAGTGGTCTCTCACCGCGTGGTGAACAAGCTGCTTCTCCTCAGGGTACTGGGCCTCGGTAGCTCAGCGTTCTGGAAGATCCGCCAAGACACGTGCTGCCTCAACATCATCGAGCACGGTCCCGACGGCTATGTGCTGCACCTCCTCAACGACAGGTGCCACCTTACAGGCGGCCGGATCCCGGAGCCGCCCGCGGACTTCTAGCGTGGTGCTTTTCACAAGATAAGAGACCACAGTGCAAGGAGGACAGATGGCCATGAAGCTGTTCCTGGACACCGCGAACGTGAACGAGATCCGCGAAGCATGGGACATGGGCGTGATATCCGGCGTGACGACCAACCCAACCCTCGTGGCCCGGGAGGGCCGGAACTTCGAGGATGTGGTCCGCGAGATCGCAGGAATAGTGGACGGTCCCATCAGCGCCGAGGTAGTGAGCCTGAAGGCCGACGAAATGGTGAGAGAGGCAAGGGAGACCGCCAGATGGCATCACAACATCGTCATCAAGATCCCGATGACGCCCGACGGGATGAAGGCGGTCAAGGTCCTCTCAAGTGAGGGGATCAGGACCAACGTGACGCTGGTGTTCTCCGCCACCCAGGCCTTGCTCGCCGCGGCGGCCGGTGCCACGTACGTAAGCCCCTTCGTGGGCCGCATGGACGACGTCGGCAACGATGGTCTTGCCGTTGTCAGAGACATCGCCGAGATATTCGAGATTCACGAGATACCGACGAAAGTCATAGCCGCAAGCATCCGGCATCCGATGCACGTGATAGAGGCCGCGAAAGCGGGGGCCGACATCGCGACTGTGCCTTTCAGTGTGCTGATGAGCATGTTCAAGCATCCGCTCACAGATGTGGGCATCGCCAGGTTCCTCAAAGACTGGGAAAGCGTCCCGAGAAAATGATCTCTTTCACGCGCTGCGCCTCGCGAGTATCGGCAGTATCTCCCGCACGTCGCTCACGATCGAGACGGGGCTGTAAGGCGTGAATTCCTCGCGACACGTCATGCCGTGGAGAACAGCACAGAAGGGCACTCCGGCGCGTCGAGCAGCTTCGGCATCCACGACGCTGTCGCCCGCGTAAAGCGCCTCGCCGGGTTCCACGTGGAGCAATGACATGGCCCGTAGAAGCGCATCGGGGGCAGGCTTGTGGCGCACGACATCCTCGGCGCCCACTATCACATCGAACGCGCGGAGAAGGCCGTGCTTGTCGAGAATGCGCTCTATCCTCCGCCGGAGTTTAGTCGAGACTATCCCGGTCATCATCCCGGCGGCCTTGAAACTGTCAAGGGCCGCCGGAACTTCCTTATACACTTTCGTGCCGTCCACCATGATCTCGTCGGCTTTCTCCATGAAAAGTGTCGTGAGGAGACCCTGATCGCAGCCCGGCGCCAAGCGGCGGAACGTCTCAGGGAGCGAGAGCCCCGCGGTGCGAAGGATCTCGTAATCAGTAGGGGTAGGACGCCCAACGGCGGCGAGGGCGTGGCGGACGCACTCGCAGAGCGGGTCAGATGAATCAGCCAGCGTGAAGTCGAAGTCAAAGAGAACGCACCGAAAGCCCAAGGTCGCACCTCCCCCACCGCGGCCCGTTCTGAACTGCAAGGGCCTGCCGAGATTCTAACTCGGTGGCCCGTTCGTGTCAACAGTGGGACGACCGCTTCACGGCCGGTGGCCGTCTCTCAACTGACGCGGACGATGGCGCACTTGAGGTAGTGGGTCTCCTCCACGCCCAGGAGGATCGGATGGTCCCTCGCCTGGGTCCTCAGCTCCACCAGCTTGGCCTCCCTGCCCACGTCAGCCGCGGCGTCGGCGAGCATAGCGATGAACATCTCCGGCTTCATGTGGTACGAGCAGGAGCATGTAACGAGGACGCCGCCAGGTGCGAGGATCTTCATGGCGCGGAGGTTTACTTCCTTATAGCCCCTGTAGGCGGCCAGAGCGGCATGCTTGCCCGGGGCAAAAGCAGGCGGGTCAACGACGACGAGGTCGAAACGCTCACCCTCGGCTTCGAGCTGCCTCAGCACATCGAAGGCGTTCCCCTCAATCAATGATATCCTCTCTCCGAACCCGTTCTTCTCCGCGTTCAACCTGGCGATTTCGAGGGCCGTCGCCGACGAGTCCAGCGCCAAGACCTCGCGCGCGCCGAAAGCTGCGGCGTGGATCGCAAACCCGCCCGTGTAGCAGAACGCGTCCAGCACCCGCGCCCCGTCGCACCACGGGGCGATGGCCCTGTGATTCTCCCGCTGGTCAAGGAAAAGGCCGGTCTTCTGACCTCGTGCGACGTCCACCCAGAAGGCCAGGCCGTTCTCCTGGACCCAGAACGCTGTCGGAAACTCGTCCCCGAGGAAGCCCGACCTCTGGTCAAGGCCCTCCAGGTCCCGCGCCCGGGAGTCGTTACGTTCGTAAATTCTGGCTACTCCCAGGAGGTCCCGCAGCGCGGCCGTGATCATCTCCTTTCTCACATCCATGCCGAGAGCGAGGGTCTGAACCACGCAGACATCCTCGTACCTGTCAACGATGAGCGACGACAGCATGTCGCCATCGCTGAACACTACCCGATAACAAGGTGCCTCCGCCCCCACAGTCCTCCGGTAATCGCGGGCTGCGGCGAGCCTCCTGTAAAAGAAGCCCTCATCAACCTCTTGCTCGTCCCAGGTGAGTATCCTCACGGTGATGCTGGATACAGGGTTGATGAAGCCTCGCCCGAGGAACCTCTTCCTGTAGTCAACCACGTCCACGATGTCGCCCGGTACAGGGTCTCCCGCGACCACATCGATCTCGCCGGCATAAACCCACGGGTGATGCGCCCTGGCGCGGCCTTCCCTTCCCCGTTTCAACGCCACGTATGCCATCTATGCTGTCATCTCTTTCGCTTGTTATGCTACCATTTCTTTGACTTCGTCAGGCACGATAAGACGCGCTGCGGTCTTCGCCAGAACATCCGACACCGATACGCCTGGGGCCACCTCCCTGAGGACCAAGCCTTCCCTCGTAACCTCAATGACGGCCATGTCGGTGACGATCAGATCGACTTCGCCCTTCGCCGTCACAGGCATGGTGCATCTCGGGACGATTTTCGGCGTGCCATCCTTTCTAGTGTGCTCCATCGCAACGATGACCCGCTTCGCCCCCACCACGAGGTCCATCCCGCCGCCCATGCCCGGTCCGCCCTTCGCCGGTATCCACCAGTTGGCGAGGCTTCCCTCCTCGTCAACCTCGAGCGCCCCGAGCACGGTCACATCGATGTGTCCACCCCGTATTATCGCGAAGGACATCGCCGTGTCGAAGAAGCACGCTCCCGGCAGAACGGTGACCGGCTGCCCGCCCGCGTTCACAAGGTCGGAGATCTCCTCGCCCGGCGCAGGAGCTGGCCCGAGGCCAACAAATCCGTTTTCCGAGTGCAGAGTGATGTTCATCTCTGGCGTAATGTAGTTAGCGACCAGCGTCGGCGTGCCTATGCCGAGGTTCACGACCTCGCCGCCCTTTAGTTCCCGCGCGATCCTCCTTGCTATCAGCTCACGGCTCACATCAGCACCCATCACTCGCACCCCCTCACGACAACGTCCACGAAGATCCCGGGCGTCATGACGTGGTCGGGGTCGATCTCCCCTGCCTCGACCAGGTTTGCGACCTCGGCAATGACAAGGTCCGCAGCCGTAGCCATTATCGGGTTGAAGTTCCTGGCCGCCCTCCGGTAAACAAGGTTCCCGAACGTGTCCCCGATATGAGCGTATAGCAACGCAACGTCCGCGTGTAGCGGTAGCTCGAGGAGGTAGGTCTTTCCGCCGATCTCCATGATGGTCTTGCCCTCCTCGACAGCTGTGCCCACCCCCGTGGGCGTGAGGACCCCCCCGAGGCCTGCGCCAGCCGCCCTGATCTTCTCAACCAGCGTGCCCTGGGGATACAGCTCGAGATCGATTTTCTTTTCCGCGACCAGCTTGACGAGTTCCGGATTGGTGCCGATGTGCGTCCCGATGAGCTTTCGCACGAGGCCCCGCCTGACGAGCTTCCCGAAGCCCACATCAGGGAACGCGCCATCGTTGTAGATGACCGTGAGGTCCCTGATGCCCTTTGCACATATGGCGTCGATGAACGCCTTTGGAGTCCCCACCCCCAGGAACCCCGGAAGCATCACCGTCATCCCGTCGTGAAGAAGGTCCACCGCCTCGGCGATGGATTTCACCTTGCTCATCTACAGCCCTCCTTCGCGGCTCTCCCACGCTTGGAATATCCAGTTGTTCTTATAGCTTCCTGCGGCCAGACCACACAGACGACAAGGGGTTGCCCTCGAAACGAAGGCCGCCCCCGCCCCCCATGACCCAGGATCACCTGCCCCGCGTGATCCCCAGCATCTGCCTGGCCTCCGCGGGGGTGGCCACCTCCCTTCCCACCTCCCGCGCGATGCGCGCGATGCGAGCCACAAGCTGCGCGTTGCTCTCGGCCAGCACGCCTCTGGAGTAATAGACGTTATCCTCGAATCCGACCCTGACGTGGCCGCCGGCGACTATGGCCACCACCGCGAGGGGAAGCTCGGTCCTGCCCACCCCTGCCACCTGCCACATGGCCCCCGCTGGAATCTGGTGCGCCAGGTGCAGGAGGTTATCGATGGTCCCGGGAATTCCCCCCGGGACCCCCATCACAAAGTCGAAGTACAGAGGCTCTTTGACGAGTCCCTGCTTCGCGAGCCTCAAGGCGTTCGCTACCATGCCGACATCGAAAACCTCAAGCTCCGGCTTTATACCCAGCTCAGCCATTTTCCTTGCGAAAGCCTCAATGAGCTGTGGAGGGTTCTCAAACACGCCCTCCCCGAAGTTCACGGTGCCGCAGGTCAGGGTCGCCATCTCCGGGACGAGGTCCAGTGGGCGAAGCCTTTCCTCCGGTGGGGTGCCTACCGCGCCGCCGGTGGAGATCTGGACTATGCAGTCGCATTTCTCGTGGATCAGGGCGATCGTCCTCCGGAACACCTCGATGTCCTGGGTGGGCCTGCCATCGCTATCGCGGACGTGAAGGTGAATGATGGATGCCCCGGCGCCACGCGCCTCTGCCGCCGCCTCCGCGATCTCCTCCGGCGCAAGCGGGAGATTCGGGTTGTCCGCCCTCGTGGTCTCCGCGCCCGTCAGCGCCACGGTTATGATGAGCTTATCCGTCGTCACGCTTGCCCCTCCTGCGTTGCCTGTCTTTCGGAACGACGCACGTTCCGCTCGCCCGGAGCACCAGCACTGGCTCGGGGAGCACCTCAGCAGCCGACGAATCCTGGGCCACCGAGGCGATCACCTTGTGGATGGTGAACTCCATCTTGCGCGACGTGTCGCCCACAGCGGTGATGCGTCCCCTCGCCTCGAGGTAGTCTCCCGCGTACACCGGCACCAGGAACTCCACATTGTCATACGCCCGGAACAACCCCTCGTCGCCGTCGTGCCGGATGAGAAGCTCGGTCGCCACGTCGCCCAGAAGCTGCATGAGCCGCCCGCCGTCAACTATTCCCCCACCGTAGTGGCTATCCTGCTGGCTCATTCTCACTCTTATCAGGGACTCTTCCATGCCGCCACCTCCTCCCATCGGCCCGCACGCCATTCTACAGCCTCCTGCCCCGCCGCCCCCACGCCGCGGCGTCACCTCAGCCCCCTTTGCTAGCCAGCTCTTCGTATTCGCCACCAGTCAGACGGCACCGTTCCGTCACGCCTCATCAGGGGGCGCAAAGACGGCCATGCGCCTCGCAAGTTCCTGCGCTATGAACGCGCCGACATGTGATGGAAGGGTGCCCGGCCCGAACCCGGCGTCGTAGCCAAGCTCCACTGCAAGCTCGTGGGTTATCCTGGGACCGCCCATTATGAGCAGGACCTTATCTCGGATGCCCTCAGCCTCGACAAGCTCCGCCAGGTTGGTGAGGTTATCGATATGGATGTTCTTCTGGGTCACCACCTGCGAGACTAAGATGGCGTCGGCGCCGACCTCGATGGCCTTCGCCACCAGCACCTCGTTGGGCACCTGGCTCCCGAGGTTGTACGCGACGAACCACGGGTAGCGCTCGAGCCCATACTCGCCGGCATATCCCTTCATGTTGATAATGGCATCGATCCCAACAGTGTGCGCATCTGTACCCGTGCACGCTGCCACCACCACGATCTTCCTGCCAATGCGCCTCTCGATGAACTCGTTTATCTCGTCGAAGGTCATATGTTTCATGTTGACCTTTGGAACCTTGGTCGCGGTGAAGTCCACCGAATGCACGCATTTCCCGTATACAACGAAGAACGTGAAGCTGCCGGCGATGTCGTGGCTGTACACCACCCGCACGTCGTCAAGCCCCATCTTCTCGCACAGCAGCTCCGCTGCCCTGGTCGCCTCGGGCCCGCACGGGACCGGTAGCGTGAAGCTCATCTGCACCCACCCATCATCCAGGGTATCGCCGTACGGGCGCACCCTGGTAAGATCCAGGTTCACCCCAGAAACCGTCATCCCCGGCACCCCCCTTCAGCCGCTGCCTGCGCCTGCGCCCGTGCCTGCGCCCGCGCGTGTGACTGTACCTGCGCCCGGGCGTGCCAGAGCTTAGGCGCGAAGCCCGGGGATGAGAGCTCCTTCATGAGGAGCGCGGCGAATGGATTATAGTACCCGTCGCGCTTCCTTACGACTCCATCGAGACCGCGGCCGCCGCGCGGGTCTCTTTTCACCCCCGCGAACATCCCCTGCGATATCGCGGACATGAGCCCGATCTCCGCGACCTGTTCGAGCATGGCCGTGGCTCTTGTGAGGACCTCGTTGGCTCGCTCCTCCATCTTTCCGCCGGCCCGGTAAGAGATCTCGCATCCGAGGTGCCGGGCGTTGTTCATGACGTATCTGGCATTCTCGATGGCGAGGTACCTGTCCTGCAGAAACGGAGTGTGTATGTGCTCTGTGAGGACGCCCACGAGCTGGATGGTCTGGCCTGAAATGATGCCCGCCAGGTTGAACATGGCATCCATGAGATGGCCCTTGAAGATGTTCCCCGTCATGTACTTGGTCGGCGGCATGTACTTGAGAGGCGCATCGGGGAATATGGCCCGAGCCATCTCCGCCTGGGCAAGCTCATAGAGGAACCCGTCTGTCATATCGGGGTTCATCTGGAAAGCGTGTCCGAGTCCGATCTGCTCAGGCCGAAGCCCCGAGCGCAGAGCAAGCTCCTCGTTGATGAACTGTGACGCCAGGACCGTATGAGCGTGCTCGTAGGCGTCGGCCGTGGTGAGGTAATTGTCCTCGCCAGTATTGATGACTACCCCGGCGTACGCGTTTATCATTCGCGAGAAGCGCTGGTCGATGAAGGTGCGTCGCATGTTGATATCGCGGAAGAGTATGCCGTACATGGCGTCGTTCAGCATCATGTCCAGCCGTTCCATGGCGCCCATGGCCGCGATCTCGGGCATGCACAGCCCGGAGCAGTAGTTCACGAGGCGTATGTACCTGCCGCACTCGCGGCTCACCTCGTCGAGGGCCTGGCGCATGATCCTGAAGTTGGCCTGGGTCGCGTACGTCCCGCCGTAACCTTCCGTGGTCGGACCGTAAGGGACATAGTCCAGCAGGCTCTGGGCCGTGCTCCGGATGACCGCGATTATGTCGGCGCCGCACTTCGCGGCCGCTTTCGCCTGGGTCACATCTTCATAAATGTTGCCCGTGGCTACGATCACATAGATATACGGCGGCTCTGCCGTGTCGAGCTCCTCTATGAGGCGTTCGCGCTCCAGGCGGCGGCCCCTGATGTAGGCGCACATGCGGACCGCTTCAGCCTCGACCGCCTCCCGCACGGCCTTCTCGTCAGCGGGATGGATGTCCTCGAGGCGGAGGTCCCCGCGGGCGATCCTCTTCGCCACTTCCGATGCGGACTGTCCCTCATGCACCATCGCAGACCCTATCCAGTATGCGATGCCATCGCCGAGGAGCCCTGCTGCCTGCGCCCGCTCCACTATCACGTTGGGAAGCGGAACGCCGTCCTCGTCCACGCCGTTCAGTCCGAGCAGGCGCAACACCGTCCTCTCGATGGTCGTGGTGGTGTTGGCAGCGATCTCGGGCTCTATGCCGTCCGCGATGTGACGGGCGGCACGCCTTGCCCGTTCGACAAGGGACATGTCCAGGTTGATCCTGCTCACGCAACTCCCCCCTCCCTCGGTAGCTCTGCGTCGTCGCACGGCGTAGCCTGGTGCGAGAAGGCTTCGCTACTCGCACCCTCTCGCCCAGCAGCAGCCACAACATGTCTGCCCGCGCCGGACCGGCACGACTTTCCCGCGCCCGCCGCCATGCCCGCCCTGCTCACAACCGGGAAATTGCGCGCAAACCCCGCTACAACGTCAAATGTCGGTATAGGCGCCACCGCCCGCGCCATCCTGTCGAGAAACAGGGCGGGATCAAAGAGCCGCCCGTCGGGCGCCGTCGGGTTCGTCGTGACGGCCACCAGCCTGACCGGGTGTATGGCAGCCAGCTTTCCCCCGGCAGACCAGAACCGTTCGATATCCTCCGGCTCCGCCAGGATCCTTGTGGCATCGCGCACCACCACCGTAAGGCCGAAGGCCCGGCCCCGCTTCAGAAGCGCGCGCAGGAAGCTGCTGGTAAGAGCGCCTCCGATGAGGACGGCGTCGAGGTCTTCTGTGACCGCGCTCGCCACCTCGTCCGCCCGAAGAAGCACGCTCGGCACCGACAGGCGGCCGAGCGATCCGTCGCGGCGGACCAGCACCACGTCGCGGCGGGAGAGCACGCCACCCGGCACCCGTACCGTTGCTCGGGTGTCCCATCCCGGCACTGTGAGGGCCCGCACGGCGCAAGCGGTGCGGCGCACGGCCCCGTCCATGGTCTCGGCGAGCGCTGCGCCGGTGGCGAGCACCGTGGCTTCGACGAGCGACGGAGCGCACGAGAACTTCCTTCCCGCCGCCCCATCGATCGCCACAAAGCGCGCCCCGAGCTGGCGCATGAGAGCTACGGCGTCCCGCGCGGCGGCAGCGCTGTTCCCGCCGCCCACCTCCACCGTCCCGGGCGCAAGGGCTCTGTACACAACCAGCCGCCCCAGGGCCGACGTATGGCGAGTCGCGGCCACAGGCTCTATCGGGGCCCGCGCCTTCGCCGCGAGATGCTCGGCGGTGGCAAAGAGCGCTCCCCTGGGAAGCCATATCGGGGGCTTCGGCAGCATCGTAACGGCATCCACGTCCTCGCCATCTCGCCCCGCGGAAGCCACCCCCACAGGTATCCCCCTCGCGGCAAGCCCCTTGAGTGTAGCCCCAAGGGTCACGGTCTTGCCGCAGTTTTTCGCCATGCCTACCACGGCCACGCTGCTGCCGGCCGCAAGGACGATGTCGGTTATGTCGGGCTTCAGGCCTGCCATGGCGGTCGCTCCCTCCCTTCCGTCGCCCGCAACCTTGCTTGAGCCAGGCATGACGTCAACGACTCCTGCCGCTTTTCAAGTTTTCCAGCGGCTGCCGGGTCGACCCCGGAGTTCTCGGCGGCCGACCCCGGGCGGGCGCTTCCTCCCCTGATACGCTATACGCTCACGATACTCTCACCCCGGAGAATGCTGCGATCCCTTTCGCCTGCGCGCTCGCCTATCGAGGTCTTTCGGCTCCAGGCTCACGGCGCCGCCTTCCAGAATCCCCGCGACCCCGACGGATCTCCGCTCCGCCTCCTTGCACAGCGTGCACGTGCCGCAAGAGCTTTCGTAGCATTCGGGCTCGTTGTATACGCTGATCACGCCCTCGTAGTTACGCAGCACCACCCTACGCTCACCCTGAGAGATGAGATACTGTGGCCCCACAGGGATTTTGCCGCCGCCGCCGGGCACGTCCACCACGAACGTGGGCACCGCAAATCCCGACGTGTGCCCTCGCAGGTGCTCGATGATCTCGATGCCCTTCGCGACCGGTGTCCTGAAGTGCTCGAGCCCCATGGAAAGGTCGCACTGGTAGATGTAGTAGGGCCGGACCCTCATCTTCACAAGCTCGTGCACGAGCTTCTTCATTATGTGCGGACAATCGTTCACGCCGCGCAGGAGCACCGACTGGTTGCCTAGGGGAATCCCGGCGTCCGCCAGCATCTCGCACGCCCTTTTCGACTCAGGGGTAACCTCCTTCGGGTGGTTGAAGTGTGTGTTCACCCACAGGGGGTGGTACTTCCTCAACATGCTGCAAAGCTCTGGGGTGATCCTCTGCGGGAGGACCACAGGGGTCCTCGTCCCGATGCGGATCACCTCCACGTGGTCAATGGACCTGAGCGACCGGAGGATGTATTCTATCACATCGTCCGCGAGCACCAGCGGGTCGCCCCCGGACACCAGCACATCGCGCACCTCGGGGGTCCTCCGGATGTAGTCGATGGCGAGGTCGATGTCGCTTCTCGTCACCGGCGCGTCCTCGTGTCCCGCCAGCCTGCGCCTCGTGCAGTGGCGGCAATACATGGAGCAGAAGTTCGTCACGAGGAGCAGCACCCTATCCGGGTACCTGTGCGTGAGGTACGGGACGGGCGAGTCCACGTCCTCGTGCAGGGGGTCCACCATGTCGTAAGGCATGGTGCGCAGCTCGAGCGCGGTCGGCACCCCCTGCCGTCTCACCGGGCAATGTGGGTCGTCGGGCGACATAAGGGTCACATAGTATGGCGTGACCGCCATGCGGAACCGCTCTAGGCAGCGCCTTGCGCCCTCCTCTTCGTCCGGTGTCAGGTTCACCGCCTTCTTAAGGGTCTCGACATCGGTGACCCTGTTTCGTATCTGCCAGCGCCAGTCGTTCCAGTCACTATCACTGACATCCTTCCACAGCGGGATGTCGCGGAAGTGTCTCATCCAGGCCGCCATCTCCTTCGGCGGCCGTCATCCGGCCGCCCATCTTTTCAGGAACATCTCCATAAGGACCGGGCTCTCCCTGAGCGTCGCAAGGGCTATTTCCGCGTGCCCCTCGGTGTAACCATTGCCGATGATCATGGTGACATCCTTGCCGATTCCCTCGGCGCCCAGTGCAGCCGCGGTGAAGCTCGTCGCCATGCTGAAGAAGTACACGATGCCTTTATCGCGCGTGGCCATGATGGACGCCATCTCGGTGCCGGGGATGTTCACGCAGTTGATCGTGATATCGGCAAGTTTGCCGGAGGTAAGCTCGCCCACCTTCTCGAACACCTCGAGCGGCCGCGTAGCGTCAGCTGAGAAAGCGTTGTCCGCGAGGCCGGACTCGATAACGCGATCGAGGCTGGCCTGGCTGTGCGCAAGACCCAGCACCTTTCCGGTTACACCCGCTCGCTTCTTCGCTTCATAGAGGCACAATAGGCCCGACTTGCCGCCCGCCCCTATGACGAGGACCGTGTCCCCTGGCCTCACCAGCTTCGCCGTCTGAGCGGGAGCGCCGGCGACATCGAGCACCGCGAGGGCGAGAGAGGCGGGCATGTCGCAAGGCAGCACCGCCCAGATGCCGCTCTCGAACAGGATGGCCTGGCCCCTGATCTTGACCTGGTCCGTGTCCTTGCGTATCTCGAGGATCTCCTCGATGACAAGGGGCGTCAGGGAAAGCGAAACCAGGCTCGCTATCCTATCGCCGGGTTTGAGATTCACCTTTCCCACAAGCTCTGGTCCGATCTCGCGGACCGTGCCGATGAACATGCCTCCGGAGCCTGTGACGGGGTTGTGATGCTTCCCCCGCTCTCTCACGATGCTTAACATGATTCGCTTTATCTCGTCGTCGTCCCCTCCGGCTTGCTGCTTGATCTGAGTGAAACTGGCCGCGTCCACGTTTAGAGTGTCGACGTCGACGAGGATCTCATTGTCGTACGGCACCATGGTGTTGTCGATCTTCCAGGCCGCCTGCGGCAGCACTCCTTTCGGCTCAATGACTCGATGCGTTCCATACTTGCATCCCTTCAATGCCTTTCCCTCCGTGTCCAAACACTGCTACCCACGGGCCAGATCGGTGCACGTGGCTCTGTCTTAGCTACGCTGACCACCACGTGGCCCTGCCGTGGTACGCTGACCACCCGACAACTCAGTATTATAAGCAAACTACATGCCGCGCGCACCAGTGTGCTGCACCGCGAAACCGCAGCAAAGACGCAGTTTCCTTCAGCAGCATCCAACTTACCCGTGCCCCAACTTGCCCAACTTTCGGCACCTGCTTGCTATTCGGCACTTTCTTGTCGCGGCGCCCCGGAAGCACGCCTGACCTGCGCGTGTGTGCGCGCACAGCGGTGCCCGGCGAGGTAGCGGTCGCACAGTTCGGCTGGCCAGATCGCGGGATGGACGCACCGCACCCGTTATGATAGAATGAAGCCACATGGGATGGTTGAGCCAGGCTCTCCTGGCATGTATAGCCATTGCTGCGCGGGACAGTGTTCTAGAGGAGGAACCTGAGTATGTCGGGCCTTCCCGACACCTCACACAAGAGGGCTGCTGCCGCCTGCCGTCGAACGAACAAGCGACGTGAGCTCATATAGGAGGCGGTGAGAGTGGTGCCGTCAACGGATCTTGTCCTCCGTCGGGGTCTTGCGGTCTTTGCTCGTCCCGTGCATGTGGACTCCCCCCACCTGGACTTTCTGAGACGAGGACTCCCGCCCGCGTGGCGTGCCGCGGGGCTTGTTGGCTTCCACAGCCATAACTTCCCTCGCTTCCTCCGTTTGCTTTGCCATGCGGGCGGGCCTTACAGGGCCCTTCGTCGTCTTGCCGACATCTGCTGCCACGGCGTCCCCTCCATCTTTGCTGCATGGTGTGTTGCTGCACGGCGCACGCCGTGCGCGCCGGGACAACGCCAGGACGGCTCTGTGCATCTCCTGTGACGCCTGAGGCGTTGCACGCTCCCGCGGCGCGTTGCCAGCCTGGCGCCCGGCTCCAATGTGTGTGCATATTCATAGTTATCATGCCCGATGGGGCTCGTTCGAATCCTCCTGACTGCGCTTCATCGTCGACCGATGTCGCTGCGGTGCCACATCCCCCGGAACTTCACATGGCGCACACCCCGGTACGCGCGGTCAGCCGCTTCCTCCACCGACGCTCCCCTGGCCACGACGTTCAGCACACGCCCGCCTGACGTCACGAGCCGGCCATCGTCGAACCTGGTGCCTGCGTGGAACAGGATGACGCCCTTGGCAGCGGCGCCCGCCTCATCGATGTGGACCTCGTCGCCGGTGCGCGGCCTTTCAGGATATCCCTCGGACGCCACGACCACACACGCGCTCGCCCCAGGACGCCACCTCACGAGGTCGGAGCTGAGGCCCTCTCCTTCGACGGCGGCCTCGATGAGGTCGACGATGTCCGATTCGATCATGGGGAGAATAGCCTGGGTCTCCGGATCGCCCAGCCTCGCGTTGAACTCGAGGACTTTCGGGCCGGACGATGTGAGCATGAGCCCGGCGTAAAGGACGCCCACATAGCGACGGCCCTCCCCTGCCAGCGCCTTCACGGTAGGCTCGATGATCTCCGACATGATCCTGGACTCAAGAGCCCCGTTGCTTTCGGGAGCAGGCGCTATCGCGCCCATGCCCCCAGTATTGGGGCCGACGTCGCCGTCCCGGGCGCGCTTGTGGTCCCGCGCCGAAAGCAGTGGAATCGCGGTCTCGCCGTCCGTGACGGCGAAAAAGCTCATCTCCCGGCCGACGAGGAAGTCCTCGACAACGATGGCGCGTCCCGCACCGAGCGAGGCCACCGCCCGGACCGCGTCCTCCGCTTCTTCTACCGTGTGCGCAACTATGACCCCCTTGCCTGCGGCAAGGCCGTCCGCCTTGACGACCACAGGGGCTCTGTGCCGCCGGATGAAGTCCATGGCCGCGTCCTGATCCCAGAAGACGCGATAGCCTGCGGTGGGGATGCCGTGTCTTGCCATGAACTCCTTCGCCCAGGCCTTGCTGGACTCAATCTCCGCGGCCAGCCTCGTCGGCCCGAAGATCGCGAGCCCGAGCTGGGTGAACTCGTCCGCTATTCCGAGGGCGAGCGGCACCTCTGGCCCAACGACGGTGAGGTCCACGCGCCGCTCCGCAGCGAAGCGCGCAAGCGCGGGTATGTCACTTGCGGCGATGGGCACACACGATGCGAACTGGGCTATGCCGGGGTTGCCGGGGGCAGCGTAGATCTCGGCAACTCGCGGGCTCGAGGCAAGCTTCCACACGAGCGCGTGCTCTCTGCCCCCTTGTCCCACCACGAGCACGCGAAGGCCGTCCCGTTTCACTCTCATCCCCCCGTCCCTCAGGATTCTCAGTGGCCACGATTCTCAGTGCCTGAAATGCCGGACGCCGGTGAACACCATCGCGATCCCGTGCTCGTTCGCGGCCTCGATGCACTCTTTATCCCGAAGCGAGCCGCCTGGCTGGATGATGGCGGTCACGCCCGCCCTCGCGGCCTCGTCTATGCCGTCCCTGAACGGGAAGAACGCATCCGACGCCAGCACGGCGCCCCGGGCGTTCGGGCCGGCGTGCTCGGCAGCTATCCTTACGGAGCCCACCCGGTTCATCTGGCCCGCTCCGACGCCGACGGTCGCGTCGTCCTTCCAGAGCACGATGGCGTTGGATTTTACGTGCTTTACCACGCGCATCGCATGGAGGAGCCACCTTGCCTCCTGAACGCTCGGCCTCCTCGTCGTCACGACCTGAACGTCGCCGGGCGCCGCGTCGTGGACGCCGTCCGCCTGCTGGACGAGGAAGCCTCCGTCCACCCAGCGGACGTCGATGGTGGCCGCTGCGCCGGCGGGGTCCTCCCGCGGAACCACAAGCACCCGGAGGTTGGGTTTGGTTGCGAGGACAGGGAGCGCCCCATCAGCAACGTCCCAGGCCAGGACCACCTCCACGAACGTCTCCACAAGCCTCGTAGCCACCTCCTCCGTCACGACCCCGCCAAGGCCCACCACGCTCCCGAAGCTAGACACGGCGTCGGCCTCCCGCGCCTTCACGTAAGCGCGGGCGAGATCGTCTCCCACCGCGACGCCACAAGGATTGGTGTGCTTAATGACGACTGCAACAGGCTCGGTGAACTCCCGCATGATCCGCAGGGCAGCATCGGCGTCGAGGAAGTTATTGAAGGACAAGGGCTTACCCTGCACCTGCCGCGCCCCGGCAAGGCCCCTTCCCGGCAGACCCTCGAGCGCGTAGAAGGCCGCCCTCTGGTGCGGGTTCTCGCCGTACCGAAGATCGAGCACCTTCGTGCCCCGTATCCACATGGCGTCCCCGAAAAGGCCACCATCCTCGGGACCATCCCTGGGGCCGTCGCGCTCCTCATCCCCCTCCAAAGGCCGGCTTCGGTCTGCAGCACCTGCAGCACCCTTCTCCGCCCGGTCCCCGTCACCTGAGGTCTCGGCAGCTCCTGAGGCTTGTCCATCCGCACAGGCCCTTCCCGCATCAGCCCTTTGGCCCAGGAACTCGGCTATGGCGCGGTCGTACTCGGCGGTGTGCCGGAAGGCCTCCACGGCAAGGCGCATTCGGGTCCGGGGAGATACCTCCCCGAATAGCTCGAGCTCTGAGATGACGTCGCCGTACCTTGCGGGGTTGGTTATGACCGCCACGCGCTCGAAGTTCTTGGCGGCCGCCCGTGCCATCGTCGGCCCGCCAATGTCGATGTTTTCTACAGCATCCTCAAGTGTGGCATCCGGTCTTGCCACCGTCTGCACAAACGGGTACAGGTTCACCGCCACGATGTTGATAAGCCCGATGCCGAGCCGGCTAAGCTCGTCCTCGTGCTCCGGGGTGCGCCGCGCGAGTATCCCGGCGTGCACAGCAGGGTGAAGGGTCTTCACCCTGCCTCCGAGGATCTCGGGGAAACCTGTCACATCTGACACGCGCGTCACCGACACTCCGGCCTCCTCCAGAACGGCGGCGGTGCCTCCCGTGGACACGATCTCGTAGCCCAGGCGGGCGAGAGCCTTTGCGAACTCCACCACGCCGGTCTTGTCGTGAACGCTGATGATCGCCCTGCGCGCCTTCATTCCGTCCACCTCCGTATCAATACTGAGAACCCGAGAGGAAGGGGCCACGACTGACCTACCTCTCGACCAGGACCCTTCTGCCTTCAAGCCTCACCCTGCCTTCTGCGATGGCCTCGATGCACTCCACGAGGAGTTCATGTTCCTGCTCGAGGATGCGGGCGGCGAGCGACTCCACGGTATCGTCCGGCATCACGGGCACCACGCGCTGGCCGAGTATCGGCCCTGTGTCCATTCCCTCGTCCACGAAGTGCACCGTGCAGCCGCTGTACCTCACCCCATACTCGAGGGCCTGCCGCTGCGCCTCGAGCCCTCGGAACGCCGGAAGCAGCGACGGGTGTATGTTGATGACCCGACCCGGGAACGCCTCAAGGAACGTCTTGCCCAGAATCCGCATGAAGCCCGCGAGCACCACAAGGTCCGGGCTAAACCCCCTTGCCGCGCCGACCAGGGCGCGCTCGAACTCGGCCCGCGATGGGTAGCCCTCGCGGGTGACCACCACAGCCGGTATCCCATGGGCAGCCGCCCTCCCAAGCGCGGGCGCGTCGGGGTTGTCGCACACGAGGCCCGCCACCTGGGCGCGCAGCCTCCCCCGCTCTACGGCATCGATTATGGCTTGAAAGTTCGTCCCCCGACCCGACGCCATTACCACGATCCTGAACCCGCCGGGCTGCCTCGGGCTCCCGGCGCCGCCTCTCGCGTCACCAGGCTTTATCGCCTCGCCTCGCACTAGGTTATCAGCCATCAACGAAGCTCACCCCCCTGTTGCCAGGGACGACCTCCCCCACCACATACGAGCGCTCGCCGGCCGCCCGGAGAACCTCGAGGGCCCGCGCGACGTCCTCAGGCCTCACCGCAATCACAAACCCGATACCCATGTTGAAAGTCCGCATCATCTCGCGCTGGTCCACGTTGCCAAGCCTCTGAATTAGACCGAAGATGGGCGGAACGGGCCACGACCCGAGCCGCAATCTCAAGCCAAGGCCCGGCGGAAGCATCCTCGGGGGGTTGTCCACGAGCCCCCCGCCGGTGATGTGGGCCATGCCGCGTATCCGGACCTCCGCCGCAAGCTTGAGGATGGGCCGCACGTAGATCCTCGTCGGCTCGAGGAGTTCCGCCACGAGCGGACGCCCGAGGTCCTCCAGTTCGTCGTGGAGCCCCAGCCCGGCAATGTCAAAGAGAACGTGCCTCGCGAGGGAGAACCCGTTGCTGTGAAGGCCGGACGACGCAAGACCGATGAGGATGTCTCCTAGCTCGATCGTGCTCCCGTCCACAAGACGCTCTCGCTCCACGACTCCGACGGCGAACCCCGCCACATCGTAGTCGCCGTCAGCATAAAACCCCGGCATCTCCGCGGTCTCTCCTCCGAGAAGCGCGCACCCGGCCAGCCTGCACCCCTCGGCCATCCCCGAGACTATGCTCGCGACTTTCTCAGGGTCTATCCTGGACTGCGCTACGTAGTCCAAGAAGAACACGGGCCTTGCGCCGCACGTAAGGACGTCGTTCACGCACATTGCCACGGCGTCGATGCCTATGCTGTCGTGCTTTTCGGCCTCAATCGCCACTCGCAGCTTGGTCCCGACCCCGTCCGCGCCCGCCACGAGCAGCGTGTCTCCGTCGGCCCCGGAAAGTCGGCCCAGCCTGTACACCCCGCCGAACCCCCCGATCCCCGCGACCACGCCGTCATCGAACGTGGAAGCCACTACATCGCGGATGAGGTCGACAGACCTCGCGCCACGATCGATGTCCACGCCCGCGGCTGCGTAGGTGGCCCTTGAGGCCTCGCTTGAGGCTCTCGCGGCGTTCGGTAGCCCGGCCCTCGCCGCGGTCGCGACCCGCTCGACCGGCACCGGATAGTCCCCATCGAAGCACGCCAGGCAAAACCCCATTTCGTCGCCGCGTGCGCCCGCGGCGCGCCTCATGGCCTCCAGGAGACCCTCCCGACTCAGGTAGTGGAGGGTATCCGCCCCGGTCAGGGCAAGCACGAAGTCCTCGCCGCTGGAGGCGGCCAGCCGGTCGCCCCGCCTGGACGTGTCGATGCCGTAGAAACACGGGTAGGCAACCGGGGGCGATGCCACGACGAGGCCGACGCTCCTCGCGCCCGCCTCGCGCAGAAGCCTCACCAGCCTCGCGCTGGTGGTGCCCCTGACTATGGAGTCGTCCACGAGAAGCACACGCTTGCCCTCCACCAGGCGCCGCACGGCGTTGAGCTTCAGCCTGACGCCGAGGCTCCTCTGGTCCTGCGTTGGCTGGATGAAAGTCCGGCCGAGGTACCTGTTCTTGACGAGCCCGTACTCGAAGGGTATGCCGCTTTCCCGCGAGAACCCGAGACCCGCAGCGACGCCTGACTCTGGCACAGGCACCACCACGTCGGCATCCAGCTTGTGCTCCTCCGCCAGCATGCGGCCCATCTCGTACCTGGCTTCGCTCACGTTGATCCCTTCGATGACGCTGTCGGGCCTGGCAAAGTAGATGTATTCAAAGATACACGTAGCGCGCCTCGGCGCTCCAGGCCCGCGAACCGACCTTATGGCCCCCGCGTCGATGAACACGATCTCCCCCGGCTCCACCTCGCGGACGAGCTCGGCGCCGATGACGTCCAGCGCGCACGACTCCGAGGCAAGCGCAAAGCCGCCGCAAGGCAGGGTGCCGAGGCAGAGGGGTCTAAACCCGTGCGGGTCGCGCATCCCGATGAGCCTGGTTTCGGTCATCAGCACAACAGAGTAGGCGCCTTCGAGGTCGATCATGCACTTTACGAGGGCATCCTCCAGGTCGTTCTGGGAGTACCTTGCGAGAAGGCACCCCAGGACCTCCGTGTCCACGGTGGTTTGAAACACCGATCCCGACACGCCGAGGGACCTTCGGAGATCGTCCGCGTTGACCACGTTTCCGTTATGGGCGAGAGCAAGGTCTCCCCAGGGGTAGTGGAACACAAGTGGCTGGGCGTCGGTTATCCCGGTGGAACCTGCCGTCGAATAGCGTACATGCCCGATGGCCACGTTCCCCTTGAGCCCCTCGATGACCCCGCCGCCGAAAACCTCGGATACCAGGCCCATGGCCTTGTGGAGACGGATGCCCGTTCCCGCGCCGGATGATACAGCCAGGCCAGCGCTCTCCTGTCCACGGTGCTGGAGCGCGTGCAACCCGTAGAACGCAAGCTCTGAGGCGCGCGGGCCTGCTCCTGTCATCACCCCGATGACGCCGCACTGCTCATGCCAGTCGAAAGGCCATCCCGGCAGCCTGAAAACCTCGTCTACGACTCCAGGGCCCATGCTATCGCCCCCCGGTACACCCTTGATAGCTCGCTCACAGGGACATCGACTACCCTGCGGGCACGTCCCCCTGTGCCGCCTGTATCATCGATGACGAGGCGCGACCCGCCCACCTCGCCAAGGACGTTGACAGGCACGCCGTAGCGGCCCGCCAGCGCCTGAACCTCGCCCGCGGCAGATGGATGAAACGATACGAGCATGCGCCCGCCTGACTCGCTGAAAAGGTAGCGATCCGGGCGCATCATGCCGGGGAGCCTCACCCGGGCGCCGATTCCGCCGCCGATCCCGCCCAGGATGCACGCCTCAGAGAGCGCCACGGCGAGGCCGCCTTCGGAGAGGTCGTGGCACGAAGAGAGGAGCCCTCCCCGGATGAGGGCGAGGGCAAGCTGGATCGCGGCGCGCTCGGCCGCAAGATCCACGACCGGCACAGACCCTCCCTCGATCCCGTGGACCTCGGCGAGGTACTCGCTTGCCCCAATCTCGTCGTGGGTTCGTCCGAGGACCGCCACGATGTCTCCCTCGCGCTTGAAGCCGGGGGTCATCACACGGGACAGGTCCTCGATGAGCCCCACCATCCCCACCACGGGGGTCGGGTAGACCGCCACCGTCGAGGATCCGTCCTTCGAAGACTCGTTATAGAAACTCACGTTGCCGCCGGTCACGGGGATCTCCAGCGCCCTCGCCGCCTCGGCCATGCCCTCCACAGCCCGCTTGAATTGCCAGAAGACCTCGGGCTTCTCGGGGTTGCCGAAATTCAGGCAATCGGTGATCCCCAAAGGCTCCGCTCCCGCCGCGGCAACGTTCCGTGCGGCTTCGGCCACGGCGTGGGCCGCCCCGGCCCACGGGTCGAGGTAGCAGTAGAGCGAGTTCGCGTCGCACGTGAGCGCAAGGCCCTTATTCGTCCCGGGCACCCTCACCACCGACGTTCCCCGTCCCGGCAGCACCACAGTGTTCGTCCCCACCTGGTGGTCGTACTGGCTGTACACCCATTCCTTGCTCGCGATGCGGGGTGAAGCCAGGAGCTTCATGAGGACGTGGGCGTAATCGTCGGGCTCGGGCACTTCCGCAAGGTCGCGCGCCTGCTCGCGCCGGAAATACTCCGGCTCGCAGGCCTCTCGCCTGTAGCAGGGCGCCATGTCGGTAAGAGCCTTCGCAGGCACCTCCGCAACCGTGACGTCGCCGTCCCTTATCCGGAGGATCCCGTCGTCCGTGACATGGCCGACCACGGTCGCCTCGAGCCCCCACTTCCTGAACACCCGCTCTACCTCAGGCTCGCTCCCAGCCTTCACGGCCACGAGCATCCTCTCCTGCGACTCGGAAAGCATGACCTCGTAGGGCGTCATCCCCTCCTCGCGCCTAGGCACCTTTGCGACGTCGATCTCCATGCCCACACCGCCGCGGGATGCCATCTCGCACGACGAGCATGTGAGCCCCGCCGCACCCATGTCCTGGATGCCGATGACGACATCGTCCCCCAGCTCGTACAGCTCAAGGCACGCTTCAAGGAGTAGCTTCTCCATGAACGGGTCCCCGACCTGGACCGCGGAGCGCTTCGCCACAGTCTCCGGAGACAGCTCGGCCGACGCGAACGTCGCCCCGTGCATGCCGTCGCGTCCCGTGCGGGCGCCCACCACCATCACCGGGTTCCCGGGGCCCCTCGCCGCGGCTTTCTTGATAGCTGACGCCGGAGCCACACCCACGCACATGACGTTCACAAGGGGACTTTCCCTGAAGCTTTCGTGAGTCGCGACCTCCCCTCCGACCGTGGGGATCCCGATGGAGTTCCCGTAGCCCGCTATGCCAGCGACCACCTGCGCAAACAGGTGCCGCGAGCGGGCGTCGGAAAGCGGGCCGAACCGGAGGGCGTCGAGAAGCGCAATGGGCCGCGCGCCCATCGTGAAGATGTCACGGATTATGCCGCCGACTCCTGTCGCCGCACCCTGGTATGGCTCCACCGCTGAAGGATGGTTGTGGCTTTCAATCTTGAAGACCACCGCGTGGCCATCCCCGATATCCACGACGCCTGCGTTTTCGCCCGGCCCCTGGATCACGCGCCTTCCCGTGGTCGGGAGGAGGCCGAGCAACGCCCTGGAGTTCTTGTAGCTGCAGTGCTCGGACCACATCACCGCGAACATCCCGAGCTCGACGAGGTTAGGCTCGCGGCCGAGGATGTCGAGGATGCGCTCGTACTCCTCAGTGGCGAGGCCCATCTCCCGCCAGATGCAGTCGTCCAAGTGCCACACCTCCTGAAAGGAATTCGAAAGCTGACGCGAAAACCCACCTGCCGTCGGTGCCGCCAAGGAGCGACTCGCACGCCCGCTCGGGGTGGGGCATCATGCCGAGCACGTTTCCGCGTCTCGTCGTTATCCCGGCGATTGAATGGCACGACCCGTTAGGGTTCGCTTCAGGCGTGGGGACGCCTTCTTCGTTGACATATCGAAATACGACCTGGCTGCGCCGCTCGAGCTCGCTCAGGGTGTCCTCGTCCGCATAGTAGTTGCCCCAGGCGTGGGCTATCGGCATCGAGAGGACCTGCCCTGGGTGGCAGAGGCATGTGAACGGAGTGAGCGCGTTTTCCACGCGCAGGCGGACGCTATCGCACCTGAACCTCGGGACCGCGTTTGGCAGCATGGCGCCTGGGAGCAGTCCGCACTCGAGGAGGATCTGAAAGCCATTGCATATCCCGAGGACGAGCCCGCCTGCCTCGGCGAACTCCACGACCTCATCCATGATCGGCGCGAACCGTGCTATCGCGCCGGCGCGAAGGTAGTCTCCGTACGAGAACCCGCCTGGCAGGACCACGAGATCGTACCCCTCCAGGCTGCGGTCCTGGTACCAGACGTATTTCACGTCCACGCCGAAGGACTCGATGGCGCGATAGCAGTCAGCGTCGCAGTTGGACCCCGGAAAGACCACAACTCCAACCCTCATCCGGTCTCGCCTCCGGCCTCGGCGAGATCAAAGGAGAAACTCTCGATGACAGGGTTGGCGAGGAGCCTGTCAGCGATCTCCTGAACCTGGCGCCTTGCGGACTCGGGGCCGTCCGCCGTCAGCACAAGCTCGATGTGTTTCCCGATGCGCACGTCGAGGACGTTGTCGTGGCTCATCGCGTGAAGAGCCCTTTTCACTGCGGACCCCTGTGGGTCCAGTATCGACTCCTTCAAAGTCACCCTAACCTGAGCCTTGAACCGCATGGCCTGTCATCCTCCCCTTCCCCTACCCCGAGATCCCTTCTCAAGCCCTGCCAGCAAGCCGCCGGAGGACCTCCGTGTACGCCTCTTCGATGCCTCCCATGTCCCGCCTGAAGCGGTCCTTGTCGAGACGCTCGCCAGTGGCCGTGTCCCAGAGTCTGCACGTGTCCGGCGAGATCTCGTCGCCAAGCACAAGCTTGCCGTCACACCAGCCGAACTCCAGCTTGAAGTCAACGAGCGTCAGCCCCTTCTCGGCGAGGAACGGCGCAAGCTCCCGGTTCACGGCGCATGACGCCTCCCGAAGGCTCGCGACGACCTCGCGTCCGGCGATGCCCAGCGCGACGATGTGGTCCTCCACAACGAGCGGGTCACCGAGCGCGTCGTCCTTGTAGTAGAACTCCACCATGGGGAACGCGGGCTTCGTGCCCTCCGCGATCCCGAGCCTCTTCGCGAGGCTGCCTGCTACGATGTTTCTCACCACAACCTCCAGCGGGAGCATGGAAAGCCTCCGAACAATCATCGTGTTCTCGCTCTCGAGCCTGATGAAGTGCGTGGGTACGGAGCGCGATGCAAGGTGCGAGAAAAGCACCGCCGATACCTGGCAGTTCACCACGCCTTTGCCCGGAATCTTCCCCCTCTTGCGGCCGTCCTGGGCCGTCGCGTCGTCCTTGAACTCGACAAGATAGTGCCGGGGGTCCTGCGTGCGGTACACCCGCTTCGCCTTGCCTTCATAAACCAGATCGTGCTCTTCCGTCATGTCGGGTACTGTCATGTCCGGTGCGCCTCCCCTTCCCGTTCTTCTTTCCTCTCCTTGCCTTTCCCCTTACCTCACTTCAGCTCCGCAAGCGTCTCTATAACTCGACCGTGCTTCGCCTCTACCTCCCGCGCAAGGCGCTCCCGGTCGCGGGTGAGCCTTGCCGCGAGGTCCCGATCGGACGTCGCGAGGATTTCCATCGCCAGAAGAGCGGCGTTCCGTGCCGCGTTTATCCCCACGCACGCCACGGGCACCCCAGGAGGCATCTGCACCGTGGAGTACAGCGCGTCCACGCCTGAGAGCGCCGAGCCGCCGCACGGCACCCCTACCACAGGGAGCACCGTCGCGGCGGCCACAACTCCGGCAAGATGCGCAGCCCCTCCGGCGGCAGCGATGATCACACGAACCCCCAGGTCCGCGGCCCGCCGGGCAATGGAGATGGTCCGGTCCAGGGACCGGTGGGCTGATGTAACCACAACTTCGTATGGGACCCCGAACTCCTCGAGCGTCTCGACGCACTCGCGCATGACGGGAAGGTCGGAGTCGCTCCCCATCATCACCATGACCCTGGCACCGCTATCGCGAGTCGTCACCTGGCTCTCTTGTTCCTTCTCCTGACTCATCCCCAGCGCCTCTCTTTCGCGGGAAATGCTAAAGCCCCGGCGGATAGGCTTCGAGTGAAACCTATCCGCCGGGGCTTTTATCCCTCAAGGTGTAGCGCCGCGACATGTCGCGGGCCTGCATCGCTCGGACCGAGCCCCGCCGCGCCCGACGCCAGGCGGGTGGAACCCTAGATGCACTTTCCCTCGCGCGCCGGCATCCCTGCCGCCTCGCCGTTTCGGAACCTCCTGGCCGGCGATGCCGACGCTAGATGGTATTTCCTTGTCCTCGCCTCGACCATACCACACGGCATGCCGAGATGTCAAGAGCCGGCTGGGGAGTCTTGCCGCAAACGGGCAAGTAACCGCTGCATGTCCTCCGGCACCGGCGCGGTAAAGCTCATTCGCTCACCGGTACGTGGGTGATTGAAGCTGATCGACGCTGCGTGCAGGGCCTGACCGGAGATGTCTTCCACCCCTGCCCCTGTCCTCCCCCTGCGTCCTCCGTACACCGGGTCGCCCACAATCGGGTGGCCGATGTGGGCGAGATGGACCCTGATCTGGTGGGTCCTCCCTGTAACCGGGTGCACTTTCACGAGAGCGTACCTCTCGAGATCCTCGAGCACCTCGTACTTGGTCACGGCTGCCCTTCCCTGCCCTTCGGGAACCACGGCCATTTTCTTCCTGTGGGCCGGATGGCGGCCGATTGGAGCACTTATGGTACCCCGCTTTTCCCGCGGCACGCCATGCACTATGGCGAGATAGGTCTTCTCGACCGCGCGTTCCTTGAGGTCTCGCGCCAGCGCCAGGTGGGCCGCGTCGTTCTTAGCGGCCACGATCACGCCTGAAGTGTCCTTGTCAAGGCGGTGGACTATCCCAGGGCGGATCTTCCCACCTATGCCCGAGAGGTCATTGCAATGCGCGAGCAGGGCGTTCACGAGGGTCCCGGACCAGTTCCCGGCCGCAGGATGCACCACGAGCCCCCTCGGCTTGTTAACCACGATGATGTCCCCGTCTTCATAGAGGATGTCGAGGGGCAGGTCCTGGGGAACGACATCCAGCGGCTCGGGCTCGGGCACGCTCACCGTCACCACGTCGCCTGCCCGCACGCGCCTCGCCGCCTTCGCCCGCTCGCCACCCACAAGCGCGCGGCCTTCATCAATAAGCCTCTGCGCGGTAGAACGGGAGAGGGCAAGCCGCCCTGCGATGTACACGTCAAGGCGCTTGCCCTCGTCAGCTTCCTCGACTCGGATCTCAATCGGCGGCCGGTCCATGCTACTCGCGCCCCACCACCTGGCCTGACTGCTGGTGTTGGACGTTCTCAGACGACAAAATG
The DNA here is from genome assembly GCA_012516125.1 of Bacillota bacterium. Lineage (GTDB taxonomy): Bacteria > Bacillota > SHA-98 > UBA4971 > UBA4971 > UBA6256. The sequence continues at coordinate 97,931 of JAAYXB010000094.1, read as the reverse complement.
GCGATGCACGCAAACGCGCCAAACGCCACCACAATGCTGGCAAGCTGCGTGATGGACAGGGGCCCCACCATCCTCGGCACATCCCGGAAGATCTCCACGATGAACCGGGATACCGAATATAGGCCGACGTAGAGGAACATGAGATAGCCCGGGAATCTCTTGTGGTTCCTCAGCCTGAAGAGTATGGCAAAGATCGCAAGGCTCAGGAGAGCCGCGTAAACTTGCGTTGGATGGCGCAGCGTCTGGTCACCTGCCTTGCTCGCAAGCGCCCACGGCACGCTCGTCGGAAGCCCGTAGCAGCACCCGTTCAGAAGGCATCCCACCCGGACCAGCGCGTAGCCGAGCGGGATGATGGGCGCGGCTATGTCCGCGAGAACCCACGCGTTCAGCTTCTCGCGGCGAGCGAACCATATGCCTACGAGTATGGCGAGGGCAAGCCCGCCCTGAAACGAAAGACCCCCATCCCTCAGGTTGATGATCTTGACTGGGTCCTGGAAGTAAGTCGGGATGTCGAGCAAGATGAACAGGACTCGCGCGCCGACAATTCCGGCGATGCACGTGTAAAGCGCGAGGTCGATTATCTTGTCGGGGTTTATGCCCCTGCGCTTCGCCTCTTTCACTCCGAGGATGGTGCCGACCACGAACGCGACCGCCAGAAGAAAACCATACGAAAAGACCGGTATCCTCCAGATCTGGAACAGTATTGGCCTCACTCGCTACTCCTCCCCCCGGTTTTCCCCCGAACCATTGCGTATACGACCAGCAACGCTCCTGCGGTAATGGCAGCATCCGCAAGATTGAACACCGGCCAGAAGTGAAAGTCGATGAAGTCTATGACACACCCGACGCGGACCCGGTCGATGAGGTTACCGATAGCCCCCCCGAGCACCAGCGCCGACCCTGCCTCAAACGCCAGGCCGTGCCTGTGAACTCTGCCGGTCAGGCTTGCGCCCACCCACCACGCCACCACCAGCACCGACACCAGCACCGGGACCGTGGCAGTGCCGAATATGCCAAACGCGGACCCGGGATTGCGCACATGTGTGATATGCGCCGCCCCTCCCAGGACGGCGATGCCGCCACCCCCCGGCATGGATCTCTCCACGAGGACCTTGGTCATCTGGTCGATTGCGACAACGGCCGCGGCGATAACCCCCGGCCGGACCCTGATGCTTACTCCCGGCATATCCCGCCCGCCCGGACAGCCACCGACGCTGCCGGTGCTGTCGATTGTGCGCCGTGGCTATTGTACCACATACCTTGGGGGGCTTTCAAGGACGGCGTCGGGGCGCGTCGGGGTCAGGCGGGATTTCGTCTGGATCTTCTGCCATGATGAGGTCTACCTGCTCAACTGCGCCTTCTACCTCGTCGGCATCCTCGAACACCTCGCCGTACTCCTCCGCCCCGGGGACGTCCTGAGGCGTGTTGGATGTGCCGTAGCGGGCCACGTCCTGCCAGACGTCCTCGCCATCTATCCCCGGGGTCTTACCGTCCAGTATATGGACGCCGAACGGCCGGCCGATGGCCTCCTCCTCGATGGGGCGCGCCCGCCGCGCAGGGATCTCGCGCTCGACCTCCTCCTGGCACCGGCCGCAGACCGCCGTGTACGGGATCATCTCAAGCCTTTCCCGGTCGATCTCCCGCCCGCAGCGTTCACATGTCCCATACGCGCCGGACTTCACTCTCCGAATGGCCTCGTCGATGAGCTTCAGAAGCACCCGAGTGTCGTCCCGGAACTTAAGGTCCTTCGCCCGCTCGAAAAGCTCGGTCCCAATGTCAGCCGGGTGGTTGTCGTACAGTGAGAACTCCCCGATGGAGTCCTGCATGGACATGTCGAGCCCGCCCCGGCTGCCCCGCCCTTCAAGAATGCCGATGCGGCGCTCCAGCCGCGCTCTTTCCCGCAAAAGTCTTTGGAGAAACCTCTCCTGAATTCGCCGGTCCACTTCTTTCAACTCCTGTGCGGAGCACCGCCACCCGCCAGTCGCCCGTCGCCTGTCGCGCCTCGCCCCGCCCGGCCATGTCCTCCACCACCTCTGCGCTCCTCACACCCGACTGCCGGTAGGTCTTTACCGGACCCTGAGATGCTCCGACACTATCTTCACGATCTCGGCAATGAACCTTCCGATAACCGGGAGGTTGAGCTGCACAAGGCGGGAGAGAACCAGGAGGAAAACGGCGGCCAGGACAGTCGCGCCGATGCCGATCCCGAAGCCCCGGGCAAGCCCGCCCAGGAAGTTCACGTAGATGATCCGCCGGGGGTTCCGGAGGAACTCGACGTATTCTGCGATGTTCATCTTGTCCATCGCAAGCGACAGCTCCGCGATACGACGGATGAGCGTATTCGCCGTGTCCTGGTCAATGGTCGGCCTGACTTCTACCCGCTTCTTCTCCATCGTCCCAGGTCTTTCCGCCAAGACTCATTGTTAGCTCAGAGACCACTGACGCTGCTCGACATCAAATGTCGAGGGGCCCCACCAAAGGCCTCGCCGCGCAAGCACCGGCAACCTGAAACCCCCTGGAAAACTGGTGCGGACTTCCGAATCCACACTTAGTGTGCCCCGCTTACCCACGCTTTAGTTTCGCGAGCAATTCGTCAACCTGCTCTTGTGAGAGGCCTTCCACGGTGACGACCTTGTCCCGTGACCGCTCCCCTCTTTCAACAGTGACGGAGGACTTGCCAACCCCGACGAGGTCCGCCACAAGCTCGCACACAGCGCGGTTGGCCCGCCCGTCCACCGGGGGGGCGCTCACCTTCACCACAAGCGCACCGCCCTCCAGCCCAACCACCTCTGAAACAGAAGAGCGGGGCTTCACCCTGACGTTCAGCCTCGCCCTCTCACCGCCCGTTCTTCCGGAAGCCGTGTCCACCGCCCCCTTTCAGGTTGTCACCGCCGACCTCACCCTCACGCCCTTGATGCTGCCGAGTTTGCCAGTGAGGCTGCCGATCTCGTCAGTCGTGCCGTCAACGATGAGCGCGATGACAGCAACATCCTTCTCCCGATACGGCACGCCCATCCGCCCGAGGATCATGTCAGCATGAAGGCTGAGAATCTCGTTGACCCTGGGCGCCGCCCGCAGCCTGTCCTCGACAAGTATGCCTACAACCGCTATCCTTCTCTCCTGGCCCCGGGCCTGGCCTCGCGTCTGGCCAAGACCCTGGCCCAGACCCTTCGCCTGTTCCTCGCTCACAGACGATCGCCCACCTCCCGCTCGAGGCTGACAAGCGTGCGCCCCGTGCGGGTCTCGCCCGCCACCCCGGTGAGCGTCACGCTTCCCCTGCCCTCGAGCGTCATCACGTCAGCAAGCTTCACCGCAAACGACGGATCGAGCCTGTGGACGCCGTTGACCTTCACGCGCCCGCGCCGGATCTCCTCGGCCATCGCGGTGCGGGACATCCCGAATCCAAGGCTCGCCACGGCATCCAGCCGCAACCTGGCAACCGTGCCTTTCACGATTTTCACGCGCCGCGCCGCGTGCGCCTCGGCGCCTGTCTCCTTCTGTTCAATGTCCTCATTGATCAACAGGACATCTCCCCTTCCCAAACCCTGGCCCCGCGGTGTCTTCACCCACCTCTTTCCCCGCCCGTCACCGCCGCTCGAAGATAGCGGATGAAGTTGCAGCCACTTCCCCCTTCGCGGGCAGGTCGAGGCCTATCTCGAAGTTGCTGGGCGTGAAGAGGAAGATCCCGTCGCCCACCTTCTGCATGCTGCCGTCGAGCGCGTACGCAGCCCCGCCCGCAAAGTCCAGCACTCGACGTGCGAGGTCGCGGTCCAGTTCCGAGACACTTATGATAACGGGGCGCCGTTTCTTTAGGTGGTCGAGGATCCCGGGGATGTCATCGAACGTACGAGGCTCCGTCACCACCAGCTTCGCCCTGGGCGGCTGCGGCAAAGGAACGACCCCGCGGCCGCGCCGGTGCCTGGGTTGCGCTGCGGGCTCCCTTTCCAGGAGCCGCTGGTCGTACAGGCCTCCATCTTCTTCCTCGTCCTCTTCCTCTGGGACCTCCCCAAACCCCATGAGGTCGAGAATCCTGTCGATAAAGCCTTTCCTCACAGCACCGCCTCCTTCTGCCGGGGCCCGAAGATGCCTGTGCCGATGCGCACCATGGTGGCGCCTTCCTCCACCGCAACCTCGAAATCCTGCGTCATCCCCATGGACAGGTGCACCCTGCCCACTCGAAAGAGGCCCTCGTCGCTTATTCTGCCGCAGATCTCCCTCGCCATGCGAAAGTACGGCCGCGCATCTTCCTCCACATCAACCACGGGGGCGATGGCCATGACCCCGGCAAGCCGCACTCTGTCAAGGGCGACGACCTGCCTCGCCAGCGCCACGGCGTCGCCAGGATCCACACCGAACCTGGACGGCTTGCCAGACACGTTGACCTCGAGAAGGGACTCCACGACCCTGTCCATCCTCTCCGCAATCCGTTGGATCTCGCACGCCAGCTTCCACGAGTCCAGCGAGTGGATGAGGCTGAAGACCTCGAGCGCGGGCTTGACCTTGTTGGTCTGAAGATGGCCGACAAAGTGCCAGGCAATGGGCCTTCCATCGACGTAAGGCCCGAGGACCGCAAACTTGCGCCTCGCTTCCTGCACGCGGTTCTCGCCGATAATGGATATCCCGGCAAGGACCGCCTCGCGTATCACCTCAACCTCGACGTTCTTCGTAACCGCCACGATCTCGACCTCGCGAGGGTCTCGACCGGCCCTCGCGGCCGCCTCGCTTATCCTTCGCCGGATGGATTCGAGCCTCAGAGCGACGTCGGTCAATAGCTTCACGCCTCCAGGTAGGTATGACTTCGAGCGTCTCACCGCAACCTCAGCGCCAGACGGTGATGCGCGCCTCGTGCACTATCCACGGGTTCGTGAGGACACGCTGCCCTTCCTTCAGGCCGCGGACGATGACGGTGTCCTCGTCGCCAGCCATGATTTCCACCGGCTTTCTCACAACCCCGAGGTTCACGGGAACATAAACAGTATAGCCCTGGTCGCTTTGCACAACCGCCCGCCGCGGGATCGTAAGGCCGGAAGCAGTCCTCGTGACCAGCTTCACGCGCGCCCGGCGCACATGGCAGAGTTCCTGCGGAAACCCGGACACCTCCAATAGCACCGCCCGCTCTCCTGATGGCGCAGGCTTGCCCTGGGACACCACGCGAGCCGGGAATGGACCGCCGCCGTCCGCCACGGAGGCAAACCTCACGCGGGCACGCGATGACGCGAGCGCGGCCGCGTTCTCACCCGGAAGGACCACCAGCACCAGCAGGCGGTAGTTGTCGATGAGCCGGAAAACCGGCTCACCCTGGGCGACCTCAACCCCGTCGCGCACAAGTACGGGCGAGGCTGCCAGCGACCGAACCCGGTCGGGCCCGAAATCCTGCGCAGAAACGGGTGTAAGGGTATGCTCCAGGCCATCCAGCTCGAAGCTCACCACGCCCGGTATCTCGGCACGCAGCTCATACACCGCTTGCCTGTATGCGGTCTCGCAGTGCTGAACCTTCGTAGCAAGCGCCCGCCCCCTCGCCTCAAGGGCCTTCTCCTCCCCTTCCAGACGGCGGGTGGCCGCGGCGAGCTCTGCCTCTGCACGGGCGAGCCCCGCCTTGTGCTTTTCCTCGGCCGACGCATCCCGGGACGCCCTTGCCCGGTCGAGCGCCCGTTTCTCGTTCTCTACCTCCAGCTTGCACGATGCTACCTGCCTCTTCAACTCATCGAGCCTCGCGCGGGCGTACGCATCGAACTTCGCAAGCTCTTCCTTGGCGCTCACAAGGGGTGGCTCCAGTTGCTGCCTGGCCTCATCCCTGGAGACCTCGGCAACCACAGTCCCCGCCCTGACCCGCTCGCCCTCGGCAACCATCAGCCTGACTTTACCGGCAATGGGGGACACGAACACCCTCTCGTCCCTTACGACGATCCCATCGACCTCAAGGCCTTCCTCGACGGACCCCCACGCAGCCTGGGCGCACTCGAACCGCCCCTCAACCGCCGAGATGGTGGTAGCCCTGTGAAGAGACCACACGGCAAGGCTGATGGCGGCAAGCGTGAAGACCGCAGGCCCGAGCACAAGCGACCGCACACGGCGCCGCCTGCCGGAGTCTTCGCTAGTGGACGGGCTCGCCTGCGCTTCCTTGACGCCGCCGCTAGCGACCTGAAGGCGCATGCGGTCAAGGTCTGACTTCCCGGCGTCCCGCCGCCCTCGCCTGGTCGTCATGCCTTGCTTTCCGCCGGTGGTCCCGCCGCCACGCACACCCGATACCTCCCGTACAGCAATAGTGTTTCTACAGGCTGTGCTCAAGTCCTCCCTCGCAGGGGATGGCGTCAGGCAACTTACGCTCGCCGCAATTCGCAGCCATACGACACGGTCCTGCCGAACGTTCCAGGGTTCGACAGGCTGAACACGGCTCAAGGCAGCTACTCGGGGATGAATATGAGTGCAGCCATGCGCCCGGTTGTGCCGCGCGCAGCCCTGTAGGAGAAGAACAGGTCGCATCTGCAGGATGTGCAGAGGGTGGAAACGAAGATGCTGCCCGGCGCAAGCCCGGCCATCTCAAGCTCCTTTCGACAGGCCTCCTTGAGGTCCAGCCGAAGTCGGCCGTCCCTCGCAGGGCGAACCACCTCGGCGCTCTTCGCTGCGGCCTGACATGCCTCGGCAACCTCGGGGCCCACCTCGTAGCAACAGGCTCCTATGGACGGGCCGATCCCCGCGAGCAGGTCATCGGGCTTGAGGTTGAATGCCCGGCAGAGCGTCTCGACAGCCTTCATCGGGGCTCGCCGCGCAACTCCGCGCCAACCGGCGTGTACGAGCCCCACCGCGCGACCGGTCTCGTGCACGAGGAACACGGGCACACAGTCAGCCACGTAACATGAGAGCACCACTCCTGGCGATGCCGTCACAAGGCAGTCAGTTGACGGTATGCCCGGCGACCACGGCGACCAATCGCGCCCACGGTCCTCAGGACCTACCACCGCGACGGCATCGCCGTGGACCTGCTCGCCGGCGACGAGCGCATCCTCGAGCGCCCCGATCGCCGAAAGCGCCAGCCTGCGGTTCTCGCGCACCCGGCATGGATCGTCGCCCACGTGAAATCCCATGTTGAGCGTAGCGAACAGCCCCTCGCTGACCCCGCCGAGCCTTGTGGTGAACCCATGTGACACGATTCCCAGGGCCTCGATCTCCGGAAACACGAAGTATTCAAGACCGTTTGAGAAACGCGGCTCCAAGTCCCGCATCCGCCCCCCCATGTTACACGTGAAAACACCAGCCCGCCCCCGGCAAGACTGGTGACGCGCGGGCCTCACGCCGCTGCAGGGAATCACGGCCGTCCGCCGCGAGCGGCCCTACCGAACCCGACCCGGTCGTACTTCTCGCTCAGGTCAACGACAGCACCGAGCCTGAGGGATCCCCTCACATCTATGATACGCTGGTTGCGCGACCCCCGGAAGGCTATCGCCGTGTCCCTCTCGCTCTCTACAAACGGGCCGTCCACAAGGATGTCCGTAACTTCCAGGAGTTCGCGCCAGGCAGCCGGCGCTGCGGGACTTGTGAGCGCTTCCCACGTGTACCCCGTGTATGTGACGATGTCGAGGCCCGCGAGCTTCAGGCGTCGACCAAGAAGCGCAAAGCCCCTCGCTTGCATGAAAGGCTCTCCCCCGCTGAACGTGACCCCGCGCACGATGGGGGTCAGCCTCACTTGCTCCAGGACCTCATCCAGGGTGAGCACCTTCCCGCGCCTCGGGTCGTGGGTCTCGGGGTTGTGGCATCCCTTGCATCGATGCGGGCACCCCTGCGCGAAAACAACCGCCCTTATCCCCGGCCCGTCGACAACGCTTTCCCTCGTAATCCCAGCAAGCCTGAGCCTCAAGTCCGTCATTCCCGTCCCCCGCCCAGCGCAACCTCCCGCCCTCAGAACGTGAGATGGGGCTTTCGCGCCGCAAGCTCGGCACGCTTGGCATCGTTGAACCTGTCGATGGTCGAAAGGTACCCGGTTATCCGCCTGACCCTCCTTATGTCGGACGACCCGCACCTCGGGCAGTCGTCCTCGATGACCCCTGAGTAGGCGCACGACCTGCACTCGTCTATCGGGAAATTCATCCCGCCGTATCCGACGTCGCAAGACGCCATGTGCTGGACTATGGCCTCAACCGCCTCGGGGTTGTGGACGGGCGGCGATGAAAGCTCCACGTACGAGATGTGGCCGGCATTGGTGTACTTGTGGTACGGCCCTTCGATGGCTATTTTATCGTACATGCTTATCTCGAAGTCCACGGGCACGTGGAAGCTGTTCGTGTAGAACTCCTTGTCGGTCACGCCCGGTAGGACCCCGAACCTCTTGCGGTCGAGGGCCACGAACCGCCCCGAAAGCCCTTCGGCAGGGGTCGCAAGGAGCGTATAGTTGAGGTCGTGGATCTCGGCCGCCTCATCCACGAGCTCCCTCATGAACGCCACGATCTCGAGACCCAGCTTCTGGGCGTCATCGCTCTCGCCATGGTGGGCCCCGACAAGGATCTTGAGCGTCTCGGCAAGCCCGATGAACCCTATCGAGAGCGTGCCGTGGCGGATGGCAGGCTCAATGCAATCATTCGGACCAAGGTCCTCAGATCCCAGGTAGAGGTGTTGGCCCATCAGGAAGGGCATGTCCTTGACCTTCAGCTTGCGCTGCACGTTGTAGCGATGATATAGCTGCCTCGCGGCAAGGCGCATGACCTCCGAAAGCCCGCCGAAGAACCTCTCGATGTCGCCCCTCGCCAGGAGCGCCACCCGGGGCAGGTTGATCGACGTGAACGAGAGGTTCCCCCGCCCCGTGGTCACCTCGGGGCCGTGCCGGTTGCCTATGACCCTGGTACGGCATCCCATGTAGGCTACCTCGGAGCCGTACTTTCGGTTGAACGACGAATCCATGAACGAGAACGTCGGGTTCATCCGGCGGCTCGCAACCCGCACAGCCAACCTGAAGAGGTCGTAGTTCGGGTCGCCGGGCTTCATGTTGACGCCGTCCTTCACCCTGAAGATGATGTTCGGGAATATCGGATTCTCCCCGCGCCCAAGGCCCCTTTCGAAGGCCAGCAAGAGGCAGCGCGTGACCATCCTCCCCGCCTCGCTCTCGTCGCACCCGAGGTTGATCGAGGAAAAGGGCACCTGCGACCCCGCCCGGCTATGCATGGAGTTGAGGTTGTAGACCAGAGCCTCCATAGCCTGGAAGACCTCGTCTTCGGAGTGGCCCTCCATGAAGGGCGCAAGATCGCGGTCGAAGAACCCGAAGGACTGGCCACCGTGCATGTCGTTCTGGGAGCTCTGCAGGATTATCGCCGCAAGAGCCGTCGCGGACGCGGGACGCCTCGGCGGCCGGATGTACCCGTGGCCCGTACTGAAACCTTTCGATAGAAGGTCGTACAGGGGTATCTGAATGCACGTCAACGTCTTGCCATACCAGTCGAGATCGTGAATGTGAATATCCCCTTCGATGTGCGCGCGGGCGATGTCCTCGGGGATGAGCCTGTGGAGATAGTAATGCCGGCTCGCCGCGGACGCGATCTGCAGCATCTTCGCGGAGGGTGAATTGCCCACGTTGGCGTTCTCGCGGTTCGTCTCGACCAGGATGTCGGCCACCACGTCCATGAGCTCGGCCTTTGCCTCGCGGATCCTCGTCCGCTTGTCGCGGTACAGGATGTACGCCTTGGCCACTTTCGCGTGGCCGGCCTCGATGAGCACCCGCTCCACGATGTCCTGAACGCCCTCGACGGTGGGGATGGCGCCCACACACTCTTTTGCGATGTGCTCGAGCACCTTCTCCGTGAGTTCCTCGGCAAGCCTTGGGTTCTCTTCGTCAACGGCTCGCATGGCCTTGTGAATCGCGTTCACTATCTTCATCCTGTCGAACGGCACTATCCTGCCGTCGCGTTTCTGAATGCTCGAAAACACCCTGACCGGCCTCGCGAACCCGGCTTTCTCGCCCTTCTCGACGCCTATACCCGTCATACCCGCTCTCACGGCCACTCGAAGCTCACCTCTCCCCGCACCTCTCCCCGTCTTTGCCCAGGATTCCCGTTCTCTGCAGCCGAGCCTTTTCAGCCCTTCGGGGACCCGCCCTGCCCCACGGGGCCTTTCACTCCTCGTTGAGGAGCTTCTTCAGCTCGTCCATGAACGTATCGATGTCCTTGAATTCCCTATAAACAGATGCAAAGCGCACGTACGCGACCTTGTCGAGGTCACGGAGCCTCCGGATAACCATCTCCCCGATCTCCCGGCTGGACACCTCGCGCTCGAGGCGGCCCCGAAGCTCCCTTTCGACATCGCTCGTTATCTCCTCCAGCACGCTCATCGGCACGGGACGTTTCTGGCACGCCTTCATGAGGCCGGTCAGGATCTTGTTGCGGTTGAACGGTTCCCTCCTTCCGTCTTTCTTAACCACCATGAGCGGCACTTCGTCAACAACCTCGTAAGTCGTGAACCTACGCTCGCATGAAATGCATTCGCGCCTGCGCCGGATCGCCGACCCCTCGTCGGTTGCACGCGAGTCGACCACCCTGCTGTCAGGATGTCCGCAGTACGGGCACTTCATGGCTTGCCTCCTCGACAGGAAGTTGTAGGGCAGGGCTGCCATTATCTATATGTTGTGGGCAGCTATCATTATAATGCCCAACATCTTGTATGTCCAACCCGGTTTTGCCATCATGGTGCGAGGAAAGGCTGATCACAAGGGGACAGCTCCTCAGGACGGCCTCTATCTCACCCTTGCTGTTTATGTCCATCGTGCATATGTTCGGCCAATGGCCGTGAATGCGCGAATGTGCGCCGCAAGCCGGGTGAATCGGGGCAGTTTGCCATGCTCGCCCAGAATAAAAGCGTGTACCGGGGGCAATACTTCTATTGAAGCTGAGATATTCTGGAAATGCGGGGGAACCCCTCACGATGGCGAACAAGGTCGAGATATGCGGAGTCAATACATCGAAGCTCCCCGTGCTGAGCAACCAGAAGATGCGTGAGCTCCTCGATCTTGTCAGACGGGGGGACAAGGAAGCGCGCGACAAGCTCATTTACGGAAACCTCCGCCTCGTGCTCAGCGTGATACAGCGCTTCAATAACAGAGGGGAGTATGTGGACGACCTCTTCCAGGTCGGGTGCATAGGCCTCATGAAGGCCATCGACAACTTCGATCTTTCGCAGAATGTCAAGTTCTCGACTTACGCAGTCCCTATGATAGTCGGGGAGATCCGGCGCTATCTCAGGGACAACAACCCGATCAGGGTTTCCCGCTCGCTCCGGGATGTCGCATACAAGGCGCTCCAGGTCAGGGATGCGCTTGTCAGCAGGAACTCCAAAGAGCCGTCCATCACAGAGATAGCTGACGAGCTCAAGCTGCCTCGCGAGGAAGTGGTGTACGCCCTCGACGCGATCCAGGATCCGGTGTCGCTGTTCGAGCCCATATACCACGACGGCGGCGACCCAATCTACGTCATGGACCAGGTGAGCGACGAGAAGAACCAGGACTCAACCTGGCTCGAGGGGATATCGATTCGGGAGGCCATGGAAAAGCTGAGCGAAAGAGAGCGGCTCATCCTGAAATTGCGCTTCTTCGAGGGCAAGACCCAGATGGAAGTTGCAGAGGAGATCGGGATCTCCCAGGCTCAGGTGTCCCGCCTCGAAAAGGCCGCGCTGAAACACATGAGGCGGTTCATGTAGGCGCCCGTGCGGCGCGGTTAAGGAATCGGAGGTGACCGTGTTGCGGGGCAGGATAGCAGTGAGCGCGCTGATACTTGTCACCACCGTCGCTAGCGTGGCTCTGTCAACGGTGGTTTTCGATACAAGGATCTTCCCTTCCGGCCCCAGGATAGGTGCTCAAAACGCGTTCAACACCAGAAACCTCATCCGCCTGCACGTCGTCGCCAACAGCGATAGCCATGACGATCAGGCTCTGAAACTCGAGGTGCGCGATGCGATCCTGGCACGGGCAAAAGAACTTCTCGACTCCGTGGAGACGAAGGAGGAAGCCTGGCGCGCCCTACTCGAGGACGCTGACAACCTCCAGGCGGTCGCAATGGAGCGCATCGGTGCTGCCGGCAAACGGTACGACGCCCGCGTAGAGATGGGCACGTTCGCCTTTCCCGAGCGCACGTACGGCTCTGTCACGGTTCCCGGCGGCAATTACGATGCCGTAAGGGTGGTTCTCGGCGAGGGCAAGGGCCGCAACTGGTGGTGCGTGCTCTTCCCGCCGCTTTGCTTCATTCAGGTGAACAAGGACAGAGAAGTGGAAGGCCTGACACTCGATCTTTCGCCCGGAGAGGCCCTCGCGAAGCTACGCCTCGATCTTGCCGGGCCTTCCCACGCAAGCCAGGCCGCCAGGGCGTCGCGCGCCTACCCGGGAGCAGGCATTGTGGCATCTCCGCCGACGCTTCGCCCCCCTATGCCCGGAGTCACCTGGCTGTGGCTGACTCTCACGTTTGCCCCGCGGACAGCGTGTGCCTCGCAGGACCTGCTTCCTTGCAGCGATGATCTCGCCCGCCTCTCCCTGGCTCTCACCGCAGGCTGAGGCAGCGGGCCGCTTCGCTCTCCGCCGCCTGATGCACCCGGAAATCTGCGCCTCGAAGTTGCGGCCACGCGCGTCTTGCTTTGCACGTAAGCCCTCAGGTGCCAAGCGAGGGTGCGTTAGTCCTTTTTGCACCCTCGCTTGGACAAAGCCGCGGGTGCGATAGGGGAGAGGACGCGCACATAGCGCCACTCCCGCGAATATACTACTCTATGCAAGTTTTGGGGGTGGTCGCGATGCTGGTCCGGATCTCGGACCTTCGGACCCGCGAGGTGGTAAACGTCGTGGATGGCCGGAGGCTCGGACCCATCTGCGATATGGAGATCGACCTCGCCACGGGTCAGGTGAAAGCCATAATGGTGCCCGGTCCCGCCAGGCTCATGGGCATCCTGGGCCGGTACAACGACTATGTCATCCCCTGGGAGAGAATCCGCAGGATCGGCCTGGACGTCATCCTGGTCGAAGCCAGCGAGTACGCCGAGCCCCCGAAGCAGTGACCCCGCATCGCAGCCCAGGAGGCGGCCTACGACGAAAAACCGGGCTTCCATCGCACGGGAGGGTCTGCTCTCGCCTCTCGGCCGCCTCACCTGAGCACTCGGAACCGTAAGCCTGGTCAGGGTCCTCATTCCCCCGCCGCCGCCATGGCCTTCGCCCTTGCCTGCGGGTACTCCTTCTCCCAGGCAACATCGGCAATTCTGCCGTAAGCCTCCGCATACTCGTCAAGCGCACCTGCGAGCACCGTGGTGACGCAGTCCGCGCCCTCGTGAGTCGGGTGCGCTCCGTGCTTCGCCACGACCTCCCGTAGGATCCGCGGGTTGTCGATTATCATGCACGGCCTCAGGTGGTTCCGGTTCAGAGGCATCCTCGACTTGATATCCATGAAGAACGGGGACTTCAGCACATCCTTGATGGTGGTGTTCTTGATATTGTCCACGGCGAAATGCACGAAGACGCACGGCTCGATGTCGCCCCTGGCGTTTATGTGCAGGTAGGACCGGCCGCCTGCGAGGCACCCTGCCACGAGCGGCCCGTCGTTCCAGAAGTCCGCCACGAAGATGGGCCGCGTCTCGCGGATGTGAAGGACGTGCCTTCGCATGCGATCCCTCTGCTCGGGGGTGCACATGAGACCCATGTCGGCGTCCTTGCCGACCGGCACGAATGTAAAGAACCACCCGTACATGGCACCCTTGTCGATCAACATGTCTATGAATTCATCGCTCGCCACGACATCAGTGTTGAATCTGGTGTATGTGGCAGAGAAGCCGAATACCGCCCCGGCCTCTCTGAGATTGTCCATGGCCTGCATGACCCTGGCAAAGGTGCCCGGTCCCCGCCGCGCGTCGGTCTCCTTCTCGAAGCCTTCCACGCTGATGGCGGGAGAGATGTTGCCGAGCTCAGCAAGGCGTCTCGCGGTAGGTTTGTCGATGAGGGTGCCGTTGGTGTACACCATGAACACAACGTCGTCGTGCTTTGCCGCCATGTCCAGCAGATCGTCCCTGGTGAACGGCTCACCGCCGGATATCACGATGAAGTGGATGCCAAGTTCCTTGCCTTCCGTGATGACCCTGTCGAAGGTGGCAGTGTCGATCTCGTCTCGTTTCGTGTACTTGCCGGCGTAACACCCGGTGCACGCGAGGTTGCACCGCATCGTCGGGCTTATCACGAGAAGCGCTGGGATGTTCGTGCCCAGCCTGTCAGCGTGCTTCTTGCGCTCCTGCCACCCCAGGTAGACTTCGTTCACGAACAGGTTGACAAGCCCTTTCGTGCGGAAGTTCGGGTGAAGAGAGGAGAATGCTCTCTCAGCATACCGGGTCCACACGTGATCGGGATTCTCAAAAGCCCGCCTGGCCGCCTGAATCTGCTGCCTGTGCTCCGCCGTGCCAGCGAAGGCTTCGAGAATCTTCGTAAGCGTCACCAGGTGGCGCTGGGGATCCTTGGCAAGCAACGAAAACATGTAATCAACCACCTGGGTCGCGGCATACTTCTTCATGAGATCGTACGCTTTCACCCTTGAGCCTCCTTTCTGGGACGTCATCGAGCCACTCAACCAATACCCAACGCACTATTGACTACCCAAAAGACCAAAAACCTTCCGAAACAACACCTCCCCTTGTTACCCTTCGCTGTGCGCGAGCCTCGTGCACCGGCCAGACCGCACGGCTCCTGCCTTCCGCGTCACGTCGGCCCGGCAATCTCCCTCACGAACTCAAGCAGCAAGCTCCTTTCCTGGCCGCTCAGGCTGTCGACGTGGTCCTGGAACTTCCTCATGTAGCCTGCTATCTTCCCGGTGACCTCCCGAGAGACGGTGGGATGCACGACAAGCATCCCCATGATCGCACCTGAGAATACCACGAGGGCGCTGTGAGCGTCGGCCCCAGCCTGCATAAGCCGCGCCACGGCATCCAGGCTGTTCCCACCGAGAAGGCGTGCGCACGCAACGAGAAGGACAGCCATGTAGCCGCAGAACGCAGCCGGCCCGCTCGCCCGGTCCAGCTTCTCCATGAGGCCCTGCCAGATACCCTGCGATGCTGAGCCACGCAGCTCCGAAAGGCAGGCGACCAGGTTTTTCTTGATTCGGGCAAGCTCCTCACCGAAAGGCAGGTGGCCACCGTGCTTCGTCTGCCCTGCGTGGACGTCCTCCCGGCCCTCGTTCGGGCGGAACATCACCATGGACCTTCCCGGCGTCCTTGTGTGCCTGTTCAGAATGTACTCCACGCCGACGAGCCCGTCCGCGGCAAGCTTCCGGAGCATATCATATGCGGTCCACTTGCTGACACCAACCGCCTTTGCCACATCTTCATAGTGGACCGGCCCTTTCTGCTCCTCGTAAAGCTTCCGCAGGGCCGCCAGGAACTCCCTGCTTCGTTCCGTCAAGCTCACGAACACTCCCCCAAAAGACCCAAAAGCTCCGTTCTAACAAGCGCTGGCACCCGGGTACCAGCGTCCCTCTTTTTGAAGTCTACACCTCGCCTCCGAAATGCGTCAACTCTGTAGGAGCCTCAGGATCCGGGGGATCCGGCGATCCTCGGGCCACTAGCCCGGCGTTTCTATTCCACCTTCCTCATCTCCCTGCGAAGCTTTCTGATAATCCGCTTTTCGAGCCGGGAGATATATGACTGGGAGATACCCAGGAGATCAGCCACCTCCTTCTGTGTCTTCTCCATTCCATCGCGAAGGCCGAACCTCAGCTCCATGATGCGCTTCTCCCTTGCGGAGAGCCTCTTCATGGCATCATCGAGGAGTGACCTGTCAACCTTCTCCTCGATGCACTTGTACACGACATCTGTGTCCGTCCCCATAACGTCCGACAGCAGAAGCTCGTTACCGTCCCAGTCGACGTTGAGAGGCTCGTCAAAGGAAACCTCCGCCCTGGATTTGCTGGTCCGCCGAAGGTACATGAGGATCTCGTTCTCGATGCACCGCGAGGCGTACGTGGCCAGTTTTATCCTTTTCGACGGGTCGAACGTGTTCACAGCCTTGATGAGGCCTATCGTGCCGATGGATACCAGGTCTTCGACACCGATGCCCGTGTTCTCGAACTTCCGCGCTATGTACACCACCAACCTGAGGTTCCTCTCGATGAGCTCGCCTTTCACCTGTGAGTCGCCCCGTTCAAGCCTGGCAAGGAGCGCGCTTTCCTCATCGCTCGAAAGCGGGGGCGGAAGAACCTCTCCGTTTCCCACGTAAAGCACGACGTGGCCGCAGATGAGCCCGCGCCTTATCGCGTAAAGCACGAGGCGGACCCGCAGAGCGGATAGCCGGTCTTCTAGATACAAGCCAACGCTCATCCTGGTCCCCTCCCGGACAGTACTGGCACCACCGCGGCGGTCGCGGCCGCATGGCGGGCCCTGCTCAGGACGCTTCGGCCAGGATATCAGGATGAAGAAGCGCCGTGAAAGCTCCTTCCGGCGAGACCCGCCTCATCAGCACTCCGACCACAGCGTTCCGGCTCGAAGTCGCCCGCTGCCCGCCGAGCACCCTGACCTCATCCGCGCGGAACCCGGCGAGCAGCCCCCTCTCCTCTCCCACCGATACGAACGGGATCACGCGAAACCTCGGAAGCCAGCTGGAGTCCGCCAGAAGGTCCGAGACCAGCCCGAAGTCGCCGGCGTCGAAAGCCATGAAGGCCCGTCTCACCCGCTCCGGCAGGGCATCGGCAACCGCACTGTATTCGAGAAGGATCACAGGAGAGCCAGTTATCGGGTCTTTCAGCCGGTTCCCTGTGTCGATAAGGGCGTTGAGCTTCAGGGTCACCTCGCCGAGGCGGACCTCTATCGGCACGAAGAGAAGCCAATCCCGGACCCTGCGGTGGACGAGGCCCCAGCCCACCTCTGCTGTTAGGAGGATCGTCCCAACCAGCCCGATGAGCGTCGGCACCAGGCGCCAGCCCGTGAGATACGCAGTGGCCAGCGCCCCGCCGAAAGCGAGCACACTGATCCCCAGCACATGTGCGCACACAAGCAGGAATCTCGCAAGCGGCAGACGTCCGAACGCCACTCTTGCCGCCGGAATGATCGAAAGGACCGCAAGGGGTACTGCGGCCCCGGCAGGGATGCGGTCTGCGAAGAACATGGCTATAATCGCTCCGTCGATGGCTCCAGCTGCGGCCGACCCGGCCAGAAGCCTTAAGTGCCTGGCTCTATAGCCCAACACCGCCGCGGTTGCCCAGAGCGTCAGCCATTGCATGACGAGCGTCATCACGCAGGCGTTCACGATCACTCCACCGTTCATCTGGTCCGCCTCCCGGGCCAATTCCACTCCACCTGGGCATCGCCGTCGCCCGTCGCCCATTATTCACCGGTCTTTTTCAAGCCCCTCGTGGCGTATCTTTCCTTTGCCGGCCATTCCTTCCTCTCTAAAAGTATACAGCCATGCCCGGCAGAAATATGTCAGACGGTGACGAGAATAAGCTCCGGCGCACGCCGGAGCTTATCGTGCTATGGTCACCCTGCCCTGCGTCAACCCAGATGCGAGCCTCGCCTCCACATCACCTTCTCTGCCCCCGCCGCAGGAACGCGGGGATGTCGAGATCGTCGCTCGCCATCGCGAAATCGCTGATCTCCACCGCCTCAAGCCCCACCTTCTGCTGGCGCGCCTTCGTCTCGAAACCGGTAGCGATGACCGTGATCCTGATCTCGTCCTTGAGCGACTCGTCGATCATGGCCCCGAATATGATGTTCGCGTCCGGATCCGCCGCCTGGGCGATGATCTCGGCCGCTTCGTTCACCTCGAACAGCCCTAGTGTGCTGTTGCCGGTGATGTTCATGAGCACCCCCTTGGCGCCCTCAATAGACGTCTCGAGCAGCGGGCTTTCGATGGCCGCCCTCGCGGCCTCCTGAGCACGGTTCTCACCGGACGCGATTCCAATGCCCATGAGGGCCGAGCCCGCATCGCTCATGATGGTGCGGACATCGGCGAAGTCCACGTTTATGAGCCCCGGCACGGTGATGAGGTCGGATATGCCCTGAACCCCGTGTTTGAGGACGTCGTCAGCCAGGCGGAACGCTTCAAGTATGGACGTCTTTCTCTCGCTCACTTGAAGCAGCCTGTCGTTGGGGATGACTATCAGCGCGTCCACTTTGGACTTGAGGTTATCCAGCCCCGCCAGCGCCTGCGTCATACGCCTGCGACCCTCAAATGAGAAGGGCTTTGTCACCACTCCCACAGTCAGGGCCCCAAGCTCCTTGGCTATGCCGGCGACCACAGGTGCTCCGCCAGTGCCGGTGCCGCCCCCCATCCCCGCGGTGATGAACACCATGTCTGCCCCCTCAAGCGCGCGGCGAAGCACGTCATAGCTTTCCTGGGCCGCCTGCGCGCCTATCTCGGGGTTCGACCCGGCGCCGAGACCCTTGGTAAGTTTCTCCCCGACTTGGATCTTGACGTTCGCATCGGACGCGGCGAGGGCCTGGGCATCGGTGTTTATGGCCACGAACTCGACGCCTGACAGCCCGGAGGCGATCATGCGGTTCACTGCGTTGGACCCGCCGCCGCCGACGCCCACCACCTTTATGTTGGTAAACTGCTCCATCTCAAGTTCAAGGTCGAACACAAGTCATCCCTCCTGCGCTGCGCCGCTGCACCCGCTATCCTCCGCACGGCCTGCAGCGGCCCCCGGGGACCTGCATCACACGGGCCGAACGGGTCTCGCCTGATTGACGATTAGAAAAAGTCCTTCACGAAATCACTGAACCATCCGCGAACCCCGGCGAGCAGCTCTTTGATAGGCGACGACCTCGTCTCCCTGGACAGCCTGAACGCCGAATCGTTCACAACGTACGCCACGATGCCAAGCGCTGCGGTGGAGATCTCACCGGGCTCTCTACCGCCACGCCATTTCACCTCGAAGGGGACGCCCATTCTGGCGGGAACGCCCAGGATCTCGCCAGCGAGGTCCAGGATGCCCGGCACAAGCGAGCCGCCTCCCGTAAAGACGACCCCACATGGGGCAAGGCCCTTGCCCCTGACCTGCCTCGTCTCCACATCCACAAGCTCAAGGATCTCCCTCAGCCTCGCCTCGACGATCCTATCCAGGAAATCATCTTGGTCTCCTGGCAGGGCAGACGTCACCTGTGGCCCGTAGGGCTGTTTTCGCTGATCGGCTGCCCCGCGCACTGCTGCCCCACGCACTGCCCTGGCATGGCTCCCCTGCCCTACCCCTCTCCTGCCCATTTCTCTCTTCAGGCTTTCTGCCTGCTCGAGAGGGACTTTCATGCCTATCGCGATATCGTTCGTGATGTGCACGCCGCCTGCAGGCACCCATGAAAACAGGACGGGTACCCCTTCGTAGAACGCAGCGACCTGCGTGATCTGTCCTCCGATGTCCACGAGGATTACGCCCCGCTCGCGCTCTTCAGGGTCCAGAACGGCATCGGCGGCCGCCATGGGTTCCAGGACCCACCCGGCGACCGCAAGCCCCGCCTTCTCAACGCTCGCCTCGATATTCGCAAGCGACGCGGCCTGCCCCATGATCACCCTGGCGTCAACCTCCAGCCGAACGCCGGTCATCCCCTCCGGGTTCCTGATCCCGCCGACACCATCGACGATATATTCTTTTGGCAGGACTGAGATTATTCCGCGGTCAGGCGGGACAGCAAGCACCTTCGCCGCGTCGAGGGCGCGCTTCATATCTTCGACGGTAATAGTGTCGTCCTCGCCGCTAACTGCGGCGACCCCCCGTGTTTCTCGCGAGACCGTGTAAACCGCCGGAACTCCCACACACACGCTTCGAACATTGAACCCTGCCATGTGGCACGCCCGCTTGTTTGCAGTCTTTATAGCGGCTGCTACAGCGTCGATGTCAACCACGAGGCCACGGCGGAGGCCCTGGCAGGGAGAGGCACCCGCCCCAAGGATCTCGACGTCCCCATCGGGTCCGACTGCTGCGATGACCTCTGATACTTTCGTGCTGCCGATCTCGAGCCCGGCGACTACGCTTCTACCAGGCATATGGTACCTCCCCGGGCAGGCTTGCCGGTCGGCGGAGCTTTGCGGCGCATCTAGCAGCCCTCCTCCTCCAGTCCCTTCGACCCCGCCATCATAGCAGGAACACCGGGTGACCTGCCGGCAAACTGGTGTGAACCTGCGAACCTATTCTTACTTCAACAGACCTGCCGCTTCTCCTCTTTCGGTCTCTTACACCTGGGCATCTCGCGACCGGGCCCCGGAAGAGCCGGACAAGCGCTGCAGAAGATAACGGCGGATCATCCCGACGTTGGTGAATATCCTTATGCTGAACGCCACCGTTGCCCCGAGGAAGAGGTCCACCCCGAGCTTATCTCCGACCAGCGTCAGGCACGCCGCGAGCGCCATGTTGGTTATGAAGCCGGAGATGAACACGATCCTGTCGAACCTGTCCTCGAGGCCCGCGCGGATGCCCCCGCACACGCTGTCAAGCGCCGCCAGGATCCCGACGGCCATATAGTCGGAGTAAACGGCCGGGAACCTCACCGGCGTAAGAAGTGCGATAACGATCCCCAGAACAAGGCCAAGGACCGGTAGCATTACTTTCCCGCCCCTTCCGCCACCGGCTTTGCATACTGAAAGTACAGGCTTCCCTTGTATCCCGGTGCCCGGACGCTGGTCATCTTCGTCACCTTCGCCTCGATTCCCCAGGCCCTGAGCGTGTCGAGGATGCCGTCGCGCATATGCAGCGCTGCGTCAAGTGTGGCAGGCTCGCCGATAGCCACTATCTCGTACGGAGGCCCGATTCTCACATTGTTCACAGATATCACGGGACCGGCGCACCTTATCTCCGTGGTGGTGATCACCCGCTGGCCGTTAATGGAGATGGCCTCGGCGCCGGCCGCAAAAAGCTCGTTCACGATCTTGAGGATGTCCTCGTCGTGTACAAGGAAAAGCTCGGGGCTCTCGCCTGGCGCGGCCTGTCGCTTGCTGTCGTCTACTGTGACGACGACGCCGGGCCCCTCAACCTCCACCAGCCCGGCCGCCATCCGCGCCTTCCCAAGCTCAAGCTTCAGAGCTTCGTTTGCTCGCTCGCCTTCTCCCACTGCGGCAAGCTGCTTGCGGAGGGCGTTGACCTCTTTCTCCAGAAGACTTCGCTCGGCATCCGACCTGCGCAGCATGTCGCTCAGATCCTCGAGCCGCCTGGACGGAATCTGGGCCCGCCCGATGTACTGCTGCGTCCGGAACTGAGCCACAAGCAAGACGCCAAGGACCACGCAGACCCCGGCAACGTAAACCTCGAAGTCCCGCACTCTCCTCAAGCTCTCTCCCCCTGGAAAACACCGACGGACCCCTACGATGGACTCTATGTCAATTATACACCTCCCGGGACGCTTGTCACTATCTCCGGCTCTTCACGACCGGCCGTTTTTCGAACCTGACATCGATGTACGTTGCGTGCCTGCCCTCCCCTTCGAGCCTGGCAAGGACTGCTTCGAGCACCATCACACGGGATTTCAGCTCTGCGACCGTCCCGCCGCCCAGAATGGCCTGTGTCCCGGATTGCATGTGCAGAGAGAAGCCTTGCGACGGGTTGAAGTTGATTTCGGAGACGTGCTGGAGGATGGACTCTGGCAGCGCCGTGGCAATTGCAAGCGCCGAGGAGATCTCAGGCGCGTCCACAGGGCAGCCGACTTTCACCGACCGCAGCGCAAGGCCGGTCAGAAGCGGAAGCTCCTTCGCCCGGTAACTCTCCTCGAGCCCTATTGCAAGGCCCGCGCCGTCAACCTCGACGAAATACCCCGCGTACGGAAGCACGGCGACGGGGACACGCTCCTGTACCTGGATAACGATGGTGGACGGAAGCCGCCGGGATACCAGCACCTTGTCCACCCTTGGAATGGCTTTCACCCGCGAGGCGAGACGCCGAAGGTCAACGTCGAAAATGTTCTCGTTCTCCGCGAGGCCGCACGCAACCACGACCTCCTCCGTCGAAAGGCTCTTAAGGCCCCGGACATGGATGTGCTCCACGTGAAAGTACGGAGACCTCAGGAAGGCGAACCCTGCGCTTGCCAGAAGGAGCAGAACGAAGGCATAGGGCATGAGCCTGCGCGCCGTATCACCGTGCCCGACAGGACGGGGCGCGCTCTCTTCCCCGATGGGTGACTCCTCGACTGGCTGCGGTCTTCTGACTCTCCCGTCCATGGACTTGCTCCCGTCATCCCACCTGGCGTTCTGAGGCCGTAACCCTTTCAATGGCGGCACCTAGCTTCGCAAGCTTCCCGGGGAGGTCCTCGTAGCCCCTGTCAATATGATGGACGCCGGCGATCTCGGTGGTCCCCTCGGAAACCAGCGCCCCGAGGATCAGGGCCGCTCCCCCGCGGAGGTCCGGAGCCTCGACATGGGCCCCCGACAGCGCCGTGACTCCCTGCACTATCGCCACGCGGCCTTCAACCCTGACATTGGCCCCCATCCGTCTGAGTTCCTCCGTGTACCTGAACCTGTTGGGAAAGATCGTCTCCGTCACGATGCTTGTTCCACAAGCCACGCTCATCGCCGCTACGAACTGCGGTTGCATGTCTGTGGGGAAGCCCGGATACGGCAACGTCCGAATGCTCACCGCGCGAAGGCGTCGTGGGCCTCTCACCACCACGTACGAGTCTCCCTCCGCGACCTCCGCCCCTGCTTCGCGCAGCTTGGCGATGAGGGCCTGCACATGCTCAACGATGACGTTTTCTATGCGAGCCATGCCTCCTGTCATTGCGCAAGCTACCATGAAGGTCCCTGCCTCGATCCTGTCAGGTATGACCGCGTAGTCGGTCGCCCCCAGGGACTTCACTCCCTCGATCCTGATCGTGTCGGTGCCTGCTCCGCGGATCCTCGCGCCGAGCCGATTCAGGAAGTTCTGCTGGTCAACTATCTCGGGCTCACGCGCAGCGTTCCTGATGACCGTGGTCCCCTCGGCCAGGCATGCCGCCATCATGATGTTCTCGGTCGCGCCGACGCTGGGGATATCGAGGAGGATCTCGGCGCCTTTGAGTTTCTGCGCCCGCACCGAAACGTAGCCGCGCTCCTCGGTGATCTTCGCGCCCAGCGCCGCAAAGCCCTTGAGATGCAGGTCAATGGGGCGCGGTCCTATGTTGCAGCCTCCGGGTTGCCTCGCGCGCACGTACCGCAGGCGCGCGAGAAGCGGCCCCATGACCTGTATCGACGCCCGCATCTCCTTCACCAGCTCCTCCGGAGGCTCACAGCGATCCACCCCTGAAGCGTCGATGCTCATGGTGCTTCCGTCAGGCCGCACATCGACCCGGGCGCCGAGGCCGCGAAGGACCCCTAACATCGTGTCGACGTCCGTGATCCGGGGCACGTTTGAAAGCCGGCACACGCCCCCGGCCAGGAGAGAAGCGGCGATGATTTTCAAGGCGGCGTTTTTCGCGCCTGCGACCTTCACCACCCCAGAAAGCGGCCTAGAGCCGGTGATTACCAGCTTCACAGCAAAAGTCACCTCCGGCCTGTCAGCCTCCGAGGACCCTGATCTCCGGCTCCAGCACCACCCCGAACCTGTCGTACACAGCGTCCCGAACCCTCTCCATTAGTAAGAGGACATCCCGCGCGGTGGCGCCACCGGTGTTGATTATGAAGTTGGCGTGAACGGTGGAGACCTCGGCTCCGCCAACGCGCGTGCCTTTGAGACCGGCCGCGTCTATGAACCGCCCGGCTCCGCCCCCCGCAGGGTTCTTGAAGGCGCATCCCGCACTCGGAACGGAAAGCGGCTGTTTCCGCGACCGTTCCTCGAGACATTCCTGCATGCGTCCGAGGATGGCCCGGGGTTCGTCCTCTCTCAGGAGAAACTGCGCTTCAACCAGGATGAGCGGCTCCTGCAACACCTTCGTGGTCTTTACCCCGGGGTCGAGGTCGTCGCGGCCCAGCACTACACGCTCTCCCTCATAGGTAAGGGCGGTGACGCTGTGTACGATCTCGCACATGCTCGACCCGTACGCAGCGGCATTCATCGCGACCGCGCCGCCCGCGGTGCCGGGTATGCCGCTCGCAAACTCAAGCCCCGCAAGGCCCCACGACGCTACTGTCCGGCAAAGCGCAGGAAGATGAGCACCGGCGCCGCATCTCACGACGTTTCCATCCTCCCGCGCGACGTCGTTGAGAGTGCCGGCGAGCTTGATCACTACGCCCCTTACGCCTTCATCCATGACAAGGAGATTCGTTCCCGCCCCGATGACGTAAAACGGCGCCTGGACATCCGCTAGGGCCTGCAAGAGCACCACCAGGTCTTCAGTATCCTTTGGCACCACAAGGACATCCGCGGGGCCGCCGATGCGAAACGAGGTGTGACGCCACATGGGCTCATTGGCGTAAACCTCGCCACGAACAATCTCTTTGAGTCGCAAGGCAAGGCTCGTGCCTACCAATCGTCCCTCATCCTTTTCACAAGTTCTCTCGCAACAGAGTCGACGTCTCCGGCACCCATGGTCACCACGAGGTCGCCCGGCCGCACCTCCGAAAGGAGCCACGGTACTATCTCAGACAGTGTACTTATGAACTCCACCCTGGGACCGGCGGGACCTTCGTGTACTCTGATAGCCTCCGCCAGCCTCTCGCCGCTCACGCCCGGTATGGGCTCCTCGCCGGTCCCGCGGTGATATATCTCCGTTATGACCACAACATCGGCCCGAGAGAATGACCTCGCGAATTCGTCGAAAAGGAGCTTCGTCCTGGTGAACCGCTGCGGCTGGAAGACGGCGACGAGCCGCCCCCCATAGCTCTCCTTCAACGCCGCGAGGGTGGTTCTGATCTCCGTGGGGTGGTGAGCGTAGTCGTCCACCACCGTGACGCCCCCCACCTCGCCGACGACCTCCTGGCGCCTCCTCGCACCCCTGAACCCTGCAAGCCCGCGCCGCATAACCTCGAAGGGCACGCCAAGTTCGAGGCCTACCGCAACGGAGGCAAGGGCATTAGCTATATTATGCCGCCCCGGCACCCTGAGTTCCAGGTGGCCGAGATGCTGCCCGCGGTACACGACACCGAACCGGTGGCCCTGCCCCGCGGGAACCGGGCCAGCGCACAAAAGGTCCCCCGAGGATAGCCCATACAGGACCTTCCTGCACTTTACATGCTTCTCTACAGCCATGACGCGGGCATTGTCGGCCGAGAGGACGGCGAGCCCATCCTCAGGAACATGCGACAGAAACTTGAGGAAGGCGTCGTCGATGGCGGCGGAGCTACCGTAGTGGTCCAGGTGGTCGTCGTCGATATTGGTCACCACCGCGATCCTCGGCCATAGTTTGAGAAACGAGCCGTACGCCTCATCCGCTTCGGCGACAACGATATCGCTCCGGCCGAATCTCCCACCCCCGGGGACAGCATCCACTTCTTCCCCCAGGATGCACGTGGGATCAAGCCCTGCCTGCACAAGGATAGTGGCGACCATGGACGACGTGGTGGTCTTGCCGTGCGTCCCGGAGATGGCTATACCCAGCTTTGAGTTCATAAGCGCCCCAAGCACTTCGGCACGACTCTGGGTGGGTATGCCAAGGCGCTCCGCAGCAAGGACCTCGACGTTGTCCCGGGGAACCGCCGCGCTCACCACGATGCGGGAAGCCCCCTCCACGAGGTCCGCCGAGTGCCCGATACGTACGTCCGCGCCGGCCGCGCGAAGCGCCCGCACCCTGGGAGAATCCGCCACATCGCTCCCGCTCACCTGGCATCCCATCTGCAGAAGGACCCTGGCGATGGAGCTCATCCCGTGGCCACCGATCCCCACAAAATGGATTCGGCCCTGTATCTGCATACGGCTTTCTCCTTCCCACATGCGAGGTCACCGGGGCGCAGGGCAAGACTCAAGGAACGCAACGGCGCGCATCACGCGACGGGCACAAGGCCACGCCACACAGCCATGTGACGTACAAATGGTATGCCGGATCCTGCACGCCTGCTACTTTGCGCACCCCGGGACACACGCTTGGGGCTCTCGCTCACCGGAAAACCCGCGCGAACTTGCGAACCCACGTTTACTTGCGCCCTGCTTGTCCAGGGCATCTCCCCGCATCACCCCGGTCGCGTCGTCTCCCCATCGCCCCGGCTTTCGTTTTCCGCCCAGGACTCCACTGAAAGCTGCCTCTTACCTTGCCGGCCGCATCTCCGGCGGTCCGCTGCGGCGTCGTGACGCGAGTTGGACCACCAGGTCCGCCAGGGCATCCGCAGCATCGGGCCTTCCGAGGCCGCGAGAGCTTTGCGACATCCGTTCCAGCCTGGCCCTATCGTCCAGGAGCTCCTCGACAGCATCGCGGAGGACATCCCCCCGGAGCTCGCTCTGCGGGATCACCACGGCCGCGCCGGCAGCCTCCAGTGCCCACGCGTTTCTCTCCTGGTGGCCCTCGGCAGCCCCCGGGAGCGGAATCAACACCGCGGGAAGGCCCCTTGCGGTGATTTCCGCGATGGATATCGCGCCGGCCCGGCTCACCACCAGATCAGCACACGCCATGGCCATGTCCATCTCGTAGAGGTATGGCTCCACAACAAGGCGTGGCAGCCTCTTCCGATCCACGCCCCTGACCTCGAGCTCCGCCACAACCCAGGCGTGGTCGCGCCGACCTGTCTGGTGGATCACCTGAAGGTCCCGGCGCCGTGCGAGGAGGTCGGGCAGGGCGGCTACCATTGCCTCGTTTATCGCCCTTGCTCCCTGGCTTCCACCGAACACGAGAAGCGTGGGGCGGCCAGGGTCGAGCCCCATGGCCCGGGCTCCTTCGCGCCTGTCTGCAGTGAGGATCGACTTCCTCACAGGGTTGCCCGTCACGACGACCCTGGAGTTTCGCGCAAGGTACCGTGCGGACTCCGGATATGTCACCGCCATGGCACTGGCGACGCGTGAAAGCACGCGCGTGGTAACACCAGGCAAAGCGTTCTGCTCGTGGATGAGCGTGGGAATGCCGAGCATCCATGCTGCCAGGACCGCCGGCCCGGACACGTAGCCGCCGGTGCCCACAACCACATCGGGCTTCTCGCGCCGTAGGATCGCCAGCGACTGGATGAAGCCCTTGCACGCCCGGAACGCTGTCAAGAGTGTGTCCAGGGAGAGCCTGCGGGGAAAGCCAGTCACTTCTATGGTGGAGAGGTTGAAGCCCTCCCTCGGGATCACATCCGCCTCAAGGCCTTTGCGGGTGCCGATGAAGACCACCTTCGTCGCCGGGTCTCTTTCAAGAAGTGTGCGGGCGACGGTAACGCCCGGGTAAACGTGTCCGCCGGTGCCTCCCCCGGCAAAAACCACTTTCATGCCGTTCACCTGATTGACGAGTATTTGGAGATGTTGAGCAACACCCCTATAGCGGCAAGCGTCGTCACCAGGGAAGACCCGCCGAAGCTGATAAGCGGGAGGGTTATCCCGGTGATCGGGAATGTCCCCGACACTACCCCGATGTTTATAGCCGCCTGGAACACAATCATCGTCGTTATCCCGACGGCCAGCAGGCTGCCGAACGAGTCCGGCGCCCCGATGGCCACGCGCAGGCCGCGCCACGCGAAAAGGAAGTACAACACCACAACCGCCGTCGCGCCCACGAACCCGAGCTCCTCGCCAATTATTGCGAATATGAAGTCGGTGTGTTGCATGGGCAGGTACAGGAACTTCTGGCGGCTTCTTCCCAGCCCCACCCCGAATATGCCTCCTGAGCCAAGGGCAAGCAGCGACTGGATGATGTGAAACCCCGAGCCGAGCGGGTCCTCCCACGGATGCAGAAAGGCCAGAAACCTGCGGACCCTGTACGGCGCTGCCATGGCCACCGCAACGAGGGCAGGAATCCCCATCGCCCCGAGGGCCGCCAGGTGCGAGATGCTCGCTCCCGCAGCGAAAAGCATGAGCGTGGTGATCCCCACGATGGCGCCGCCCGTGCCGAAGTCCGGCTCCAGCATGATGAGCCCGAACACGACGCCGAGAACGACAAGGGGCGGGAGCAGCCCCTCCACGAACCGGTGCATCTTCGGAGAACGGTCAGACAGGAAACTCGCCATGAAGAACACCATGACGATCTTGGCGACCTCGGAGGGCTGGAAAGTGAGCGATCCCACTCCCAGCCATCTCCTGGATCCCCGAATCATCACACCCACTCCAGGGATGAGCACAGCCACGAGAAGCACGAGGCTGAAGAGGAGGGCGGGCCATGCGAGCTTCTTCCATACCCGATAGTCAACCTCCATCGCCACGCACATTGCCACAAGGCCGATGGCCGCCCATGCAAGCTGGCGCTTGATAAAGTAGTACGTATCGCCAAAGACCTCATACGCGCTCACCGAGCTTGCGCTGAAGACCATCACCACCCCCAGGCTCAGGAGGGCGAGGGTGATGAGGAAGACCATGACGTCGGGGGCATGCTTCTCATGGGGTTTTCGCCGCACCGGCATGCTTCTCACCCCCATCGCGGGCGCGATGGCTCGCCCGAAGCGTGCTATGTCTTTGAATCACCGGCAACCCCTCCCGAAGTCGGGAGCATTTCTGCACCTTCACTTAGAGGCCAGAGGCACCTCTGGACCGGTCGATCCGCATCCGCGTCGCATACGGGACCTTTGCATTCAAGACCTTCATTGCGTTTGGGGTTGCCGCAGCGAGACGTGCACTCGCATTCGCACTCGCACTTGCACTTGCACTTGAACTTGCACTCAGGGCCGATTACCATAGCCCTGGAAGGCACAGCATCCCGAGGGCCGAAAAGATGAGGCCCAATATCCAGAACCTCATCACCACTTTTGGCTCCTGCCATCCGGACAGCTCGAAGTGGTGATGAAGGGGGCTCATCCGGAAGATGCGTTTCCCGCGAGTCAGCCGAAAGTACGTCACCTGGATGATGACGGATAGAGCCTCGACCACGAAGACCCCCCCTATCACTACCAGGAGAACCTCGGTCTTCGTGAGTATCGCGAGACACCCCAGCGCCGCCCCCAACGCAAGAGACCCGGTGTCACCCATGATGACCTGCGCGGGGTGGCAGTTGAACCACGCGAACCCAACGCATGCGCCGGCGAGGGCGAATGCGAAAACTGCGAGGTCGCCCGCGCCCCTTTGCATCGCGATAATGCCATAGGTAAGAGCTGCGATGGCCACTGTGCCGGCGGCAAGCCCGTCGAGGCCGTCGGTGAGGTTCACGGCGTTGGACGCGCCGATGACCACGAAGATCGCGAAGACCACGTATCCCAGCCCGAGGTCCACCCGCTGGCTCAGGAAAGGAATACTCACTGTGGTGCCGAATTCAGGCCTCGCGGCTACAAACAGCCCCAGCAGGCCCGCGAGAATGACCTGGGCGATGAGCTTGTACCTTGCCCGTAGCCCCAGAGACCGCCTGGCCACGACGATGATGAAATCGTCGACAAGGCCGATAGCGCCGAACCCGAGCGTTATGAACAGGGCCCACGCCGATCCCAGAGCGCGTGGAGCGAAAAGGAGCGTTCCCGCGAAGACTCCTACGAGTATCATTATCCCGCCCATGGTCGGTGTACCGGCCTTCGCAAGATGCGTCGCCGGGCCGTTCGACCGAATGGACTGGCCAAACTTCATCCCGCGCAGGATTTTTATGGACACGGGGCCTATCGCGATCACAGTTGCGATGGCGACAAGAGCGGAGTATATCTCACGAGTCACCGGACCCGCCTCCAGTACCTCCCACAAGTGCCGACACGACCTCCTCCATCCTCATGGCCCGCGATCCTTTCACGAGAATCACATCGCCGGGCCTTGCAAGCCTCTCGAGGACATCGACCGCCTCGGCGCTCGTGTCGCACATGATCACATCCCGGGGGCTCCTGCCCAGCCGGAGCGCTTCCTCTCCGGCAAGGCGCGCGAGGTTGCCCACCGTCACCAGCACGTCGCAGGTATACGCCACGGTGGCCCGGCCAAGTTCCCGGTGGGCCTCCGCAGAGATCTCCCCGAGCTCAAGCATGTTGCCGAGAACGGCGATCCTCCTCCTAACGCCCGCGACCTCGCGAAGAGTGGCGAGGGCCGCCCTCATGGAAGCCGGATTGGCGTTGTACGTGTCGTCTATCACCGTGAAGCCCCGCGTGGTCTCCACGATCCCTGACCGCCCATGGGACGGCTCGAAATGGGAAAGCCCGTCCACCACGGCAAAGGAATCCACCCCCATGACAAGCGCAGACGCGCCCGCGGCAAGGGCGTTATACACGTTGTGGATGCCAGGCACCGGCACATGCACCCGGAAAGACCTCTGGCCGTACGACATGGTAAACCTCGTGCCGTTCTCTCCCAGGCTCTCGATATCGGTTGCCCTCACGTCAGCGTCGCGCTTTATCCCGAAGAACACCGCCTTCGCCCGGGTCCTTTCCTTCATCGCCGCGGTGTACTCGCAATCAGCGTTCAGCACGGCTATGCCGTCGGGCCCAAGAGCCTCAACCAGTTCCGCCTTGGCAAGGGCCACGTTCTCAATAGACCCGAGAAGCTCCACATGGCTCGGCCCCACGTTCGTCACGATGCCCACGTCGGGGCGGGCTATCTCGGCCAGATCCCGGATCTGCCCCCTCCCCCTCATCCCGAGTTCCACAACGCATATCTCATGGCGAGGCTCGAGCGAGAGGAGAGTCAGCGGAACCCCGACCTCGTTGTTGAAGTTCTCCTCCGTCCTCGCCGATCTCATCCGCTCCATGAAGATACTGTGCGCCATGTCTTTCGTGGTGGTTTTGCCCGCGCTCCCGGTGACAGCCACCACGGGGGTCCCCAGGCGGCACCTGTTGTACCTCGCAAGCATCTGGAGGGCTTTCAGCGTGTCGTCCACGAGAACGACGGGGACTGACCTTGCAAGGCCGGCTACCTTGCCGGGGGATGACGCCACCACCCCCCTGGCCCCTTTCGCGACGGCCTCCGCCGCGAAATCATGCCCGTCGAAGGTGGGCCCCACCAGCGCAAAGAAGACCTCTCCCCCGACGACCTTGCGGGAATCGGTGCACACCCCGGTGAACACAGGCGCATCCACGGCTCGCGATGCCTCGGCCGCGGCCCCTTCCGTCGCCCCCGCTGCCTCGCAGCGCCCGCCCGTGGCGCACATGATCTCCTCCAGGCTAAACCTCGGCATCTGCCATGCGCTCCCTGAGATAGTCTCTGGCAACCTCGCGGTCGTCGAAGTGAATGGTTCGGTCCCGGAATATCTGGTAGGTCTCGTGCCCTTTTCCCGCGATCACGACCACATCGCCCTCTCTCGCAAGAGACAGCGCTCTCTTGATGGCGTCCGCTCTGCTCACGATGACCTCGTAGCCCTCCCGCGGGCGGCGCACCCTCAGCACCCCGTCCTCGATCTCGCGGCATATGGACTCAGGGTCCTCCGATCGCGGGTTATCCGACGTGACGATCACGTGGTCCGCAAGCCTCGCTGCTATCTCGCCCATCATCGGTCGCTTGGTCCTGTCGCGGTCACCGCCGCACCCGAACACAACCGTCATCTCGCCCTTTCCGAGACCCCTCGCGGCCTTGAGGACGTTCTCGAGGCTGTCCGGCGTGTGCGCGAAGTCGACAACCACCGCGAACGACTGGCCCTCATCTATGGTCTCGAAGCGGCCCGGCACACCTGTAACGCCCTCAACCCCGGCCCTCGCCTCGTCGAGACCGGCCCCGGCGGCAATGCCGCATGCGATGGCCGCGAGGGCGTTGTATACGTTGAACACGCCGGTCAGTTTGAGCCGAACCTCGGCCCGCCCCGCGGGCGTGCAGGCCACAAACGACGCCCCATGTGGAAGAAGCTGCACATCCTCGGCCCTGACGTCGGCATCGCTCGTGATGCCGTACGTCACCACGTCGGCGCGGGTCCTCGAGATGATGTGCCCCGCATGGGGCTGGTCCAGGTTGATCACTGCCGTCCTGGTAAGCCCCTTCGGCGAACGTCCTGCGCTAAGCGACTCAAAGAAGGACGCCTTGGCAGCAAGGTAGTTCTCAAACGTCCCGTGAAAGTCGAGGTGGTCGTGGCCGATGTTTGTGAACACCCCGATGTCGAAATCCACCCCGAGCACGCGGCCCTGCACCACTGCGTGGGACGAGACTTCCATCGCCGCAGCGCTCTGGCCCTTCTCCCGCATTTCGCTGAGCATCCGCTGGATGTCGAGGGACTCAGGCGTCGTGTGCTTCGCCTGGACCACCTCGTCCCCGATGACGTGTCCCACCGTCCCGATGATCCCGCACCAGCGGCCGGATGCATCGAGCACACCCTTCACGAGGTGGGTCGTGGTGGTCTTGCCCTTGGTGCCAGTCACGCCCACGCACACCATCGAGCGCGACGGGTCGCCGTAAAAAGCCTGCGCCACCAGGGCAAGCGCTTCGCGCGAGCTTGACACCATGGCCGCCGCCACGCCCTCAGGCACCGCCACGTCTCTTTCGATGATGAGCGCCACGGCTCCGCGCAGGACAGCGTCCCCGACGAAATCATGGCCATCGTGCTTCTCTCCCTTTATGCACACGAAGAGGTAACCGGGCTCGACCGCGCGCGAGTCGTAGGCCACGCCCCGCAGAAAAGTGTCCATGTCCCCCGTGAACCTCTTGATGCTGAGTCGCTCCACCAGATCTCTGAAACGTGGCACTTGCGTCGTTTAACCTCCTGACCGTGGCCGGAATACCCGCCAACATAACAGGCTCTACCGGGCTGTGGACGATCGTGGATAGAGATGCGTCAGTACCATTATGTCTCCTGCAATTGGCTGTTATGACATATTAAGGCTGCCCGGGGCTCCCTGGCGATTCCGCCGCCGGCGGCTCAAACCTGACAACGACCATCGATCCCCTGGAGACCCGGACTCCCGGCTTCGGGTCCTGCCACGTCGCGATGCCGGTGCCCTCAGCCTGCAGCCTCAGGCCGACCTCGCTGAGAAGGAGCGCGACGTCTTTCATGGTCTTGCCCGCGAGGTGTGGGACGGTCACGTCGGCGCCCACTTCATTATAGAGTTCGCCCATATCCAAGTAAAGGACGACGGTGGTTCCCCGGGGCACACGCGCCCCGGGCCTCGGCGTCTGGTCGCGGACGATGCTGCCCGACCCCTTCATCCGCGTCTGGAGCCCGAAATCCGACGCAAGTGCCTTCGCAGCGTCCGCCGCCGGTTGCCCCACGACGTCGGGCACAGCCACAAGTTCCGGCTGCCCCTGCCCCTCCCCGGACTTCTCAGCCTCGATCGGAGATGCGGGCGGCACCTCCATGTACCTGAGGGCATCGCGCACGATGGCCTGGAACGTTGGTGCTGCAAGCACGCCGCCGTAGCTTATGCCCACATTGGGCTCGTCCCACACCACCAGCACGGATATCCTCGGGTCTTCCACAGGGGCGAAGCCGAGGAACGAGGCCACTCGCTTCTCGCCGTACCTGCCTGCCTCAGGCTTCTCGGCTGTCCCCGTCTTGCCTGCAACACGGTACCCTGGAACCTTCGCCCTGTAGCCGGAGCCGTTGACTACGACGGACTCGAGGATAAGCGAAAGTTCCCTGGCGGTCTCCTTGCTGATGACCTGGCGGAGCGGCTCAGGTCCGAACTCCTTTACCAAGCTTCCCTCGGGTGCCACCACCTTTGAAACAAGCCGGGGCCGCATCAAGGTGCCACCGTTCGCTATGGCGTTGAGAGCGGAGAGAAGCTGCACCGGTGTTACCGACACGCCCTGGCCGAAGGACATGTTCGCTATCTCCACGAGGCCCACGTGTTTCTCCGGCTGAAGAAGGCCTGCCGCCTCCCCGGGATAGTCGATGCCAAGGGGGCTGCCGAACCCGAACGCGCGGATATACTTGTAGAACCGCTCCGTCCCAAGGCGCATCCCGAGCGTGGCGAACACCACGTTACATGAGTTTTCAGTGGCCTCGGTGAACGTCTGACTTCCGTGCCCGCCGGCGAGCCAGCACCTCACGTACCGGTCCTCGACGCGGATGAAACCTGGGTCGAAGAACGTGTCGGACGGCTTCACAAAGCCCTCCTCCAGGGCAGCCGCAGCGGTCACTATCTTAAACGTTGACCCCGGCTCATACACGTCGGAGACCACGATGTTGCGCCTCGCAGCCTCGGGGTACTCATAGTAGCGATTGGGATTGTATGTTGGCCGGGCCGCCATCGCCAGCACGGCGCCGGTCTTCGGGTCCATTGCCAGGATCATGCCGCGTTTTGCCCGGGTCTCCACCATCCCACGGTCGAGCTCACGCTCGACTATGTACTGGATGACCTCATCGATGGTAAGGTACAGGTCGTTGCCGTCGATAGGCGGGATAAACCTGCTCACACCCCCGGGGATCTCCTTGCCCGTGGCGTCGCGTTCCGAAACGATCTGGCCGCGCGTGCCGCGCAGGTATGAATCGTACTGGACCTCGATGCCTTCGAGGCCCTGGTTGTCAATGCCGGCTATCCCCAGGATATGTGCGGCCAGCCTGTCTTTGGGGTAGAATCTCTGGCCTCGCTCGGTGAAGCCTATGCCGGGGAGGTTGAGCTTTCTTATGGCCGCCGCCTTCTCCGGGTCCACCTTGCGGTCGATCCAAACTGTCGCGGCCTTCTGGGTGAGCTTGTTGCGAATGGACATCGGGTCCTGTTCCAGGATGCGCGCGAGGGTTTCGGCGGTCCCGGCCGGGTCTTTGACCTCCACCGGCACAGCGTAGATGGAGTCGGCGCTGACACTCACTGCCAGCTCGCGCCCGTTCCGGTCGCGTATGGTTCCCCTCCTCGCGTCCACAGGCACAGGGTACAGCCTCTGATCCAGCGCAAGCTTGCGGAAACGGTCACCCTGGACGATCTGGAGCCAGGAGAGGCGCAGCATGAGGAGAAGGCTAACAACCCCCCACATAATAAAAAGCCAGGCTACCCTCTTCTTGATGGTGACGCCCGAGTACACCGACACAGGTCCTACCTCGCCTTGCGTTGCCCTGCTTTGTCTTCCCTTTCCTGGCCTCGCCGCTTCGCCACGCTGCAGAGCGGTACAGCGCACCCAACGGCGCGAAGCGCGTTCCCGTCCCCTACCTGGCCGCCACGCGCACCCTTGGGTGATCCTGGTCGGGCACGTCGTAGAACCACCGCGCGACAAACGGGGATACCAGACCTATCAGGACGTTGCCGGCCCGGGCGGCAAAGCCTTTCTCAAGCTGAGACGGTGCGGGCATGCGCTCGCTCGCCGCACCTGAGCTGGCGACCTGGCCGAGTCCGCCCGGCGCAAGCACCACGAACTCTGCGGAGGTGGGGTCCACCATGCCCAGGCGCACCCTGGCGACTTCCTCGATCCTCTCCAGCGACTTGAGGTTCGCTATGGCAAGGCTCAACCTGTCATACTCCGTCTGCGTTGCCGCCAGTGTCTCCTCAAGCCTGCTGAGTCTATATCCACAGTTTATGACCCTGGCGCGCAGGGCGAGGTTTCCGAGGAGAAGCCCCGTTGCGACGATGGCCACGAACGCAATCCTGCCGAGGTTCGCCTTCTTTCGGGAGGTGGCCCTCGCCAAAGGAACCCTGTCCACCCTATCCGCCCGTCCCATCCGGGCGGCGGACCGCCGCCTGGCGATCGGCCGCCTGAGGCCGCCTCTTTCGCGCCGCACCATGGGCCTGGCTTCAGCCGGTACCATCTCTATTCTCCCTCCAGTTCCCTTAGAACCTCTCCGCCGCGCGCAGCCTGGCGCTGCGTGACCTCGGGTTCGCCCGTACCTCCTCGTCGCATGGGACGAGGGGTCGCGTCG
Source organism: Bacillota bacterium (assembly GCA_012516125.1). Classification (GTDB taxonomy): domain Bacteria; phylum Bacillota; class SHA-98; order UBA4971; family UBA4971; genus UBA6256. The sequence goes on along the minus strand of JAAYXB010000094.1, from coordinate 62,336 downwards.
TGATCGTCCGGAGACGGTCTCCACCTTCAGCAAACTTCCTTTTCACCATGCGGTCTTCCAGAGAGTGGAACGATATCGCCACGACCCTTCCCCCTGGCCGGACGGCCTCCACTGCCTGGTCGAGGCCCCGGGCGAGGCTTCCAAGCTCATCGTTCACCGCGATGCGTAGCGCCTGGAAAGTCCGCCTTGCAGGGTGAGGCCCCGACCTCCTGGCCGCGGCCGGGATCGCCTGTTTAACTACGTCCACGAGCTCCGCCGTGGTCGTAATGGGGCCGCGCTTCCTTCTCTCCACTATGAAGCTGGCGATTCGCGAGGCCCACCGCTCCTCGCCGTACTCCCGCAAGATCCTGGCAAGCTCCTCGCCTGGCAGGGTGTTGACAAGATCGCGGGCCGAGGGCCCCGCACCCATGTCCATCCGCATGTCAAGGGGACCGTCGCTCATGTATGAAAAGCCGCGCCCTGCGTCGTCGAACTGGTGGCCGGATACTCCGAGGTCGAAAAGGACCCCGTCAACCTGTTCTATGCCGAGGTCCCCCAGGATACCGGCAAGGTCGGCGAAATTGCCCTGCACCAGCCTGAACGCCCCGGCGAACGGCGCAAGCCTTCGCCCTGCAAACTCGATTGCCTCCGGGTCCCTGTCTATCCCCACAAGGGACGCGCCTGGCCCGGCGTGCTCGAGCACAGCTGCAGCATGACCTCCGCCGCCCACTGTGCAGTCAAGGTATATCCCTCCGGGCCTGGGCCGGAGCATCCACAGGACTTCATCCCTCATGACCGGGACGTGGTAGGCGTGGCACCCGCCCGCTTCCCCCGGGCTCTCTGGCGTCATTCTCAAGCGCCACCACCGGAAATGAGCTTCTCGGCTATCTCTTCATAGGATTCCTCCGCCTTGCTGGAGTACTCGAGCCACACCTCCCGGCTCCAGACCTCCACCCGGCTCATAACGCCGATGACGACGACATCTTTCGAGATCCCGGCATACTCGCGCAGGTAGGACGGAATGTTAATGCGCCCCTGTTTGTCAAGCTCACACTCGCATGCTCCTGCGAAAAACAGCCTGCTGTAAGCCCTGGCATCGCGCATCGTGAGAGGGAGCGACCCAAGCTGGGCCTGCTGCTTTTGCCACTCTGACTCGGGAAACAGGAACAGGCACCTGTCGAGCCCCTTGGTGGCATAGAATCGCTGGCCGAGGCTTTCCCGGAACTTCGCCGGGATCGCAAGTCGGCCTTTATCATCCACAGAGTGGTCGTAGGTCCCGATAAACACTGGGGGCGCCGCTTCCACCACTTCTCCCCACTTTTCCCCACACTGGTAACATTTCTTTTCTATATCGCGGCCGGAATTCCTTCTCCTCGAAGCAACTTTTTTCTCGAGTCCGCGGGGTTTGCGGCCACAGAGCGGGGCGAAGAGGGCCAGGATGAGTCCGGGAAGCATGGGATGGGACAGAATGGGACAGGATTGGGTGGCCTCGCCGTGGCGCACGGGCTGGAACACGCGGAGAGTGAAAACGGCCCCGGCATGTACTGCCAGGGCCGCCGGAACCTGAAACCATGCCCACCCCGCGCCGGGGTGGTCGCCCTCCTCCTTCCTTTGAGATATGCAACAACTTACGACGCCACCCGGCATCGAGCGCTCTTAAAGAAGTCCTCTCGTTCGAGCGTCATCAAGATGACTCTCCTCGGGAGCTCTCCCGCCTCGAGCTTTCGGGTAATCATCCACTCCTTACGGAAGCCGCACTTCTGAAAGCACCTGATAGCAGGGACGTTCTCCTCGAACACGCGCAGGTAAATCCGGGCCAGCTTGGTGTTGCTGAAAACGTACTCAAGCAGACAGCTTACGGCATCCTGCCCGTAGCCCCTGCCTCTGTACCGCTCGTCGCCGATTCTCACGACAAGCTCGGCCTCGCGTTTGCGCCAGCTTATCTCCACGAGGCCGATGTCTCCGATGAGCGAGCCGTCGCGAGCTTCGATGGCGAACATCTTCGCCGTCCGGGAACGCAGGATCCTTTCGTAGCCCTTTCGGTTATCGAGGTGCCGGTCATCGCTTGGTCCGGGCACTGCTGCAACGTAGTAGTCCGAATCCCATCCACAGATAGTTTCCAGGTCTTTCTCGCCCAGCGGGCGAAGTACCACTTTTGCTCCTTCGATCACTTGCGCGACACCTCTATTCCTGTTCTTCACCTCCCCACCTGTCGTAGAAAAAGTTCGACCGTGCGAGGGCAATACCTTCATGTAATTATATCCGCTTCTAGCAGCTACGGCCATGGACGCGCCCGCGATTCGGGCGGTATCTCGGCGCTCGGGTAGCCCCTTACCTGGGCTGCACTATGAGCTTAATAGCGGTGCGTTCCTCGCCGTCGATCTCGACGTCAGCGAAAGCGGGTATCATAACCAGGTCCATGCCGCTCGGCGCCACGAAGCCCCGCGCGATCGCAACGGCTTTCACGGCCTGGTTCAGCGCTGCAGCGCCTATGGCCTGCACCTCAGCGAAACCCCGCTCCCTCAGTACGCCGGCCAGGGCACCCGCGACCGAGTTCGGGTTCGACTTTGAGGACACCTTGAGAACTTCCATGTATAATTCCTCCTAACATGGTTGGGACTACCTGCCGCCGTGTTCATAATTATATGCTGATAGCCAAATTCCTGCTAATCGCATGTTCACATTGTGAAAAAAGCTGGGCCGCGCATTCGCGCGGCCGGACGCTCTTTAAGGTCATGCGCTTTCCGCTGCGAGCACTCTCTCGATGCTCTTAGCCTTCCCCGTCGCCCCGTCAACCGTCACCACAGCCCCGGAGATCTGCGCACGGCCCGATGCGGTCTCGAACTTCGCAGGTAGTCCGGTAAGAAACCGCCCGATGATGATGTCTTTCCGCACCCCGATCACCGACTCGACCGGACCTGTCATTCCGAGGTCGGTAATATACGCCGTCCCGCCGGGCAGGACTTTCTCATCGGCCGTCTGAACATGCGTGTGGGTGCCGACCACACACGCGACCCGACCGTCAAGGTACCAGCCCAAAGCGACCTTTTCGGAGGTTGCTTCGGCGTGGAAATCCACAACGAACACGTCGCACCTCGAGGATAGTTCTTCCAGGATCCTGTCGGCAGTGCGAAACGGGCAGTCGATGGGCGCCATGAAGACCCGGCCCGCAAGGTTGACCACACAGAGACGCACCCCGCTTGCAAGCTGGACCACCGTCGCGCCTCTCCCCGGCGCCCCCGGAGGATAGTTCGCCGGTCGTAGCACCCGCTCACTTGTGGCCAGTATCTGGTAGAACTCTTTCTTGTTCCACACGTGGTTGCCGGTGGTGATGACATTCACGCCGTAGCTCAGGATCTCGTCCGCCGTGTCGGCAGTGAGGCCAAAGCCGCCTGCTGCGTTCTCCCCATTGGCGATCACCGCGTCGGGTCGCAACTCCTGTACAAGACCAGGGAGCAGAACCCGGCAGGCCCTGCGCCCTGGCTTTCCTACGATATCGCCGACGAAGAGAATCTTTAGAATCATGACCTGGTCCGCTCGCTCCGCTTCTCGCTCTGCTTGTTGAAGACGAGCACCCGCCCGTCGTCACGGAAACCGATGAGCTTTCTGTGCTGTATGGTCTCCTTGAGATCTTCCAGCATATTCTCGATCATTTCGTCCTGGAACACGAGATCTTCGTCGAAAGCCGCTTCATCCGTCACGCCCTCGGTCACAAGCGAGGACCCCAGTTGCCCCCTGGCAAACTCGATTATGAGCGATATCTCCTCCTGGGTCAGAGTGGCGGCGTCTCTGGAGATCTCGATCAGGGACACCCCGTCGTAGTCACGCCGCTCGACGCGCAGCATGGGGGACATGCCGTGGACCAGCGCCGCATACCCCTCGACGCTTTCGCGCAAGCCATCGCGGAACGCCTTCCATACATCTTCCGAGATCGGCCTCGACACCATGAACGTGAACTTGAGCACCTTCCCCTGAGGGACGAAGTTCACGGTAGCTATCTCGGGGTATCGTACGAGTATGGAGATGAGAAGGCTCACGCTGTTCGCCGTGCCGTCGTCAACTGCGCGAGACTCACCAACACGCCCTGCCACTTTGACCACCCTCCCTCAACACCTACGACAGGATTCTCTACTCGCGCCCCAACTCCTGCTTGAGGCTGTTTCAGAAGGATATGGCAGGGTGGGACGTTCCCGCCCTGCCTCACCTTTCGGTCTTCGCATCACTTCGCGTAGTCAACCACGCGCGTCTCGCGGATGACGGTGACCTTGATCTGGCCCGGGTACTCAAGCTCTTCCTCGATCTTCTTCACGATATCCCGCGCAAGCCGGACCGCCGCCAGGTCATCGATCTTTTCGGGCTTCACCATTATCCTGATCTCGCGGCCGGCCTGAATCGCGTAGGCCTTCTCCACACCGTCGAAGGAGTCGGCAACCTCCTCCAGTTTCGTCAGGCGCTTGATATAGGCCTCCAGCGTCTCGCGTCTCGCGCCCGGCCGCGCCGCTGAGATCGCGTCCGCCGCCTGGACCAGGACAGCTTCGATCGTCTTCGGCTCCTCGTCCCCGTGATGCGTCGCGATGGCGTGAATCACCTCCGGCGACTCTCGGTACTTACGTGCCAGGTCTACTCCTATTTGGACATGAGGACCTTCGACCTCATGGTCGACGGCCTTACCAATGTCATGAAGGAGGCCCGCTCGCTTCGCCACCGCGATGTTGGCCCCAAGCTCAGCGGCCATGCCCGCCGCGAGATGCGCAACCTCAAGAGAGTGCTTCAGCACATTCTGGCCGAAGCTGGACCTGAACTTCAGCCTCCCCAGAAGACGTATGAGCTCGGGATGGAGACCGTGTACCCCCGCCTCGATGGCGGCGCTCTCTCCCTCTTCCTTGATGATGGCTTCCACTTCCTTCTGGGCCTTCTCCACCATCTCCTCGATGCGCGCCGGGTGGATCCGCCCATCGGAGATCAGTTTCTCCAGAGCCACCTTGGCGATCTCCCGCCGCACCGGGTCGAAACCGGATAGGATAACAGCCTCAGGAGTATCGTCGATTATCAGGTCGATTCCGGTAAGCGTCTCAAGGGCCCGGATATTCCTGCCCTCACGCCCGATGATTCTGCCCTTCATCTCGTCATTGGGAAGAGAGACCACCGACACGCTGGTCTCGGCCACGTGATCCGCCGCGCACCGCTGGATGGCGGCTGCCACAATCTCCCGGGCACGCCTGTCCGCCTCCTCCTTCGCCTGTGCTTCGATGTCTCTTATCATGACCGCGGCCTCATGGCGGATCTCGTTCTCGATATCCTTCAGGAGAAGCGCCTTCGCTTCCTCCGACGACAGCCCGGATATCCGCTGGAGCTCGGCCCTTTGCTCCGCGTGCAGCCTTGCGAGTTCCTCCTTCGCCGCCTCAAGCTCCCGCTCTTTTCTGGTTATGGACTCCTCTTTGCGTTCGAGCGCTTCCAGTTTCCTGTCGAGGCTTTCTTCCTTCTGAAGAAGCCGCCTTTCGGTTCTCTGGAGCTCAGCCCGGCGGGTCCGCTCTTCCTGCTCGATCTCGTTGCGAAGCCGGTGAGCCTCCTCCTTGGCTTCCAGCAGGATCTCCCTTTTGGCAGCCTCGGCCTCTTTCTCAGCCTCTTCAACAATCCTCTTCGCGGCAAGCTCCGCCGACTCGATCTTGGCCTCTGCCAGGGTCTTCCTGGCGAGGTACCCGAGGGCAGCTCCTACCAGGACAGAAATGACGACTGCCACTATGACTGCAATAATATCGGATTCACCTCCCTCTCATGAACAAAGCCGAGCATGAACTCGGCCACTAGATGGAAGACACATTGTATGTCATCATAGAGTCTAGTGCCGGAGCGCTGTCTCCGGCCGGAACCGGAATTCACGCTTATTGTACCTTTTCCGCTTTTAGGTGTCAAGGCAATCGCGAAACCACGCAAGCACGCGAGCGCGGACAAGGCAACGCACCCGCAGACGCCGCCAAGGTGCCGAGCTAGCCCAGTACCTCGCGGAGTGCCCTCTCGATGACCTCGGACGAGAACCCGCGCCGGGCGAGAAAGCCGTAGAGCCTTCGTCTCGCAACGCCCTCATCTCGGCCGAGCGACATGCCGTGCCGCTCCAGCCATGTGCGCGCCAGGGCAAGCGCTACCTCGCCTTCCCTCTCACCCTCGAACGCCCGGCGTAGCGCCTGCTCTATGACAGACCCCGGCACGCCCCGTCGCGAAAGCTCAGCCCGTATGCGATAAGGGCCAATGCCCCAGCTCTCTGCGCTGTTCTCTGCAAATCTTGCCGCCAGCTTCTCATCGTCAAGATACCCTGAAGACATCATCTCCGCCAGGACCTCGCCGACGATATCCTCTGGAAAGCCCTTCCTCCGCAGCTTTGATTCAAGCTCCTTTACGGTCCGATCACCCATCGCGAGGAGCCTGAGAGCATAGCTCCTTGCCTTCTGGCCCAGGTTTGCCGGACCGCCACCTCTCGCGTCACCCTCTCGTACTCTGATCACCCTCTCCTCATAAATGTTTACTCTCCATTCTCTTGGCATTTTACTTCGACCCGCAAGTCGCCCGGTCTCGCCCGCAAAGCACGCAGGCATCGCCTGCCACCGCTTCCGGACACATTATTGGCTTTGCCCATCCATGACATGCCCCCGGGCACCCGCCCGCGGCCGGGGCACGGCTGCGGCATCCGCCTCCCAACTAAACGTTCTCGTCTTTGTCGAAAACTCCTTCTGACGCTCGTCCGTCAGGCGTCACCCTGCGACGCACCCGACGCGCAATCGACAGATACAAAAACGAGGGAAGGCAATGGCCCTTCCCCCTTTCATAGGCTATGAATATGCTTGCGGAAACACACCGTCAACTTGTCTCGCCCTCAGCCGAGCTTGACGGGCTGGGCGAGGGTAGCTTGAGGCCTGCGAGGTGCCGGATCTTGCTCTCGATCTCAGCCGCAAGCTCGGGATTATCCCTCAGGAACTCGCGGGCGTTTTCTCTGCCCTGCCCCAGCTTTATGTCACCGTACGAGTACCAGGTGCCGCTTCTTGTTATCACGTCGTTGGCCTCGCCCAAATCAAGTATGCTGCCCTCGCGAGAGATACCCTGGCCGTAAATGATGTCGAACTCAGCCTCGCGGAAGGGAGGCGCGATCTTGTTCTTGACGACTCTGGCTCTCGTGCGACTGCCGATCATCTGCTGCCCCTGCTTCAGCACCTCGACCCGCTTCACCTCAAGCCGTATGGTCGCATAGAACTTGAGCGCCCGCCCCCCAGGAGTAACCTCCGGGTTTCCGAACATCACCCCGACCTTCTCACGAATCTGGTTGATGAATATGGCGCATGTGCGTGACTTGCCGATGGCGGCCGTAAGCTTGCGAAGCGCCTGCGACATCAGCCTCGCCTGCAGCCCCACGTGGGCATCGCCCATCTCACCCTCGATCTCCGCCCGAGGGGTAAGGGCCGCCACAGAGTCGATGACCACCACATCCACCGCGCCGCTGCGCACCAGCGCCTCCGCTATCTCCAGCGCCTGCTCTCCTGTGTCGGGCTGGGAGATAAGAAGGTTGTCAATATCCACCCCAAGCCTCTTCGCATAGACCGGGTCAAGGGCGTGCTCCGCGTCGATGAATGCAGCGATCCCCCCGGCTTTCTGTGCTTCGGCAATGACGTGCAAGGCCACCGTGGTCTTGCCGGAAGACTCCGGGCCGAATATCTCTATCACTCTCCCCCGGGGCATCCCCCCTATCCCGAGCGCGATATCCAGCGAAAGAGCGCCGGTGGGAATCGCCTCGACGGCGAGGCGGGCGTCGGCCTCACCCAGCCTCATGATGGAACCTTTTCCGAACTGCTTTTCTATCTGTGACAAGGCCATCTCGAGAGCCTTTTCCTTCTCCATCGTGCTCCTCCTTCTCAGGAATGTGTCTTCTGCCAGAGGCGTGCCGAAACCGTGTTCTCGAGCACCCAGCATGTCATGTGCCGTTTTCCCGCACACGGGTCGGCCGAAACCATCGGGGCGCAAATGCGCTTCCCCCATCCCCGGGGCAGCCTGCGACGCCCGGCCATCGCAGCGAGCGCTGGCGGAAACATGCCGCACGTCTTAATTGTACCTTACTCTCTCAACTCCCACAATAGGCGCAGAACGCCGTCTGTCCGCGGAAACGGCCCCCTGCCCCTCAGACGGAGAAAGAACGTCTGTTCGCTTTACGCCTCTCTCGTACACATCGCCGCGCCAGTTCTCTCTGTCCTAAGTGAGAGAGCGTTGGTTCTTGTCCCTTTGCCAGTAGTTGCCTGGTTGCCGGTGTTGCGTTCTCTCCTTGAGTCACCAGCAACCCCTCCCGAAAGTCGGGAGCATTTCTACACCCACACTTAGGAAAGCGAAACGATCGCAACCGGGCTGTACATCGGCCCGCGGCTCGCAAGCTCGCTCGCTACCAGCTGGACCGTGTCAACCCTCATCGTGCCCTCCAGGGGCGCACTGGACGAAAGCCGGTCCGCGAGCGCGTGCAGGTTGCGGCCCGACCTCACCCGGCCTATAGTGAGGTGGGGCGAGATGCCTTTGCCTTCACCCCTGAAGCCCTCTGCCTTCATCGTCTCCTCCACTACGGAGGCGAGCGTCAAGAAGGGCTGTCTACCGACGCTCACCCCGATCCATATCACCCGCGGGTCCTGGATCCGCGGGAAGGCTCCGGCAGCCCCCAGACCCAGCTCGAACGCGTCCACACCTCCCACGCAAGCCTGGAGCCTCCTGGTCAAGGCCTCCAGCCTCGATTCCTCGACGTCACCAAGGAACTTGAGAGTGAAGTGAAGGTTCTCGGGCTCGACCCACTTGACATCCGCTCCGCTCTGGGCAAGGTGCCTCTGAAGGGCTACCACCTGCGGGCGAAGGGCCGGGTCCAGAAAAACGGCGATGAAACATCGAACGGACCTCAAATCGAAACCTCCCAAAGACCGGTTGATAATTACTTCTACACCGTAGGGCTATTTCCTGCTTTTGCCATGCTGTCCTGAAGGAATTTCCTTCGTCTGGGCGCGGCCTGTGTAAGGCGGTCCCACCACCCTCCGCTCGAGGTCGAAGCCCTGTCTTTCGCCGAAGATGCGAATGGTGTCAACAGCCACAAGCTCGACGGAGCCGCGGCCATCCCGTCCGCCGGAGCCGTCCACGGCGAAGTGAAGAAGGGCCACGCTCATGGGGACTCCTCCCTCCACCTGAAGCCCCCGCATGCCCGCGCCTCCCGCTGTCCCGGCATCCACGATTACCGTCCCTTCGCGCACGGCGACAGAGAGGCGGTGGTCGTGGCCGCTAAGCACCACGGCCACTTTGCCCAGGGCACCTTCGGCGGCCCGCAGATCATGCACCGCCAGGACGTCGGGCACCCTGCCTCCGCGGTCGCCCGGGGACGCAAGGAGGACCGCTACCCGAGCTCTCGCTCGGGCCAGCTCCTCCGGGCTCGCCGGGGCCATGTCGGCCCGAAGCGCCCCGGGGTCCCCCACGGCAGCGATGCGAATGCCCCGGAAATCAACGACGCCGTCGGCCAGGAGGGTCGCACCCCCCTCCGACGACATCACCCTTGCCACCTCGGGCGAGTCGTGGTTGCCCGGGACGAAGAGATAAGGAACACCGAGCGCGCGCACCCTGCGTGCCGCCATCCTCGCCTCCGGGGCGGTGCCGAAGTCGGTGATGTCCCCCGTATCAATGATGAAGTCCGGCATGAAGCTCTTGACCACCTGGGCCAGGAAGTCGAAGGCCTGAGGATTATTGTGGATGTCCGACACATGGAGCACCCTCACAAACGGCCTCCCGCTTTCGAGCTGGCGGAACGCTTCGGCCCTGTCGAAGAACGTGCGGATGTTGGCGGCGATGGTCTGCATGCTTCCTGCGACCTCGCCTGCTTTGAGGAGGCTGCCGTCCAATAGACCCAGCATCCATGGGGCTGCTTCGATCACTCCCTCATAGCGGGGGTCCGCGAGCCTGCGTTCGTCGAACGTGACATACGTAAGCGCGAGGAGGGCCGAGCTTGCCGCAAGGCCCACCATGGCGCCTGCGAGCACCCGCCTCAGCCTCCAGCCTGACGCGGCTGCGGCCCCAAAGGCTCCTCCTCCGATGGCGAGCAGGGCTATACGCAGCGCAAAAGCCGCCACAAGCCGCCCCGAGTCCCTCTTAAACTGCCGGCTGATACTGGAGGGGGCTTCGCCCCGCGAGATTGCGTCCTGGAGCACTCCCGGGTCGATGTTCTCAAGGGTAGCCTCAAGCTGAAGGGGCGTGAAGTGTGTCCTCGCCTCGACCCGGCCGATGGGGGGAATGGCGAGCCCGCTGTAGCCCGGTATCCCCACCCGCGCCGATATGCGCATATCGAGACCGGCCACATGATAGGATATGGATCCAAAGAGGTTGATGGCTGCATAGACGCAGGCGAGCGTCACGAGGACCCACCATCCAGGCGCACTCGCGGCGCTGCGGCTGCGGGCCCCCATGGCGAGGCCGGCAGGGCTATCACCTCGGTGCGTCGCGCAGGATACACCACGCACGGCCGGTGGGCGGCCCGTTATGCCTACCATCTTCGCAGGACATGCCTGCGCAGAAGGTCCAGCGCTCTTCTGGCGGCCCTCTCCTTGATCTCGGTCCGCGTACCGAACAGGCCCAGCCTGGCGCACGCGACCCCGCGCCGCCATGCAAGGCCCACGAAAATGAGCCCCACTGGTTTTTTCGCGCTTCCTCCCGATGGCCCGGCGATCCCCGTGGTCGAGATGGCCACATCAGCGCGCCCCCGGGCAAGAACCCCTTTCGCCATGGCGATCGCCACCTCGCGGCTCACCGCGCCGTGCCTTTCCAGGACCTCCGCCGGGACCCCGAGGACCTCGCGCTTGGCCTCATCGCTGTAGCTCGTTACCGCGAGCCCCAGCACAGCGGAGCAACCGGGCACTTGCGTGAGCTTGTGGGCGATGAGGCCTCCGGTAACCGACTCCGCAACCGCGCAGGTAAGCCCCCTCTCCGCAAGCAGCCGCACCACGGCATCCTGGAGTTCGTCGTCATCGGTTCCGTAAACATCGTCGTCAAGCCTCTCGCGGATCTCCGTCTCGACAGGGGCGATCATGGCCTCTGCCTCTTCCGGGGACCCCGCCTTCGCTGTTATCCGGAGCATCACTTCCCCCAGCGACACGAGGGGTGCCACAGTGGGATTGGTCCTGCCGTGGAGAAGGTCACGCACCTCGTCTTCGACCGACGCCTCGCCCCGACCGCAGATCTTGAGAACTTTCCACAGGATGACGCCGGCGGCGTTCCCCATCCTCCTGCGCAGATAAGGAAGGACGGTAGACTCCATCATCCCCCGCATTTCTCCAGGAACGCCCGGCATCGAGATAACGGTTTTCCCGCCCTTCTCCGCTATGAACCCGCATGCCGTGCCCCGATCGTTGTCGATGATCGCGGCACCATCGGGTATCCTCGCCTGGCGCAGCGCGCTCTCGCGCGCAGCCTCGTGCCCGGTCCTCGCGAGCAGAGACTCCGCGTGGCGCCGGGCCTCCTCGGACACCACCAGCGGCAGCCCCATGGCTCTCGCAACGGCTTCCCTGGTGGGATCGTCCTCAGTAGGCCCGAGGCCGCCCGTGGTGATCACGACGTCCGCTCTGCTGAGAGCGTCCGCAATTGCGGCGACGGCTCTATCCAGGTTGTCCCCTACCGTAACCCTGTGAAAGACGTCGACGCCGATCTCGGCCAGCCTGCGACAGATGTAGGCAGCGTTCGTGTCCACGATCTGCCCCAGGAGCAATTCGGTTCCGATGGAGATCACCTCAGCCCTCACGACGGTCACCTCGCGACACAGCAACTTAGGTCAAAGCCTGCCCCCCGGGCGAAGCCCGCCTTCCAGCCGCTCTCAGCATCTCTCTGAACTCGTCGCCATCGATCTTCTCGTTCTCGAGCAGCGCCGCGCTGGCCTCCACGAGAGTATCTTTCCTGGATTCAAGGATCTGCCGGACCCTCCGCTCCTGACCCTTCATGATCGAACTCATAGTCTCGTGATAGAGCTGCCTCGGAAGCTCGTCCACGTTCACGACACCGAGCTGCGACATCCCCGAGCCCACGAGGCGCCTTGCGATTTCCAGCGCCTGCTCGAAATCGTTTGCGGCACCGGTGGACCGCGTTCCGAAGCGGATCTCTTCGGCTACCGCGCCACCCAGGAGCACGGCAAGCTGGTCCTCGAGCCAGTCGCGGGTGTAGAGGCACAGGTCTTCCTCCTGGGTTTGCCTGGTGTATCCCAGCGCCTTCCCTCGCGACGTCACGGTGATCGTCGAGACCGACCCGGGACGGAGCACCTCGCTTGCGAGCGCGTGACCGACCTCATGGAACGCGATCCTCTCGAGGTCCGCCCGGCTCGGGCGGCGGTCAAGCTTCTCACCCATGATGACCTTGTCTATGGCGTCTCTGAACTCCTTCGCTCCTATGGCGCTCTTGCCCTGACGCATTGCCAGGATGGCTGCCTCGTTGACAAGGTTCTCGAGGTGGGCCCCGGAGAACCCGAACGTACCCCTGGCGATCTCCTCCAGATCGACGTCCTCCGCGAGCGGCTTGCCCTTCGTGTGGATGCGAAGGATATGCAGCCGCCCCTCCCGGTCGGGCAGGTTGACCTGCACCACCCGGTCGAACCTCCCAGGCCGCAGGAGCGCGGGATCGAGGAGATCCGCCCGATTCGTGGCGCCTATCACCAGGAGCCTGATATCGTCGTACGGGTTGATTCCGTCCATCTCCACGAGCAACTGGTTGAGCGTCTGGTCGTACTCAAGATGGCTCGTGTGCTTGCCGCGCTTGCCGCCGAGCACCTCGATCTCGTCTATGAATATCATCGCGCTGCCACGCCTCTCACGGGCGGCGCGCGTCCTCGCCATATTGAAAAGCTGGCGCACTCGCTGGGCGCCCACACCGGCGTACATCTCGACGAACTCAGACCCGCTCGCGGCCAGGAACACGCTACCGGCGTAGCTGGCAGCAGCCTTCGCGAGCAGCGTCTTGCCTGTGCCGGGGGGGCCCGTAAGCAGGATCCCCCGCAAGGGGCGAATGCCCAAGGCCTTCACCTTGTCGGCGTTGACCACAAACTCCAGCGCCTCCAGGAGCTCTCGCTTTGCGACTTCCTGTCCTCCGATATCGCTGAAAGAGACCCCCGGAACCCCCGGCCCCTGCCGGTTCCCGCCCAGCACATGGAAACGCTTCCCGACCCCCACACCCGGGCCGGCTTGCAGATACCATAGAGCGATCGCGATGCCGAAAAGCAGCAGTACGGGCGTTATGTCATAGCCGGATACGGCAAGGAACGTAGCCACAGCGAACGACGCCCCCACGCCGACTTCCTTCAACATCGTGAAACCCCATCACCCTTTCGCAACGCAAGCACAGCCCCACGGAACACTGCCACTCTTCCAGGGGCTGGCAGTCTTGATTGAGTAGCATCAGGCGGTAAGCCTCCGTGTCCATGCCCACCACGACCGTGTAGTCATCTCGGATATGTTCTTGGGCTTTCTTCACCGCCTGGTTGGTGCACGCTCCCACCCGGCGTGAAGCCGTGAGTATACGCCGAAAACCCTGGACCGAGAGTACAGGCGCGTCTACCACAGGGTGGCTCTCACACGGGAACCCAGCCCCGCCGCATCGTCGGGGGATGTCGAGGGCTCGTGCCTCGGGATCACTTCGTAGAGGTAGTGCCCGCCCTTATGCAACTGCAGGTACACGTTTCCGGAATCGACGTACACGCCCCATCTGTCGAGGCCCGCCTCCTTAGCCTCGGAGTCTATGGCCTTCGCCATCTCCTGGAAGGTCCCTCGCGCTATCGCCTCTTCCACGGCGAAGCGCATTCGCCTATATGTGGCGGAAAGCTCGCGGGTCCGGCCGTCTTGGATAACGAGAACCGGCATCCTCCCGGCCGCCCGCGCAAGGCCGTCGCAAAGGTCCATGTAAGTGGCCTGAATGTCGCCGACCTCGCGGAGCCTCACACGGACCTCGAGACCCGCGGATCCACCCCGCACGAGCCGCCAGTCCACGACATCCGGGTGCTCCCGGAGAAACGATTCAAGGGGCCTTTCCACCTGTACGTGATAGGCGGCGATCCGTCCTCCAGTGAGGATGCCAAATGTCACAAGGAACGCAAGTATGATTTTCGTAACATCGAGCCCGAACAGCTTCACCTGCTCTCCCTCCCACGGGCTAGCAGCAATTATAACACAAGGCCCCCGCCTTGCGCGAGGGCAAACATCAGGCAAACATGGCAATCCGCTCGGCCTGGCCTGCCCGGGCCGCCTCCTCCACGCCCGGCAACAGGGGCACGCGCCTCGTCAGCAGGAGGGCAACGCCGAGGATGCGCTCCTCCTCAGCCGTTCGATGTTCGCGCACGGGTCCCCCCCGCCGAACACGAAGTTCCCCGCGACGAGGACGTTCGCACCGGCCCTCACCACGAGGGGCGCCGTCGCATCGGATATGCCGCCGTCCACCTCGATGTCGATGCGGCTGTCGGCGTCCTCGGTCATCGTCCTGACCTGCCTAATCTTGGGGATCATCCCGCTGATGAACTCCTGCCCGCCGAACCCTGGGTTCACGGTCATTACAAGAATGAGGTCCACGAGATCAAGGATGTGCTCGAGGAAATGTGCCGGGGTGGCAGGACAAATGGCAACGCCTGCCCTCACGCCCGCGGCCTTCACGGCCTGGAGTGTCCTGTGCACGTGGGGCGTCGCCTCGGCGTGGACCGTGATTATCGAGGCTCCTGCCTCAGCAAAACGGCCGATGTAGGCATCGGGATTGGCGATCATGAGGTGGACATCGAGGGGAAGACCCGTCGCCGCTCGCAACGAGGCCACCACCGGTGGGCCCACGGTGATATTCGGCACGAAGTGTCCGTCCATCACGTCCACGTGCAAGAGGTCAGCGCACGGCTCCACGCGGGCCACCTCGTCAGCAAGGCGCGCAAAGTCCGCAGAAAGTATGGATGGCGCTATCCTTACCACAGCTTCCCTTTCCTTTCCGCTTCGATGATCTCCTCAAGGAACTTCACATAATGCTCGTAGCGCGAAGATGATACTTCGCCCGCTTCCACCGCGGCCTTCACGGCGCACCCTGGCTCTTTGTGGTGCAGGCATCCAGTAAACCTGCAGCCGTCACGCCTTGCGACGAACTCGGGAAAGAAACCATCAAGGTCTTCGCGCCGCAGGCCGGTAAGGTCCAGGTCAAGCCTGGAGAAGCCGGGCGTGTCTGCGACATACCCGCCCGGTCGCACCTCGAGGAGCACTGAGTAGCGCGTCGTGTGCCTGCCGCGCCCGGTCCTCGCGCTTATCTCGCCGCATCGCAGACGCAGGCCTGGCTCGAGAGCGTTGAGAAGCGCAGACTTGCCGACGCCGGACGGCCCGGAGAAAACGGAGATCTTCCCAATGAGCGCCCTCCGGAGCAGCGAAAGGCCCCAGCCTGCCCTCGCGCTCGTTCGGACCACGACGTAGCCTGCGCGCCTGTAGGGCCTCGCAAGCTTCCTCGAGGAGTAGTCGCTCACGAGGTCCATCTTGTTGAAGCATATCACGGCCTCAAGCCCCGCGGACGCTACCGCCACGAGCATGCGGTCGAGAAGCTCGAGGTCCGGCTCGGGATCTGCGCAGGCCAGCACGATCACCGCCTGGTCCACGTTCGCCACTGGAGGCCTTACGAGGCGCGATTTCCTCGGGAGCACGTCCTCGATCACGCCGCTTCCGGGCCCGGTCACGCTGAAGGAGACCATGTCCCCCACCAGAACTTCCTTGCCTTCTTTTCGAAGCCTGCCCCGGGCCACGCAGTCGAGCGTCGTCCCTTGCGAATCCACATAATAATGCCCGGCGTAAGCCTTGGTAACCCGCCCTTCCGGCACTTGCTGCCCTCCCGTTACCCCTTAGGCACCCATTCGTCCTTATATAGGATCCCGGCAATGTACACTCTGATCCTGACCTTCCTGCCCCACGCGTTCACCTGTTTCTCGATGCGCTCGCCGGGCGAGTGCATCCCCACGTAGTAGTCCCTTTCGCCATAGTAATCGTTGATCTTGATCCTGACCTCCTGCTGGTCCGCACCCGGAGGCACGATGATCGTAACCAGCGTCGAAATGGGAGTTATGGCATCGAGAATCGAGGATGAGTCGCCCGCTCCGGCGGACACCACCAGGTCCACGGGTGTGCCGCGTTGCACCTCCTGCCCGGGCGGCGGGACCTGCCCGAGGACGACCCCGGGGCTTTCACCCTCGCGTGACTCCTCGGTCACGTTGCCTTTTACGAGGCCGGCCAGCGCCAGCTTAGACTCGGCCTCGGAGATCGTGGCGCCCACAAGGTCCGGCACGACCACGACGTTCGGCTCAGGCCCTGCCGAAAGCACGATATCAACGGGGACACCTTTCTCCACGCGCCTCCCGGCTTCAGGTGACTGCGATAGCACCCGCCCGCGCTCGATTTCGGAGCTATACTCCTCGGACTGCACCCCCGTCTTAAGCTCCGCGCGCTCCAGCTCCAGGAGAGCCTGTCGGAGGTCCATGCCTCTGAGATCCGGGACCTCCACCATCTCCTTGCCCATGCTCACCACCAGGGTGACCCTGCTGTTGAGCTTGACCTTCTCGTATGGCGCAGGCCGCTGGGAGATTACGGAGTTGGGCGGCGCCGAGTCATCGTAACGCCTGTCAGGCTCGTCCAGACGAAGACCGGCCTCGTCCGCCATGAGCCTCGCCTCATCCAACGTCTTCCCTGTGAAGTCGGGGACCCGGACCTCCTCCACATACAGCCATTCGGGCAGCTTGATGATGGCCACGGCTGCGAGGGCCAAGAGAGCCACGGCGACAGCCACGATCGTCACGACAGCCCTTCCGAAACCGTGCGAAGCCTTCTCGGGTCTTGCCAGGGTGTCATCCACTCCTTTTGGACCTGAAATGCGGGGCGCTGCAGGCACCCGGAAAACCTCGGTGGGCGCCTCTGCCGTCCTGCCCTCCTTGCCGGCGGCCCCGACCCCGGCGTCCGCACCAACCTCCATACCGGTCGGAATAGACGCATATCTCTCCAGAGCACGCATCATGTCCCGGGCATGTTGGTAGCGGCGGGAGGGGTCTTTTTCGAGGGCTTTCATGACCACCCGGTCGAGATCCCGCGGCACCTTGGGGTTGAGCTCCGAAGGAGGGATCGCCGTATTCTGCAAGTGCTGAAGGGCGATGGCGATGGGGGTGTCGCCCCTGAACGGCACCCTGCCCGTGAGCATCTCGTAGAGCACAACGCCCAGGGAGTAAATGTCGGACCCGACGCCCGCGGCCTCGCCCCTGGCCTGCTCCGGTGAGAAGTAGTTTACGGTCCCTATGATGGTGCCCGTCTCGGTGAGCGCCGAAGTGCTGGTCGCGCGGGCTATGCCGAAGTCGGTCACCTTGACCCTGCCCTCGGGAGTCACGAGGATGTTGTGGGGCTTTATGTCCCTGTGGACGATGTTGTTCTTATGGGCGTGGTCCAGTGCCGCCAGAATCTGGGAGGCTATCCACGCCGCTTTGTCGGGAGAAAGCGGCCCCTGCTCGCGGATGAGGTCCTTCAAGCTTCGGCCGCTCACGTACTCCATGACGATGTAGTAGCGATCGCCGTCCTGACCCACGTCGTAGATGCTGACGATATTCGGGTGGGAGAGGCTCGCCGCCGCCTGCGCCTCCCTGCGGAACCTCTCCACGAACTCCTCGTCGGACGCAAACTGGGGCCGGAGGACCTTTATGGCAACGATCCGGTTGAGCACAGAGTCGCGGGCCCTGTAAACCTCGGCCATGCCACCCTCGCCCACCCTCGACAGAATCCTGTATCTTCTCCCCAGGACCTCCTCTGTCATGGTCTCACCTCGCCTGCATCACCGCAAGGTGTTCCGAAGCGCTGCACGCAGGATCTCACGCGCCACGGGCGCGGCAACCTGCCCGCCAGATCCGCCGTTTTCCACCACGACCGCCACCGCGCAGCGCGGGTCCTCCGCCGGGGCAAAGCCCACAAACCACGCGTGGGGTGCGCCGTGGGGGTTCTGAGCGGTACCTGTCTTGCCTGCGACCCTCACGCCCGGCAACCCCGCCGCCCGCGCGGTCCCGCTCGTGACCGCCTCCACCATCATGTCTTTCACGCGTCGGGCGACCGTCGCTGGGACGGGCACGCGCAGGACCGCGCTAGATGTCCTGCGAAGCTCTGTCCCATCGGGGGAGCGCACCTCGCGGACCACATAGGGGCGGCGCATGACCCCACCGTTCCCGATCGCTCCGATTGCGCACGCCATCTCAAGGGGGCTTGCGACGAGCGTGCCCTGGCCGATGGATATCTGCGCCACAGCCGCTCTGTCGAGGTTGACGCCTCCCGCGGTGATGGCGCCCGCCGCGGTCGGAACGTCAAAGGGCAGTGCCACTCCGAAATGAAAGCTCCGAAGACCATTATACAGCTTTTCCCGGCCGACGCGCCACCCAATCTGGGCAAACGCGACGTTGCACGAGCGAGCTATGGCTGCCGCGAGATCCACGTCCCCATGCGCCATACCGTCTGGACACGACACCGCACGCTCGTCATCAGCGCGGGTGCCAACCCTTATGGCCCCTTCGCACCGGAACCTGTCCTCTGGGCTTACCATCCCTGAAGACAAGGCTATCGCGGCAACGATCGGCTTTACCACGGAGCCAGGCGGGTAGAGCCCGAGGGTTGCCCTGTTGAAAAGCGGGCTTTCGTCGTCCTTTACAAGGCGCTCCCACTCGGACGAGATCTGCCCGGCCGAAAAGCCCGGGTTGCTCACCATCGCGAGGACGGCGCCGGTCCTCGGGTCGAGCGCGACGGCTGCGCCGCGACGCCCTCCCATCGCCCGCTCCGCCGCTCGTTGGACGCCTATGTCAACGGTGAGGATGATGTCGTTGCCACGCGCGGGACCGCCCGCGAAGATGTTCCTCGCGAAGCTGCCCACGGAACTTTCCCTGCCGAGCCCGAGGAGCTCAGAATTATAGCTCGCCTCAAGCCCGGCCGTGCCGTACCTTTCGTCTTCATAGCCAGTGAGGTGCACGAGGCCAGGCGGACCCATGTACAGCCTCGGGCCGCCGGGCGCGCTGTCCTTTGCAACGGGTTCTCCACGGGAGAGGTATATCCCTCCACGGACGATGTCCCGCCTCAGCGCGGCCACCCTGGGGTTACGCGGATGAGCCGAAAGGTACGGCGCACGCAGGACACCCACAAGGAGGAGCCTCGCCGACAGCACGGCGAACGCAACGAGAAACGCGATGGAGATCCGGCGGACGCTATCCTTCAACCCCCACCCTTCCCCCCTCCTGCTCCTGCTCCTGCTCCTCCTGCTCCTCGCGGGCGGCCCGGAGCACAAGCCCGATCGCGGCGAAGCTCGCGATCATCGAACTACCGCCGTAGCTCACAAACGGCAGCGTAACCCCGGTGAGCGGAACAAGCCCCAGCACCCCGCCGACTATGGTGAGCGCTTGCAGCCCAATGAGGGACGTCATGCCCGCGGCAAGGAGCGCCCGAAAGTCGTCGCGCGCCCGCGAGGCCCAGAAAAGCCCCCTGTGCACCAGCAGCGCGTACGCACCGATCACCGCAAATCCTCCCAGGAGGCCCATCTCCTCGCATATGGCAGCGAAAACGAAGTCGGTCGGCGCCGCCGGGATGACATGGGGCATTCCACGGCCCGGCCCAAGCCCGATGAGTCCCCCCGCCGCCACGGCAAACATGGACTGCACGGTCTGATAGCCGGCGGAATCCATGAACCGCCAGGGGTTGAGCCATACGATGAATCTGGCCCTCACGTGCGGGAAGAGCCAGGAGCACGCCGCGCCGCCTGCCGCCAAGAGGGCCGCCCCTCCCAGCACGTATGACGCCCTACCTGACGCCACGTATAGCATCAGCAGGAAGGCGCCGAAAAAGAGCACAGCCGCCCCAAGGTCCCTTTGAAACACGAGGAGGACAAGGGCGAGGCCCCACATCAGGGTAAGTGGTCCTGCGTACGAGAGATCCGGCAGAAGAACTCCAAGAAGCCTCCTTGATGATCTCCTCAGGAGCACCCTCGTGTCCTTGAGGTAGCCTGCGTAAAACACCACCATGAGGACTTTAGCGGCCTCCGATGGTTGCACGGCCACAGGCCCAAGGTCAAGCCACGACTTCGCGCCTCCTGCCTCGACGCCGAAGATTATCGTGCTTGCCAGGAGCACGCAGGACGTCGCCGCGGCCATGAACCTGTACCTCTCGAGCACCCGCAGGTCCGGAGTGAACGCCACCAGCGCCGAAGTCAGCGCGACCCCCATGGCAAGATGCCCGACCTGTCTTGTGGCAAGCCCCGGGTCCAGCCTGAGGACCTCGGCCAGGCCGACTCCCGAGAGAAAAGCCACCAATGAAAAGATCACCGGGTCACCGACGCGGCGCCCCCTGCCGAACAATACGTGGCATGCGAGAAACACCCCGGAGAAACCCGCGAGCACAAGCCACCCCGGCGAACGCTCCAGTTTCCCGGAGGCAAGCGTTGCCATGAGCATGCCGAGCATGCCCGGGAGAAGGGCTGTGGCGAGTAGAGTATCATCGGAGGACGGCACTCGCCGGCTCCAGGCCGCGTCGCGTGTGTCGCGTGTCATGGCAGGTCCAGGAACACCGCCACAGCGGTGATGTTGTCGTGGCCGCCTCCGCGCATCGCAAGCTCCACGAGCCGGTCCACCGCAGACTTCGGGTCGGACGCGGAGATCATCACCTTCAGTATCTCGCCGTCGTCCACCGCGCCGGAGAGGCCGTCGGTGCAGAGAAGAAACCGGTCGTGCCCCGCCAGTTTGCAGTAGCCCACCTCGATTTCCACGTCGGGTTGCGTGCCGATGGCGCGGGTGAGGAGGTTCCGCTGTGGGTGAGCCTTCGCCTCAGGCTCCGAGAGCATGCCCATGCGGATGAGCTCGCCGACGATGGAGTGGTCCTCGGTCAGCCTGTATATCTTGTTTTCTCTCACAAGATACGCCCGGCTGTCGCCGACGTGGCCTATGTACGCCCTGTCACCCGCAATGAGCAGCACCGTGAGGGTGGTGCCCATCCCCTCGCAGGAAGGATCATCCACTGACCGCCTGTAGATGGCTCGGTTGATCCCCTCCAGGGCTTGCGCCAGGGCGACCCCCGGGTCCCCGTCTTCAGGAGGTTTGAACTCCTTCAGTATGCGGATGGCCATCTGGCTTGCGATCTCGCCCGCCTCGTGGCCACCGAGACCGTCGGCCACGGCGAAGATGCCGTCGCCAACCAGGTAGTCGTCCTCGTTCATGGATCTCACGAGACCCACATCCGTCCGGGCAGAGGCCTGCATAACGCTCACCCCCGAAACCGAAATACGGTGTCGCCAAGCTCCAACCGGTCTCCCTTCCGGAGGCTCCGCTCCCGGCTAAGCCTCCTGCCGTTTACGTAAGTGCCATTGGCGCTGCCAAGGTCGCGCACGAAAAACCTGGAGTCCGCAAGGACGATCTCGGCGTGCTTCGCGGACACATACGGGTCGAGGATGACGATATCGCTCTCGGGCGATCGCCCGAGGACGGTTACCGGACCCAGGGAAAACCGCTCCCCGCGCGACGGGACTCCAGGCCCGGCTTCCACTTCGAGTTCGCCCCGACCGCGCCCGCGCGGCAGCCGACCCCGCTCCGCAACGAGCCCCGCCGCCCGGGCCGCCCGGTAGAGAAACAAGCACATCAGGCCGGCAAGGGCCACACGCGCGAGGAGCCACATGAACGCCACCCGTCACGCCTCCTTGAAGCGGGCCGCGACCTTGCCGAAGCTCACGAGATCCCCGTCGGCAAGGAGCTGTCGCGACACCCTCCTTCCGTTGACGTACGTGCCGTTGGTGCTCCCGAGGTCAGCGACGTAGAACCGCCCCGCCTCCCGCCCGATCTCGGCATGGCGTCGGGACACCCCAGCATCCTCGATGACGATATCGCACGAACTGGACCGACCCACGATTGTCTTCCCGTCCCCGAGCGGGAACAATCGTTCCCGGCCTGCGCCGCACCGGAGCACAAGGTACGGTTGCCTGGGCCGGCCTCGGTCAGGAAGACCGGCAGAGCCGCGATCGGAGATGAGTGTCCGCGAGCCCTCCTGCGGAGAGCTTTCCGCCGGCGCCCCGGCTTCAGGGAGCTCGTAGCCGTGCCCTTCCCCGACCGCGCAAGACCGGCGGGTGGAGCCTGCGTCATCCGGCTCCTCCCCCTCCTCATCCTCGACGAAAAACCCATCGACCTTGATGTCTCCCGGCCTTGCGTCTTCGTCGGCGACGAACTCCACATCGACCCGACCGACGAAGGAATAGCCCTGCCTGCGGGCACGCGCAACCACATGGCTAGCAAGCTCGCGCGACACGGTGCGGGCGAGCGGCCCGAGGTACTCCACATCCCGCGCGTGGAGCTTCACCCTGTAACGATTGGGGACGTACGTACGGGACACGGAGATCCTCTTCTCGTCCTCCATCTCCCGCAGGAGGTACCGACCTATCTCGACAGGATGGGTCGCCTCGCGCGCCTTGCGGAAGATGCCCTCAACGATATCCTCGATTGCCCGTTCGATCCGTGCGAGGAAGCTCATGAAAAGGACCCCCGAAACCCTGCGCCATGCGCACGCCTACGCCGTTTCGCACCTGTGACATGGCCGCCCGGTTGCTCCCAGTCGCAGTATACCGCTACCGTTGCTCACCTGCAATATCTGCGGCGGAGCTGTCCGCACGCCGCGTCGATGTCGAGCCCAAGTTCCCTTCTCATAGTTACGGGAATCCGCGCCTGTTTCAGAATAGCGAAAAAGCGCATTACCCTCTCCCGAGATGGACGCTGGTAATCCTTTTCCGCTACAGGGTTCAGCGGGATGAGGTTCACGTGGGCTAGCATGCCTCTGAGCAGCTCGGAAAGCTTACGGGCATGGGCCGGGTCATCGTTGACGTCGCGGATGAGTGCGTACTCGAAGGTGACCCGGCGCCCGGTGCGGCCGGCATAGAACGACGCCGCTTCCATTACCTCGGGGATGGGGTAACGCCTGTTGATCGGCATGATCTCGTCACGCAGGTCGTCTGTGGGAGCGTGCAGGGAGATTGAAAGGGTAACAGGGATCCCTTCCTCGGCGAGCCGGCGGATGCCAGGCACGAGGCCGCACGTGGATACCGTCATGCGGCGGAAACTCAAGTTGAGGCCTTGCCTGGCGTTCAGTATGCGGAGCGCCTTCACGGACGCGCCGTAGTTGTCGAGCGGCTCACCCGTCCCCATGAGCACAACCCACCCGACGCGGGCGACGCGGGACCCCTCCCGGGACGCTCGGGAGAGCTCCAGGTTCATCTTGAGCACCTGGTCCACGATCTCACCGGGGCTGAGGTTTCGCACAAATCCCCCCGCCCCCGACGCGCAAAACGCGCATGCCATCTTGCAGCCTACCTGCGTGGAAACGCACGCTGACACGCCGTAGCTATACGTCATCCTGACGGCCTCCACCGAGTCGCCATCGCCGAGGCCGAGGAGATACTTGACTGTACCTTCCGTGCCGGACCTGCACGAGAGGAGCTCGAGGTTCGTCAAGCGCGCGACCTCGGCCAGCTTCCTGCGAAGGGCAAGCGGGAGGTTGGTCATCTCATCAAAGGACGCAGCGCCTTTCTGGTGTATCCACGAGAAGACCTGTGACCCTCTGTACGAAGGCTCCCCCATGCTTACAAGAAATTCGGACATCTCATCCGGTAGGAAGCCCTTGAGGTCCGGGTTGGGGTCAGGCCTAGAACCAGCCTTTTCGCTTGAAATAGACAAGGAAACCTCCCCCCACGAGCAGCATGACGATCCACACCATTAGATAACCGTATCTCCACTCAAGTTCCGGCATATACCTGAAGTTCATGCCGTACACTCCCGCGATGAACGTAAGAGGCAGGAAGATCGTCGCAACTATGGTAAGCCTCTGCATCACAAGATTCGCCCTGTGGGACGATATCGAGAGGTACAGCTCGAACAGGCTCGCCACTGCATCCCTCGCCGAGTCGAGCATGCCGTGCACCCTGACGAGGTGGTCAGAGACATCTCTAAAGTACCACGCCGCCTGTTCCGAGATGAACGCCACGTCGCGCCTGGCCAGGCTTCCGACCACATCTCTCGTGGGCGCGACGCTCTTGCGAGCCCGGAGGATGTTTCTCCTTATGGTAGTCAGCCCCTTGAGAACGTTCCTCGTGCGCCCCAGGAGAAGCCCTTCCTCGATCTCGTCGAGCCGATCGTCCCATCGGTCAACGAGCGGAAAGAACGAGTCGACTAGCGCGTCCAGGAGGGCGTAGACGAGGAAGTCCGGCCCCATCGCGGGCATGTCCGGGTGTTCCCGGAACCTCTTGACGCACTGATCCACGATGCCCGCACGCTGCATGTGGACCGTCACCACGAATGTGTGCCCGATGAATATGTCCAGCTCTCCGAGGGAAAGCCTGCCACAAGCCGCGTCGTCGGGGGTGCAGGCTACATAGTGAGTCACTACGAACAGATACTCGGAGAACTCGTCTACCTTGGGAAGCTCGCTATAGGTACGGCAGTCCTCGATGGATAGCGGATGGAAGCGGAAGACGCGCGAGAGCATCTCGAACTCGTCCCCATCCGGCGCCTGGAGGTCAACCCAGAGGACGCCCTCCCCGCGACGCGTCGCCTCTTCTATCTCGGATTCGCCCTCTAGAGGCTGCGGCGCCTTGCCCGGGCCCCCGAAGAGAAACGCCCGCACCATTCTGCCTCACCTCACCTCCCCAAGATTCGTTGCAAACGCCCGACCTCCTGCCAAAAGTATCTCCCTCTGGTAACCTGCTGTATGCTGCCCTCCGGAACGCACTCTCCGACCCTCATGGGCACACGCACGCTGGCAAGAGGAGGGGGCGTTAGTCCTTGTCCGCCTTCCGGTAGTCGCCGGGTAGCCGGCGCTGCACTCTTTCTTTGAGGCTCCGGGAACCCATCCCAAGAGTCGGAAGCATTTCTGCACCCTCACTAAGCAGGAGATCGAACAGGTGGCGTCGAAACGCAGGAAAGCTCATCACGTTCAGGAGAACAGGAAGGGATGCCCATGGCGACGCGCGTGTTTCTCGTGCGGCATGGGGAGACCGAGTGGAACGCGGCCCGGAGGTATCAGGGCCATCACGACGTCCCCCTCTCACCCGCCGGAGTGCGCCAGGCGGAAAGGCTCGCCCTGCGACTTGTGCGGGAGAACCTCGCCGCCGTGTATACGAGCGACCTCTCGCGGGCAGTCGCGACGGCCCGGGCCATCGCAAGGCCCCATGGCATCCCTGTAGTGCAGTTGAGAGAGCTGCGGGAGATAGACGTGGGCGAGTGGGAGGGAATGAGCCTCGACGAGCTTCAGAGGGCGAGGCCCGCTGACGTCGCAAGATGGCTCGAGGACACAGTAAACAACCCCATCCCCGGCGGCGAGTCGTACGCCAGCCTGAGGGACAGGGTTGTTCCGAAGGTGATGGAGCTTGTCCGGGCTCATCCCGACGCCTCATTCTGCGTCGTGAGCCATGCAGGCCCCGTGAAGATGGTTCTTTGTGACGCGCTCGGGATCGCCCTTGAGTCCCGTCACAGGATAGACCTGGCGAACGCATCCCTCTGCGCCGTCGAGTACTCCCCGGGGAGAGCCCCGAGAGTGCTTTTCATGAACGATACCTGCCACCTTCACCTTCTTACTTGACCACGAGGCCAAGTATGGCCACGGCCGCCAGGAGCACCTTGAGGAGGCCGTTCTCCTTTCGCAAAGAGTCTACATCCTTTGCGGTTTGCGCTTTGTGGGCGGCAAGGTCCGAAGCAAGGTCTGTGAGCGCCATTTGGAGCGAGGTGTCCGTGGATATCCTCGCCGCGCGCTCCGCCGCGAGGGTCTCCTCAAGACTCAGCGTTTTCCCAGCGAGTGTGCCGAGGTCATTCTCCAGCTTCGCGTCGCGTGCGCCCAGCTCTGCCACGCGCGCGTCAAGCGTGCTCGCGAGCGCCCCGAGGTCCTTCCGCAGGGCGAGGATGTCGCCCCTGGCTGCCCCGAGGTCCAGCCTGAGCGCATCGATGCTCTTCCCGAGGTCCCTCTTCGCGGCGACAAGGCCCTCTGTGACCAGCGCAACCTGAGGTTCGAGAGTGCTCAGGCGGAGGATGGCTGCGGAGAGATCTTCGTCAAGCTGCGCGAGTTTGGTATCGTGGGCGTCGAGCCGACCGGCAAGGCCCTTGTCAGACGCATCCATGCGGTCAGCGAGATCTTTGAGAGACGCTTGAGTGTTATCGAACCCCCTGGCGACGTCGTCCGCCAGGCGACCTATGTGCTGCTCGTTTTCGTCGATCCTCGCGGAGAGCCTGTCCTCGGCCTGCCGGGCCCTCTGGTCAGCCGCGGCGACGCTCTTCTCGGTGGATGCGGTGATGTCCGCGATCATCTTCTCCACCTCGGACCTCATCTGCTGCTGTGTAAAACTGAGACGCGCGAGGTCCTCTCTAATGACAGCCTGGGCACGAGACTGCTCGTCCAGGGATTTCTTGAAAATGCCGAGCTCGTTCGCGATCTGCACAAGCTCCTCCCGGAACTCCCCCGAGAGCTTGCGCAGAAGCTCCACGTCCTCGGGGGTCGCGCCCACCTTTCCAGTCTCGATCTCCCTCAGGATTTTGGCTATCACCACAGCAAGCGTGTATCTGTCCACCGGCTTTCCGCCCTGGAAGGTGCCGTCGCCGTACACCGCAAGATAACCCTTGTCCACGAGGGTCTTCACAGCCTGGTACGCCCAGTGGTCCTTGGGAACGTCCTTGATTTCCGCAGCCATTCCGGCCGAGGGCACGGCCACAAGCGCCACGGACAACAGGACGACGCATAGAGTCTTTGCAGGTAGTCCGAAGAGTGTTCTTGTACTCATTTCACTCCCCCCAGCACGGGCAGGGCCCGCTGCGTTCTACTTTCTTGTTGTCGTTTCTACTCTCTCACCGTCACGGAGGCGCCCTCCACCGAGCCTGGAACGGCCGCCCCGCCGTCGCCGGCAAGGGACACGTTCTCCAGCGAGATGCGGCAGACCCCCGGGGCTTTCGCGCGAAAACTGATGGTCGCGAGGACGCCTGTCACGTCCCGCGCCTTTCCGAGTCGACCCAGAACGCCCTTCACAACGCCCTGCGAGTTATCGACCACCCCCTCCCGCCAGTAAGCCATCCGGGTCTCCTCCACGAAAGCCGTCCCTCTGGACACAAAGACGGCTTCAACCACAGAAGGATCGAAACGCACATCGAACCGCGCCTCCGCGAGACCCGAGAGGTTTCTCCCGACGATATCGACTGTGAAGAACTCACCCACCCGCCGCGGCGCGACAGGCGCACCCACAATCACCCTCGAGGAAAGCTCCGGAACGCGCACGCGTCCGGTCGCGAACCTGTCATCCGTGCTGCGTGACTCCACCCTCACCACGTAATCGAAATCCCCGGCTTCGCCGGAAGGCACTATCTGCCACAAGACCTCGCACGTCTCACCAGGCGCCACCGTGCCGGGAAACCTTGATGCCTTCTCGCGCTCGGCAAGCCGGACCCCTTGGCCGAGGGCGAGCATTGCCTTCACGCCGTACGCGGGCGCGCCGCCGACATTCTCAACAAGCGCTTTCACCCCGAGCGGATGGGGATCGAATCTGTCGTCTTTCACCCCGAACCCTGACGGGGCCTCCACTCGCACCAGCAGCCTCGGGGGCGCCAGCACCCTGACCGCCCGCCTCACCCGGTTGCGCTCGGCGTTCTCGGCCTCCACCGCCACCGAGTACTCCAGCTCCGCCTGGTCGCGTACCTCGGGCGCAAGCTCCCACGCCACCTGCGCAGTCTCGCCAGGCTCCAGGTCGCCCAGAGTGTGGGCGGCCTGTTCCCCGGGAACGAGCGCAAGCCCCGGCGGCAACTCGAGAGTCACACGGACACCGAGCGCCACCGTGGGGCCGGAGTTCTCCACGTATGCCACCACCGGGAAGGTCGCCGGCCTGTCCTTGCCGCACGTGACCTCGGCGGGAGACGTCACCCCTATCGACAGCACGCCGGGCGCAATGCTGATGCCGCCCATCCCATAAAGCGTGGTGTATTCCCTCGAGTCCCCCGGGGCCAGAGGCGCCGGGTCCCAGTAGAGCGCGATCGCGCTGTCAAGCTCGTACTCGCCCGCTCTGGTGAAGTCACGGCCGGGCGAGAAGTCGGCGTCCCAGACCCCATCGGCGAGGCTCCCCCAGTTCGTGAAGAGCACCCGGTCCGGCGCAGTGACCTCAGGCCCGGCAAGCGTCCCCTGGCTCGTCACCGATGGGCTGGAGAGGGAGTCAAACGCCTGCCAGAAGTGGGGCATCTCGCGGGACCCGAACACAGAGTCAGAAACGATCGCCTTGTCCTTCGCGCGAAACGGCGCCCCATCGTTTGCCCCGAGCATCGTATCCAGCATTATGCGAAGCCCCACACTGTGCGGATTCAACCCATGATTCGTGGCTATGTACGTGATCTTCGCCGTGTCGAAGAGCCCCGTGGTGGTGCTCCTCACGATGGAGAGCACCTGGGAAACCTCGATATCGCCGAACCTCCACGTCGCAACGATGTTGCCGCCGGAGAGCGTCGGCCCGAGCACCCTTACGCCGTAGCTCCCATCCTTGCCTGCGCGGCGCTGGGTCCTCCCGCCGAAAACGTAATCCATACCGTCCACTCTCACGGTGGTGTACGATGTCCATGGACACGGACGGCCGTATACGAGGGGCTTGTCGTCGTCGGCCGGGGTACGCGGGTCGCCCCCCGTGGAATCCACGGCGAATCTCGCGGTACCGTCGTCGGTCGCATTCACGAACACCTTTATGTACTGGTTGCGTATCTCAAGGTTGGGGTTCAGGTTGGGATCCGTCCCCTCGGCCTGCAGCGCGGCCGGGCCCAGCGCGGGGAGGCCCCACGCGCAGGCAATAGCCGCTAAGGTAAGCGCGAGGAGAAGCGCGCGCCGCCTGGTTCGCGTGGTCTTCCAACAGGTCACTTCCTAGCCCTCCCATTAACTCGGAAACGCACTCAGAAACGCACTCACGTCTCGAACCCGATCCCCCGCGCCACCGGGGACACCGGACGAATCAAGCCGTAAGCTCACACTCAGTCCCCGAGGACCTTAACGCCCCCAAAGGCGAGTTCCACCGACCCCTTTTTGAACGTCACTCGGACCGCGAGTTCGTATGGCCATCCGATGGCCTGGAAATGCCAGCCCCGGGATATCGTGCGCATAGCCGCCTCGTCAAGGCGGGGGTCTCCGGACCCCGCCGTCACGGCGACCTTCGTCGCAGCGCCAAACGGGTCAACAGTCACAGAAAGCGTGACGACGCCCTCGACCCCTTCGTTCTCGGCGTTCTTGGGGTAGACCGGTGGAACGCCCGACAGGACCAGGGCGCGCCCTGTGCCGAACTCCTCCCCCTTGGGCTTCGGCGGCGCGGCAGGAGTAGTGGCCTTATCCGGCCCAGCAGGTTCTGAGGGCTCGGCAGGCCCGGCCGTCGTCCGGCCTGCCTCCTCGCCTGCGCCCGAGGCCGCACCGCTCGCCGAGGCGGTCCCTGGCGCGGCAGGCCCCCCTCCTCCCCCCGCCCCTACAGGCGGGGCCGGGACGGTCTCTTCGGACTTGCCGGTGAGCACGTTCTCGTTCGTCGTGTCAGCTGTCGCGGTGCCTGTCCCTTCCCTCGTAACCTCACCGGCGGTTTCGGATTCCGCGGAGACAGGCTTGCCGGCGGGCCTATTCCCAGCTCGAGCGTCCGTCGCCTGTTCGCCTGAAGCGGCCCCCGGCTTGGGAGGTTGCTGCTTCTCCTTCGAATCGGTTGCCTGCACCTTCTCAGGTGCAGGCGCCTGCTGTTTCGGCTTCGGGGCAGGCTTGGGCGACGGGCTTGGTGCCGGCTTCGGCTCGGGTGCCGGCTTCTGTGCAGGTTCAAGCGCCGGCTTGACTGTCACCTGTGTCTCCGGCCCGTCGCCCCGGACGGCCGGCGAAGCCTGCTTCATTTCCGGCTGGAGTGCGGCAACCACGTCGCCATCTTGACTCCCTGCCCTGGGGGACTCGAACGTCTGCTCGATCTCGCCGAACTCCACAGGGTAAATCACGATTCTGCCTGGATTCGCCACCGGTACAAGCAGTATCACGGCAGCGTGAACCAGGAGCGAAGCCAGGACCGCGAGCCCCATCCTCGACCTTCCGCTGTCATGCTCCATCTACGCCACCGTCCTTTCCCTCCAGGCCGTTTTTGCTTACCCGTTCCCGTCGCTATCTTTTCGTCGGCTCTTTTTCCGCGGCAAGCGCAAGTCGCGTCGCTCCCGCAAGCCTTGCAGCATCCATGACCTCAACGAGCCTGGAATATCTCGTGGCGCTGTCAGCCCTGATTATCACGACCTCGTTCGGATTCTCCTGCACGCTTTTCGCGATGTCGTATCTCAGCCCTTGCAGAGTAATCCTGCGATTGTTCAGGTACACATCGCCTACCCTGTCTATCACCACGACGATCCCCGCGGACTCCTGCGGGGTCGCCGTCACAGCCCTGGGCAGCTTGATGGTAAGGCCTGCGGGATTCGTGCGAAACGTGGTGAACAGCATGAAGAACGCGATGAGGAACGTCATCACGTCCACCATCGGAATGATCTCAACTCGAGGCCTTTTGCGGTTGTTTCTGCGAAAGTTCACCCTCGCTCACCCTTTCCGACAGCAGGTTCACGAGGCTCGACCCGAACTCGCTCATCTCGAGGAGCCTCTTATCTATCAGCCCCGTGATGTACACGTGGAGGATAAACGCCGGGGCGGCGATGATAAGCCCCGCGGCCGTTGTGATGAGAGCCTCGGCTATGCCGGCGGAAAGCGCCCCCGCCTCAAGCACCTGAGGAGTCTGGGCAAGGATCTGGAAGTTCTTGATGAGCCCCAGCACCGTGCCGAGCAGCCCGAGGAGCGGCGCGACCGTCACCACCATGTCGAGGATGGAAAGATGGCTCTCAAGGAGGAACGCCTCCCGCTCCCCAACAGCCTTCACCTCCGCTTCAAGCTCAGCCCTGGGTCGTTTCGAGTTGGTCAGCGCCGCCGTAGCGAGCGCACCAATCTGCCCCCGCAACTGCTGCACGGCAGCGATGGCCTCAGCCATGCGGTCGCGCTCGATGGCCACCGAGATGAGCCGCAGAGCCCGCTCGGGATCCTGCGAGGTCCTGAGCATGTACAGGATGCGTTCGAATGCCACGGCAAGTGCCAGAACTGAGCAGAGAAGAAGGGGGATCATCACCGGTCCGCCTTTGATGAGAACGTCAACCATGTCGTGCTCCTCCAATCAGCTATGGGTCGCATGCTCATTGGAGGGTTTTTCGACACCAGGTTCCATACTTCCTTCCCGTATTCCAGGAACCTTGAGGTTTTTCCACATAGAAGGCTTCTGCCATTTCATGGCATCGCAAGACGGGGCCGGGGAGCGCGCCGCGTCGCCGCGGCGCATCCTCCCCGGCCGCCTTACTGACGTCTCATACCGCCGAGGTCCCGCTATCCCTGCCTTTCGTAGGGGACACCGTCCGCGGCAGGCGGGACGGCCCTCCCGATCACCCCCGCAAGCGCAGCCATGGTCAGGATGTACGGCGCCATAAGCAGGAACTCCCTTGGGATCACCATGATCCCGAGGGTCTGCGAAAGGATCTGCAGCGCGTCGGCGAACCCGAAGAGGAGGCAGGCAGCCAGCGACCCGAAGGGCGTCCATTTGCCGAAGATCATGGCGGCGAGGGCGATGAACCCCCTGCCACCCGTCATGTTCTCCTGGAACTGGCTTAAGAAGCCAACCGACAGCGACGCGCCCCCGAGGCCTGCCAGGACCCCACTTGCAAGAACGCACATGTACCGGATCTTGAAAACGTTTATTCCCACGGTCTCGGCCGCGCGGGGATGCTCCCCGACCCCCCTGATGCGAAGTCCGAGCGCCGTCCTGAAGAGCACGAAGTGGGACACTGCCACGGCAAGAAGCGCGATGTACACGAACGGCGTGTGCTTCCCTATCATCGCCCCCAGGACCGGGACCTTCTCCAGAAGGGGAATGGTCCAGTCAGCCACCTTGGGCACAGGCGGCGACTGGCCCGCGTGCTGGAACACGCTTCGAAGCATGAACCCTGTGAACCCAAGCGCGAAAATGTTTATGGCGACTCCGCTTACGACCTGGTCAGCTCTGTACTTTATGGACACCACGGCGTGTATCGCCGCAACCCCGACTCCGGCCACCACTGCGCCAAGCACCCCGAGCCACGGCATTCCGGTGAAGTGCGAGATGAGCATTGCCATGAAGGCTGCAACGAGCATGATGCCCTCGAGGGCGATGTTCACGACGCCCGACCGCTCCGAGAACACCCCGCCCAGCGAGGCCAGAATGAGGGGCGTCGCCATCCGGAGCGTTGACACCACAAGGGCTATGTAGACGGTGACATCCGTAAGCCTATGCGCCATGGTCGGCCCCTCCCTCCACGCCGTTCAGAGCCGCCTGCTCGGCTGCGGCTGCCGCTGCCGCCGCCTTCCGCCTGGGCGCGATGAACCGCCTTATGATCTCGTCCGCCGCCACGACCAGGACGATGGTCGCCTGCACGATGCCGATGATCTCTTTAGGTATCCTCGCTATGCTCTGCATGAGGATGGCTCCCCTCGCCAGAGTTCCGAAGAGGCAGGCCGCGGCAAGGACGCCGAGCGGGTGGTTCCTGCCGAGCAGTGCCACGGCTATGCCGTCGAACCCGTACCCGGTAAAGGTGAATATGTCGAGGAACTTGTACTGAAGCCCCAGCACCTGGACGGCGCCCGCGGCCCCCGCCAGCCCCCCGCTTATGACCATGGCCAGCACGATGTTCCTGCGGACGCTGATGCCGCCGTAGCGCGCCGCCTCCGGGTTCTGGCCCACGGCCCGGATCTCGTACCCAAGCGTGGTCCGGAACAGGACGTAATACACCAGCCACACAGCGGCCACGGCCAGGACGACCCCCAGGTGCAGCCTGGTGGGCGGGAGGAACCTCCAGAGCCTTGCGGCCGGCGCAATCGTGGGCGTCACGGGAAGAGCGCCTGGTGCCTTGAGCGGCCCGATCACCAGGTAATGGCTGAGGTACAGCGCGATATAGTTCATCATTATCGTGTTGATGACCTCGTGCACCCCGAGCCTCGCCTTGAGATAACCGGGCACGGCACCCCACGCCGCGCCCGCCGCCACGCCAGCCACGAGGGCGAGGGGCATGTGCACGAACGCGGGGAGGCCTGTGAGGGCGAAACCCACCCAGGCGGACGCCACCTGCCCCATGATGAGCTGGCCCTCGGCACCGATGTTAAAGAGCCCACACCTGAACGAAAACGCAACTGCAAGCCCGGTGAAGATGAGAGGGGTAACATTGATGAGGGTCTCCGCCATGTTCCCGACACCGCCGAAGGCCCCGCGTACGAGAGCGCTGTACGCAGCCACAGGGCTCTTGCCGCCCAGCTTCACCAGGACGGCCCCGAGCACGAGGGCGAGCGCCACCGCCACGACCGGGATGAAAAGCTCCCTCGTCTCTTCACGTTGCAACAAGGTGCGCCGTTCCGTGGGCCCCTTCATGCCCTGTCCCGACTTTGGCATCGCGCTCACCTCCCGCTCTCGTCCCCGCCTGCGTTTCCATTTCGGCAGCAGGCCCACGGCGGCCACCAGCCATCAGGAGCCCTATCTCCTCTTCCGTGGCCTCCTCAGCTTTCATGCTGCCCACTATCCGCCCCTCGTAGAGCACGAGGATCCTATCCGAAAGCGACATGATCTCGTCAAGCTCCAGCGACACAAGGAGTATGGCCTTGCCTTCGTCGCGCTGGGACACCAGCCTTTTGTGCACAAACTCTATTGCCCCGACATCGAGACCCCTGGTGGGCTGGGACGCAATGAGAAGTCGGGGCTCCAGAGAAAGCTCCCTCGCCACTATCACCTTCTGCTGGTTCCCGCCGGAGAGGGCCCCAACCCGCACGTTCTCGCTGGGGGTACGAACGTCGAACTCCGAAATGAGCTTGCGCGCGTAAGCCCGCACCGCCCGGAAATCCAGGTTGATCCCGCGCGCAAACGGGGGTCTGTGGTATCGCTCAAGGATGAGGTTCTCGGCAATGGAGAAGCTGAGGATGAGGCCACGCCGCTGCCGGTCCTCGGGGATATGCCCCACGCCTATCGTAATCACATCGCGGGGTGGCCTGTTCGTAATGTCGATGCCGCCCACAGTGATGCGGCCCGAGCTCACCTTGCGAAGGCCTGTCAGCACCTCCACCAGCTCGCTCTGGCCGTTCCCCTCTATGCCCGCGATGCCTACGATCTCACCCGCCCTCACCTCGAAGGAGACGCCCCTCAGGGCAGGCAAGCCCCGCGCGCTCTTCACGTGGATGTCCTCAACCCGGAGGACCACGTCCCCGATCTTGGCTGGCCCCTTTCCCACCGAAAGGACCACGTCGCGGCCCACCATCATCCGCGCGAGGTCCTCGGGCGTCGTCTCGCGTGTGGGAACCGTGCCCACGACCCTGCCCCTTCGAAGGACCGTCACTCGGTCGCTTATGGCCATGACCTCTTTGAGCTTGTGGGTGATGAATATTATGGACTTTCCCTGGCTTGCGAGGTTGCGCATGATCCCTGCGAGTTCGTCCACCTCTTGCGGCGTGAGAACCGCGGTGGGTTCGTCAAGGATGAGGACCTCCGCGCCGCGGTACAGGGCCTTCAGGATCTCCACTCGTTGCTGCATCCCAACGGATATGTTTTCAACTCTAGCACCTGGGTCGACTGCAAGCCCATACTTCGCCGAAAGATCCTTCACGTCCCGCACAGCGCGGGCCATGTCGAGGACCCCGCCCGCGCCCACGGGCTCCGTGCCGAGCACTATGTTCTCAGCCACGGTAAAGGGCGGTACCAGCATGAAGTGCTGGTGTACCATGCCGAGGCCGAGCCTGATGGCGTCGTTGGGGTCCCGGATGCTCACGGGCTCGCCCCGGAGCCGGATCTCGCCGCGGTCAGGCCTGTAAAGCCCGTAAAGGACGTTCATGAGAGTTGTCTTCCCGGCGCCGTTCTCGCCCAGGAGCGCCAGGATCTCCCCCGGGTACACGTCGATGCTGACATTGTCGTTTGCGACAACCCCCGGGAACGTCACGGTGATATTGCGCATCTCAACCACGGGAGCTTTGTCACGCGCTGACAGCGAACATACCCCCTTTTCCAAAGGTGCCAGGGGCCGCCGCTTGCGCGAGCCGGCACCTGGCACCTTCCTGCCGGGCCCCGCTCATCGGGGACCACGTCACACTCTCGTATCTTCGCCGCCCCGCGGCTTACGGAGCAGGCGGCGTGAATGTCTCAAGTTCGGCCCTGGTGGCGGGGATGACGAGCTCCCCGGCAACGATCTTCTCCTTGTAGGCGTTGACCTTGTCCAGGACCTCTTGCGGTACGTGCTTCGAGGTCTCGTCACATGGGCCGACACCGTCTTCCTTGAGGCCGTACACGTAATGGATTGCCTCGAAGGTACCGTCCTTCACCTTCGACGTGACATCGTAAACCGCCACGTCGACGCGCTTCATCATGCACGACATGACGTTGTCGGGCGCGAGGTGGTGCTGACAGGAGTCCACACCCATGGCCCAGAACCCCTGGCCCTTCTCCTTCGCGGCTTCGATGACGCCTATACCGCACGCGCCAGACGCGTGGTACACGATGTCCGCACCTTGGCTGAACTGTGCGAGGGCCACCTCCTTGCCCTTGGCCGGGTCGTCGAACTTCCCGGTATAGCCGATGAGCACCTTTAGGTCAGGGTTCACAGTGCGCACCCCGGCCACATAACCTACCTCAAACCTCTCAATGACGGGCACATCCATACCGCCCACAAACCCGACGGTCCCCGTCTTCGTCATGCTTGCTGCGATTATCCCAAGGAGAAAGGAGCCCTCTTGTTCCTTGAAGGTGACGGAAGCGACGTTCGGCTGCTCCACCACGCTGTCGATTATGCCGAACTTTAAGTCAGGATACTGCGGCGCCACGTTGTTCAGGGCGTCGGTCATCAGGAAGCCGATCGCCCAGGTGATGTCGTACTTCTGGTCTGCCAGGCTGCGGAGGTTGGGTTCGTAGTCGTCCATTTTCTTGGATTCGACCACGTTGATTTCGGCGCCAAGTTCACTCTTGGCTTTCTCCAGACCACGATAAGCCGCGTCGTTGAATGACTGGTCTCCAAGGCCCCCGATGTCGGTCACCATGCCGGCCTTGAACGCCTGCTGGGCCTCCTCGGCCTTCTTCGCAGTGGGAAGCCCGCGAACTGCCAGGTAGACCGCAGCAAGCACCACGATCACCGCAACCACCACGATCCAGGTGGTCCTCTTGGACATACTGAAAGCGCCTCCTTTCGCATTCAAGAAGCTACGCGAACGCTAGCCGAAGAGGGAACCGCCCACCGCATCCCTCCCTTCAAGCCGGGATAAGGGGACGACGGGAAAACGTCTCCGGGCTGCGCCGGTTATGCCAGCCACGTTCCCAGAAAATACGGATTCTACGCTTAACCCCGTTCCTCCTTCCCTGCGTCAAAAATTGTCGCCATAGCGCGTCCGGGTACGGAAAGACCCGCCTCAACCTGCCGCCAGGTGAGGCGGGTCGGGCCTGCAGCCGGTCCCGGCCTGGTCTTCCGGCACTGTCCCCATATGGCTGGTGAGGGTTCGTAAGTTCCCCATGGCTTGCCAACACCTGTGGGTTGCCGGTGACTCAAAGACACAGTGCAACACCGGCAACCCATCCCAAGAGCCGGGAGCACTTCTGCACTCTCACTTACGCTACTCTTGCCCGCCTCACGGATAGATGCCTCTCAGCTTCACGGCCTCCGCCACCCTTGAGATCGCAAGCATATAGGCGGCGTTCCTCATGTGGACCTTCTTCTTCTTGGCCATTTCGAGCACCGCTTCGAAGCTGTGATTCATAATCTGTTCCAGCTTTCTGTTGACTTCCTCTTCCGTCCAATAGTAGACCATGAGGTTCTGCACCCACTCGAAGTAGGAAACGGTCACGCCGCCTGCGTTCGCCAGGATGTCGGGGATGACCATGACGCCCTTATCGAAAAGGATGTCATCCGCCTCGGGAGTCGTCGGCCCGTTCGCCGCCTCGGCCACAACCCTGGCCCGCACACGCGGCGCATTGTCGGCCGTTATCTGGTTCTCGAGCGCGGCCGGCACAAGCACGTCGCAGTCGAGCTCAAGCAGGTCCGCGTTGGAGATGAACTCCGCTCCCTCGGTCTCCACCACGGAACCCGTGAGCTTCTTGTGAGCGAGAACCTTCGCCGGGTCAAGACCTTTGGCGCAGTACGCACCGCCCTTGGAGTCGGATACGGCAATGATCTTGCAGCCGTCTGCATGGAGGAGAGATGCGGCTATGGAACCCGCGTTGCCGTAGCCCTGGATGGCAACGCGCAGACGGTCCATGGGGATTCCGAGATGCTTTGCAGCCTGCCTTATGGTGAACACGCAGCCCCTTGCAGTGGCTTCATTGCGCCCGAGCGACCCGCCAAGCTGGATGGGCTTGCCGGTCACCACGCCAGGCACGAACTCGCCCTTGTGGATGCTGTAGGTGTCCATGATCCACGCCATGACCTGGGCGTTAGTGTAGACGTCCGGCGCCGGGATATCTGTATACGGCCCTATGACGCTGCTGATCTCGGTCGTAAAGCGCCTGGTGAGCCTCTCGATCTCGCCCTGGGACATCTCTTTGGGGTTGCACACCACGCCGCCCTTTGCGCCGCCGAACGGAATGCCCACCACCGCGCACTTCCAGGTCATCCACATGGCAAGCGCCTTGACCTCGTCGAAAGTGACGTCAGGATGGTACCTGATGCCGCCTTTGCCCGGGCCCCTCGCGGTGTTGTGGATGACCCGGTAGCCCGTTATGACCTTCACCGTGCCGTCGTCCATCTTGACAGGAAACGCCACCTCAAGAGCTGTCTTGGGATGGCGTAATAGTTCACGTATTCCTGGGTCGATATCCAGTTTTTCCGCGACGGCGTCATACTGCTGTAGGGCGATCTCGTAGGCGCTCTTCCGCCTCGTCTCCCCGCTCATTTTGACTTCCTCTCCTCTCTTGCGTGCTGGATGACGTGAGAGATCCTGACAAGACCCTGCATCGCAAACTGCGTGCCAACATCGCCTCACCAGCCATTAATGCGGCATGGGCACGGCGTCCGCGTGCGCCGCAGCTCTATGCCCATATCCCCCTTCTCCCCCGAGGACTTCACGGTCGGACAGTGGTGATGTGTGCAACCCTCTGCATGGTCGCAGAGAAAGATTGCACTTTTTTGCACAAACCCGGCCAGCCTCGCTGCCCGGGACCGGCCGTTCATCCGTCTGTCGTCGCAGCCGTGTCAGGATTTCTTACAGCATTCCTGGACCACCTGAAACGCAAACCGCATAGTTTACTTCTACGGGACCCGGGCATCTCCTGCTTCACCAGCACCAGGCGCTAAGTGAGGGTGCAGAAATGCTCCCGACTTTTGGGAGGGGTTGCCGGTGATTGCACGAGGGGTGCCAAAATCCGGCCACTGGCTAGACGGGCCGGATTTTGTCAAGGCGCCCCGCTCGGGGCGCCGTCCCCGAGTGCAACACCGGCAACCCGGCAACTACTGGAAGAGGGGCGAGAACTAACGCACCCTCGGTTAGAGTCTCGCCCACAAGATCGTAGTCGCCCGCGTCAACTATTCTCACACGCCGGAACTCCCCCGGTGCCGGGTGCTCGTTGCCGATGTAGATGAGACCGTCTATCTCCGGCGCCTCCGCCTGGGAGCGACCCACTGTGACGAGATCGCTCTCCTCCGAACGCCCCTCGATGAGCACATCGAACACCTTACCCACCCTGGCCTCGTTCTTCTCGCGGGAGATGGCCTTCTGCACCTCCATGGCCTCGCGCCGCCGCCTCTCCTTCACCCGTGCGGGCACCCGGCCATGCAGCCTCGCCGCCGGCGTGCCCGGCTGCGGGGAGTAGGCGAACACCCCGACCCTGTCGAGGCGGACCTCCTTCAGAAAGTCGAGAAGCCGTCCGAACTTCTCATCGGTTTCCCCCGGAAACCCCACGATGAACGTGCTCCTTATGGTGACGCCGGGCATCGCTTGCCGGAACCTGGCGATGACGTTGCGCGCGTCGTCCGAAGTCCCCCTGCGGTTCATAGCCCGGAGGATGTCGTCATCGGCGTGCTGAAGAGGCAGGTCGACATACTTGCAGATCTTAGGCTCGGAGGCCATGACCTCGATAAGCTCGCCACTCACCCTCGTCGGGTACATGTAAAGGACCCGCACCCACCTCGGGCCGTCGACCTTGCAGATTTCGCGGAGCAGCCTTGCGAGGGACGGGCGCCCATAGATGTCCTCTCCGTACCTCGTGGTGTCCTGGGCAATCAGGACGAGTTCCTTCGCCCCGCCGCGGGCAAGCTTCCGGACCTCGGCGATGATGGACTCCATGGGTCTCGATCGATAGGGCCCACGAAGGTCCGGGATCACACAGTACGAACATCGGTTGCTGCAGCCTTCTGCGATCTTGACGTAGGCCATGTAAGGCGGGGTTGAGAGGATGCGTGGGGCGTTTTCGTCATATAGGTAGCAGGGGGTCCCGACAAGCCTGACCCGCTCGCCCGAGAGGGCCCTCCTGACCACATCGGCGATCTGGGGAAAGTCGCCCGTGCCGACCACGGCGTCGATCTCAGGTATCTCCGCGAGGAGCTCGGACGCGAACCTCTGGGCGAGACACCCCGTAACCACTAGCGCGCGGCACCGCCCCGCTTCCTTGTGTTTCGCGAGGTCAAGTATGGTGTCTACCGCCTCCTGTTGCGCCTCGCCGATGAAAGCGCAGGTGTTCACGACAATGACGTCGGCGTCCCCCGGGAACGACGTCATCCGGTAGCCCGCCGCAGTGAGGAGGCCCGCCATTACCTCGGAGTCCACCAGGTTTTTTGCGCATCCCAGGGATACCAGGGCAACAGCTTCGCTCATAGCACTCACGGATATATTGCCCGAAGCCCCCCGGGAATAAGAGTGAACTCCATCGATTCCGCCACGAATACCTCTCCGTCCATATGGAGCGGCACACGGGCAGACGAGCGGATGGACACGTACCGCCCGCGCAGCATGGTGGCCTTTTCCATCTTAGTGTGAGATCCCGTGAAGACCTTCGGAAGGTTGTATAGCGTCTCCAGGCTCCCCATGGACTCGACAACGCATATGTCGTACAGCCCGTCGTCAGGCTCCGCATCAGGCACGATCTTCATG
Organism: Bacillota bacterium; assembly: GCA_012516125.1. Taxonomy (GTDB): domain Bacteria; phylum Bacillota; class SHA-98; order UBA4971; family UBA4971; genus UBA6256. The sequence continues at coordinate 22,173 of JAAYXB010000094.1, read as the reverse complement.
CCCCCGGCATATGTCCTGCCGATGCCGACCGCCACAAGAAGCGGCCGCACCGTCATCACCTTCTCGTCCACTGTCAAAAGCATCTCGCACGCCTTGTAGTCCGCGAGCGTCTTCAGGACGGCGATCACGTAGAGAGGCGCCCCGCGCACCGGAAGCCACCTCAAGTCATCGCTGGCCACCCTGGCGACGGTGGCGTCGAACCCAACTCCGACGGCGTTGACGAAGTACCTGTCGATGACGCGCCCGAGGTCTCGCTCGCGCATCTTGCCGCTTAGAAGGACGCGGCACGCCTTCTCGACATCCTTGGGTATCCCCAGGCTGATAGCCATATCGTTCCCGCTGCCGCACGGAATGACTCCGAGTGCCACCTCGCGCCCGGCTATGCCGTTGGCGACCTCGTTTGTGGTGCCGTCACCTCCCGCCGCCGCGATCACCTCGTACCCTTCGTCTACCGCCCTGCTTGCCGCCGTTATGGCGTCACCAGGCCCCCTGGTCACGTAGATGTCGTAGTCCGCCTTGCCCTTCTCCAGCGCGCGGCAGATGACCGGAATGGCCCTCGCCGCACGGCCTCGCCCTGCCATAGGATTCACGATAACCTTGACCCGCAACCCGCCAACCCCCTGCGTTCTCCCGACTGAACCCGCCGCGCCGGGTCCTTACCTGCGCCGGGCCCTTCGGCCCCCCCACTGAGTGCCGGCTCCGTACCGCGCAGTACTCCCTGCTACGAAAGTTGCGGGTCTACTAATTCTACACGAAGCAACATATTCCTACCACAAGCGCAAAAAAGGCGGCCCGGGCATCCGCTCCGCCGGTCCGCCCTTTCTTAAGGTGCCTCGCCCGCTGCTTCATGAGCCGAAAACCCCGCCGCCTCAAATACCTTCTACGTGGGGGTGGAGAAATGCTTCCCACTTTGGAGAGGGTTGCCGGTGACTCAAAGAGAGAGTTAGATGCCAGTGTCAGGATCAAGCGACTCGACGATCTCCTTCACCTGTCCCAGGAACTTCGCGGCGCTTGCCCCGTCAAGCACGCGATGGTCGGCGGAGAGCGTCAGCCTCATCACCATGCCCGGGACCACGGCGCCTCCCTTCGCAACGGGCCGCTCCCGGACGGCGCCGACCCCGAGGATCGCAGCCTGTGGCGGGTTGATTATCGCGCACAGCTCGTCCACGCCGAACATGCCGAGGTTGGATATGGTGAACGTGCCACCCGCAATATTCTCCGGCTCGAGGCGGCCCTCCCTGGCGCGGCCCGCAAGCTCCTTTGTTTCCCGGGCGATCTCGAGAAGCGTCTTCCTGTCTGCGTCATGGACGACGGGCACCACGAGGCCCTGGTCTGTGGCGACAGCCACGCCGATATTGATCTCCTGGTAGATGACGACGCCATCGTCAGCCGCCGACGCGTTGGCGTAGCGATGCTCGGCGAGAGCCCTCGCCACCGCCTTGACGAGGATGTCGTTGATGGAGGGCCGGACGGTCTCACCTGTTTCGCCGCGGGGAACATCCTCAAGGAGCCTCTCCCTGAACGCAAGGAGCGCCGTCGCGTCCACGTCCATGGATATGTAGAAATGTGGTGCCGTCCGAAAGCTCATGCTGGTTCTCTCGGCAGAAGTCCTTCCGATAGCTGTATACGGGACGGTCGTTCCAGAAGGGGCGGTCCCCAGGGAACCAACGTGAGGCTCTCCCGCGCCACGCTCCCCTGTGGCCCTGGCGATGATATCCGCCGCCGCCCCGAGCATCCTATCGAGGAAGGCGCGCACGTCCCCCTCCACCACGCGTCCGCCCGGGCCCGTTCCTGGGACCTTCGCGAGGTCCACGTTATGTTCCCGGGCAAGCTTCTTTGCTGCCGGCGAAGCGCGGACGACGTCACCTGCGGCCCCCGGTGCCTCGGGCCGCCCGCCGGGCGGCGTCACTCCTTCGCCGTGAGGACCTCCGATCGCGGACGCCGACGCCCTGTCCGACCCTGCCGCCCCCTGGGGCTGTGCCGGCCCCTGATTCTCCTCTTGTCCGTGTTCAGGCTCTTGGCGGGGGCCTTCGCCCACGCCTGCCTCCTCTGGTGCACCAGCCTCGGCCGCCACCTCGGCACGCGCCACCCCCGCCCCAACGGGGACGGTCTCCCCCTCGTTTACGAGGATCTCCGCAATCCTCCCATCCGTCTGGGCTTCAACGGTAAAGGTGATCTTGTCGGTGACGGCCTCGAAGAGCGGGTCTCCTTTCTTGTAAGGCTCGCCCTTTGATACGATCCACCTCGCTAGGGTCCCCTCGGTCATTGTGAGGCCCAGTTTCGGCATGACGATATCCTGCAGCATGAGCGATATCCTCCTATCTCGTCCAGCGGTACCCTGATGCCCCGGCCATGCTTCGGCCTAAGTGGAGTGTCAGAAATCGCTCCCGCGTTGCCAAAGCCTCGCGTACTCGCGGTTGCCGGTGCTCGCCTCCGCGGACGGCACCCCAGACGGGGCGTCTTGACAGAATTCCGACCACAGGCAAATACCGAAATTCTGACACCCCGTCGCGCAAGCCCCGGCAAGCTGCCCCCCTGGAAAAGTGGTGTGGATTCTGAGTGCGCACTTAGTACATCAGAAGGCCCGGAAGCCACGTCGATAGCACAGGAATGTACGTGATAATAAGGAGCGCCACGATCGCCGCGATCACGAACGGCACCACTGCCCGCGAGATCTCGTCCATGGAGATCCCCGCGATGTTGGCACCCACGTACAGGTTCACAGCGACCGGCGGCGTGACCTGTCCGACCGCCAGGTTCACACACATGAGAACACCGAACCAGATCGGGTCCCACCCGAAGTGCGCCATGATGGGCATGAGGAGCGGCGTGAGTATATAGTAGATGGAGATGGCATCGAGCAGCATCCCGGCGATAAGGAGAACGACGTTGATGATGAGGAGCACGAGATACTGATTGGAGCTTATGGCAATCGCCGCCTGCGATACCTTCTCCACCACCCCGAGCGTCGTCATGGCCCATCCGAAGATCCCCGCGAGCGAGACGACCAGCATGACCACGGCAGAGGACACACAAGACTCGACGAGCAATTCGTAGAGGTCTTTCAAGGTGAGCGTGCGGTATATGAGGAACCCCACGAAGAGTCCGTACACGACTGCGACCGCCGCTGCCTCCGTCGGCGTGAAGATGCCACCGTATATCCCGCCCAGGATTATGAGGGGCGCGATAAGCCCCCAGAACGCTTCTTTGAACGCACGCCAGACCTCGGCCAGCTTCCCGAAGGAACCGCCCCGGTAATCGCGGGCGACCGAGATGAGAAACGCCGCGACTATCAGGAATACGCCCACCACGATCCCGGGCACTATCCCTGCGATGAACAGTTTGCCTATGGACGCTCCGGTGATGACACCGTACACGATGAAGGCAATGCTCGGCGGGATGATTATCGCAAGCCCCGCGGAAGCCGACATGAGCGCAGCCGCGAAACCCTTATCGTATCCCTCTTTCACCATCCCGGGGACAAGGATCGTGCCGAGCGCCGCCACGGTCGCAGGTCCTGACCCGGACACAGCGCCCCAGAAAAGGGCGGTTATGACCGTGACCACAGCAAGCCCGCCCCTGATGGGACCCACGATCAGTGAGATCAGGCGGATTATCTTGTCGGATATCTTGGCCCTTCCCATTATGACCCCGGCCAGGATGAAAAACGGGATGGCGAGGAGGGAGAATTTCGAGATGTTCGCGAAGAACACCGGCGCGAACATTGCGGAGCCGAGCCCACTGAGGTAGACCACGGCCATGCCCGCGATCCCGAGTGCCACCGCTACGGGCACCCTGGCCACCAGAAGGATGAGAAAGAGGCCCAGAAGGACGATTCCTGGATCTATCGCTGCCACGACATCACCCCCGCTATTCCTTCAACTCGTCGGGCGTAGCTGCACCGCGTCCGCCGTCCCGGGCGGCGCAGCCCACCCCGGGCGACAACCCGCTCACGCCTTCCCGGCAGCCTTCCTCCGCCCGTCGCCTCCCTTGCGGCCGAGTTCCCGTATCTCGCTGAGCCCGGCCTGGACCACCCTGATGATCAGCACGGCGCTGCCAACCGGCACCGCGAGCCCGAACCACCACATGGGAAGGCCCATCGAGTAGGTCGTCATCTGGGATCGGTACTCAGAAACCACGAGGTTCACCCCGTGCGCGAAGAGCAGCGCGAAAAGCCCGCCGCCACATACCATGGAGATGACAGCGATGACTTTCTGGTATCTCCTCGGCAGGGCGTTCGCAGCCATGGTCATGCTGAGGTGTGCGCCCTTGCGCATGCCTATGGCCGCGCCAAGCATGGTAATCCACACGAAGAGGTTGACCAGCAGCTCCTCGGAGAACGCGAACGACATCGTCGTGAGGTATCTCACGATGACGTTTGCAAAGGCAAGGAGCGCCATGAAAAGGAGCATGGCTGCGCACGTGTACTCTTCGAATTTGTCAAGAAACTTGAGCAACGTCCTCCCTCCCCTCTCCATGTCGCGCGGGCGCCCTTCGTGCGGGCGCCCGCGCACGGCGCATGGGGTGCGCGTCACTTCACGCTCGCGACTGCTTCCTCGAACGCTTTCACGATGTCAAGGCCAACCTTCTCTGCCCACTTGTCATAAACGGGCTTCGTCTTCTCGCGGAAGGCGGCAAGCTGCTCGGGGGTGAGGTCAGTCACGACCATGCCCTTCGACCTCAGGAAGTCGTTGCCTTCCTTGAGGCCCTGCCTGCTTATACCGACCTGCCACTTCATAGCGTCGGCCGCCGCCCGTCGAAGCTGCTCCTGGATGTCCGCAGGGAAGCTCTGCCACACATCCTTGTTCACGGCGAGCACGAGCGCGTCATATGAGTAGTGCCAGTTCGTGAGATATTTCTGCACCTCGTAGACCTTTGTGGGGATTATGATCCCGACCACGGGGTTCTCCTGACCGTCGATAACCCGCTGCTGCAACGAGGTGAATACCTCGCCCCAGTTCATGGCGACGGGGTTCGCACCGAGCGCGCGCATGATGTCGACGTATATCGGGACAGTCACCCTGATCTTGAGGCCCCTCATGTCATCCGGCGAGGTGATGGGCCGCACGTTATTGGTGAGTTCGCGGAAACCGTTCTCACCCCACCCCAGGCCGACCATGTTGTATTTCTCGAGGACCTTGAAGAGCTTCTCGCCGGCGGGCGAGTTCACCGCCGCGTCCACCGCCTCGTAGCTCGGAAAGAGGAACGGGAGAGCGAACACATTGAACTCGCCGATCATCGGCGAGATGTTGATGGTCGAGTTGAGCATGAAATCGATGGCGCCGCTCTGCACCATCTCCGCCTGCCGCATCTGATCGCCGCCCACCAGAACCGCGTTGGGGTACACCTTGATGTTGACCTTTCCGCCGGTATACTCCTTTGCAAGGTCTGCGAACTTCACCGCTCCCCTGCCCCACGCGGTCTCGTTGGCCACATTGGTCGTAAGCTTGTACTCGGCTTTCAGCTTCGCGGCTCCGCTCGCCCCCGATGTGATGAGCGCGAACAGGGTCAGCATCACCGCTGCAAGAACCATAGCTCTTCTCATCGACGCGCACCCGGTATTCCCGGGCGCATCACCTCCTCGTCTCAGACGGTTTTCGAAGCGATCCCCGGTAGGTGATTTCAGCCGTGTCCGCCATTTTCAATGCTAGACGATCTTCCGCACCGCTTCCACTATCTCTTTCTTCCGAGGCACTACACGCGCCTCCAGGGGTGGGCTGAACGGGATCGGGACGTCAAGGGTTCCGACCCGAACAACCGGCGCATCAAGGTAGTCGAACGCTTCTTCTGCGATCGTTGCAGCAATCTCCGCTCCGGCCCCACCGCGACGGCAGGCCTCGTGGGCCACCACCACCTTCTTCGTTTTCCTCACCGACTGAAGGACCGTATCGATGTCCATCGGGACGAGAGTACGCAGGTCGACCACCTCGACCTCGATCCCGTCCCTGGCGAGATCCTCAGCGGCCTCCAGCGCCCTGTGGACCATGATCGAGTACGTGACGCACGTCACGTCCCTCCCTGGTCTCTTGACGTCGGCTTTGCCTATGGGGACGAGGTATTCTTCCTCGGGCACGGGGCCTTTCATGGCGAACAGGGCCTTGTGTTCAAAATAAAGCACCGGGTTGTCGTCCCTTATCGCAGCCTTCAGAAGCCCTTTTGCATCGTACGGCGTGGACGGGATCACGATTTTGAGACCCGGCACATGCACGAACCACGCCTCCAGGCTCTGCGAGTGCTGGGCGGCAGCGGACTTGATGACGCCGTCTGGCGCCCTCACCACGAGGGGCAACCGGGCCTGTCCACCGAACATATACTGGATCTTCGCCGCCTGGTTCGCGATCTCATCCATCGCGCATGTGACAAAATCTGCAAAATGCATGTCCGCTACGGGCCTCATCCCGGTGAGCGCAGCCCCAACGGCCGCGCCCACTATCGCAGTCTCGGATATCGGCGTGTCCAGCACCCTCTCATATCCGAACTCATCGGGAAGCCCCTTGAACTGGCCGAATATGCCTCCCTGCCGGGCTATGTCCTCGCCGAGGACGAACACGGTCGGGTCGCGCCTCATCTCCTCGGCCATGGCCTCGAGCGTCGCCTGGGAGAACGTTATCTCCCTCATCTCCCGCATCCCTCCCCTTGTGCGTCTGACACGTACAGGTCCGAAAAGGCGTCGTCAGGGTCGGGGTATGGGCTTTCCTCTGCGAAGCTTACTGCCTCAAGAATCTCCCGGCGCGCCGCGGCTTTGATCGCCTCCATCTCAGCGTCAGCGAGAACCCCTTCGGCCAGCAGCCGTTCCTCGAAGCGCAGGATCGGACATTTCGCTTTCCACCTCTCGACCTCAGAGCGATCGCGGTACTTTTCGGGGTCTCCGACGAAGTGTCCCTTGATACGGTAGGTTTTCGCCTCCAGAAGGGTAGGCCCGCCTCCCCGCCGAGCCCGATCTATCGCCTCGCGGGCAGCCTCGTACACCGCGAGGACGTCGTTCCCGTCAACGGTCACGCCGGGGATGCCGTAGCCCACGGCACGGTCGGCCACGTCCCTCACGGACACGGAGTATGTTGCGGGAGTCGTCGACGCGTACTGGTTGTGCTCGCAGACGAAGACGCACGGAAGGTCGAACACGCTCGCCATGTTGAGGGCCTCGTGGAACGTGCCACGGTTCGAGGCCCCATCGCCGAAGAAGCACACCGCCACCTGGCCAGAGCGCCTCATCTTCGCGGAAAGCGCCGCACCGACGGCGATGTTGAACCCCCCTCCCACCACCCCGTTTGCGCCGAGCATGCCTACAGAGAAGTCGGCGATGTGCATGCTCCCGCCTTTGCCTTTGCAATACCCGCTGCTCTTTCCCAGTATCTCGGCCATCATCCGGCGCGGGCTTGCTCCCTTCGCGATGCAGTGCCCGTGGCCCCTGTGCGTGCTCACAATGTAATCAGAGTGTTCAAGCGAAGCACACACGCCCGAAGCGACCGCCTCCTCGCCGATGTACAGGTGGACGAACCCCGGAATCTTTCCGGCGAGGAAAAGCTCCTCCACCTTTTCCTCGAACGTCCTGATCCTCACCATCGTGGTATAGATATGGACAAGTGTGTTGCGGTCTGGCAACTCGCTCCCTCCTGTCGTCATCTCTCCTCTCGCCGGACTTGCGGGATCGTGCCGGCTCATGCAAGAGTCAGTGCAAGATCTTTGCCAGCCGCTCTCGCGCCGAAAGATGGTGGAAACACCGCTCCGCATCTCGGATGTCCCCATAACAGAAGAAGCGAGGTGGAACCTCGCCCCTTCATGCTCTGTTCACATTCAGGACAGTGCGCGCCATCTTCTGTACGAGATCGCCGGCTCTGCACCTGTCCTGATTTTGCACAGTGTCCGCAATCAGGACACCACCGCCGTCTCGAGTCCGTTCACCCCTGTCGCGCCGCCCGCGATGCCGAACTTCCGCATCTTGCAGTAAAGGGTATTCCTGCTGATGCCAAGGACCTTCGCCGCACGAGACACGTTCCCGCCGCAGGCGCCGAGCGCCGCCGCGATGGCGCGCCGTTCGGCCTCAGCCAGCGACCACACCTCCGCAGCCGCGCTTGGAACCGCCTGAGGCTGGACAGCCTGACGTGCGCTATGTTGCTGTCTCAGGTAACCGGGGAGATGCTCGACATCAACGGTATCGCCCGGGACGAGCGCAAGGGCCCTCTCAACGACGTTCTCGAGCTCGCGCACGTTCCCGGGCCAATCATGCCCGATGAACACATCCATGACCTGTGGGGTTACCTCCACCGACTCCTTGCCCAGTTTCCGCCCGACCTTCTTGAGGAAGTGCCGGACAAGGATGGGAATGTCGCTCTTCCTCTCCCTGAGCGGGGGGACGGTGATGGTGAACACGTTGAGACGATAGTACAGGTCCTGCCTGAAGTTGCCGTCGGCCACGTCTCGGGCGAGATCCCTGTTGCTCGCCGCTATGACCCGGGCGTCAACCGGCAGCACGACATCCCCGCCCACCCGGGTGATGCGCCGCTCCTGAAGCACGCGCAGGAGCTTGGCCTGCACGTCGAGGGACATCTCGCCTATCTCGTCCAGGAGAAGCGTCCCGCCTGAGGCAAGCTCGAACTTGCCCGGATGCCCGGACGCTCTCGCCCCGGTGAAAGCCCCTTTCTCGTAGCCGAAAAGCTCGCTCTCGACAAGCTCGCGGGGTATGGCCGCACAGTTGATGGCCACAAACGGGCCGTCTTTCACCGCGCTCGCATTGTGGATGGCCTGGGCGAACATTTCCTTGCCAGTGCCGCTTTCCCCCTGGATGAGCACGTTCGAGGAGGTCTTCGCGGCCATCTCCGCAAGCCGCCTGGCCTCACGCATGGTAGGTGCATCCCCGATGATGTCGTCGAACGTGAAGTTTGCGAAGGCCCCGACCATGTAATGGACGAGCCGACGCACCCTGCGGATCTCCCTGAACACGTCCACGACCCCGGTTAGCTCTCCGCGCTCATCGCGAATGGGAACCGCGGACTTTATGAAGTGGAGGGCACCGCGCTTGCTGTTCACCACGAACTCACGATCGATATAGCCTTCACCCGTCTTGATCACGTTCAGCACTATGGGACGAAAGTCCACGATGTCGCTCACGTGCTGGCCCACGACAGCCTTGTGGTCAACCCCGAGTATCCTGCCGCCCGCCGAGTTCATGTAAGTCACGTACCCCTCAGCATCAACGGTGAGAAGCCCGTCGGAGATGTGCTCAACTATCGCGGCCTGATACTTGGAGGCAAGCGCGAGGTCAGCAAGGGCCTTCTCCACCCCGAGCTGGTTTTCGATGGCTCTCGCCGTGGCAACCACCATTCCGAGCGTGTGCCGGTGCGGCTTCGCGCCCAGCCCTGAGACGTTGAGCGCGCCTACGACGCTACCCGCCGGATCCCGTATGGGCGCTGCAGAGCAGGTCCACGCCCTGTGAGCTCGGCAGAAATGCTCTGCCCCGGCCACCTGCGCAGGGCGTCCGCTGGCAAGCGCGATCCCGATGGCAGTGGTGCCGACCAGCTTCTCCGTCCACCTCACGCCGGGCACGAAGTTCACGCTCCGCGCCGACTCCAGCACGCCTGGGTCGCCGGTGACGGAAAGCACATACCCGTCGGCATCCACAAGCACTATCACGTAGCCCGACCCTGCGACGATCTCATACAGGCTGGACATCAGCGGCTCGGCCACCTTCAGGAGCCGCGAGCTTGCAGCCCTTCGTTCCGCAAGCTCCTCGGGCGACAGCACGACGGTGCTTATGCCGCCTTCCGGGTCGACTCCGAGGGCGCGGCAGCGCTCCCAGGAAGCTGCGATAAGGTCACGAGCGCCCGGGGGTTCCGGTCGCGTGGGCCCGAACCAGTGCGCGTCCAGGTCCCGTTCCACGCCGGACTCGTCAGGCCTCAGGTTGAGCGCCGACATACTGAAACCGCCTCCGCAATTGCATGTTCGCCACCAGGCGGCGCAAGGTGCAGGCTCACTTCTGCCCGCCGAGGCCGCTTACCAGCAAAACGATGCCAGCGATGACGAGGGCGACGGGCCACAGCGCGCCGAGATTCAGCCAGGGCCAGAAATTCCGGGCGAGGAAAAGCGCCCCCACACACACAAGGGCGATACCTATGATCTTGGCACCGCTGTCGTCTCGACGTACGCGGCCATTCCAGGCCGGAGTCCCCTCGCTCGGCGGTGGACCGGCAGCCGGCGCCTCTCCCTTCAGTCTCGCCTCTACCTCTTTCGCCCTGTCTATGACTTCCTGCCGGATACCTTCGGTTTTCTCGAACCTCTCGCTCGACTCCGCATACGGGTTTGCCGGGATGATTATCCACGCAATGATGTACGCGAGCACGCCGATGCCGTCAGCGAGCGCAAGAAGCACCCACAGTATTCGCACGATCGTGGGGTCGATGTCGAAGTACTCGGCGATCCCCCCGGCAACGCCCCCGATTATGCACTCACGTTTCGAACGATAGAGCCGTTTCGCCACCGGATTCACTCCTCACAGCGGCTACTTCTTCTTCGTACCGCAGGACCGAGTGCCTTTCTTCTTGGTGTCCTTCTCAGCCTCTTGCTTGGGCGCCGCCGGCTTCTTGGGGGCGCCGCACCCGCAGGACTCGCACATCCTTCCCCACCTCCTCTCTCTTTATTAGTACCTCATACCTCGTCGCGACGAGGGTTCCGGAGCGCTCTTGCCACATTGTTTGCTTATACATTCGCAATGTGGCCCCGCGATTCCTTCTGGCACACGGGAAGGTTCGACAGGATCTTGCGGCAAGAGGATATTCGTCGAGGTGCCCCGCTTGGGGCGCCGTCCCAGGAGTGCGACAGCGCGAGCCGCTGGAAAGGCGGCACCGATGTTGGAACACACACTTAGAACGGGCCGCGTTCCATGAAGTCCACGAGTTCTTCGAAAGTCCCCCGGAAGTCCGGATGGTTCTTCGCCCTGCCACGGTCGAGGAGGAAGTCCTCCACGAGATACGTCTTCATTCCGAGCGTGCCGGCGACGAGATCCTCTTCGACGTCGTTGCCTACCATGAAGCACTCTTCCGGCTTGCGGCCGATGAGCGAAAGGACTTCCTCATAGTACTCGCGGTTGGGCTTGCAGAAGTGCATGGTCTCGTACGACGTCACAAGCCGATACGGAATCCCCTCCAGACCTCCCCACCTCATCCGTTCTTCGATGGCGATGAGGGGGAATACGGGGTTCGTGGCTATGACCACCTCAAGACCCCTGGAGATGAGGCGCTCGATCATCCGCCGGGCGGCAGGATGTGCACGTATGCCCAGTCGATCCTTAATCTGTGGGAAATCGCTCCGGTAGAAATCGTCGAACACCGGCATGAGCACGTCCTCGGGTATCCCTATGGCAGGAAAGAAATCCTCAGCGAACACCTCCCGGTTGGTTTTGCGCGGGTCCAGGTTTCGCACCATGGCATCGGTAGACTTCATGACCTGCCTCACAAGGCGCCCCGGCTCGACCATGTTCGCCAGTTTCGCACCGAGGGCTACCAGGTACTCCCTGACGAATGTGTCGAAGTCGTAGTGAACTAAAGTGCCGTCGAGATCGAAGAGTATCGCCCGGATCACGTTATCACCTCACACGATTCCGCAAAACTGCCAGTCGGGTACACCGGCCCGGATAGCCATCACTCCTTCCAGCCGGTCGCCAGGGCACCTTCGTTCCCTGCGTCTCCTGGCACCGCGGAAGGATCGCAAGGAGCCTCCGTCGAAGCAATAACAGAACACATGTCCATCCATTCGTGTCCGCGTCAGGAGCAGCCCTGGCAGCATGCCCCGCGGCAGACGGCCTGCAGGCAGCGGCCTGGCGCGGCGAAAGGAGCACCTGCCATGGAGTGTAACATCAAGAAGAACATCGAGACCTGCACGTGCACTTACGAGCCCTGCCACCGCAAGGGGAAGTGCTGTGAGTGCATAGCGTTCCACAGAGCTAGCGGGGAGTTGCCAGGATGCCTTTTCCCGCCTTCCGTCGAGCGGACGTACGATAGAAGCTCAAGGCGGTTCATCGCGTGTCACTCACGCTAGCGCCTGTCCTACGTAAGAGGCGACAGCCCACGCGGCAAGGAGGGTCGAGGCATGCCCCGCTTCTACTCTGAGCCGATAGATGTCATATTCCATTCGCGCCCGGGCCCGCCGGCGGCCTTCGTATGGCGCGGACAAGAGCACCGGATAGCCTCTGTCGAGGCCGCGTGGCAGGACCATGGCATCGGCACCGTGAGCCCGAAGCATGCTAACTGGCGCCTGCGCCGCCACCGCAATTACTACCGCGTCCGGACGGATGACGGGAGGGTCTTCGAATTCTACCTGGACCGCGGCGGCGGCAGGCGCAGGTGGGTGCTCTACCGGGAGCTGTAGGCTTAGCTCCGCCCGTCGGGAGGACCTCGCCGTCGGCCAGGTCGAACCATCATCCACGCGGGCCGCCCGTGCCGGTCTCGCAGCTTCGTGGCACCCGAGGCACCGCTTTCAGGCATCCTGACGCCTGGTCGGGCAAGCCGAGCGGGGCCGGAGTCTCACCCCGCTACCTGCGGGTCAGGTCCTGAGGCTGGTCAACCGTGAGGCATCAAGCCTCGGACTTCAGCCTGGGGTGGTTGACCTATGCGCCTCGCAACCTCCGCGGAGTAGGCGGATGCAAGCGCCCGCGCCACCGGGCCCGGCTTCCCATCTCCCACCGGCCGGCCATCCACCTTCACGCACGGCACGACCTCCAGCGTGGTGCTGGTTATAAACACCTCGTCAGCTCCAGCCAGGAACCCAGGCGTAAAGAAATCCTCCACTATCGACATGCCTTTCTCTCGCGCAAGCCGCAACACAATGGACCTCGTTATGCCTGAAAGGATTCGCGGCCCCTCGGGAGCTGTATGTATCGTGCCGTCCTTCACGGCGAACACGTTCGTGCTGGCCCCTTCCGTAACATAGGCCCCGTCCCTTATCATAATGGCTTCCAGCGCACCGGCCCGCCTTGCCTTCTCTTTCGCGATGACATTGGGCAGAAGGTCCGTGGACTTGATGTCGCACCGCAGCCACCGCTCGTCCGGGACGGTGATAACCGGAACCCCAAGCACCGTGCGGTCGGGCGGGGCCGGCTTTGCGGGCCGGACCGTGATGACAAGGGTGGGCTTCACCGTCTCCGGGAACGCGTGGTTACGAGGGGCCCATCCACGGGTGACCTGCATGTAGAGGACCGATTCAGAGATTCCGCTTCTATGGAGGGCCTCGACCGCAAGCTCCCCGAGCCGGCGCGCATCCTCAGGCAGCGGCAGTTCGATGCCGGCCGCGCTTCTTTCCAGCCTGCCAAGGTGCTCCTCGAGCGCGAACGGCGTGCCGCGGTAACACCTCACGACCTCGTATACGCCATCACCAAACTGAAACCCGCGGTCTTCAACGGACACGCGCGCCTCCGAAAGCTCCATGAACTCCCCATCCACGTATGCGATTTCCGGCATGTGAGCAAGTCGCCCCCTCAGTAGCTTCGTCCTAACCGTCTCCTTCTTTCTCCACGGCCTGAGAAATCCCTCCATGCTCACGCATGAGATTCAGACCCCAAGTGAGAGTTCGCAAGTTCCTCCCAGTGCACCAATGTCTGGTGGGTTGCCGGTGTTACACTCTCTCCTGGCGTCACCGGCAACCCCTCCCAAAGTCGGAAGCATTTCTGCACCTTCGTTTAGGGCACCGCGGGGCCGCGCTGCTTGCCTGCGACACTCATAAAACCGCGCAAACAGAGGAAACTACACGTGTCACGGAAAGCTGCGTGGTGGGAATGAAGGACACACGTGACCTTGAGCGCACAATCGTGAGGCGGGCGGCAATCGTCCTTACCGTGGCGGCGCCCCTCCTTGCAGCAGCCGGGCTTCATCGCGTCGCCCTGGGCGGCCTCGCCGGGACGGCCTTCGGCCTCGCCAGCTTCCACCTCCTGGGCGCCGCCATCACGGCCGCCGTGACGGCGGGGCCCGTGCAGGCGCCGGCGCAGGCGGGTCTCAAGTATCTGGCAAGGTACGCCCTGACGGCACTGGTCCTGTACGCCGCGCTGCGCAGCGACACCGGACTATTCCTGGGAACAGCAGCCGGCATGATCATGGTGAAGTTCATCATTCTGCTGACGGGCATCCTGGGACCACTCTGAGCGGCTGGTCATGGGTCCACCGTCCAGCTCAGTCCGTGAAGGCTGATACTATGAGGGTAAGGTGCGTTAGTTCTCGTCCCTTTTCCAGCGGTTGCCGGGTTGCCGGTGTTGCACTCGGGGACGGCGCCCCAAGCGGGGCGCGCTTCGCCAAGATCCGGCCCATCGGGCCGGCGGCCGGATTCTGACACCCCTCGTGCAACCACCGGTAACCCCTCCCGAAGGTCGTCAGCACTTCTGCACCCTCACTTAGGGAATTGGGAACGCCCCACAGGAGGCCCGGCACCCGCACCCCGAGAAGCGGGGCCAGTAGAGGAGGCAATGACAGCGGATGCCATTTCTCGCGAGGGCATATCGCGTGCTGGGCTACGAGATACCCGAGACCCTCGTCACGACGTGGGCGATCATGGTCGTGCTCGTCGTCGCGTCGCGCATCGCAGTGGGCTTGATGCTGTCCCGCCCCCCTGAGCAGCCGTCATCTGGAAAGCGGCTCGTGCCTGAGCTTGTGTACGAGGCCGTCCAATGGCTCGTGGACGGGACCATGGGCAGGGAGAACAGGGGATTCATACCGTACATCGGCACGCTTGCCCTGTTCCTTGTGGTCGCAAACCTCACGGGGCTCATCGGGGTTACCCCACCCACCGCCGATCTCAACACCACTCTCGCCCTCGCAACGATCACGTTCGTGAACATCCAGTACTACTCGATCCAGAAAAAGGGTATTGTGGCATATCTCAAAGGCTTCTTCGAGCCCGTGGCGTTCCTCGCTCCCTTGAACGTCATAAGCGAGATCGCCCTGCCGTTCTCGATGGCATTCCGCCTCTTCGGCAACATGCTCGGGGGAGCCATCATCATGGGTCTTCTTTACTCGGTACTGCCGGTTCTCGTGCCTGTCGTGCCGCACATGTACTTCGACATCTTCGCGGGGATCATCCAGACCTTCATCTTCGTGATGCTCACGATGACTTTCATTGCGAGGGCGATGGACTGACCCAACATGAACGGCATCTTTGAGACATTCGAGGCGTTCAATGTCCTGACCCACCTGGGCCTTCGGGACGCGCAGGAAGTCATCAGGATTGCAGCGGTCCACCCGCGCGCGGCGGTACTGGCGGCGTCCGCGCTCAGCGCAGGCATAGCGATGGCTTCCGGGCTGGGCCCGGGTATCGGCCAGGGTTACGCGGCAGGCGAGGCGGCAGACGCCGTCGGGCGGAACCCTGCAAGGCGCACGGACATCACGATGATAATGCTCCTGGGGCAGGCGGTGGCGGAGACGTCAGGGATCTTCTCCCTTGTCGTCGCCATGCTTCTCCTTTTCGCAAACCCGCTGGCGACCCAGCCTGGCCCCCCGCTCGTGCGAGGCGCCGCCACTCTCGGCGCCGGGCTTGCGATGCTCGCAGGAGTAGGCCCCGGCATCGGCCAGGGGTACGCGGCAGGCAAGGGGGCCGAGACCGTTGGGCGGCGCCCCGACCTGCGGATGGAGATAACGCGAACAATGCTCCTGGGTCAGGCGATCTCGCAGACCACAGGGCTGTACGGTCTCATCATCGCCCTTGTGCTCATGTTCGCGTCCCCCGTTGCAGGATGAAACGAAAGAGGGAGCCTTCAGGCTCCCCCAAGAACCGAACGTTTCTCGCTCCTCAGATTCGCGCCAGGTAACCCACATAAGCCCGAGGTCGGGGATGACCGCCACTTCCCCAGGGGCTCGTGGTGTTGCATACCGGGGACAGCGCGCTTGCGGCGCGCCTCCGTGAAATCCGGCGTTCGGGCTTGCCAGATCTCAAGGGTCCCGTCGTGCGAGCACCGGCGACCCCGACCCCGCTGGCAGACCGGGCAAACCTGCGAACTCACACTCAGCTGCCTTGAGCCTTCCCGACCTCTCTCGGCAAGAGTTGATTCAGTATGATGCCGATGATGGCAGCAAGGCCGATGCCGCCGAACTGCAGGTTGCCCCAGATCTTGATCATCGCGCCGCCGATGCCTACCACGAGCATCACGCTGGCGATGAGGAGATTCCTGGGCTGCTTCATGTCGACCTGGTTCTCGACGACGGTCCTCACGCCGATGGCCGCGATCATTCCGAACAGCACGATGGAGATGCCGCCGATGACAGGCTCGGGTATGGTCCTTATCGCCGCGCCAAGCTTACCGATGAACGCAAGCAGAATTGCCATAACCGCGGCAACCCTCATGACCTCGGGCTTCCAGACCCGGGTGAGGGCGAGCACTCCAGTGTTCTCTGAATAGGTTGTGTTTGCCGGGCCTCCGAACAGGCCGGCAAGGGACGTCCCGATGCCGTCGCCGATGAGCGTCCGGTGCAGCCCGGGATCCTTGACGAACTCCTGCTCCACCGTGGCTCCCACCGCGAGCACGTCTCCCACGTGCTCCACCATGGTGGCTACCGCCACCGGAGCTATGAGCCCAATGGCCGCCGCGTTAAACACGGGCCATGTGAAATGAGGCATCCCGACCCACGCTGCCTGAGCGACGGGCGCGGTGTCCACTATGCCCCATATCAGGCTGACGATGTACCCCACGACTATCCCCGATATGACCGGAAGGAGCCGCAGGAACCCTTTCACATAAAGGTTCACGAAAGCGACGGTCGCAAGCACAATGAGCGCGATTATCCAGTTCTTGCTGGCGCTTCCGATGGCCACGGGGGCAAGGTTGAGACCGATGACCATTATGATGGGCCCGGTCACAACCGGCGGCAAGAGGGATTCCATAAACTTCGGCCCTACGAAGTATATGATCACTGCGAGGACACAGTACAGCAAACCTGCTACGATGATCCCGCCCTGCGCTTCCGGGATCCCCATCTCCTTGATCACAAGCGCGACGGGGGCGATGAAGGCAAACGAGGAACCAAGGAATATCGGGACCCTTCGCTTCGTCACAAGATGGAACCACAGGGTCCCGATACCAGCCGTGAAAAGCGCCACGCTCACGTCAAGCCCTGTAAGCAGTGGCACCAGGACCGTCGCGCCGAACATCGTGAACGTGTGCTGAAGACCGAGAACCAGAAGCTGAGAGAAAGGCAGCGTGTCTCCGGGCCTTATGGGCCCCCTGACTTGCGCCTTCACAGTCGGCTGGGTGCTTGCCACGGATCTCTCCTCCCTTCAAATCTGCTGTCCGCTGCAGGTCATCTCCATTCAGGTGGTTGAGTCAACACCTACTCTTGCCTAAGGGCCCAATAAACGTTCTCCGATGTCATGGGAAGACGCTTCACCCGGACACCCACCGCGTGGAACAGCGCGTTGGCGATGGCAGGCGGAGTCGGCACCATGACGTGCTCCCCAATACCCCTCGCTCCGTATGGTCCGTCTTCCTGCGGGACCTCGACAAAGCCTACCAGCATCTCCGGGATTTCAGCTGCTGTCGCGATTTTGTAATCAACATACGACGGGTTCAGCAGCCTGCCCCTCTCGTCGAACTTCATCTCCTCGAACAACCCGATGCTTAACCCCTGCACAACACCTCCTTCAACCTGAGATGTGGCCGTCACAGGGTTGATGACGCGCCCTGCGTCGTACACAGCCGCCACTTTCTTGACATCGATCCTCCCAGTTTCGAGGTCCAGTTCGATCTCGACCCCCTGGGCCCCGTAGGTCCAGTTCGCCACGGGTTTAGGACTCTGGCCTGTTTCGGCATCCATTGCCACAATTCCTTCTGGTATGAACTTGCCCCGACCGACGACCGGGCCACCATAGCCGCTGAAATCCGGAAGCGTGGCACCAAGAGCAAGCGTGCCCACGGGGACACGCCTCGACGGGTTACTCTTCACGAACACCTCGCCATCGACCACATCTACGTCCTCAGCGGGGACACCGAAGTATCTGGACGCGTGGTCTGTAAGCTGCCTCTTAGCATCCCGCGCGGCCTCCATCACGGCGCGGCCGCAGGAGTATGTGATGCGGCTTGCCACCGTTTGCCACTCGTACGCTCCGTGATCGGTGTCTACAGGGTATATCCTGATGTCCTCGTACCGGACGCCAAGCTCCTCCGCGCAGATCTGCGCGAGCACCGTGAAGGCGCCCTGGCCCAGCTCCTGGGCAGATATATTGAGCACGACAGTGCCGTCGTCGTTGAGCTTCACGATCGCCGTGGAGGCGGCATCGTTAGGCATGGCTGGGGCCTTGGTCATACAGGCGATCCCTTTCGCCCGCACCTTTTTTGTGCCGGGCTCTATCTTCGCCGGACCTGCCACCTTCGTCCAGCCTATGAGCCTCGCCGCCTCCTCCAGACACTTGCCGATGCCCACGTTGTGAAGGACCTGGCCGGTGGCATTGGTGGACCCCTCCCGCTGGAGGTTGATCATCCGGAATTCCACGGGGTCCATGCCCAGCCTGTGGGCGATCTGGTCCATGTGCTGCTCGATGGCCCAGTGGTTCTCTCCGTGGCCGAAACCGCGCAAGGGTCCGCCGACAGGCTTGTTCGTATAGACGCAGTAAGAGTCGGTCTTCATGTTGGGGATGTCGTATACCCCGGCGGAACTGTAACCGGCGGCCCGCGTCACGTTGACGCCGTACTCAGTGTAGGCACCGCCGTCCCAGTACATCTCGAACTCTTGCGCGGTGATCCGCCCGTTCCGCTTCACCCCGGTTTTCAGGCGGCACCACATCCCCTGCCGGACGAACGTGTCCCTGAACTCCTCCTCCCGCGTGCAAACCAGCTTCACCGGGTAGCCCCTGGCCTTCATCGCCAGAGGAACCAGGGTGGCCTCCACGTTGAGGCCTGCCTTGCCCCCGAACCCGCCGCCCACGTACGGGCCGATGACGCGTATCCTGTGCATGGGCCATTTGAGGCTCTGGCTGAGTATCTTCCTCATGGCAAAGGGCGACTGGGAGCTTGCCCAGATGGTCAGCTTGCCCTCTCGATCGTAGAGTGCGATCGCGGCATGGGGCTCGAGCGGTGAGTGCTGAATCTGCGGAACGTAGTACGTATCCTCGACGATGACGTCGGCCTCGGCAAAACCCTTTGCCACGTCGCCCTTTCTGATCTTGAAGTGGTTGCTGATGTTCGTATGGGGCACGGGGAATATCGCCGGGACGTGTTCGTACTCATGAAGGTTCGGATGAACCAGAGGCGACTCGGGCTTTATGGCCTCCAGAACGTCGAGGACGGGCGGCAGCTCCTCGTATTCGACTTGTATCAGCGACAGAGCCTCTTCTGCTATCTCGGGCGAGATGGCGGCCACGCCGGCGACCGGCTCGCCATAGTATCGCACCTTGTCAACGGCGTATGGGGTCCGGTCGACAAGATACAGGCCCATCCGATAAGGAAAGTCCTTGCCTGTCACGACCGCCTTTACCCCCGGCAGCTTCTCGGCCTTCGATGCGTCCACGCGCACGAGGCGGGCATGAGCATACTTGCTTCGGAGAAGCTTCGCGTATAGCATCCGGTCGAACTTGAGGTCACCCGCGTAGCGCGCAGTCCCTGTCACTTTCTCTCGCGCGTCGTTGCGCACAACTCCGGCTCCTATGTAGCTTGTCTTCGCTGCCACTGTCACTCACCTCCCACCTTCGAGGACTCGGCAGCCCGGGCCACCTGAGCCGCCTGCATGATGGCGTCCACGATACGGGCATAACCTGTGCACCGACAGAGATTGCCGCTTATAGCCTCCACAACCTCCTCACGCGTGGGGCTTGGGTTGCGAACCAGAAGTGCCTTGGCCGACATGATCATGCCCGGTATGCAGTACCCGCACTGCAGCGCGGAGTTCTCGACGAAGGCTTCCTGCACCGGGTCGAGATGGTCAGCGTAGCCAAGGCCTTCAACCGTAAGGACATCCGCCCCGTCAGCCTCTACGGCAAGCATGAGGCACGCGTTGATGGGCTCTCCGTTCACCAGCACCGTGCAGGCGCCGCACTCCCCGCCGCCGCAGCCTTCCTTCGCCCCTATGAGGTCGAGGTCCTCGCGAAGGAAATCCAGTAGCCTCCTGTGAGAGGGCACGCAGGCTTCGACCCATTCACCGTTGACCTTGACGCGTATGTTGTGGATCATGGCCTATCCTTCCCCCCTCCTGACCTACCTGGCGCGCGCGGCGAGGCCTGCAAGAGCCTGCTCGATGGCTCTCGCAGTCAGCACTTCGGTCATCTCGAGCCGGTACTCCCTGCTCGCACGGATGTCGCTGATTGGCGCCGCGAGGCGCCTGGTCGCCACGGCAGCCTCCCTGATAGCCTCTTTGTCCTTCCGGTTACGAAGGATGGCTTCCGCCTCTTTCACCCTTATGGGTGTAGGCGCAACCGCGCCCAAGGCAAGGCGGACCTCGCCGCCTTCAAGCGCCAGCGCCGCCACGCTCACGATCGCAAGGTCAACCGCGCTGGTCCTCCCAAGTTTGAGGTACGCTCCGAAGGACCGCTCCTTGAGGATTGGCAGCCTCACCTTGAACACGAACTCGCCCTCGCCAAGCGCCGTGGCCCCGGGGCCCTTAAAGAACTCACCTACAGGGATCTTCCTTACCCCGCACGGGCCCCACGTCAGGATCTCCGCTTCATAAAGCAACAGGGCGGGAGCAGTGTCAGCAGCGGGCGATGCGTTGCTGATGTTCCCGCCCAGAGAGGCACGGTTGCGGATCTGCATCGAGCCTACGGTGTGCGCCGCCTCGGCAAGAAGGCCGTATTTGGAGCGCACCACCTCGTCCCTTATCAAGCGGTTCAGGGGGGTGGCAGCTCCCACCACAAGGCCCTCGCCGTCGCAGCAGTTGATGGCCTGCATGCCTTCGATCCCCTTCAGGTCTATGACCATCTTGGGACGTAGCTGCCTGTCATGAATGCGCACCAGGAGGTCAGTACCCCCCGCGAGGAACCTGCCCCCGGCCCCGGCCCGCAGAGCCAGGTCCACTGCCTCTTCCCTGCTTCGCGCCCGGACGTAGTCGAAAGGTAGCAGCATCGTTCGCCCTCCTTTCTGCGTACTGGTCGCGCGACTTTATGCTCGTTATGTGCCTACTTATGCAAGCACCTGAAGATTTCGCTATTTTTTGGCAGGAATCCTTCGTGATAATCAACAAAACACTTCTCACAGAAGTAGATACTCATCACAACCTTGTGATAGTCTGTATAGGCTTCCGACTATATGGGCTTCCGACCATCACGCCTCCTTCGTGTCGAACGCTACAATGCGGCAGATGGACGACTCCCCGCCCACGAACCTCCATGGGAAGCAGCCTATGATGAGCCTCCTGTTGAGGACCTTGTCGATGTCACCGCCGAGGTTCTCCGCATGGATTATGTCGTGCGGGAACAGCGCGATGTGCATGACCTGGTAGTCCTCGGGGCGGAAGAAGTCGTCGAGGCCTTTGCCGTATCTCTTCCTGAGATGCTCATCGGCCTCCTTCGCCTGGACCGGCATCCACTCGCGGATCTTCGTGTTCATCGGGTGGTCGGCGGACCCGCAGTCCACGGCGAGCCACTTCAGCTTCATTTTTCTGCACCAGTCGGCGAACTCCCGCCCAGGGCCAGGGTGCTTGACCATGTACCGCACCTCATCGGCCTCGGGCTGGTCCCATGCGTAATGATGGTAGCCTGTGTGGATGACCAGGATATCCCCCTCACGCACGTCGACGCGCTCGGTGATGTCCCGCGACGTATAGATCCCGTAGTCCTCGGCAATGTCACTGATATCCACCACGACCCCCGGGCCCACGAGGTAGTCAAGGGGCAGGCTCGCTATATCCTTGCCGTGGGTGCAGAAATGCAGTGGCCCGTCGAGATGTGTCCCCACGTGGTTCGACGTCGTGATGAGCTGCCCGTTTGCGCCGTTGGGGCTCAGTCGCTTGAAGAACTTTATCTGAAGCGGCTCGTAGGTCGGCCAGGGCGGCGTGAGATGGCCAAGCGGCTGTGTCAGGTCGTACATCTGGACCTTATCCCAGAACGACAACATCACAAAACTCCCTCCTCACCTGATTAAGAACGTTTTCGGAAACTCCGTTGGCCCAGCGACAGGTGGGTTCGGGCTCATCATAGACGGCGGTTTCCAACCCAGTTTATCTTTCCTGTGCTACCAGCCACCCGCCAAACTTTGGCCCTTGAAGTGGTTAGGCCTTCCAT
>JAAYXB010000093.1 GCA_012516125.1 Bacillota bacterium | reverse complement strand
GACCTGGTCCCCAGGTAGCCACCTTCGCAGGTGCCCACGGGCGGCTGGTCCTCAAGGGACCAGGATTTGCGCGCAGGTGGTCCCTGGGGGACCAACCCCGAGCGAAACCTGGTTACCAGAGACCCACCCTCCTGGCGCTCGCTCCACGAGGACGCCGGATCTGGTCCTCCGGTGACCAGGTTACGCGCGAAGATGGTCCCCTGGGGACCAACTTCGTCCGTCACCTGGTCCCCACGTGACCACCTTGCGAGATGTCCAAAAACCCCTGGTCCCCAGGGGATCAGGTTTCGCGTGCGGATGGTCCCCAGGGGATCAACCTCGCGGGCAACCTGGTCCCTGGTGCACCACCCCCGGCGGCGGTCAAGGCGTCCTGGTCACGAGAGGACCAGGACGTGGTGCCAGGCTGGTCCCCAGAGGACCATCTTCACGCGGGATCTGGTCCCTGGTGCTCCAGCTCGCCGGTTTTGGCGAAGGAGGGCGGCAGGGGTGGTTCCCGGAGGACCAGATTCCACGCCGGGCTGGTCCCCACCGGACCAGGTCTACCCGCAACCTGGTCCTCGGGGGATCAGCCGCATCCCGGCTGCTGGCTTGCTGACTGACTGACTGGCCGGCTGGTACATGCCCGTTTATAAACACGTATCATCAGACTTGAAGGCAAGTCACGGACGTCATCATCAATGACAACATCATTGATGCGCCTACGGCAGCCTGCTGCGCCAGCCTGTAAACGCGCAACATCGAACCTAAACCCTCGGGCGGGGGCATGGCGCGGTGCGCCCGACTGCGCACCCACGTAGCCGCACGCTCGTTCAAGTTTGAGGTTTGGGCATCTATAGAACGGAGCCGCTGATGCTGGCCTAGAAGCTGGCTCCAAAACGGGCTTCTTGCCCAAGATGCGCATCCTCAAATCGCGTCTATGAGGCACCACGAGGAGCTGTCCGTCGTCTTAAGGGCGTTTTGGAGCATTCTTCTAGAAGGCTGCCCTAAGACCGGGCGGACCGCCCCCACAGGATGACCGCCACGCCCCCTGAACGCCCCCTGACTGCGGGGTTGCGATACAAAGAGGCCGTCGCCGGGGCCGCGCGTGGCTCTTGTAGCAAGCTTCTAGGGGCAGCCAGCGCAACCGGGTCTTAGCCTCTCTTCGCCTCACTGATAAGCAGGGTGAAGTGGGGTGGGATGGGGCTCTACCGATGAGGGCCTTCAGCCCTACTATGCTCCCTGCTATTCTGCTACATAGTATGACACCGACTGAAGAAATCTTGTACGGCGGTGAGGTACCATGACCGATGTGACATCGTGCGGAGCCAGCCCCGATTATCCCGATCCTATCGATGACACCATGCTTATTCGACGGGCACCACGTGAAGTAAAGGTCGTTCCTTACGATCCGGCCTGGCCGCAGCGGTTTCGCGAGGAAGCCAAGCGCCTGCAGGCTGTGTTCGGACGCGAACTCATCTATATCCACCACATCGGCAGCACAGCGGTTCCTGGCCTGGCGGCGAAGCCGATCATTGATATCCTTCCCGTCGTTCGGAACATCGACGCAGTAGACTGCCTGAATGAGGCTATGGTGGGATTGGGGTATGAGCCCATGGGCGAACACGGTCTATCCGGCCGACGCTATTTCCACCGGTTTTACTACCACGAAGGTGCTGAATGCCATACGCATCACGTCCATGTATACGCATCTGGCAGTCCGATGATAGAGCGTCACCTTGCGTTCCGTGATTACCTCCGCGCATACCCAGGCGTGGCGAGGCGATACGCCGCGCTCAAGCAGGAGCTGGCTCATCTTTTCCCATATGACATCGAAGGCTACATGGACGGCAAGAATGCCTTTGTTAAAGTTACCGAGCACGCCGCCCTGGCGTGGTGGCAGCGAGTGCCAGTAGTTGTTCTGAGCGGACCTGTGGGCGTTGGCAAAAGCGCAGTGGCGAACGAGGTGTCAGACTTGCTATCATCCGCTGGGGTGCCGCATGCGCTTATCGATTTCGATGCCCTTACGCAGTGTTACCCCCACTCACCCGGCGACCGGTTTGGAAATGGCATTGGATACGCCAACCTGGCCAGCGTATGGCGCAATGCCCGCTCGTGTGGAGCCCGTTGCCTTGTGGTCGCGCGGGTGGTGGAAACGCGAGAGGAACTCGATGGGCTGCGCGACGTCGTGCCAGGGGCGGACATTGTGGTGGTGCGGCTTGCCGCCTCGCTCCCAGTGCTGGCCGAAAGGGTTCGTACGAGAGAGCGCGGGCACGGCCTCGAATGGCACCTCAAGCGCGCGGCGGAATTGGCCCGCGCCCTGGAACAGGCTGCGATAGAAGACTACCTTGTGCAAACAGATGGGCGTGCGGTGCCCGAGGTCGCCAGGGAGATCATAGAACGGGTAATGCGCCCGGCGTTGCCAGGGGACCTGGCGTCCATGCTCACCTGAATCAGCCGACAGGGATAAAGGCTTTCGTCTACCGGAACATGCTCGGGCTCTATTTCCAATCGAGTTCCAATCGAGCGACGCGTCGACACACCCTGCCAAGACTCCGGTCTCCTCCTCCATCCCGCCCGGTCCCGGCGCAGGGTGAACTGGATAGTGCTCGCCCTTTTGGGCAACGATCACCCCGCTTCCTGTTCCTGTTCCGGTTCCGGTTCCAGGGTTACAAAAGGGCGCCCGTAGCGCCGGCAAAGGGAGCGGACCAGCCTCCGGCCTGCCGAGGCCACTGTGTTCAAACCGATCATGGCGCAGGCCCACTGCCCCACCATGAAAAAGTCGGCCAAACCTGGCAGGCTTGTTGTGAATGCCCCTTTCAGCATGATGCCCATGGGATTGCCAGGAGGCAGCCAGGCTTGCAATCCACGCCAGTTCCCTGTATATCGTTCGATGGTCAGGGGCGTGGATACGTCTATAGCCTCCACCTGTCGGCCCAGGCCTGGGAAGCGGGCCTCGAGCAAGTGCAGAACCTGCGCGGCGACCTCTTCCTTCGCGGTACAGTAGGCTTCTTCTCCATGGGACCGCATAGATTCCCAAAACGGGTAATCGGCTTCGAGCGGGACTTTGAGCACGGTTTTGCCTGGCGGCGCCACGCTGGGGTCAAAGCTAAGGATCTCCACGCCGAGACGATCCCGTGTATGGCCGGCGATCTCCACGGGCTTATCAAGGAGCAGAACCAGAGCGTGCGGCTCCCGGGACAGGTCCCGGCCTACCCCGAAGTAAACGTGTAGTGCCATCTCCTGGCTTTCCGGCGCCTGAGCGTAATACGATCGGAGCGCCTGGGTGGTATACCGACCCTCCAGCATATCGAAGACCGTGCTATGGCCGTCAGCGGCAGAGACCACCACATCTCCCCGGTGTTCGCTGCCGTCGGCCAGGCGGACGCCGACAGCCCGGCCGTTCTCTGTCAGGATTTTCACTACCTTCGACTTATAGTGAACCTGGCCCCCCAGGGCGCGGTAGCGCTGCTCAATGGCGCGGGCGAAAGCCAGGGAGCCGCCGATAGGCCAGCCGTAGTCCTGACGGCCCATTCTCGCCAGCATGTTGAGGTGCACACCTACGGGGATCCCGGGCATGTCATATTGGATATAGGGAAGCGCCCGCCGAAGAAAAGGGTCTGAAAATCGCTTGGCAAAAGCCCCCAAGCTGGGCTTCATCCATTTGGCCACTGTACCGGCGTACGGAAGCATCCGCAGGACGCCCCCGAAGCCAGCGCCCGGTAGGGTGAGCAGGTCAAATCTGCGGAACGCGCGGACACCCTGAATGTATGTGTCGATGACCTCCGCGTCCTCGGGAGCCAAGTCCTTTAGATCTTCTTCAAGCCGGGCGATGTCCGGGCCGATGGTGAGGGACTTCCCGGAAGGTTCCTCAACGCGGACCATTTCTCTGTAGTGATAGATGGGACAACCTCTAGATACGTCCGGTCCGGAGGGAGGCGCGCCGGTTGATGAAGCGTGTGGCGCAGCCTGTTCCGCCCCTGGTATGGCGGTCTGGGCTTGGACCTGGGGCTGGGACTGGGACTGGGGCTGGGG
>JAAYXB010000092.1 GCA_012516125.1 Bacillota bacterium | reverse complement strand
TGACGAGAAACCGACGATGATCCAGACATATCCAGTCGCCTACTTCGACAAGACATCGTTTAATCCTGCCGCGTGTCAATGAACCTTTCGATGTCTTCACGGCAACCGCCCTCGCCCGCCGCCGTCGCGAAATCTGCACCTAGGCCTACCGCACCTCGTCCAGCGCACGCTCGCGGAAGGCCCGATACCAGCGTGAGCTTCCCGCGTTCTTACGCCAGCGGCCCCACTTACCGTCTTCCTCGTGGCGCGCGCCGCTCGTGCCCGGAAGCGGGGCCCTCGCCTACGTCTCCTCGGCCCTACCTCCTTCGTTCCCATCCCCGTTCCCATTGGAATCTTCCCCGCGCGCCTCCGGAAGAGGTGACCCGAGAAGCTCCGCGAGGCCTTCGCGCAACTCAACGGGAATTACCGCGACCTTGTAGCGGCGTCCCTCGACCACGGCTCGTCCCACGAAGACCAGGGCCTTGCGCCGAAGCCTTCCCAGAGTGGACCGAGGCGGGATTTCTTCCCACCAGAACCCGTCCCCCTCCATGGAGCCGAACCGCCGAGTGAGGGCTGACAGCTTGGCCCATCCTCCTCTATCGAGGATATGGCGGAGAGCCTCCTTTTCGTCCTGTTCTAGCTTCAACACGGTCTCCTCAATGTGGCGTCGATCTACGAGACGTTGCCCGAGCGCTTCTGCACGCTCTCTCCTGTGTCTTATGGACCCCGCATCAATTCCGTGCTCTTCGCAGGCGGCACTCACCCATCCCGCAGGCACTCCCCGCATGGCCCGGGATAGGTTCACGTTCAGGGGGATAGGCTTGTCCTCCTGTTCTTCGCGCCAGGAGTCCGCAAGGGCGGCCACGACTTGGCTCGGCCTCACCGTCAGGAGTGCAAGGCGGTTTATCTCGTCCTCGAGCAGTCTGAGTTTGCAGCGGAGCTCGTCCGTCAGCTCGTGGCGATCTATCTGGCCAGCGTACTTCGTGGCGCGGTCAAGGTCCCCGCGCTGCAGATATAGCGCCGCAAGGTTGAAAAGCACAGTAGGATCGCGGGGCGCAACCTCCTTTAGAGTGAGAAGGAGACCCTCGGCCTCATCCAGCCTGTCCTTCCTCCTCAGAAGGTTGGCCAGCGTCAACATCGCGGGCGGGTAGAAGTCGCCTTGTCCGAGCAAGGGCTGTAGTTTCTCTATCGCCTCGTCGATCTTCCCTGCGTCGCGGAGACGCCTTGCCTCCTCCACCAATGCCTCCGTAGTTTCGTCGGGCTCCTCCGTAACCTTGGGAGTTCGGATGACCAGCCACTTCCTCTTACCGTCCACCACAGCCTCGATGGACTCTCCCTCCTTGTAGACACCCAGGTCCACAAGGGCTTCCGCCGCGGCAAGCTTCATTTCCTTGCCAACGCCGCGCGCCGACAGGATGCGTTTCGCCAGGTCCAGCCCCCAATCTCCCCCGTGCCAAATGATGGTACGCAGCTGCGCGGCTGCGAGCTGTCTCTCCTCGTGATCAGCGGACTCACCGAGGATGTCCCCCAACGCGATCATGCGGGACCAGCCTTGCTGCGCCAATCTTCGGAGATCGTCATCCGTCTTGCGTCTCTTGATTTGGCGCAGTTCCGGGACGCGGTACTCCAGGGGAAACGGCGGCACGATCCCCGCGTTCGCGGCGTCGGCCACAATCAAATACAGGTCCGCGAACCTCCACTCTGGCCGCGGCAGTCTTCTCCAGTAGGAGGCGGCCTGCGAGAACCGGCCGATATTGAAGGCGGCAACCCCGGCCAGGAAGCGGTCCTCAGGATGCACGTGATATCTCTCCCACTTATGATACAGGTCCAGGACCTGGCGATGGTGACCCAGGTCCCCGGCGGCTCTCTTGATGATCACGGTGTACTCCCGCCATGACTCTCTATCGACTAAGCCTGCAGGCACCACGGTCTCCATTCCCGTCTCAAAGTCGGATATCGCCCTGGCAAGGTGCTCCTCCGCGTCGTCCTGTCGCCCCAATGCCGCGAGGGCTTGCGCCGCGAGGGCGTGCGCGAAGGGATTCGGCAGGTCCGCCTCAAGGTTGGGCTTGAGGACCATTAAGGCTCCTTCGGGGTCTCCCTGCCGAAAGCGGCACATTGCCAGATTGTTGCGGGAAGCCGGGCTCGGGTCCGTCTTCACCAGCTTCTTGAATACCCTTTCAGCCTCCTCGAATTCCTCCCTGTTCAGGTGTCGCAGGCCTTTGGCCCGCAAGGCATCAATCTCTTCGGAAACGTCCATGCCTGACACTCCTCACGAGTCTACTTTTCGAAATTCTCACCGCGGCTCTCTGCGCTGTCGGGGTGAGAGGCAGCCGCAGATTAAAGGAGTAAGCCGCCGATGTCAGCATACCATAGCAAGCGCAAGACCGGAAGAGTCGGCAGCCCCATCAAGATAGATCACTTAGCGGTTGTCGGAGTTCGGGGAATGTTCTGCCCAGGCGCGGGAGACGCATGCCGACGAGGCGCGGCCCCAGGCCAGCTATTCCATAGCGAGCGAAGACAGCCCGTCCCCTGCCTACCGTACCTCCTCCAGCGCCCGCTCGATGACGTCGGCGAGGTAGTCGATCCCCTCGGAGGCCGGGGGCTCTGAGGCGGTAGTGCAGGGGGATGGCGATCCTCGTGTGCTCGGCGGACTCGGCAAACTCGGCGAACTCGGTGACGGGGAAGTCGCCTTCCTTGAACAGGAAGGTTCGTTAATTCCCGCAATTTGCCAACGTCTGGCAGGTTAACGGTACTCGGCTCCAGGGGCGCCGGCCCGAGCGAGGCGCCTGGGCATAATCCGGCCTATCGGGCGAGTGGCCGGATTCTGACACCTGTCGTGCAATCACCGGTAACCCCCTCCCAGGCGCCGAGAGCATTTGTGCACTCTAACATACTCTTACATACACTGCAAGGAGGCATAGCAGGTTTGCACGAGCCGGTCGCTCCTAAGGACTTGATGACTTGCGAAGCTCATCAATGACCAGGTCTACTATAGCTCGAGTGACAAAGAGGCTGCTAAGGTCATACAGCCGGACAATGGCATTTTCCGCCTCCTTGACGGAGATGGCCCCGCGCTTATGTGCTCTTACGACAACGCCGAGCGAACCCACGGGGGTAATCCCGAGTCGCTTGGCAGCCTTCCGCACCGCGAGGTCGTCAGTGAGCAAAGTGAACACGCCCAGCATCCTGCACAGGCAGAGGGACTCGAGTTCGCCGTCGTGTAACGCCTCTAGGCCGTGTTCGTGAGCATACCCACGGACATCCTCACGGCGGAGATCTCGGCGGCAAACGTTCCCTAGCCCCATAAGGTCCGCCTCATTAACAAAGCCTTTCCCCACCGTCTCTGACCATACCGCCCCAGGAGCATGAACCGCCTCAAACATACGAAGAAGGCCCAGGAGGCCTACTTCTGCCAGGTGGATAAGGGGGCCGGAGTCCGCCACGACAGGACCTACTGCTCCATCCCCCATTTGAGATCCTCCTTCGCCGCATCATACTGCCGCTCCGCCAGCTCGACCCAGTCGATCCCTACAAGCTCGACTGCCTCGTCGCGGCTAAGCTCGCCCCGGAGATAGCGGCCGAGGGTCCGTTCACGCCACAACTGCCGAAGGCCTGCGCGAAGTGCCATTGCCATTATCTCAACTTCGGGCTTCTTGCTCTCCCGAGACAGGACTTCCAAGTAGGTCAAGGTGGTCTCCACCAGACACCCCTCCTTGTGAGGCGTGCGCCTTTGCCCGGCGCAACGCCATTTGCCATTTGCCCCTATGTCTGCAGGCGTCCCGCGCCAAGACAAGTCACCGCTGAGCGCCACACACTCGTTTAAATCTATTATACCATCCGAAAGGGAGGTTCAAAGCATTGAAACAATGGTGGTACCTGTCAAGCGAAAGTAGGTAGAGACCTCACGGAAAAGTGAGCCCGTCGCGACTGAGTGTGTTCTGAGCATATCACTCCCCGGTCGGGCGTGGTTTTATGGTAGCGTAGAGTCTGCAGGGGGCCGCCTTGCCCCGCGCCCTGCATGGGCGGTCCAGGTAAGGACCTTCTACTTCTCCCGCAGGGCGCCTCGACCGGGCGGGCCCTGCAGGTGGCCCGCTCTCCGGCCTCGGCGCTGCGTCATGAGAAAGCCGGCCGAGCCTCCGCCAAAGAGGGCGACCATCGCTCCCGCACCATCAGCACTCCACGCCATGCTTCTCTTCTTCATCCGGTTCGCAATCTTCTTATCAAGAACCGTCTCTACCGCTCCAAGACCATGAAGCCTGATCCCCTCAAACTCTGACGTATACCGCCTCTCTCCATCCTGGAGCCTGAACCTGTAATCCAATTCGACCGCTGCCTCCTTACCATTACCCCGTCTACCTCAAGGAATATGACCCGCACCTTCCGCCTCTTTACTTCACCCTCACAGGCCTGCCCCAGCGCTATCCTCTCCTGCAGCTTCGCAAGCTCCTCACCATACCTGCGAACCTCCTGATGAATCGTGGCACGGCTCAGAGACGACATCCCACCCTCGACTGCCCAACACCCTCGTCCGAAACACAGCAACCTTGTAACCCTTCGGCCACAGCAGGCCAGACGCTGAACGGCGAGAGATTCGCCACGGTCGTCAACGTCACTGGCGGGCGCATGAATCTCATTCGCAGGCTTGGACTTGCACGCGGGAGTTACAGCAAACTGGCAGATGATTCCACGTGAACAGGGCCGCTGACCTTGGCGCCAATTCGAAATGGCGGACCTGCGAAATATCGCCTAAGGAGCTGCACTTGCAGGTTTTCGAACAGAGCGGACCGCAGATGCTGAACCGCCTCAGGCGGGGGCCGTCAAGACCCCCGCCATTCGAAGATAGTCGTCAGCACAGGTCTCTGCCGTGGCATTCCCTGAATTTCAACCCCGACCGGCAACAGCACTGACTATCACAGGGAATACGCGAAAGCAACCCCAGCTTGCCGTGGGGAATGGCAGATCCGACCCAGATGCCCTTCCCATAGTGGCGGCGGGTGAACTCCCAATACGCGTATTTTGCGAGCCATATGGCTACAGTATCGAGATACTCGGCCATTGAGTCAGGTCTGCTCCAGTCCCACGTTCCATCAGGCGGGTAAAGCGGGCATATGGACCCATCCTTGTAGAAATGGGCTTCTCGCACCGCCTCCGGAGAGGGTCGTGGTCGCAGCAGCTCAACCCTGGGGTGTGCAGGAGGTTCCTTGTACGTCGCCTCTAAGAGGAAGGTTGCCTCCATCAGTCCGGCGGAAGTCGGAAGGGCAGAACGTTTGTGCGGACGGTCATCGGGTGAGGCCATCACGCGGCCCCCTCTCGCTACCAATACGTACCTGTTCTGGTCAAGTGCAGCTATTACCTCGTCGGGATTGCCAACCCCGTCAAAAGGACGAATCTCACCTTTCCAGGCCTTGAATACCTCTGGAACGCCAAGAGGAAGCACACCTCGTAACCACAGGCGGCGGTCGTAAGACCGCGAGCCTGGGTACTTCTCGGACATCCGATGAACTTCCCACTCCCAGCGTTCGGGACTCGCCTCCCACCACTTCATGCCTACACTCCCCCAAAGGGCCTGGGTGGCTTCATCCGGCGTGGGGGCGGTTCAGAGTGCTCCGGACGCTCTGGATGCTCAGGGTGTCCTGGATGTTCCGGATCCTCTGGATGCTCGGGGTGTTCCAGACGGGAGTCGCCACTGCCATGCGCCGAGCCCACTACATTCTCCATGCTGATGTCATCCATTTGCCTTTCCTCCTGTTCCTCGCGACTGGTCCTTAGTTTTCTCCCGGCGACGGCAGGATTCCTGACTGCCGCGTAGTATTACGTATACATCGGGATAACTTGGGCATCATGAGTGATGATCTCTCGAATGCCCGCGTACCAGTCCTGTGGGGTGTGGCGGGTGTGGTGGCCCAATGACCACACCTACCATCGCCGAGGCCGGTGGGAAGACGTGTCGCGAGTTGCGCCTCCCGCCGTCTGAGTTTGCCAAGAGACGGCGCACGTGCCAGGTGCGGCGTCTCTACATCTGTAGTGCCCCACCGCATCACCTCTTATGATCAGCAGTCGCCGCAAGTTCATCTCCAGCGTAGTTGTCTAGCGGCTGCCTCAGATCAACCAGCATTGCTTAGCATCACCTTCTCTGCAGCGGAAGACGCAGTACACGGGGCATAGAGGGCGGGCCTCACTATCGCGCCTGCTCGGTAATCCCCAGTATCTGCTGGACCTCATTTCTCATCGTCTCAAAGTGAGCAAGGCGGTGCAGAGTTCTTTCGCCCTTCGGAAGGACTGATGACAGCGTCGTAAGTGCCGTATCCAGATCCTCGAGCGTCATGCACCCCTCCTTAATAGCTGCCGCAAGAAGGTGCGGCGTCCGCAGATACCGGCTAGGGCCCACACGACGAAGCGCCTCCCGCTCCGTCCGGCCCTTTTCGTACGTGGCGAAAGCCCAGCCCCGATGGACTGCCGCAGCTATGCTCGCTGCTTCGCCATCTGCCAGGACTGTCCGGAGCTCCACATAGGTTTCTAGTTCCTCGATGTCGTAGACGCGCGTCTGGTGTATGGCGCCCCCCTGCAATTGCTCCTCTAGAATGGCCCGTTGCCCCGGGTCCGTGACCTCCTCCCTCACGTTCTCCACGATCCAGAAGCGGAACGCTCCGACCTCCAACACGCGAGCGAGACACCCCAACTCGATCCAACTCGATGAGGTCGATGATGACGTTGGTATCGAGGAGGATATCCAAGGCTAGCCCTCGCTTTCCGAACCCGAGGGCCCAGTTGGTGGCTTGATCCTCTCCAGAGTCGCTCCGAGCTCGTCGGGGTCGAAGTCCCCAAGGTGCACAAGTTCCTGGAACTTTCGGCGGGAGATGACCTCGTGCTGGAGCGCCTCCAGAGCAAGGTGGAGCAATCGCCGTCGAGCGAGGCGCAACTTGGTTGGACGAACAACCTGCCGCTCACCGGCTTCAGCCGCGCCTTCGCATTGGACCTCGGCGTCAATGCCGAGCATACGGGACAACGTCCGCCCAGACCCGTCCTGGTCGGCGGCCAGGAGTCTACTCCGTTCCCGCTCGGTGATCAGCTTGAGATTGAAAAGCTGCCAAATCATGGCCAGCCGGCTCACGCGGAAGTGACCGGCCAGGAGACAGACGTGCCACAGCCCGATCTTCGTGGCCTCGGGGCCGAGACGTCCCTCCACGAACTGGACGTCGCCCTCCAGAGGAACGACAGCCTCCCTGGGTCTGGATGGAAGACCTTTATTCAGGCGCGACAGGTAATCACGGATGCCGTCCTCGGGCATGAGGAAGGCCGCGGCGAAGGCGTTGGCACGGACCTCAGATAGTTCGTCCTTCTCCTCCTGTCGACTGATGATACCAGGCCGGTCGTGATCGACCAGGACATGGCAGTATTCATGTGCGAGAGAAAACCGCTGCCGCTCGGCAACATGAGTGACGTTAACCCCACAAACGACGCTCTCGTTGAGGCGCACTGTGAAGCCGGAAAGGTGGTTGGGTAGCTCCAACTCCAAGACGGTGATACCCTGGTTTTCCATAAGGTCTCCCAGGTCGTCCAAAGGTGCGGAGCCGAGCTCCAGACGCTGCCGCTCCTGGTGCGCCAAGCGTTTTCCCTGGTCCACCGCTTCCCACCGCCCTCGCAGGGGCATAGCAGGGTAGCGAGGAAAGGCGGCTGTCGCCCGCTCCACTTCAAGCAGGTGTTCGAGGTTCGCAATTTCCCGGGCAATGGCAATGCCCTTGCGAATCGCGTCTCGCGTTCCCTCGTCGTCATCCGTCTCCGGCAGCGCCCGCAAGAGCACCGAAACCCCGTCTATCGCGAATTCCGGGGCGAGAAATTCCGCAGGCGAGCGGCCATACAGGTACGCCAGGCGCGCCAGTTCCAGCCCCGATACTTTGCGCTTTCCCGTCTCCATGAGCGCGATAGCCGAGCGCGGCAGGCCAAGGCTCTGTGCCACCTCTTCCTGAGTCAGGCCCGCGCGTTCTCGAGCTTCCCTGAGGCGGGTGGCGAGTTGTTCCGGCGTCAACATGACGATCCCTCCTGACTCGAGTATATGTTATGAAGCACAGACTGTCAATATGCGGATGCAATGTTCGATAATACGACGAGGGCGTAAAGAAGAGAAATTGTGGGTACCTGCGGGGATCGGCTCGCCTGGTAGTCTGTTGATATCGGGAATCATGGTCCGGAAGACAGACCCTTTGGACGCGGCATCTTTGGAGCGTCAGGGACGGCCGAGAGCCCGGCCGGCTGCATGCCCCTTTCTTAACCGCGCAGCAGGAGGGGCAAATCCCCTCAGCCATGCCGGCAAAAAAAATGGCAGGTTCTCCTCACCCGCCGGCTGGCCTCCCCCCGCCGGACCATGATTCCCGATTTCAACAGACTACC